>JBIKKT010000026.1:0-48975 GCA_044360195.1 Bdellovibrionota bacterium | reverse complement strand
TAAGAGAGGACACGCTTCTCCTACCTCGGCTCGCAGACCAGGCGCGGTACAACAGTGCGTTAACACATGGCGCGAGCCAACACCTTACTGTAGCGAGAATGCGGAGGTTAGGTTGAACAAGCAACCTGCTCCAAGGTAACCGCTATCAGCTTTAAGCGGTTATTGGTCCCTGCTACCTACCGTATTCTGAGAGATAGAGAAGAAACTATACCGGGTTGTGGTGGACTTGCAGTCAGCGGGCTGTGCCGAATTAAAGAGCATACTTGCAACGATTTGTCGCTCCTGGTAAAGATCGGTAGCTAGGTTGTATCTGTGACGTCTCGTTGGAGGTCGGTCGGGGCGAGTGCGTTCCTGAATCAGCTGACCTCCCAACAGAGTAAACGCCGCAATACAAGCCAAATCAAGAAACGTCACGCCAAGTAAATACTCATACGGCTAGCGATAGGCAGAGGGAAGATGAGAACAGTTAAGACTATATTGGTTTTTATCGTCGCCGTGGCTGCGGCCGGATTATTCGATTCAGCGCTAGCGCAGACCAAGAGTGTAGGTTTCTGGAATGGTCAACTAACGCTCTCACTGCCCACTAAGGCCGGAAAGCCGAAGAAAATATCAAGCTCTCTGTACTTAATCCGACCGACCAACAAGAAAGACAAGGTAGTTTTGTATGCGACCCGTGAGGCTATTTCTTCGGATGAAAAATCCCTTACCAACGCCCAGCTAGCTAGAGCGCTTAAGACGCTTCTTGAGGGGCAGGGGTACACGGTTGCCAGCCTCTCTGCAAAGGGAAATACATTTTCCGCTAAACTCACCGGATACGCGAGCATGCCGTGGCGTAAGGTGGGTGCCACAGCGATAAGGGGCGCTGCTCAATTTGTGCGGACTGCTAATGGTCAATTGGTCGGTGCCTTGGCACTATCAGATCCGAAGGAATGGAACAGGGTTCAAACTCGTGGATATCGAACAGCGGTTACTAAGAGCAAAGTTAGCTAATACAACAACGACCTATCTCTGCACTCTGTGCTTAAACGTATTTCTTCAAATTGGTGATTTATGAACATTCTGCAGCGACGTTTCCCCAAGATCATTGTAGCGCTTGTTGCACTATTATTGGCTACCCAAGAGATCTGCTTTGCTGGTGGTGGCAGTGGCGGATCTAAGGCAAGTTTTGCCGTTCGAATTAAGAATAACTTATCAAGCACAACGACCCCTCCTACAACTACTAATGCGACGGTGAAAATTGGTGACGCAGGTAACGTTGCTCTGGTTGTAGGAATGAGTAGCCGTGGTCAGGTAGCTAATGAGTTTCGCATGGCGAGGTACGAAGTAACAGTGAAACAATACACTGATTTTTTGAATGCTGTCGCGACGAGGCCAGATGTTTATTCCTTTGGCCCAACAGTTATTGAATCTCTCTACGATGAGCGTATGGCGTCTGATGCTAATATCGCAGGCATCGCGCGTTCAGGGCAGGGGATAGAAGGCTCGCCGTATTCGTATACGGTAGTTGGTGACGGAAATCTTCCTGTGACCTACGTGAATTGGTTTAACGCCGCTCGATTTGCCAATTGGATGCATAATGGTGCTGTGTCAAACGGGGAGATTGAGTTTGGAGCCTACCTCCTTTACGGCACGACTGTGAATATCCCATCGAGGAGTGATGATGCGAAGTGGTGGATACCATCTGATAACGAATGGTTCAAAGCTGCGTATTACAAGGGTGGGAGTTCGGATGCTGGGTACTACAAATACCCCACAAAGAGCGATACCTTACCAGGTAACTCATCAGATAGTGCAGCAAATCAGGCAAATTTTCTGCTTGGTGGCGTCTTTGCAGCTACTCAGAGTTCAACTCTTAGTAGCACCGAGAACTACCTGACTCCCGTGGGAAGCTTTACAAGCTCTCGTAGTGCCTACGGCACATACGATCAGGGAGGAAATGTTGAAGAGTGGACTGATACTGCTATGTTAGTAGAGTCCATGCCAGCTTTGATCACTCGCGGTGGATCGTGGAACAGTGAGGGGTTAAACAACGACGTTGATCCTGTCTCAACCGCCTCGCCGTCTGATCGGTCTCAAAAAATCGGTTTTCGTCTCGCTCGGACGTCGACCTCGGAGGAATCCCCCACGTTGTCAGGTACCGTTGAAATAGCCATTGGCCAGTCTACTAAATCTCTTAATGCGAACGGCGTAGCGCAATTTACTGTGAAGAAGGGCTCATTTACAGTCACTGTCACCGATGTCGAGGATCCGAGTTTGACAGCAACCGCCACATTTGCGACTGGAGGCTCTCGAACTACCTATGTGATTGTTAATAACAGCGGCGGTCAAATTAGTATTACACGGACTGCCTCGAAGTTTTAGCGAAGGAAACTCCGCTGCCCTGTGCCAGCTGGCGATGAGGTATTTGAAGGCCGTCGGCCGGTAACGTTCGCAAGGTCCTGTCAGGTATTGCATTAGCAAGGTTTTGCAACAGAAACGTTGGCGGGCACCACTTCTAGCGGTGCTTGGGCATAGCATCACGTTGCAATGGGCGGGCGAGCCGGCAGCATGTTCTAGGGCTCCTGATGATTTAACTGGGAAATATGCAGGTAAGTGTCTCATGAAGGTGATAGGTAGTCACTTCACGCTAAGCTTATCGAGGACACTATTTTCAGTCACTTAGAGGGAACGGTGCTTAGAAAGTGCACTGAGCGCAGCAAAGACGCAGTTTTCTTGCAGTCCCTCTCGACTTTTGGGTCAGCGGCCTCCCCCCCCTCCCCAACTCTGCGTTCGCGCGTGTATACGACGACAGAGAAGCAATCCCTCCAGCGAAAAACGAGAAATGTTTCAACTGACACGGATTTACTAGGCAGATACTTGACACAGATTTACTAAACAAATAGACAGCTACTGCTTCGAACTTATAACTAGGCTTTATGGCAGATCAGGGCAGGGGCGAGGCTTCTTTGAGTTCAGCTAAAATGTGCTATGGACCAGCCGCGCGGCAACACGGCGGTCGCTTGCCTAAGATAAACTAAATGCTGCCGAATGGCTCCAGGTCGACGGTCCTACCGCTCGGTTGATCAAGCACTCGACCGAGCTGATGCGAGAGGTAATCGAAAAGTAGAGTGCCGACAATGTTCGAGCTCCGCTCGTAATACCCAGCAGGCATGCCGGTGCAAGCCCGCCACACTGTTAGGTTAGACTAGGCAGGCATTCGTTAAATCAGCCGACTATGAGTCGGTAGTCCGCTCAGGCATCCGGTTCTTGCGTAGCGGTCGGATCACGCGGTGGAGAAGGCGCAGGGAGAGGGTGATGATGATAGCTGTAATCGTAGCTGATATCGCAAGGTCAGCGCGCTTAAAGCCAACTGCCATGCCGATACCAGCTGTGACCCACATCAAGGCAGCGGTAGTAAACCCTGAAACACCGTACTTAGAGCGGAAGATCGTCCCCGCGCCTAAGAAGCCGATGCCGGGGACGATCTGCGCGGCTATACGGCCGGGGTCACCGACATGGTAATCAACGAGAACGTCTACTGAGAGCAGGGTAAAAATACAACTTCCCATGCTGATCAGGGCGAAGGTGCGTATGCTTGGGTCTTTACCGGCAAGCTCACGCTCAACTCCTATCATCGCACCGAGGAAGGCAGCTAAGAGGATCTGGGTATTAAATAATGAGAAAACCGTTGACCACGTAACGTGTTCCATCCTTATAGTGTACCACTGCGAATCGGGAGCCCGACAGGGAAAATAGTGTGTATGCAGTTGGCAGGGGAGAAAAGATTGCTCTTTGGCAGCTTTAACGAGGCGAAGGTCGCAGAGGTGCGCCGTATTGCAGCACCGCTTGGGTATACTATCCGCTCCTTGGGCGACCTTGAGCATACATGCAAGCCCCCTGAAGCTGCCGAAGTTGGGATGACTTACGAGCAGAACGCCCTCATAAAAGGGTTAGCGTATGCACGCTGGAGCGCAGAGCCTGTTTTGGTAGACGACACTGGCCTTGAGGTTGATGCCCTCGGAGGCCTTCCAGGGGTGTATACAAAGGGGTTTGGGTTGCACCGTTTGCTGCAGGTATTGGCGCCGGGCATAAGGTATCGGGCGCAGTTTGTGTGCTGTATGGCGGTTGTGTATCCAAGTAGGCGTAGCATCTTGGTACGGGGGGTGTGTTCTGGTCACTTTATTCCTGACCTGCACAGCGGTACACCCTTGGTGGCAGAGTTGCCGTACTCAAGTTACTTTGTGCCACTTGGAGAGGTCCAATCGCTCTCTTTGCTTACGCGCGAGCGCCACGATTTTCCGAGTCACCGTGTACGTGCACTCACTACGCTGCTTAAAGTGTTGTAGCTGTTCCTACACACCGCGCAGTCGGTCGAGGATAATCGCGCAGGCGGCACGCACCGAGAGGTGGTTGTACTCTGTTGGGCCGTTAATCGGCTTCAAAATGAAGTCGGCTCTACTCATGAGCTGCTCGCTCATTCCCCAGCCGGTGCCGAACAAAAGTAAGAACGGTCCCTGACTGTTGTCCATCGTCTCGCGCATATCAGAGTAGCTAACTCGGTCAGACCCATCGCGAGCAGACGTTGCGATGATGCTCGGTAGAGCGCCGCTGCGCTGCTCTATGTGCATTACTGCCTCATCGAGGTCAGAGACGATTGAGAGTACACCGAGAGCATCTTGACGGTTGGGATTGTAGTTTGAGCCAAAGTCACCCTCCCAGTGGCTCTTGATGGTGCGTATCAACGCACGAATTGTCTGCGACGGGTGGGCGACGAACAATCCCGCCGCCCCGTACGTGCGCGCGCTGCGTGAGATGTCGTGCACATCGATGGGTGTTACGGATGTTGTAACGAGCCGACCGGTCTTATCGACCATCTTGTCATGCAGTAAAGCAACGTATAGATCTGCGCCTGTAGTACTTTTCATTACGACCTCGTACGTTGTTTCGATAGACGAATGGATTCGCGTCGCCGGTACTCATCTATCGCCTTGTGATTCCCAGAAAGAAGTACCTCTGGCACAGGCACGCCACGGAATACCTCTGGTCTGGTGTATTGCGGTGCCTCGATGTGCGCTTCCTCACCGAGGTGAGGAGAGAATGACTCATGCAGCACAGAGTCTGCATTATGGAGCACATCAGGTCGCAGCCTGAGACACGCTTCAATGGTAAGCATCGCTGGAACCTCCCCGCCCATGACAACAAAGTCACCAATAGAGATCTCTTCGTCGACGGCCAGGTCGACAACCCTCTGGTCGACCCCTTCGTAGCGGCAACATACAAAGATAAGTGATTCGCACTTTGAGAGTTCATGGCACTTTTGCTGAGTGAGGCGCTCACCAGCTGGAGAAAAGAGTACAACCCGCGCATCTGCGCGGCGGGCTTTGGCTGCATCGATGGAGCGCATCAGCGGTTCGGGTAGCATTACCATTCCGGCCCCCCCTCCATACGGTGTATCGTCAACCTTGTGGTGGGGCGGATCTGAAAAATCACGGATGTTGGTGACCGTTGGTGAGAAGAGTCCACGCTCGACCGCTTTTGCAACAAGGCTTGCGCCGAGAAAGCTATCGAATATCTTGGGAAAGATAGTCAGCAGTTCAACGTTCCACACAGCTAGCTCCTGCGACCAAAACAAAACGCGGCCGATTCCCCTTATGAGAACCAGACCGCGTCTTCATTGAGCCGATACTCGGTTACTTAGCGCGAGCCTTAGCTCGAGCTTTGCGCGCCTTACGAGTAGCCTGAAGCTTAGCTCGCTGATGCTCTTCTCGGCCCTCAACGAGACCCGGGAGCGAGCGCTTAATGAGTGAACGAACAACATCCGAAGGCTTTGCACCAAGTGCGAGCCACTTCTTAATGAGGTCTTCCTTCACGGTAACTCGTGCAGGGTTGAAGAGGGGATTGTATGTGCCCACAACCTCAAGGAAGCGACCATCTCTTTTATGCTGCTTCTCGGTGGCAACGATACGGTACGCTGGTGATTTGTGCTTACCGAGTCGAGCAAGACGAAGAACTACTGCCACAATAACTCCTATATACGGCTAAATCAAAACAAGGTCGGCAGTATACCAAAACCTACAGAATGGTAAAGGGTTGGGGAAAGGTAGATTAAAGCCTGCTAAGATACTGAATTTAGGTTAGCTAAGCCTGAATTACCGCCGCCCAAACAGTGAGCCGAGGCCCCCAAGGCCGCCAGCTCCCCCTCCGAAGAGCCCTGAGAGTCCACCAGGACCCATCTTCATAAGCTGCTTCATCATCTTGCGCATCTCAACGAACTGCTTGATGAGACGATTAACCTCTTCAACACTCGTTCCTGAGCCCTTTGCGATACGCCGCCGTCGGCCAGCGTTAATTATCTCGTGATTACGACGTTCTTGATGGGTCATAGAGAGAATGATCGCTTCCATCTTTGAAAACTCGCGCTCCTGCCGCTCGGGGTCGATCTGCTTAGCGAACTTGTTCAGCCCAGGTATCATCGAGGCGAGTGAGGAGATGCTCCCCATCTTACGAATCATCTTCATCTGACCCAGAAAGTCCTCAAACGAGAACTGGTCTTTCTTGAATTTCTTCTCGAGAGCAGCGCTATCTTCAAGAGTTACCTGTTGGGTCGCCTTTTCAATAAGCGTAAGCACATCGCCCATGCCAAGAATCCGCGATGCCATACGCTCAGGGTGAAATGGCTCAAGAGCATCAGACTTCTCGCCCATTCCAACGAACTTAATCGGCTTGCCCGTTACGGCGCGCATCGAGAGCGCCGCTCCACCGCGCGCGTCGCCATCTAATTTGGTAAGAACAAGACCTGTCAGAGCGAGGCGCTGGTCAAATGTCTGGGCCACGTTAACGGACTCCTGTCCGGTCATAGCGTCTGCAACAAGGAGGATCTCGTGCGGCTGAATCGCGCTTACGATCTGCTGTAGCTCTGTCATCAACGCGTCGTCGACCTGTAGCCGCCCGGCGGTATCAACGATCATAACGTCACACACGTTACGGCTTGCGAAATCACGCGCCCGGATGACGATATCAAGGGGCTTGTCGCTTGGCTGTGAATCGAATACCGGGACAGAGAGCGCGGCGCCAAGGGTCTTGAGCTGCTCGATAGCAGCGGGGCGGTAAACATCTGCTGGCACGAGGAGTGGCGATTTCTTGCAGCTCTCCTTCAGAAACTTAGCAAGCTTGGCGGATGTAGTGGTCTTTCCCGAACCTTGCAGACCAACAACCATAATAATCGTTGGGGGAGCGGTGCGCAGATCTAGTTCAGCCGCTTCTCCACCCATCGTAGCGGTAAGCTCTTCATGCACTAACTTTATAATTTGCTGATCCGGGGAGAGACTTTTAAGAACCGCATCGCCCACGGCCTTCTCGGCTATACGCGCACAAAAATCCTTGGCGACTTTGAAATTAACATCGGCGTCGAGCAGCGCAGTACGCACCTCGCGCAGAGTTGTTTCAACATCAGCGGCTGTTAGAACGCTACGGCCGCGAATCTTTCGGAGTGCTCCGTCGAGCTTATCATGCAGGAAGTCAAACATATCTGGGGGAGGCTAGCACAGGTGTACCGGGTTCCACAAAAGGTACCCGATAACCCATTACGCCGGGGGCCGAGTTACCCGTTTAGGGTCCCGTTCAGTAATGTATCGGCGTTCTCATGCCGTACCCGGTGTGCACTTTCTGCTCCACTAGGGTTTGCCAGCACCTGCTCACGGAGATCCCAAGCAGTTGAGAGGGCCTCATCGACAACCTGCAACGGGGCTTCGCGTCCCTGTTGCCGGGCCATGGAGGTTTTCTGGGTCTCGGTCACGGTCGCTAGCTGCTCCAGTCCATCGGAAACAGTAGAACGCAGGTCTTTAAGCCGCGCTCTTGCGCCCTCGATCTTTGCTAGTGTAGCAAGGATCATATCCTTTGATGCAAACGAAACCTGGTCAAATCCAAGTCGATTCGTGCTTTCATCGGACAGGCACATCTCAAGAACGGGCCCAAGGGTGCGTTCAAGCTCTAATCGGATAGGGTCCCCTGACAGAGGGCGCACCCCCGCAGAGGTTGATGCGGTTGTGATTTCACGGAGCGAATCGAGCATTCCAGCTCCCTCGCTTTCGATAACCGACAGGGTGCGCTCTGATGTAGACTCACCGAGTGCGATAGATGCCAGACCATCCACACCGTTTACAATCTGCTCCATGGAACTAACGGAGTGCAGCGCTAACTGGACGGCATCTATGGCTTCGTTGAGGGAGACTCGGTCGTGGTTCGCAGCGGACCTGTCAGCGTATCTGCCGGCACTGATGTTGAGGGAATATGGCTCGCGCTGGTCGGGGGAGTCTGAGTTATCGGGGCGCCGAGTTACTTGAACTCGGGGCGTATCCTGAGAAAACCCGGGACTAACTGCTTCATCCGGTTGGACGCTTTTTACTACCATACAGCTTCTACATCCGTGTAGGGGAGAAACTTCTCTCCTGATTACAGTTTCGGCCAGCTATGGACAAACTTGAGCTGAATTTTTCTCTCGGTTAAATCGATTGGTCGTGATAACGTCGAAAGCCATGAGAAGTAGTTCATCTCTCCAAGCTCCCGGCAGCAGCGGCGAGCTACCCCAGCAGGTTGGCAAACGGCGCGTCTACGCAGTTGCAGTGGCTCAAGCCCTCGAGGCCGCTCAAGCAGCACGCGTTAAAAGCAGCGCAAACGCTCTCTCCCTCAAAGAGTTAAAAGTTGGCCAGCAGATTCACGTGGACGTATGCAGGGAGCAACTCGATGCGGTCTCGGCAGCCTATAGGACCGCTCAGCGCGACTTCCTGAGGGAGCGCCATAAATTACCTGCTAATGGTGGAACTAAGGTTCTTATGGCTCCTACCAATAGGGTTGTAGATTACTCGGTCAGGAGCGACGGCATAAAAGCCTTGATCGCTGACCTGGTAACGCAGGGACGGGAAGAGGACCTGCGCCGCGCCATCAATGAGGGGCCTGGCAATCTGGGGCCTGGCAATGTGGGGCCTGGCAATGGGCTCGTATGGGATAGGGCGGATGACCCGGTTAACTTAGTTGCATCGATGATTAGGTGGGTAGCGAACTACGGACGCGACAAGGTGCGGCTGACCGCTACTCCGGCCGTGCGTGATTGGCTTCATCAAGTTCTAAAAGACTTCTACGGGGACGATGCGCACTTAAAGCCTCGCATCGGGGGGATATCTGCTGCCAACTCACTGCATGGAAAGGCGCTTAAGGACGATGTGACAATGATGGCGTTGGGTGCTATGCCGCGCGGCGTTGCTGCGCTCTTGCCGGGCGAACTCCGCGTGGTATCTGAGGACCCGAGGTTTAGCACGGTGAGCGACCTTCCTGCGGAAGGGGAGAGCGCCGGACATTTCGCTATCCTGGCTGATGGCATGGGAGAGAATCTACTGCCTGAGTCTTTTGCGATGGTGGAAGTCAACGGTGAAAAGTTTGGGCGTGAGCACTTTAACGCATGCGACATACTAGTAACGGGATCTTCGTGCGTGCGAGATTTTGGCTCGCTACCTATTGAGCGCACCCGCGAGTTAGGAAGGGCTAACGATCTCATCATCCTAACGGGTGCTCAGTACATTAAAGACAAAGCAAGTTGTGTTGAGTTCCTGCGGCATGTGGAGGCCCTACACTCTGGAGGCGCCTGCGTTTCGCTGAGCTATACCGAAGCTAAATCGAAGAGTTTTGAGTTTGAAAACTGGGCACACATAAAGAAATCCCGAGCAGTCGACCTGCTCTCGCTCAATGCCGGTGAGGCGTATCAGTTTATTGAGCGCTTGGCAGGAGATCGAAGGGCTGCGCTTCAATTGGGGCTCACTCCCGAACTGCAAGCCCGAGTGCGCGCCGTGGCACTATCCGGAGCGCGAACGGAAGCAGCGCCCTGGGAGAACGGACACGAAGACCCCTCCTGGGTTGCCTCAGTCGCTCAGCTTCTACAATCGTGTCTTGAGATCCCCATAGTGCGAGTGCGCGGAAAGGTAGGGGACGTTACGGTGACCGATGTGGTTTCAGCTGAGAGCGACCTCAAGGGCATCGTGCACGACTTGATTCAATCTCGCGTTATGGCGGTATTAAAAACAGCCAACCCCAAAGGGCTGCTGACTGAATTTACTGACCTCGCTTTTATACGCAACATTCCGAATGGGAAGGCGTTGGCCGGTTTGTACGCTATCGCAGACCAGATCGTCCGTGAGGGTACTCCCCGCGATGAAGCAGCGCTGCTCCCGATACGCATGGCATGCGGCCTAGCAGACGGTCGCACCCTCTTCGCGGTACCGCCGGTCGAACTCTACGTCAAGGATGGTGGAACAGCGAGCGCAGGCGATCTTATCGACTATACCTTCGCTAGCCAGCAGGCGCGCGGCCTTTTGAAGCTAGCGCATGACCTACAGTCAAAACGGCGGACGGCTCTTCCTGCTGCTGCCTGACCCTAACTCAAGGAGTAGACAGATTTCGGCCTGCGAACAGGAATTATAGAAAGTATGCGAAAGTAATGAGTAACTTCTGCCGCAGAAGTTGTACGGGCTCATAGTACGGTTAGAGCTGTACCCAGAAGGAGGTGTTCCTTAGCGCGTTGGCGACACAGCGTAGGTTGCAATAAATCCCTGTGACGGCGCAGATATTTCGTAAAATGAGCCAACTCTGCCCTTGATATCTACAGGCGTACCCATCGAAAGGGTGCCCGTTATAGTCGACTCTGCAAACGGTGCCTGCCTCACTGCTGTATCAGGTTCGACAACGGTCCAACCGAGGGCCGCAGCCGGTGCGCCTCGGCGGGTGGGTCCTTTGTGGTACGTTGGTGATGTAGGGGGCAGCGCCGCTGGAGCAGGAGCAGTGGCAGTGGCAGCTGCTGCAGACTCGCGACCAAAGGAGAACGAGTCCCCGTCCTGTGTCGCAGACCTCGCTCGCGCTGGGGAAGAAGACAGAACGTTTCGAGTCACGTCTTCATAGCGCTGCACGGCTCGTGGCAAGAGTTCGCGCAGAGCCTCTAATCGCTCGTCGTTTGCTGGGTGACTTGAGAGGAACTGAAGAGTGGACCCGCCGTTGTCTGCGGCCAGGGTCGACCATATGGCAAGAGCTTCGTTCGGATCATATCCGGCGTCTGCCATAAGAAAGAATCCGATCTGGTCAGCTTCTAACTCTTGACGTTGGTTCTCCGGATTCACGGCAACTGCTTTGATGGCCTCAGTGACGAGCGTCCCTGCGATCGAGGCGAGGGCGCCGTAGGTTCCCTGCGTGGCAAGAACCTGGCCTGCTATACTTCCGGTAGTTTGAGCAATTATCGCGCTTGCCTCTTCGGCGGCGGTTGGCTGCGTGTGACCTGCCAGAAGGTGGCCTAATTCGTGCGCCAGCACGGTTGCAAGTTCACCCTCGGTTCGAGCGAGCCGAAGTAGCCCGGTCCACACCATTACGTAGTTACCGCGGGTCGCGGCAGCGTTTACAACCGTATCTCCTCTGAGAACAAAAACGTGCCATGGCTCGTTTGCCGCATTTGCTGCGCGCGCGAGCCGTTCAACGACGTCGCGTACTGAGTTGATGGCAGCATCGCTGCGCTCCAAAGGATATTGCCGTGTAAGCTCACTTAGCACGTTGTGACCGTACTGCTCGTCTTCAAGCGAGACCTGCCGAGGGGCAGGGATCTCACCTGGAGGGATAACAGCGCGGCTCGGTCCGCAGGCACTCGAGACGAAAATAAGGGCTGTCGTCAACACGACTACGCAGCTGCGCGTCACGTAGCCGACTAGCATGTTGTAGAGTGGACCAACTAGGACTTGCCTCATCTGCTCTTGCCTCGTCACGCTTTACTAGAGCCCTGAGAGACATTTGAGGTAAGCCAGAGAGCTGTATGGGCGCCGCTTGCAGGTGAGTCGTACCTTGTCGACGCCGTCGGGGGTTATGGAGAAACACTCCCAACGCTCAAGCCCGAGCGCGCTGAGGCGCGTTTGTAGGGCGTCAACACTTGGCGTAACCGCGACCACCTCTACCAGATACTCCCACTGGTGGAGCTTCTTAACCTCTTCCTTAGTCATCGTTTGTAGCTCGTTTGCGTGTGGCGCAACGGCCTCTTGCACGTCGGAAGTCGCATCATTAATGCTGCGCTTTATCGACTCCAGGAATCCAGGCGTTGCGGCAGCAGTTGGCGCTGCTACCGGGTGATTGCCTGCCGAGCTTGAATTATCCCCCGCGCAGCCTAACAAGCTGATTACAGCCACAAGAGTGCAACCTGCCGTCCTGATTGCAATTTTTGGAGAAATATCGGTATAGTGTTGCGCTACCATAGTTGTTCTGTTCGGATGTGCTCCTCGGAGTTAAAGTGCGGAGTTGTTGTGTCAAAAACCAAAAATCAAGATACCGAGTATAAGCCCTCTATCCCAGGTTACTTTTCAGAGATCTATTCGGCAAGTGCGATCAGCGAACGGATCAGGGAGTTGGGAGCGGAGATCCGCCCGTGGTGTGAGCGTGTATGGGATGAATCACACACCGACGTGCTAGCAATTCCAGTGCTACGGGGTGGGATATTCTTCTTTGCCGATTTAGTCCGGAGTATCGGTGTGTCGGTGGAGATAGCACCCATTAGAACTGAATCTTATGACGGCACTACGAACGGAGTTGAGCGCAGTTCGGTGTCCATTTATGCCGAGCAGCTGGCGGTTAAGGGGCGGGTAGTCCTCGTCATTGATGATATTTGCGACACGGGAAGGACTCTTGAGGAGCTCGAGCGCGAGCTTCTTGCGCGCGGGGCACGAGAAGTACGAACTGTGACCCTTATCCGACGCCTTCTCGACAAGCCCACGTTTGTTCCGTGCTGGGTGGGATTCCAACATAAGGGCCTCGAATGGTTTGTTGGGTACGGGATGGACGATGGCGAACGGTGGCGTAACCTCCCCGGTGTACACATTATAAAGAAGGAGAGCTAGTAGAGATGTCACCCTGCGCCCTCGCCTGCGACGTTGATAGCTCAGAGGTCTCTCCTTCAAGGGCAGAGTACGTCGTTGATATCGTGGGATTAAACAAGAGCTTTAAGCGGCGCACCCGGGTCCATCGCAGCTACTCTACAATCAAGAGCGCTCTGTTAGGAGCGCTTAAACGCTCCCTTGGTCCTAAATCCGATGACACGGTTGTAACGCATGCGATCAAATCATTAACCCTTCGTATTCCGCGCGGAGCTTCGGTTGGCCTGATTGGTAGAAATGGATCGGGGAAATCTACTTTTCTGAAGCTCCTCACGGGAATTTATAAGCCCGATGGTGGGCGCATCTCTGTGAACGGTCGGATAGCTGCACTTATAGAGCTTGGCGCTGGATTTCACCCAGACTTTACCGGGCGGGAGAACTTGTTCCTGGCAGGTGTAATGCACGGTCTCTCAAAGGAGGAGATCCAGAGTAGGTTCGACGATATCGTTTCGTTTGCTGAGCTACAGCACGTGATCGATGATCCCGTTAGGTCGTACTCTTCGGGGATGTTCATGCGACTTGGGTTTAGCATCGCTGTACACACCGCTCCTGATATCTTGCTTGTTGATGAAGTGCTCGCCGTTGGTGACGCGGGCTTTGTAGCTAAGTGCAAGGATCGTATCGGGGAGCTTCGTAAAGCGGGGAAGACGTTGGTGCTTGTGACCCACGACCTCGACTCGGTAGAGCGCTGGTGTGACGAAGCTATCTGGCTGCATGAGGGTGAGGTTAAAGACCGCGGCTTTCCGCGTCGGGTAATAGATTCGTATCGTCACTTCATTGAGAATGGTGAAGAGCTCCAGATCCTCAAAGCGGAGGAGCATGCGGCAGAGACCGAAACTACTACGGTAGATCGTGACCAGTCAGAAGAGAATGAACCAGCGCGGTGGGGAAGTCGTGAGATATCGATTGAGCACGTGTCGTTGAGTGGTGGTAGCGAGCAGGAGAAACGCGTTTTTCATAAGGACGACCCCCTTACGGTCACGATCCACTATCGAGCACACACCCCCGAGAGCGACGTTGTATTCGGTATCGGCATTAATCGTGTTGATGGACTGAACGTGTACGGTACCAACACAGAGATTGAGCGTATTGCGCTCCCGCAGCTTGTTGGAGAGGGCCGAATCGCTTGCCAGATAGACCGGCTCGGATTGCTCGACGGGGCGTACACCCTCGATGTAGCTGTTCATCGCAAGGACGGTTATCCATTCGATTACCACAAGGGAGTGTTACACTTCTCGGTTCGTAATGATGCACCGGAGGTTGGGGTAACCTCACCGCCGCACCGTTGGCTGTTCAATGGTGAGGTGGCGTGATGGTGCGGATATTCTCTGAAATTTGGCGCGCTCGTGCTCTCGTTGACGCGCTCGTTAGACGACATGTGGCAACTCGGTACCGCGGCTCAGTGCTCGGGTTCCTCTGGTCTTTTATGAACCCACTCTGTTTAATGGGTGTGTACACATTGGTGTTTAGCTACTGGATGCGCTTTAATGGCGGGCCGCACTACCATCTGCTTGTGTTCGCTGGTTTACTACCCTGGATCTGGACCACAAGCGCCCTCTCAGAGGGCACATCGTCTCTGGTGGGTTCTGGTCATCTGATTACTAAGTCTATGTTTCCAGCGCACGTATTGCCGTTCGTCAGCGTACTATCCTCACTCGTTCATTTCCTGCTTGCACTACCCGTGTTGCTTGGATTTATGCTCGCTTCCGGTGTCTTTCCCTCGACACAATGGTTGTATCTTCCAGCCCTAGTCCTTGTGCACGGCATCCTGCTTCACGGCGTAACGCTGGGTCTGAGCGCGCTGAACGTATTCTACCGCGACGTGCAACACCTAGTTGGTAACGTACTCACCTTTCTATTTTTTCTCTGTCCGGTGGTTTATCCTCCTTCAGTTGTGCCCGAACGTTTTCGTTTCGTGCTTGAGCTTAATCCGCTGGCGCAGATTACGGTCTTCTATCAAGACATACTTATTCGTGGTGTAGCGCCATCTGCTGGAGGGTTTTGTTACGTAGCCTTTACTGCACTGGTAGCACTGGTAGTAGGCGGGATCATTCACGAGCGTTTTAGAGAGGGTTTTGCCGAAGCGTTATGAGTACTGTACGGCCGATTCACCAACTGGTGCACACCCTTAGCTATGGCGATGCAATTTCTACTGAAGTACTGGCGCTTCAGCGTGCCTTGCGGTCGATGGGGCGCGAGAGTGAGATATATGCCTTGCACGAGCACCCACGTCTTAAAGGGCGGAGCCGACCACTGTCGTTACTGAATTCAAAAGCGCCAGCCGATATTATCTTACACTACTCGCTCGGCTCGCCCCTTAATCCACTCTACGCTGAGTGGAGCTCGGGTGCTCGCATCTTGATTTATCATAACGTTACGCCGGCTCGCTGGTACTCGGGTATTAACAACCGAGTGGCGTACGATATCGAGCGTGGACTTGATGAGCTCCCCGGGCTGTGTCGACTCTCTGATGTGCTGTGGGCAGACTCTGAATTTAACGCTGAGGAGCTGCGCGGTTTAGGCTTCAAAGCTGAAGTCCTTGACCTGTGCGTTGACCCTGAGCGTTGGGATGCTCCTCGTAATGAAGGGATATTCTCGCTTGTGAAGGGAAACCCTGAGCTGCACGTTCTGCACGTTGGGCGTATCGCGCCGAATAAATGCATCGAGGACATTATTAAATCGTTCTACTTCCTGCACCGCTACATCGAGAAGAATAGCCGTCTATGGTTAGTAGGTATCGACACCGATACTGAGCTGTATTCATTCTCGTTGCGGCGGCTTGTGTCAGGGCTTGGCCTTGAAGACAAAGTGGAGTTCGCGGGGTGCTTGGCCGACGAAGAGGTGCGTTCCCTGTATGAGGCGTGCTCGGTGTACGTTTGCATGAGCGAGCACGAAGGATTCTGCCTTCCGTTGATTGAAGCGATGCACTTTGGGTTGCCAGTGGTTGGCTTTGCCGCAGGCGCTGTGCCGCAAACTCTGGGTAACGCCGGTGTTGTAGTGTCTGAGAAGAAACATGCACACATCGGACAGCTGCTACATGACCTTGGACGAGAAACCGAGCTTAGGCGTCAGGTAGTTGCTCGTGGAAAGGCGCGCGTAAAGGAGTTCTCGTACGAGCGCTTCCACTCAAGGGTTTCAGCGTTAGTCAGTAGCCTCCCTAGTAAGTCAGTTGCCCAGGTCGTTGGGGAGGCAGTGTGACCTACGTTGGACTCGATGTAAGTGGTCTTGATCCTGCTTTTAAATCCCACGCCCAGCGCGGGATTGGGCGTTACGTTTCAGAGCTTAGCCGTTTCTTTGAAGGCTCAACGGTAGGGGACCTCACGGTCGGAAAGTTTGACCACACACGGGTTGTTTCGGAAGGGGTGTGCTCTCAAGCAGTGAACCTCTTGCCGTTTGGCAAAACTACAGTTCGGCAACAGCTCCTCTATCCTCTAAAGCTTAGTGCTGGTGAGATGCAAAGGTTCTCCTTCCTGCATTTTCCTGCCCATATGGACGCTCCTGCATGGAGCACAAAGCCCTACGTACTGACCGTACTAGACCTCATACCTCTCATTTTAAAGGACCTCTATCGCGCACATCGCCCGTCGTGGCGTTTTCATTTCGCCCGCTGGCTTGAGCTGCAAGCGATAAGGCGTGCTACGGTGTGTATTGCAATCAGTGAGTGCACAGCGCGTGACCTGACGTCAATTTTAGGTATTCCAGCAGAACGCATCCGGGTCACACCGCTTGGAGTTGACCCATCGTTCTTAGAGGTGTTCGCGCAGCGAATAGCCGATCCTGTTAGCACTCCGCTCCGCAACCGCCTTGGCCTACCAGATGAAAGGCCGATTGTTCTGTATGTCGGTGGTCACGATGAGCGAAAAAACATTCGCGCTCTGGTTGGCATCGTGCAGCGCATAGTGCGCGAATCGAGCGGCGCTCCCTCAGAGAAGCCTCTCTTGGTTATGGCCGGAAGGATATCTTCCCCTCGCGAGCAGGAAGTTCTAACTGCTGCACTGCGCGAATTTGAGATGGAGAACGATGTAGTCTCTTTGGGTTATATACCTGACACCGATTTAAAGGCGTTGTATTCAATTAGCTCTGCTTTTCTCTTCCCAAGTTTGTACGAGGGCTTTGGGTTGCCGTGTCTAGAAGCGATGGCGGCAGGTGTACCAGTTGTGTGCTCGAACACGTCTTCGATGCCTGAAGTTGTTGGCAGCGCGGGGATTCTCTTTGATCCGACCAATATCGAGGGTGGCGCACGGGCCTTAGCTCAGGTGCTATCTGATAGCGCTCTCCGCACTAAGCTCTCAGAGGCGGGCCACGAGCGTGCCTCTGGATTCACCTGGACCCGCACGGGAGAGTTGACCCGCGATGCTTATCGGTATGCAGCTTCCCTGCTCGGGCAAGCAGGTGATGGCGTACACGTTGCGGACAACACTCTACAATCTTCAATTTCACCACGAGCAGTATAATGGCACCCGTCATGTCCCAAAAAGCGCAGAGTTGCACGTACACATCCCCGGAGTCGCGGGAAGAGAGGTCTCCCTCGACGCGTCGTTCTACACGGGTAGACTTCTCTCTGCTTGCGGTGTTTATCGTCCTTGGCGCTCTACTCAGACTTGATTTCATGCGCGCTGCATCCTTTGTAATCGATGCAGATGAAGCGATCGTTGGGTTGATGGCGAAACACATCGTTGAGGGGAAAGAGATTCCAATCTTCTACTACGGACAGCACTACATGGGGTCTCTTGAGGCGCTTATGGTAGCCGGTCTTTTCAGACTGTTTGGACCCTCTGCGATCGCACTCCAGACTGTACCGCTCGTATGTGCACTACTTTTAATACCGGTAATGTACGCTGTAGGAAAACAGTGTGGCGGTCGCGTGGTCGGGCTTGTAGCTGCGCTGCTTACGAGTATCCCACCCGTGGGGCTTGTCGTGTGGAGCGTTAAGGCCCGAGGTGGCTTTATAGAAATACTGTTGCTAGGCGCTCTGGCGTTACTTATTGCGCTTCGTTGGTGGCGCCAAGGCTCATATCGACTCGTCTATCCGAGTTTTCTTGGGTTAGTGCTTGGTGTCGGCTTTTGGACGAACAACCAAATCCTCTATTTTATCGGTCCCCTGGGGCTCTTTAGCGCGCTCTACCTAGCACAGGGCTTGGTGCAGCGGCAGCTCTCGCTTAGCCGCTTGGTATTGATGGTGGCTGTGGGTACGACCGCCTTCTTTATCGGAAGCTCTCCGTTTTGGATCTACAACCTTCAGAATGACTATGCATCCTTCGGTATGTACGGCTCGGCCACGGCTGGACAGGTGTTAAAGCATACCCAAGGGCTCTTCTCGACGGCTTTGCCCGTCCTTCTTGGAGCGGTGCACTTCTGGGAGGTTGAGGCTGCGTATCCATACTCGGTTATTGTTGCGTACAGCGTATACGGTGCGATCTTCCTCACTCTTTTTGTGTCTCGTTCCTCTCACTGGCGTGCACTTTTCCAGGGGCGCGTTGAATGGTCGCATCCGATCGAGGTTGCGCCGCTGATTATCGTTTTCAGTTGCGTTATCTTTGTGGTGAGTACCTACGGGTGGCTCGTGCAAGCACCGCGCTACCTCCTACCGCTGTATGTGCCGCTCTTCCTGGTGTGCGGGTTCATCGTAGCCGGACTTGCTAAACGTTCCCCGCGTGCTGCGTCTGCTCTTACCTGCTTACTAGTTGTGCTCAATATCGCTTCTGCCTATGCAGGCGGAAGAGCCGTTCCGGGAGAGCCCGTTGTATTTAAGGGTCAGCGAGTGTCACGTGACCACAGCGAGCTTATTCGAGCGCTCTCTAACCTTGGAATTACTAAGGTTCGCACTAACTACTGGATAGGTTACCGGCTAGCATTTGAGACAGGCGAACAGGTTACATTCTCTATCTTTGGGGCCCCATACCAGGTCAGACTTCCCCAGTACGAGGAGGGGCGTGATCCTTCCAGCTACAACCGCACTCCGATCGTAGCAGTGCCGGCCGAGGCAGCCGTCGTGCGAGACGTTTTACAGACTCTTGGCTACACCTTCACTGAGCTTTCGGTAAGTGGCTACGTTCTGTTTCACGGGATTACCGAGGGAGAGCCGACTAGGCCTATGACTAATGCATGGGTCGGGGCGCAGCTTTCAGGGTTTGGGTCTCGTGAACCATCTGACGCTGTTGATGGTGACAGCACCACACGGTGGGGAACCGGAACCCATCAATCGCCAGGTCAGAGCTTTAGAATCGACTTCCCCACGCCACGCAAAGTTGCTGGGCTAAGTTATGACTTAGCCGGCTTCCTCCACGATTATCCGCGTGGATTGAAGATCGAGGTTGAGGGGGTCAACGGGAACAGACGGACCGTGCTCAGTGAGCTCGGATACAGCAAAGTCAGTTTTTACCTGAAAGAGAATCGCGGCATCACCCTCTTTTGGCCAAGCGAGAGGATAAAATCCATCATTTTAACACAAACCAAAAGTGACCCCGTATTCGACTGGTCGATAGCGGAGCTTTATCTCTATGAACCAGCTCATTAGGAACGTCGTGCGCTCGCCACTGCTAAGGTACGCCGCTGGAATAGCGGTCGTTTTGCTCCTTGTTTTTGTTGTTAATGTCGGGAGTGTTCTGCAGTCGCTCGCTCAGGTCTCTATGCAGGATGTTTTACTGATTCTGCTACTGAGCTTCCTCCTGGTGTTCGTTAGCGTGTTGAAGTGGAGCCTCTTTCTCCGGGAGTTAGGAAACGAGACCTCCGTTATCCGACTTATGCGGCTCTACCTGCTCGGTTACTTTGTTAATCTGCTCGTACCCTCGTATGTAGGTGGCGATATAGCGCGCACAGTGGCGGCAGGAAAGGGGGGCGACAGAGCAAAGGCGTTCTCTGCTACCTTTCTTGAGCGCTATACCGGGTTGGTTGCAATGGTGGTGATGGCGCTTGTTGGACTACTGTTTTCTCCGGCTGTAACGCCGGCGATTCGCGTAGCGGTTTTGTTGGTAGGGTTCGGCACCCTCGTTGCAACGATCGCCATCTTCCTCGGGTGGTCCTCGCGTATTGCTCGACGCATCGGCGCGCCTGAGCGTATTACAGCCGTCACCGAACGAGTTGAAAACGGCATGAAGATTGGGCTGCGTAAGCCCTCGGTGCTCGCAAAGGCTGCAGCACTCTCCCTGATTTTTCACCTCCTAACTATCGTAAATACTGGGGCGGTCGGTTTTGCCGTAGGATGGATAGATATTCCGTGGGTCGACCTGCTGGTTGTTGTACCACTCATTCTTCTCATAGGAGCTATACCGCTTTCGCCACAGGGTTTAGGGATACAGGAAGGAGCTTTTCTGTTCTTCCTTGTTGCAGTCGGGGCAACCGATGCGCAGGCCATCTCGATTGGAATCGTACTACGCGCCAAGTCATACCTGCTAGCGCTGCTCGGTGGAGCGTTGTGGTTCCTTGAGAAAGGCTCAACACAGACCAAAGAGCAGCAGGACGGAGTATCGTCTTAGTGAAGTCTCAATCAGGATTGCTTAACCGCAATTAACCGCGGCAGAGCACACAGAGCGCTCACGATTGCGTCACGCTTAGCGCTCACGTGAGCTCGCCATACCAAGGACCGATTAACCTCCTGAGAGCAGCCAGCACAGGAGAAGTCATCCCAGTTAAGCGCGGCCGCAAGACCTAGGCACTCTTCGTAGTGGCTGCAGTCCATACACCGCTCAACCTCACTCTCAGGAGCGAGATCGGCTGCCTCAGCGAGCGGTCGCTCGAATGGGCCGGGTGAGAGTTTGTTGTTACTGTTCGCCATAATGACGTTGGACAAGATCCCATAAACTGCGTCCTTGAGCAAATTCCTGAGGGCTGTAAAAATAACGTCGCTCCAGCTACTTACACGACCAGTAAATGGGTGTATATGCACGGTGGACTAAGAATGAAGCTTTCGATAGCTTGGTGATCGATTTGTGATGAATACACTTACTCCGATACATTTTCCTGCTGATAGTCTGACGGTTCACCGTGATATCGGGACTGGGCGCACCTTTGTGGTGGTCGTTGATGATGCTCACTACAGCGACGTTGCTCTGGCTGTGACCGAGCGCCTCTCGCTGCGCGCCCGCGCCGTGTTGGTAACCTCGAGCCCGATAACGGTTGATTCTTGGGGAACGCTGAGCACAAGGCTCGGTGACGTTTTGCAGGGGCTAGGTGTTCGTCAAGCTAGCTTGATCGGTTGTGGAGCTGGTGCAACCCTTGCTCAGAACCTAGCGCTGTCTGACCCGAAGTTCGTGCGCTCACTTGTAGTGGTCGACGCAACCGGACGACCTCATCCGACTCGCTGGGAACGGCTGGTTGATGCCGTAGAATCAAAACTACCCTTCGGGCTTCCACTGCGGTTGGGGTCGAGTGGATTTAATGTAAAATCGTATGTGCACAGGCTGCGCTCGCCCCTACTTATAGTTTCAACTCACCGCGCAGGATCATTTATTCGTGATGAACTTGAGAGTTTAGCTCGTATGGCACCAACTGCCTGGCTGGTTGATATCTCTGAGCACACAGGCGAAGCGGAGATCGCCACGTTGTGTGATACCGTTGAGGCGTTTCAAGACACTCCCGTTAAATGCCCTCAGAAGAATCTGCGGGGTGCTGCATGAGTGGTGCAAACACCGCACATGCGCAGTCGGAACAGCCCGTGCTAGGTCGAGAGAATCTGCGCGAGCTGCTCGAAGGTGTGCGCGATCCAGAATCGGGTCTCTCGCGGACCTGGAACGTCGTAGAGGCGATCGAACTCCTGATAGACGCCGGTCAGTACAAAGTCGCTCGTCAATTAGCGGATTATATCTGTGGGCTCCTGCGCGATGACGACCGGCAGCGACTCTTTGTAGCGTACAAGGCTCTCTGTTCAATTGCTATCGATGGGGTGCTACACGACAACCTGCATACGATCGACTCGATTTCACAACAGATAACACTGCTCGGGCACTCTCACGCAGACCGCGTTCGTATCGCGCTCATTCGCGCGCGCGCCCTTGGGATAGCAGTTGCGATGCGGGCACTTCATGAAACAGAGATACTAACCGCGCGTGCACTAGTCGAGGCGCAGTACCACCAAGCACTTGAAGCCGGAAAGCACCATCTTGCGCTGCTTTCAGGACTTGAACTTCTTAAAACCTACGTTTACGCGCCGACCCCAGAGCTGGTCGCTGCGCGCGGTCTCCTTAGTCAGCTTGTGTTGCTGGTAGACCCGTGCAACAGCTCGGACGGGCAGGTTGCGACTGAAGTTCCCGATAGCCTTCAGGGTGTGACCAACGATATGAAGTGCGACCTCGCACGTTTTCGTTACCACATTGAGTTTTGTACGGCTGGTTGCACGCGGAACGAATTTTTGGAGCGTAGATTACGTTCAGAAACAGATGGCCTTGGCGAAGTATCTCGTGCGCTAGTCGAGCTTACTATAGCGCGACTTGTACCGAATGAATGCGACCGCCAAGCGCTCGAAGAAGCTCATCGACATTTTGTTCATCACGGGCACCTTGCTGCAGCCGCCGAGAGCTCCTTAGTTCTTGCCAGTCAGAGCCTCTCGGTTGAACACCACGCTCGGGCGCAACGTTTCTTCTGCGCAGCGCAAGGTTTGGCAGAAGAGGGCGGGTCTCTCTACGTATCGCTGTCTTCTCTGCTTGGGCTCTTTCAAACTTATATAGTGAGCGGTGCCCTCGCCGAGGGGCGAACTGTGTTGCAGCGTCTCTCAACACAGCTGGCATCGGAGCTGGGCCTTACCGCCTTCGGGTTGCCTGCGGTGTCTGCGCTTCAGGTAATCGGCAATTACAAGATGGGTGAGAAGCTCTCCCGGAAGTGTCTCGCGAGTGCTCGTTCAGCGCGTAATGGCTCACTCGAACAGGAGGCCCTTTTTCGGCTTGCCGGGTGTCTTGCAGGGGCTGGTAATTGGAGATCTGCGGCCGATAATTACCGCTCAGCAGCTTTATGTGCGGTCAAGATGCGCGACTTCCGCGGAGCGAGTGAGATGCTACTCTCAACTCTCCAGGCGCAGCTTGCAAGCTTTCAGGTTAGCCAAGTGAGTATGGCATCCCCAACTGCAGCACCCGCTGCTGAAGGGCTTGTCAGTTGCGCTAAGGACCTAGCGCTCCTTGAGAACGCACTAGGTAAAGTGTGTGTGCCGCGCGAGGTAGTATCGTTGCGTGCGCGCGCTGAGCAGGTGCAGGCCGAAATCCTTTCGCTAAGCGGTGACTCACTCGGGTGCGTAAAGCGGCTCGGGGAAGCGCGTAGGCTCTATGCGAATTGCGACCAACTTCGCAATGTCGCTCTTATTGATGCGTGCTCCGGTGTTGCTCTTCTCAACGTAGCCAAGGTTCAAGGGAGGGCTCTTTGGGAGGAGGTCTTCTCGTTGTTCCAGCGCGCGTTGGACCTCTTTGAGCGAGAGGGCGATATTGCAGTTTCCTGGAAGATTAAGTACTACCTTGCGCTCGCCGCTGCGCTGCGTTCGAAGGGCGAGCGGGATCTGCAAAAGCAGATGATGTGGGCCGAGGTAGCTCACACGTGGCTCGAGGGGGCGGTGCGTGACCACACCGTTCTAGCAAGCGCTCAGCAAGGCGCGGCACACCCGTCGTGGTCGAGCGAGTTCGCGCCAATGCTTGCTGCGGAGGCGCTCGACGCCCTCAAGCGGTCGCTGCGTCGTGTTGCACCGAAAGAGCAAGATACAGTCGCCAAACGCTCCGGACGGGGCCGTACCCGCACCGCCCGCCACAAGGGCCAATTTCATTAGTAGGGTGGGGTTAGGTTCAACTCCCTCGCTTACTCAGGCCACCTCCCTTGTCATCTACCTTGAGGAAGGGTAAGATCCAATGCGCGTTTTTTAAATCCAACTGAGAGGGTGTTTTACCGTGAACAGTTCCCACATGCGCCGCTTGGCGCTGACTTTACGCTGCGGCTTTGCACTATCATTGCTCGTGGTAGGGTTGGGTTCTTCCCCAGATGCCGCCGCTGAGTCAATCGCAATTGTAGATACCCAACGGGTTATAAACGAGTCGATCAGCGGGAAGGCTGCGCGCAATAACCTTGAAACCGAGATCAAGAAGGGGCAGGCGCGCTTAGCACAACTCAAGGGTGACTTTGAAAAGCAACGTGGTGACGTCGAGAAACAGGCCGGCATTTTATCCGGGTCCGCGCTCGAACAGAAGCGCGAGGCGCTTACAAAGAAGCAGGTGGAGCTCCAGCGCACCTACCAAGATATCCAAGAGCAGCTTGCGCGAGATAATGAACGCGAGATCGGCAGGGTCGTTAAGCAGGTGAGGGATATCGTAGAGAAGTTAGCTGCTGAGCGGAAATACGATTTCGTGTTCGAGCGTGACCGCCAAGCTATTGTTTTTCACTCGGAGGGTATTGATATCACATCCGAGGTGGTGCAGCTTCTCGATAAGCAAAAGGTCGCGCTGTAGTTGACTATGGATTCTACTGTGGATTCTATGGAAGAGAGAGAAAAAGAGGGGGATCGAATGAGTTCTGAGCAGGCAATCGAGCAGAGCAAAGTTCAGATGGATATCAACGAGATCGCTAAGTGGATTCCGCACAGGTATCCCTTCCTGCTGATCGACCGAGTCGTTGAGTTGGTGCCATCGTCGTACATCAAAGCGATTAAGAACGTGACCGCCAACGAACAGTTCTTCCAGGGCCATTTTCCTGGGCACCCAGTCATGCCGGGCGTGTTGATAATGGAGGCGATGGCGCAAGCGTGTGCAGTTTTTGCACGTTACAGCGAAGCCCAGCTCGTACAGGGAAAAACTTTCTACCTGATTGGTGCAGATGGCTTTAAATGGAAGAAACAGGTGCTTCCGGGAGATACTCTGCATATCCACATGCGTAGTGTGAAGAAGCGCAACCCTCTCTGGATAATGGAGGGAGAAGTTGTCGTAGATGGTAAAGTGGTAGCCTCGGGCACCATCAGTGCAGCAGCAGCCTAGGTGACGAGCAGGTCCTCCTGATGTCGGTTTTTATTCACGCAACAGCCATAGTCGACCCTAAGGCCACATTAGGGGCAGGAACAACTGTTGGTGCGTACTCTATCATCGGCCCAGATGTTGTTCTTGGTGAGAACAACACTGTCGGGCCGCACGTGGTCATGGAAGGTAGAACCATCGTTGGATCAGGCAACAGCTTCTTTCAATTCTGCTCGGTTGGAGCGATTCCACAGGATCTTAAATTTAAGGGTGAGCCCAGCGAGCTCAGAATCGGCGATAATAACACCATTCGAGAGTTTGTAACTCTTCAGCCCGGAACTGCCGGTGGTGGTATGGTTACCTCAATCGGTAGCCGAAACCTGTTCATGGCGAATACCCATGTGGGACACGACTGCGTGGTAGGCGATAGAAATATCTTTGCTAACAGCGCCGGCCTCTCCGGTCATGTAACGGTCGGTAACGCAGTGGTGGTCGGTGGACTCTCGGGAATCCACCAGTTCGTTCGTCTGGGAGACGTTGCGATGATAGGCGGAGGGGCGATGGTTACTGAGGATATCCCGCCGTACTGCATAGCCCAGGGTGACCGGGCGAAGGTTCAGGGGCTCAACCGTCTAGGACTGGAGCGAAACGGAGGCACAACGGAAGACTTTGCTGTGCTCCGAAAGGTCTACCGAACGATTTTCTCGGTTAAAAACGAACAAGGGTTATCCACCGTTTTTAAGGAACGCCTTGCAGCCGCTACTCTGGAGGCGCGAGGAAATGCCCGTGCTGAGTCATTCGTGAACTTCTTGCGGCAATCTAAGCGGGGGGTAGCTAGCCACCGCGGAGCAACTAGGGGTGATGCAGTCGACTAGCAGGGCTGTAAGAGTTCGCCCGACAGTATGTTCCCCACAAACCCTTGAGTTTCCGCCTACCTGCGCTTTGACTTATCTCATCCAGGGTGGTAGCGTGGCTTTTGAAAAATTGCGAAAGCAGAGATAGGTTGGTAGTAAAAAGCCGGCTGTGGCGTGCGGGACACTCGAAGAAATCCCGGCGTAGCGGTCAATAACTACCTGAAAGTAATGTAAAAAGGAGTCAATCATGAATGCTTCGAGCTCGTCGTCTGATGCCACTGGTACACCAGAGAAGAACAGCAACCTCGCCGTTGTGGAGGATGTTGGTAGTAAGGCAGGAGAGCTTCTCGCTCTCGACTCCGCCTCGTTAGTAAAGAAGTTCCAACGCCACTCGCAGGATAGCGGTTCGCCAGAGGTGCAGATAGCACTTTTGACGCAACGGTTAGCTGTTTTGGCTAAGCACTTTTCCACCAATGCTAAGGACCATCACTCTCGTCGTGGAATGATGAACCTTATCTCGCGAAGAAAGGGCTTGTTAAGCTACCTCAAGAGCGAGGATATTTCTCGTTATCGCAATACGCTGGCTGCTCTCGGGCTTCGAAAGTAACTCAGCGAGGGGCGCCGTCGTTTGGCGCTCAGTTATTGTTATTGTGGAACGTGGGGTATTTCGCCACACGTTATCGCTACTGGCGTCGGGTGGCTTTGCCTCCGCTCGCTTTCATTAAGGATTAATACATGTACGTTATTGAGAGAGAATTTCACGGAAGAAAGTTACGCATAGAGACCGGACGTATCGCTAAGCAGGCTGCAGGAGCAGCGCTGGTGACCTACGGCGAGTCGATGGTCCTAGTGACCGCATGCTACGGTGCAGAGAAGGACGCTGGGTTCTTCCCGCTCACAGTCGACTACATAGAGAAGACGTATGCCGCTGGAAAGATTCCAGGAGGATTTTTCCGTCGTGAAGGAAAACAAAGTGAGAAAGAGACCCTCGTCTCTCGTCTAATCGACCGCCCTTGTCGTCCTCTATTTCCAGAGGGTTTTACTCGTGAAGTCCAGGTGGTAGCAACCGTACTGTCGGCTGATGACGAGAACGATACGGATGTTTTAGCTGTTTGCGGTGCTTCTGCTGCCCTTACGGTATCCGAGCTCCCGTTTGAGGGACCAATTGCTGCAGTTCGCGTAGGCCGCGTTGCTGGCAAGCTAGTTATCAATCCAACTAAATCGCAACTGACACAAACTGACCTCAACTTCATCGTTGCTGGTACCGGTGATGCCATCGTGATGGTTGAGGGTGGTGCTCAAGAAGTGCCCGAGGCTGACGTATTGAGCGCGCTCTTCCACGCTCAAGAAGAGCTTCAGATTATCAATCAGATGCAGCGCGATCTGCAGGCCAAGGTCGGAAAGGCCAAGATGGAGTTCGTCCCAGCTGCATACGATCAGTCTGTACTCGATCGCATGACCTCATTTGTTACCCCTTTGCTCCAGCAAGCTGTACAGAACCGCGAGAAGCACGTTCGCGGAGATGCAGTTGGCGCAGCTAAGAAAGCTCTGATGGTTGAGTTCGTGAAGGAGGGCGATGCTCACGCGGCTCTTCACGCGAAGATAGCCGGAAAGGTGTTTGAAGACGCTCACTACAACGTAGTTCGCGACCTTGCTCTCGATGAGGGCGTTCGACTTGATGGTCGTGATACCCGCACGGTACGGCCAATCTCGATTGAAGTTGGTCTTTTGCCACGTACTCATGGCTCAGCGTTGTTTACCCGTGGTGAGACTCAATCGATTGTAGTTGCTACCCTAGGAACTGAGGCGGAGGCTCAACGGATCGATAGTCTACTAGGCGATCAGCCGAAGACATTCATGTTGCACTACAACTTCCCGCCATTCTCAGTCGGTGAGACCAAGCCGATGCGTGGACCGGGACGACGTGAGATCGGGCACGGCGCTTTGGCCGAGCGTGCAGTACGATCAGTTATCCCCGACATGAAGACGTTCCCATACGTCATCCGAATCGTTTCAGAGATCACCGAGAGCAACGGCTCTTCGTCGATGGCTACTGTGTGCGGATCGAGCCTCTCGCTTATGGACGCGGGAGTTCCGATCAAATCGCCAGTCGCTGGAGTAGCGATGGGGTTGATCAACAAGGGCGACAAGTTCGTTGTGTTGACCGACATCCTCGGCGACGAGGATCACCTTGGCGATATGGACTTCAAGGTGTGCGGTACCGAAAAAGGTATCACTGCTCTGCAGATGGATATCAAGATCAAGGGCCTGCGCCGAGATATCATGGACCAAGCCATGAGTCAGGCTAAAGAGGGTCGATTGCACATCCTTGGCGAGATGAACAAGGCGATAGCCGCGTCCCGTTCTTCACTTAGCCGCTACGCGCCTAAGATCGTCACGATGAAGATCAATCAGGATAAGATCCGCGACGTGATCGGACCAGGCGGAAAGATGATCCGTTCAATAACCGAGTCTTGTGGCGTCAAGATGGAGGTCTCAGACGACGGTACGGTGAGTTTCTCCAGCTCAGACGAGCAGAAGATCAAGAACGCAATGGCGATAGTCGAGAGCCTTACGCAGGAAGCAGTTGTTGGAAAGATCTACAAAGGCGTTGTTAAGCGCATAGTAGACTTCGGCGCGTTCGTTGAGGTGATTCCTGGAACTGACGGACTCGTTCACCGTACACAGATCTCAGACGCACGCGTGCACCGCGTTGAGGACTTCCTCTCCGAAGGAGATGAGGTGTGGGTGAAGGTTCTCGAGGTCGATCGACAGGGGAAGATAAGCCTCTCGATGAAGGAAGCTCTCAACGACCTTAAGGAGCAAGGGGCTATCTCATAGGGAAGACCTACGGAATGAGCGGGATCCGGCGTACACACGATCTCCCTCGCTATATGCGAGTGGTTGTAGGTGCGCCGCGTTCGGCTCTTTCCGCACTATTTTTTTTCTGTATCTCCCTTGGACTGTTGCCTCTTGCAGAGTTAGTTTCCCTTCCGTGCACCCTCAATGCTGCCGCTGAGGATTCAGGATACAATCCGACAAAAACTGAGTCCGCGCCTTCGGATGGATCCGAGGAGGAAGAAGAGGAGAAGCCGAGCACGGTGTTCTCCTTTGGGCGCTTTGAGAAGGGGATCCGCTCGCTGTGTGCCGAACTCGACGTTGATCAGCGCAGGATTCGCATATTCACCCTCGCCCAAGCGCGCGCTAAAGACCCTACCGAGTGCCCTTCGTGCCGGGCGTTGTGGAGGAGCGTGGCAGGTAACTGTCGGCAGGTGAAGAAGGAGTCACAGAAGGGCTCTACAGAACCGAAGAAGAAGAAAAATAGTAAAGTTCGATCAGAGAACGCGAACGAGGGTGAGGCAGGGCCTACCGCAACCCCAGAAGCAACTCCAACCGCCATTCCGGCTGCCAGGATGCCCTCAACAGTGGTGCTCAACGATGCCTCCTTGCTGAGCACTGCGTTTTACGAAGCCGACCCCAAGAAGGGTGGTGTTTTTCAGGCAGTCGTAAACTTTCAAAAAGTGCTTTTGTCACTGCCGAATCTGACCATCGCTGAGAAGGATTACTACGGTATATTAATGACTTATATACTTTCTGCTTGGGAAGGTCGACAGGAGGGGTCATCAGGTCCAGGAGCTGAATCAGGCCCACAACATACCGCCACCAAGCAGCGTGAGCTTCAGCAGCTATTTGAGTAAGTCGTCGATCTTATTGACCTTGCTACCTATTACGTGTACTTTGTGAGATTCGTCGCGGTTGCTTCTCTCACCGTTATTTCGGTTCGACAGGGGGGAGAGAAGGGCCGTGGGATTCGTATCTAAAACGTAGAACCGAGAAAGCTGTTAATAGGTCACACAATGGTTGGTTCATTTTCATCAGGTTCGTTCGGTGGTTTCAAGGGATCATCGGGTGATAAGTCTTCATTCGCTAGCGAGTTTGAGTCGCTCCTCAAGGAACGCGTTGACAATATGCGTCCCGGAAAGATCGTCTCCGGTGTTGTCACCGAAGTCGGCAAAGAGATGGTTGCAGTAGATATCGGATTTAAGTCCGAGGGCGTTGTTCCAACCGAGCAGTTTCCCAGCGTAGAAGGGAAGCTAACTGTCAAAGTTGGCGATCCCGTAGATGTATTCATCGTCGCCCTTGAAAATGAGTTCGGCCAGGTAGTTCTCTCCAAGGAGAAGGCTGATCAGAAGAAGATCTGGGAGCAGGTCGAAGACACTTTCAAGACCGATGGCAAGATTACTGGAAAAGTGATCCAGAAGGTCAAGGGTGGTCTACAAGTTGACATCGGTATTCCGGCATTTCTCCCGGGCTCACAGATAGATATTCGTCCGCACCGAAACCTTGATAAGTTCCTAAATCAAGATTTCGAGTTCAAGGTTTTAAAAATTACGCGCGACAAGGGCAACATCGTACTCTCTCGCCGTGCAGTGCTCCTCAGTGAGCGCGATGAGCTTCGCTCCGCTACCCTCAAGGTTCTCCAAGAGGGAGTGATTATGGAGGGAGTGGTCAAGAACGTCACCGATTACGGTGTGTTTATCGACCTCGGCGGAATCGATGGACTCCTGCATATCACGGATATCTCATGGGGCAGGATCAATCACCCATCTGAGAAGCTCTCCGTTGGACAGACAGTTCCAGTAGTAGTTCTCAAGTACGACCAAGAGAAAGAGCGCGTAAGCCTTGGTATGAAGCAACTCACGCCTGACCCATGGGTCACAGCACATGAGCGCTTCCCGATCGGCGGACGCATCAAGGGGCGCGTTAAGTCGGTAACCGACTACGGTGCCTTCGTTGAGCTTGAAGAGGGTATTGAAGGTCTCATCCACGTTTCTGAGATGACCTGGACTAAGAAGTCACGACATCCTTCCAAGATCGTTACTGAGGGTGAGTCCGTTGAGGCCGTCATTCTTGGTATCGATAGCGAGCAGCAACGTATCAGCCTCGGACTCAAGCAGCTTCTGCCGAATCCGTGGGACGAGCTTCAGCGTGTGCATCCCGTTGGCTCACGAGTTAACGGCAAAGTGCGCTCGATCACTGAGTTCGGTATCTTTGTTGGCATCGAAGACGGTATCGATGGACTCGTTCATATCTCGGATTTCTCCTGGACCAAGCGCATCAAGGATCCGAAAGAGATCCAAGAGCTCTTTAAGAAGGGAGATGATGTTGAGGCAGTTGTTCTCGACATCGATCCAGTTAACGAGCGCCTCAGCCTCGGTATCAAGCAGCTTTCAAACGATCCATGGGAGACGATTGCGCAACGTCACCCAGTTGGCACTAAGGTCAAGGGACGAGTTACTGCAATCACTGAGTTCGGTGTCTTTGTTGAGATCGAAAACGGCGTTGAGGGACTCGTACACAACTCGCAACTCGGTCTCGATAAGGGACAAGAGGTTGCTGAAGTGTACCCAGTTGACGGCCAGGTTGAGTGCGAGGTTACCAACGTCGATACGGCCGAGCGTCGTATCAGCTTGAGCGCTCGCTCACTCAAGGAGCGTGCTCGTAAGGATTCCTACGACCAGTATATGGCTGAGGAAGAGGCTCCACGTGTTACGTTCGGAGATCTTATCCGCGAGCAGATGAAGGATAAGTAGTAGTTGTTGTAGCACTACATTCTTCATGCAAAGGCCAGCGCAAGCTGGCCTTTTTTTTTCCTGGACCGCGAAGGTTTAGCTTCGCTAAAAAACGTTTACTGCTGCACGAAACTCCGGGCAGGCTAACGCCCGCGGTCCATGGGGACTTCGCTACAAGGTAACAAAGCTCGTTCGTATCACGCCCCTTACCCTCACGTTCATCCTTTCCAGGGTCGACTCTAGCTAGGAGTAGTTGAGTCCAATACTAAGGATTGTATGAGACTATATACAATTGTCTTGGCAGTCGTGCCGTTACTAAGTGTCCCGCGATTTGTGAAGTGCAAAAGAAGAAGGCTTAAATAATTAAGCAGAGCAAAACCTAAACTCGATCCTCTCCATTAAACGGCACAATAAAATTCTCCTCCCCTGGCTTGCCACCCCATTTGCGGATGTAGCGTGCATCGTTTTCAGTTATCCTTCCTCGTAGATCTGCCAGAAACGCCGCTGCCGCCTGAATATCCTCAGTCTCACACTCAAACATCCCCTGTATCGTTCCACGCTCAGCATCGAGCACAAGCGCTGCGCGGCACGTCGCACTGCGCAGACCAGCCAGGCTCGTCCGGCGGACCATGTCGGCGTCCTCGCCGTAGGCCGGGATAAACCCCTCGTCAAATGGCCCAACAGTGTCAAAGAGTCGATTGTTTACAGCGAAACACGCACCCAGAAAGCCATTAGTCACCTCTGGGGTAAGCTCTGCGTAGCCAAATGTGGACGGATCACGCCAGGCGCTTGGACACCATGCGACAGCGTCAGGGCAGGCGCGGGAGCATTCGAGCAAGTTATCAAGACAAAGCGGATGAAATTCAAGATCAAGGTTAGACACCACAACAAGTTCAGCACCGAGATCGAGGCCGCGTGTTATCCCCTTATTCCAAGCGCGCGCAAGGATATTAGTGTCGTTACACTCAACGTGGGTGAATCGCCCCTGGAGCCAGGTCAGATCTGCTTCAGAACGAATTCCATTTACAATAGCTATGGTGTCAACCTCATGCGACGAGCGCACCGAGCGGATACACTTATCAGCTAGCTCCCGGTGGCGCTTAGAGAAAAGGAAAGGAACCATTACAACTGCTATCTTTGCCATGGTGCCTCACTCTGCTTTCGGTAGTTCCATTAATTGATGTAAAGCGTCCCTGACCGTAGCAACTGTCTCATCATCAATGACAGTCACGGGTGCAAACGCAATCACGCGTTGGCCCTGGTCTATAGCTTTATCAATCTCACCGCGGTGCACGTAGCTACTGAATAGTTCAACCCGTAGCTCAATTTGCACCGGATTAGCATCGATGTGTGCTCGAAGTAGTGGAGCGAGCTCGCGGGTCCTCTCAGTCGTCGAAGCCATCTCTACCAGGGAATTGGTGGGTGAGAACGCTGCTGGCTCTAGCTGTGCAGCGTGAACAAGGGCCAACCATGCGCCCTCATCGTCACCGCGCTTGCGCCTCACTTTTGAAGCCGCTTCCCAGGCGCGTGATGATTGCGGGTGCTCTTGAACAAGAAGCTGAGCAAGCTGCCAGGCGTCTGCATCCTGCCCAGAATGAAGGAGTCCCGTACAACGCGTGGCAAGGAGGCGAACAAGTAGTGGAGTTGGCAGGTCAACTGCCGCTTCAAGATGCCGCAGAGCCTCCGTGTAGTTAGAGTCCGCATGCGCTACTTCAGCAAGTAAGAGAGAGGCCCACGAGCGCCTTCTCGCTGAGACATCAGGAGTTCCTACTATCTCGGTACACCGGTTCCGTACAGTATCAAATACACGATTACGAAGGAGCCAATCGAGGGTGTCGAATTCACAACTGATTGCAACCCGATCGTCGATGGCAGGGATAGTGTAGCTCATACAAGATTACGTAACGGCGCCGAAGAATAGTCTATACGACACACTCCTAGCGGCCATGGTTGCATGAGTAGGCGTTTGTAACCAGCCTGTTCTACCCCTACTGACGAAACTAAAGAATGTTTCACAGCGAGATCAGCGAGGGAGATTGTTTCCCTCTTGCTGCTTTACACGGAAGCCGCGCGCGCGGGGACGTTCTGTAGAAGCTCTTGTAGCTGATGGGGGGTAAATGGCTTCGATAAGAAGCCATTCATCCCAAGATTGCGAGCCACATCTGTCTCTTGCGGCGTAGCGTGGCCCGACATGAGCACAAAGGGCACTGAGAGGGTGATCCCTCTAACCGATGCCAGAAGCTCAATCCCACTCATGGCTGGCATCCGTAGGTCACTTAGAATGAGGTCAGGCACTGGGTTATCTCGCAGGTAGCTTACAGCTTGCTCGGGAGCCGAAAAGGGCACAACCGACCAATGGAACGCTTGCAGCAGCAGGGTTAGCGCCTTTAACACACCGGGATCATCGTCCACCACCACCACCGTACACTTCTTCTGGTCCTGCATAACTGCTCCCACCCCATTACCCCTCACTAACTATTTGATGCCGCTCGTGTATGTAGCGATTTTTGCCAAAAAGCACTTTACCCCTAGAGCGCAGCGTGGTTTGATTTCTCGGGATGAGCAATACTGCAGTCAAACAAGAACTCTCGCCGATGATGGCTAGGTACCTAGAATTTAAGGAGAGGTACCCGGATGCCATCCTTTTCTTTCAGGTAGGGGACTTCTACGAGCTCTTCTTTCAGGATGCCGTTGAGGTCGCTCGCGCCCTGAACCTGACCCTCACCTCGCGCGACAAAAACAGCCCGCATCCAATCCCAATGTGTGGCGTTCCACTGGCGGTACTTGACGGCTATATCGACCGACTCCTCCCACTTGGATTTTCGGTGGCCGTCGTTAGTCAGACTGGGTCTGGTGCGGGCGTAGACCGTTGTCTTGAGCGGTTTGTAACCCCTGGAATGAAGTTATTTACGAGCGTCTCCTCGGACGCTACCCAAGGGTTCGTAGCCGCGGTGTCGGTGGCCCCATCTGGCAGTGAATTTTCCCTGGCCCTAACCGACCCCCAAACCGGTGAACTGCTGGTAAAGGATGCTCTCGACCCGTCTTCTCTGCCACGCGAATTGGGGATGTATACCGTGCGTGAAGTCGTGCTCCCTCGTGCCGCATTTGGAGATGCAGTCGACAGACGCAGCGGGTGGGTAAGGGGAGTAGAATCCGCTGTCGGCAAGAACCTACTGCGATTTAGACCAGAGCCAAGCAGGAGCGACGGTGCTACCCCGGTAGAAGGGGGGGCAGTAAGTGAGTTCCACGGCCTCTCACCGCTTGCGAAACGCTCTGTGCGCATGCTTCTAGCGTACCTAGATGAAGTGTCGCTCGGGAACACTGTGCCGATCACCACACTTGCGCTTGCTCGAAGTGACAATCACGTTGCGATTGATGCATCAACCCGGAGAAATCTTGAGCTGGTGCAGAACACAAAAGATGGCTCAGCCGTTGGAACGCTCTTTGGCTTTCTTGACAAAACAGCAACCCCTTTAGGCGCACGACAACTAAAGAGCTGGATCCTTCATCCGCTCCTTAACCAGGAAGAGATCCTTCAGCGACAAGGAGCTGTGCTTTCGCTGCGTTCACGTCACAGCGTAATACACACAGCACTCAACGGTGTTCCTGACCTTGAGCGGTTAGCTGCCCGCGCTCAACTGCGAATCGCTTCGCCTAAAGACTTAGCAGCGGTGCGGGATACCCTTGAACGCCTTCCACAGTTAAGGGACGTTATTCTTTCCTCTGAAAGCAATCTCCTTGAAGAGCTTGCAGAGAAGCTTATCGCTCCGCCTGACCTTACTCGCATTCTGTCAGATTCGTTAGCCATATCGCCACCGCATACCATCAACGAGGGTGGTATTTTCAAGTCTGGATTTGACGCAGAACTGGACGAGATCTCGTCGCTACGCAGCAACGCCGAAGCGTGGCGAAGCTCGTTTGAAGCTTCAGAGCGCGAATCAACGGGAATCTCGAGTCTCAAGGTTCGTTCAAACAACGTGATTGGTTATTTCATCGAGGTGCCCACAGCGCACGGTAGCCGAGTACCCCCCACCTATCAACGGCGGCAAAGCACAGCAAACGCTGAGCGCTTCGTCACACCTGAGCTGAAACAGCACGAGACAGCTGTAGTAACTGCTACCGATAGGCAGATTCGGAGAGAGCAACACCTATTCTCCTCGCTGCGTGAGGAGGTAGCACGCTTTGTTGCAGAGATGCGTGCGCTCGCATCGGCCCTCTCTACCCTGGATGCACTGACAGCCCTGGCGGAGCGGTCCGTAGGCTGTGCCTGGGTTGCGCCCACAATAGTTCAAGAACCTGTGCTTGAGATAGATGCAGGCTTTCATCCAATTATTGCTGACCTGCTGCAGGGGGCATTCGTGCCGAACTCTCTAGCTTTTTCTGCCGATGGTCCAACCTGCTTCGTTCTGACTGGGCCCAATATGGGTGGTAAGTCGACCTACCTGCGACAAGCAGCACTGATAACCATCCTGGCTCAAATAGGGTCGTGTGTTCCTGCGCTTTCTGCCACGGTCGGCATAGTCGACCGCATCTTTGCGCGACTCGGCGCCGCTGATGACCTGCATGAAGGTGACTCAACATTTATGGTAGAGATGCGCGAGGCCGCGCAAATAGTAGGGTCTGCCACTTCGCGCTCTCTGGTGCTCATTGATGAACTAGGAAGGGGTACGGCCACCTCAGATGGACTATCCCTGGCTCAGGCTATTCTTGAGCAGCTTGCTCTCTCAATCAAAGCTCGCACACTCTTTGCTACTCACTACCATGAACTAACCTCATTGAGCGGCCTTGAAGGACACGTTGGTAATCTCTCTGTCGGATCGGTAGAAGAGGAGGATCGAGTAGTATTTACCCACCAGATCCAAAACGGCCCGGCTCCGCGGTCGTACGGTCTTGAAGTCGCAAAGCTCTCCGGACTCCCTACAAGTGTGATCGCGCGCGCCTACGAGGTACTTGAGGGGCTCTCTAAAAGTGAAGCCGACCAGCAGATCCCGCCGCGATCAACCCGCCAAATGGCCCTCTTTAGCGAGCGAACAATTATCGACAAAGTAGGTGAAGAATTAAAGGCTCGCGTAAGAGCACTGATCCCGGATGAGATGACGCCCCGCCAGGCGCTTGAAGTTTTGTACGAACTGAAAGGGGTCGTATGAGGGCTCGGCGAGATAATGCGGATGGAGCGTTCGGTCTCGCGCGTCTTCAAGAAGAGGGCGGCAAAACTACTCCCTGCTGCGAAAGCAGATCTCGGGTCGCTCTTCGACTTCTCGCTACGGTTATTTTTTACCGCGCTCCCCTAAGGCTTCTCGGCTTGAGCGTTATTGCATCCAGCGTGGTCTCTCTATGGTCTTTGTCGGCGCACGCAGAAGCGCGTGGCGTCTACGCCTCGATTCGCTCCGAGTACGTGCGCTTGAGAAACGTCGATCCAACAGGAGACACTCCCGCTCAACACAGTAGCTGGGAAATGTTGTCTCAGCGCCTGGACAGCGCTCTCTACAGTAACAAAGAGGGGGCAGATACATTTCGCTTCAGAATATACGCTGCTGACGTGCACCTCCGCTTGTGGCGCTACACCCGAATCGACAAACACATCGAGTTAGCGGCACGCGCGCTCGAGCCCGTCCTGCGTGAGAACGGAGCACCCAATGAGACCTACGATGCCCTGCTTCTCCGGGGCGATATCGCTTTAAGCGCCGAAGGTGCACCTGAACGTGCACGGAGCTACTATCAGAGAGCTCTAAAGGCCGCCACGCAGGGGGGCCTTCGGGCTCGCGAGCGGTTGCAGGGGATTCGAAACGACACCTTTAGCCGCTTCATACCATCGCCTGATATGGAGATCCCGCGCCTGCTTGCGCGGCGCTTCTCACGTAAACGAGCCGCTGTTCGCACGGTCGTAATCGACCCGGGGCACGGTGGTGATGACCCCGGAGCCGTCGGCTTTAAAGGGGTTCCTGAGAAGGATATTACTCTCGATATCGCGCGCCGTGTAGAGAGCCTGCTCTCTGGTTCGTACGGTATACGTGTCGTGTTGACGCGCCGTGATGACACCTTTACACCCTTGGCGCGTCGCACCGCCTACGCAAATCGACGCCAAGCTGAAGCGTTTGTCAGTCTGCATCTTAACGCGACCCCGAGTCACACACTTTCTGGCCTTGAAACCTACTACCTCGATAACACCGATGACGCAGCGAGCCGAAAATTAGCTGAGCGCGAAAACGCGCTCGGTGAAGACGAAAACCTAGACGACCTAAGTTTTATCTTGAGCGACCTGATCCAGAGCGGCAAGATGGAGGACTCCGTTCGACTCTCCCGAATTCTCGATCACACCGTGCTTGAGAAAGCCTCTGTTAGCCACCCTCGAAGCCGCTCGTTGGGGGTAAAGAAAGCTCCTTTTTTCGTGTTAGTTGGGGCACATATGCCGTGTTCACTAATTGAACTGTTCTTTATTGACCATCCCGCAGATGGCGCTAAACTAGCCGATGAGCGTTTTCGTCAACTGCTTGCAGAGGGGATCGCCAACGGTATTAGGCGCTTCCTTGATGATAACAAAAAGGTGGTCCTGCGTTAGGGTAGGATCGCCACAACCCTCACAATGTAAACGTGCCATGCTAAAATTTGAAACCATAGAAGTTACACCCTTTCCGCAGAACTGCCGCATCCTCTGGTGCTCTGAGACCAACGAAGGGGTCGTAGTTGATCCGGGTGGTGATGCGCACAAGATAGCCTCGCGCATCAAGGAGCTCAAGATAACCTGTTCCGCCATCTGGCTCACCCACTCGCACCTTGACCACTGTGGAGGCGTTGCTCCCTTGCTGGAGCAATTTAATGTTAAGCTCTTTGCGCACCCGGCTGAGGGAGATTTTCGAGCTTCGGTAGTAACCGTTGCTCAGATGTATGGGTTGCCCCTGAACGAATGGCACAACTGTCCCGAACCCACCGATACAATCTCGGGTGGTGAGACCCTAGCCGTAGGCCACTCAAAGGCGGAGGTTCGATTCACTCCAGGACACTCACCCGGGTCGGTAAGTTTTTACTTCCCAGAGGAGCGCATCGTTGTAAGTGGTGACGTGCTCTTTGCTGGATCTATCGGTCGCTCAGACCTACCAGGCGGAAACCACTCCCAGCTCATATCCAGTATCAAGCGCGAAATCCTCTCGCTTGACGACTCAACGAAGGTACTCAGTGGACACGGTGAAGACACAACCGTTGGTCAAGAGCGTCGACACAACCCTTTTCTGGCGTAGAGTAGTATGAAAGCAGGCAGTGAGAAACGCAGAGTAGTCTTAGGGGTAACAGGCTCTATAGCAGCCTATAAGAGCGCTGAACTGGCGCGATACCTGGTTACACGGGGCTACCAGGTGCGGGTCGTCATGACCGAATCGGCGGTACAGTTCATTTCACCACTAACGTTTGAGGCTATTACGGGAAATCCGGTTTCGCGCGAGTTTTGGGATGAAACCCAACCTGGTTCGATCGGGCATATAGCGCTGGCTGATTGGGCTGATGTGCTTGCCATAGCTCCAGCATCTGCCGACCTGATTGCGAAGCTCGCTCATGGATTTGCTGATTCGCCGCTCCTCGCGGTTGCTCTGGCTACGAAAGCACCAATTGTCGTTGCGCCGGCGATGAACGTGAATATGTACGACAATGCCCAAACTCAGGCGAACTTAGCTCACCTCGCTGGGCGCGGGGTATTACTCGTGGAACCAGATGCAGGCCCGCTTGCCTGTGGATGGGAGGGACGGGGGAGACTACCTCACCATCGAGAGATCTTTTTCCATATCCAACGAGCGCTCAGCGATAGGGAGCTCAAGGGTCGTAGGGTCGTTATTTCAACAGGACCTACCCGTGAAGCTATCGATCCAGTAAGGTTCATCTCAAATCGCTCGTCGGGGAAGATGGGTATTGCGCTTGCCGTTGAAGCCTTTCGCAGGGGAGCTGACGTGACCTTGGTGCATGGACCGCTAGCCGTCCCGCTTAAGGTCCCGCGCGACATACGCTGCATCGGTGTCACCTCCGCCGCAGAGATGCAGGAGGCGATGCTAAGGGAGTCGTTTGATTACATTGACTCCGCCGGATCGCGCGCGAGTATCGTTATCATGGCCGCGGCTGTTGCAGACTGTCGCCCCGATTCAGTAGGCTCTGAAAAGATCAAGAAAGGTGCCTTACCTGATACCCTTGCACTGCGGAAGAATCCCGATATTCTAGCCTCTTTGGGTGAAAGGAAGGGGTCTCAGAAGGGCCCACTATTGGTCGGATTTGCCGTTGAAACTGGCGAAGTAGAGAACCTGCTGAGTGAGGTGCGTCGAAAACTCTCGGAGAAGAACGCGGACCTTATGGTGGGGAACTTCGCTAATGATGCTTTTGACCGAGATACCAATCGAGTTTGGCTGGTGTCTCGATCCGGTAAGGAAGAAGAGGTCTCCACAACGTACAAGAGCCGCATCGCAACGCGCATCTTTGATGCCATCACACGGCTATAAGTGCTTACTGCCACCGACGTTTAATGTTTCAATAGGGTAGCCATTTATGGATAGCTCCAAACCGGTCGATACCGCTGTTCTCCTCGATAAGGTGGCACGACTGTATCCAGCGGGCATACCAACGAAGTTCATTCAGGTGCCCCGCGAAGATGTGCCGCCGCAGGCCTTAGGAACAAAAGTGCTTTTTGTCGTAGTTTACCCCACTGGCGAGATGCCTGCGGCCGATCGAGATTTTCTTTCTTCGATCGCATCAAAGGGGATGAGGCTCCAGGAATCAGAATTTACCGTTACGGTAGTAAAAGACCTCCCGGTAGCCGAGGCGCGCCTTCGGGAGTTATCCACCTCTATCCAGCCAAGAGCTGCGATTATCTTCGCTGAGACGAAACTGTCTGGACCAGAGCCCCTTGACGGGCTGCCTGCTGAAGCGGGCCAAGTGCACGTGATTCGGGGACCCCAGCTCTCCCATCTTGCCAGCAACGCTGAAGCTAAGCGAAACTTTTGGAAGATGCTGCAAGAGATGCTCAACCAGATCGCTGAAGGGTAGTTTTTTAAGGAGATAGACGAGTATGGCCGGATTTTATGTTTTAGGTTTGATCGTTGCCGCAGCGCTACTCTTTTTTAGCTCCTACCGAATACGCTCGTATGAGCGAGGCGTTGTGCTGCGTCTTGGTGTCTTCGGCGGCATACGTCAGCCAGGCTTTAACCTGATTATCCCATTTATTGATGAGCTGACACGCGTCGATCAGCGCGTTGTAACGATGGAGATCCCGGTTCAAGATGTGATTACGCGCGATAACGTTTCTGTGAAGGTCACAGCTGTGCTTTATTTTCGGGTAATCGACCCAGCCAACGCAACTCTAGCAGTTGAAAACTACCTCTACGCTACCAGCCAAGTTGCGCAAACCACTCTGCGAAGCGTGTGCGGAGAAGCTGAGTTGGACGACTTACTCGCTAAGCGTGACTCGGTAAATCAACGTATTCAAGACATCATCGATAAGCGCACTGACCCGTGGGGAGTTAAGGTCTCAGCTGTTGAGGTAAAGGATATAGATCTCCCACAGGAGATGCAGCGTGCCATGGCGCGCCAGGCTGAAGCCGAGCGTGAGCGCCGCGCCAAGATAATTCAGGCTGAAGGTGAGTTCCAAGCCGCTACTAAGCTAACTGATGCGGCCAGTATCATGGCTAAGGAGAGTTCTGCTCTCCAACTCCGGTACCTTGAGACTCTGCGGCAGATAGCTTCGAATAATAACTCAACGATCCTCTTTCCGATGCCGATTAACCTGCTCGACGCGTTCAAAAAGTAGGTTCATGCCGTGCACTCCCATCTCGATCCATACAGCTACGACTTACCCGATGGCCGCATAGCTCAGAGGCCGGTACATCCGCCCGAGAGTGCGCGCATGTTAGTCGTTGACCGCAGCAAGGGCGCAGTTGCCGATAGCCAGTTTGCAGATATCTGCTCGTTTTTAACGCAAGACGATCTACTCGTATTCAACGATACCAAGGTTATTCCAGCGCGACTGTTGGGAGTCTTAGATAATTCTACTCGGACACCGGCCGAGCTACTGCTGCTGGAAATGGTCTTGCCTGACACGTGGTATTGCCTTGGCCGACCTCTAAGAAAGATCCGTGCGCGTGGGGGATTACTCCTCAATGATTCTCTCAAAGCAGTAGTCGTACCTCAGACTGATAATGCGGCAGGCGAGGAGGGGGAATTTGCTCTCGTGCGCTTTGAGACAACTGACGCAGAAGGAGTACCTGCTGCACTCTTTAAGCACGGCATGATGCCTATTCCCCCTTATATTCGAAAGGGTCTTGCAGATGCTCAGGACCGGAGCGACTACCAAAGTATCTTCGCACGCCACTCCGGATCGGTAGCAGCACCAACTGCTTCCCTGCACTTCAGTCCGGCGCTGATGGAGAAGATTTCACGCGAAGTAGGGTGTCGTGTTGTCACCATCACCCTGCACGTAGGCAGCGCTAGCTTTCTCCCGGTCATCGTTGACGGACAGCTACGCCCACCGAGCAGTGAGCGCTTTGAGGTTCCCCCATCTGTGATAGCTGAAGTCAAAAAGACCAAAGAAACAGGGCGCGGTCGGGTTATCGCTGTTGGGACTACCGTCGTGCGGGCGCTTGAGAGCGCATGCGCCAAAGAGGCAGCAGAGTCTTCATCAACTGAGCTCTTTATAAGGCCCGGGTTCACTTTTAAAGGGGTGGATGCCCTAGTGACGAATTTTCATCAACCCGGCACGACCCACCTCCTCCTGGTAGAGGCCCTAGTTGGGCGAGATTTACTGGATAAAGCCTACACGCACGCACTCGCGGGCGACTACCGCTTTCTAAGCTACGGTGACGGGATGTTAATCATATGACTCAGCGCTACTCTCTCCTTAAGAATCATGACTCTGCCCGCAGAGGAGAATTCCGTACCCGCCGCGGCACATTTCAAACGCCAACCTTTATGCCCGTTGGTACCCGAGGTTCGGTGAAGGGAGTGGATGTTGAGCGTTTAGCCGAAATCGGTGCTGAGGTCATGCTCGTTAACACCTACCATCTCTGGCTAAAGCCAGGTCACGAACGGATACGCACACTGGGAGGGATCCACGAATTTACCGGGTGGCGCGGCCCAATCCTTAGCGACTCTGGGGGCTTCCAGGTTTTTAGCTTAAAGAGCATTCGGAAGCTAACCGAGGAGGGGATAGAGTTCCGCTCACACATCGATGGATCAAAACAGTTTCTTAGCCCCGAGAAGTCGATTGAAGTTCAGCAGACTATGGGGGTTAGCATCGCTATGGCGCTCGATGAGTGCCCAGCCGCGGATATCTCTCACGCTGAATTTGAGAAATCTCTCTCACTTACCCATCGCTGGGCGAAGCGCTCGCTTGCTGCGCGAACGGACCCTGAAATGTGTATCTTTGGAATCACCCAGGGAGGGTGCCATAGGGAGCTCCGCACGTTGTCAGCCGACCAGATCGGGGCACTACCCTTTGATGGCTACGCAATCGGCGGTGTGAGCGTAGGTGAACCGAAAGAGAAGATGTATGAGGTTTTGAGTTACCACGTTGCTCAGCTGCCAGCCGACCATATACGGTACCTAATGGGGGTAGGCACTCCCGAAGATATTGTAGAGGCCGTCTCCCACGGAGTGGATATCTTTGATTGTGTAATGCCCACCCGCTCAGGTCGCTTCGGTCGTATTTTCATAGAAGACGAGCCTCCCTTTATCAACATAAAGAACTCCCGCTTTGCTGAAGATCGGGGGCCCATTGACCCAACGTGTAGCTGTCTTGCGTGCCGTACATACTCGCGCGCCTACGTGCACCACCTCTTTAAGGTCGGTGAGATGCTTGGTCCGCAACTAGCTAGCATTCACAACTTGGCTCACTACCTGACACTGATGAAACGTATTCGAACAGCTATCGAGAATGGTTCGTTTCCTGCGCTTTACAGCACCATCAAGCAGCGCTGGAAGTCTCTTGACCTGCATCAGTTGGCGGCTAGTGATGCCTAGCTCAGCAGTAGTTGCGCTGCCCACAAATACGCCAAAGGTGTCAAGCATAGGGCATTAAATAAAGCGCCAATTTTATCCCTTTTTTTGTTGATTTCATCTGTCAGGATTGGTACTTGAGAACCGCTTTATCGATGTCGTAGGAATCATGGAATCAGAGTCCTTTCGTTCGCGAGTGATGGCACTCGTTCAAAAGAGTAGGCGCGCATTGCGTCTCTACAATACCGCCACGACGGCTGCCTTCCCGAAGCCTGAGGGTGGTTCAGCCGACCACTCATCAAGTCAAGTTGCTGAGTGGCGTGAAGTTAACAGCCTGCTCTTGCGCAAATTAACTGAGGCCGCCGAGTGTCCTAATACCAAGAAGCTTATCTATGATGTCTTCGCACTTCGGAGCGAATTTCAAGGATTGTGGCGGTCGACTGAAGCTGAGCTCGTTCGCTCGCAGCGAGAGCTTATTGGCTCGGCCGAGAAGGGGGATTTCGTTCGTGCGGCTACCCTGGCGAATGGCTTAGTATCACTCAAAGCGCGGGTGCAGGCCGGTCAAGCGGCTCATCACGAACTGGACACCCTGATCAAGCGCAGCAAGGTCGTTCGGCCGGTTGCTGAACTTTCAGAGGAGAGCGCAACAGTGCTATCGACCCTTGAGATCTTAGACGATTCATCTGACGATGCCGCTGACTCAGACACTCTTGTGCCGTATCAGCCAAAGATTGCTGCTGGTGCAGGGAAGGTTATACCTCTTAAACGGCGCTAATACCGGCGCGGTGTGTGAAGGAGTTCACAAGCCGCGACACGCAGCACCGCAGGTCCTCAATAGCCTAGTGATCCGTTGGTCAGCTCGAGACTTCTGGCGTTGAAGGGTGGAAGCTCTCCGCGAAACTATGGAATACGAGCGCTCAAGCTTTGAGATAGCTATCGTTGTCTCGCTTACGAGCTCCTGTAGGTCATTAATCGAAGCGCTTCGAGAGAGAACCTCATCGCACAACCGGCCCACTGCAACATCGAACGCAGCGTAATTGTCGCTTGAATTAGTGGTGCACTGAATCTCTACATCGGCGCACTGATTATTCTCTTGGACAAAACAACCAAGAAACGGTACCTGCTGCGCATGAGCGCCGCGGGGGAGGATTAGCAAGAATGTACAGAGTGCAAGGGTTCGGTAGAAGAACATAGGACTCTCCTTACTACAGCTACCCTTCAAGCGTACCGCAGGCGCCCGTGCTAAGGAAGCAGGGCAAAAGCTACCCAATCTGGGTCAGAACTCGCACCGATGCACCAGTGAATGCCGACACAACGGGGACCGGGCCTGGGCCAAAAGTTCGGTCAATCAGAGTTGCCCAGCATAGCACCGGTATGCCCTTTAAAGTGGCGCGCGTGTGCGCCTCAAGGCTCGACCGAGCGGTGGTTATTACATCCGTTACGAGTATGGAATTGTATCCTTTGTACTTCTCTCCGTGCCCATTGGACATCTTGCTCTCAAGATACTGCTCGAGCGGCACCTCTTTACCCTTGTTGTAGAGTTCGGAATAGATTGTACACAGCCGCTCAGCGAAAAATGAGTAGCCTCCTGGAAGTTTGAGAAACAGCTGTGGTTGCTGGGGCGAGACTACGTTTCGGATGCGCCCTGCTACATACTCGGCACATACATCGAGATCCCTATCACTGAGATCTTCGACCCGATAGAAGATATTCGACTCGCACCGACCTCCGATGGGCACCGGCTCTTCATATTCTTCTGTAATACGCGAAAATATATCCTCTAAATCGTCGAAGTTAGCCATACGTCCCTTAAAAATCCCTCTCGTCGCTTCCCTGCAAAATTCAACCCCCGAATGATACTACAATTCCAGCCCCTAGTCAGGGTGTATCTGGTTTCTTACGGTTTTATTAGTCCCGGTATGGCTCAGGTTGACATAAAGAGCTATTCTTATTGATTAAATCTGTATAGTACAGAGGAGAAGTGTCCATGGGAGAGACCACAGCATTCCACGTTGTCGACCAGAACAACGAGAGCTCACGAATTAAGCGCCGCAAAACCCGTTCCGTGCGAGTAGGTGACCTGATTATCGGCAGTGAAGGTCCCATATCCGTGCAGTCGATGTGCGCGACTAAGACTCAGGACATAGAGGCCACCTCCGGACAGGTCAAGCTCCTGCAAGAAAACGGCGCAGATGTGATCCGAATCGCTATCGATAGCAAACGCGACATCGAGGCATTGGCTGAGATACGCAAGAGAACCACCGCTCGATTAGTCGTTGACCTCCAGGAGAGCTACAAGCTAGCAAAAGCAGTAGCGCCCTATGTACAGAAGATACGTTACAATCCGGGGCACCTCTACCACCACGAGAAGGAGACTCCGGTTCGAGAAAAAGTAAAATACATAGTGGGGGTTGCGCGAGAGCATCAGTTAGCACTTCGAATCGGGGTTAATTTTGGTTCACTCGATCCAGCTCAAGCCGAGCAACAACACGACCCGCTTGAGGTAGCTCTCACTTCTGCCCGCGAGCACATCGGTTACATGGAGGAGCTTGGATTTCAGAACTACGTAGTTTCTCTAAAAAGCTCTGACCCAAACGATGTCATGGAGATTAATCGGCGCTTTGCGAAGGAGTTTCCTGAGATCCCTCTTCATCTTGGTGTTACCGAAGCAGGAATGCTTCCGATGGGTGAAATCAAAACACGGGTCGCCTTTGAGAACCTGTTAGCTCAGGGTATCGGCGATACCTTACGCGTGTCGCTAACTCTTCCGTATAGCGAAAAATTCCAAGAGGTGGCGATTGCGAAGCAGATCATCGCCGATGTCCATGCCGGTCGTTTCCGCTCGGTTCCGCGTTTTGAGCAAGAGGGGTTAAACATTATATCGTGCCCATCGTGCTCACGCGTTGAGAACGAGACCTTTGTTGAACTCGCCCAGAGTGTTAAAGAGCTCACAAAGCGCTATGCCCACGAGAACCTCACCATAGCAGTTATGGGGTGCCGGGTTAACGGCCCAGGCGAGACAGACGATGCGGACCTGGGGCTCTGGTGTGCACCGAACCACGTAAACCTCAAGCGGCGCGGCACCCTCATTGGTCAATTCTCATACGACGAAATCCTCTCGCGCGTTGAGGCCGAGATAGGCTCGCTTCTCAGCGAGGACCGTTCGTAACAATGAAGGTTCCCCAGGAGAGATGCCACCAGTGAAACTTGTCTCTGCAGAGGACTTAAACGAAAAGGAGCGCGCAGCGTTTGAGCTGCTGGCGAAACATTTTCCCAGTGGTGCAGTGTGCGTGAACGTAATGTGCACAGCTGAGAGTTGGGACGTTAGGCCTCTGCTGCTCATAAACGGCACTGTGTATCTCTATCGCTTCTCACCCCAATTACCGTTTGACTTTTTGCGGCATGTGGTAGCTGAACTGGAGGGCTTTTCACTCCTGCCACTCTGGAATTCTTCAGTTAAGGCGATCCCCGCAAGCGACCGGTTTCTCGCCATTCGCCCATTCGTTACAACGACGCTGGATGACATCCTTGCGCGTAGTGAACGCTCGGCCCTTAGCGACCCTCTCGGCATAGCTCGCAAACTTATCGAGCAGGTAGTTGAGTTAGACCGTCGCCATCTCGTTCACGGGCACATCTGCCCGGCTAACGTGGTGGTATCAGCCACGGGTTCAGGACCTATTTTTCTACTCGATCCCAGGATTGGCTCCTTTAAAGGCCGCAGGGACGAATTGTACGCACCGGAGCTTGAGAAGCTCTCTGACCCACCCCCTTCTGTTGACCTTTTCGGATTGGGTACGTGCTTGCGGGCCATTCTCGGCGACCAAGCAACACCACAGCACAAGGAGCTTATCGACCGACTCCTCTTGGCGTCCCCTCGCCAACGACCATCTCTGGCCGCTGTGGCTTCGCTCTTTCTTGAAAACCGCTCACAGACTCTACTGTCATCGGAAGGGCAGGTTGGTACTTCCCGTGGTAGGATTATTGGCGGCACCTCAACTCCTGAGCCAGCTCCACAATCAGTCGGCCCTGGCATCGGCGCTCCATCTGCGATTACTCACAGAGACTCTGCTGTAGTAGGCCCCAACAGCCTGACTGGCGCCCCAACACGGCGGCCTTCACCATCATGGATGCGAACTCTGATCGGCGTGTTCTTGCTCTTATGTGGGACGTTAGCGCTCCTACACTGGAGGTTACCACGAGCCTACAATGAAATGGCCCATTACCTTCCGATCCTAGCGGCACAGACCAATCCCGAGTTCATCGGCGCTTTGGCGAGCGGCGATAAAGCGCGCCTGCGCAGCGTGGCTCGAGCTGCTGTACTCGACCGTGACCCAGCGGCAGTGAATGCAATCATTGAGGACGTAAGTAGCGGAGCGAATCGACCAGGTTTTAATGTATCGCTCTTTCGAGCAGCCTACCGTAGCCCCTGGAAGGAGGAGTTTAGCGGAAGTGATACCTCTACCCTGGTGGCGCTCACCGTAGCACAGGTGCTACCGGAGGGGCTTGCTGTGCTACCTGCGCTTTCGACCCTCCATCCAGCGATAATGCTCGCTGTAGCTTCGCAGCTTTCACCCGGTTCACCAGGAGAGCAACTTAAGAGCATCCCCCTAGAAAAGCTGACACTGCTGGGCGATCCAGAGGGAGATGCTTTTCGAAAGCTACAAGCCAGCGGGGTAAATACGCTCGCTGACCCAATCGCTATCGCACTCTCCCAAGTTATCGCTGGCACAGCGACAACTGCGGCCTACGATGTGATCATTGGCTCCTCAACTGAGGTCGGGCCCACGCTCGAGCGTCTCGCGCTCCTCTTGCCAGTAGTAATGGCAAAGCCAGCGCTCGCCGACCAACTGCTTGCGGCTGTTAGAGATCGCGGGGGCGATCCAGGCACGGTACTAGGGTGGTTTGATATTGATGACCTGGTTAAATGGAAGGATGTATCCTCAGCCGCTAAATTGCTGCTGCTTCTTGAGCAGGTACCAAGCGTCGGTCTCTCTCTGTCTCAATATGCTGATCTACTCAAGTTTCCACTTCCAGCGGTAAGAGAAAAATCAGCTCTACAGATCAAAAATAGTGGCCTGCGGCAGGTTGATTCCCAGGTGCTTGAGCTCCTTGCATCTGCGCAAAACCGGCTGTCGCGTGCGCAGACGGTAGCACTCCTCTCGGGTTTACTGTTAGAGCCTCTCAAGCGGGCGCCCTTTGTTGCCCTCTGGTTTCAGATGGAGCCACCTGCAGACACCACGCTACTCATTTTGCTCGCTCGGTCTGGGTGCGATGACAAGGACCTTTTTAACCTGACGGCGGCTCGTTACCTCAAAAAGGGGAGCTGGACGGCAACACCTGAGATGCTACAGCTGCTAGCCCGCCATCCAGAGCCACTGGCTCGCTCCCTCGCTTATGCAAAGCTTGACCCATCGGTGCCCGAGCAGAAGAAGATTCTGCAAGATCGTGTCTCTACCGAGAAGGATTCTGCTTTACTAAAGGCTGTAACGACAAAACTTGCGCCGTAGTGCGTAAGAACATACAAAAGGCTCTTCGTGGGATCGAGTGGGTAACACTCGGTATTATCTGGACGTGAGGGTGCTTGTGCACGCTTACGTTTACGTCCAACGTCTACGTTACCGATCCCGTTAGCAGCCGCGATTTATGGGTCAAGACACGGGCTTACGCTATCTCTATCCTCGTTGCCACCCACTCGATTCCACGAAGAGTCCCCATAAGCTCAGCTGCATATCGGACTCACACTTATATG
>JBIKKT010000104.1:0-4468 GCA_044360195.1 Bdellovibrionota bacterium | reverse complement strand
GGGCTCTACGGTTTTCCAGAACTCGCCAAGTTAAGCGCAACGCTTGAGAACGACTCTAAAGCAAATAATCAGCCTCAAGCTGAGCAGTTATTCCGCGAGATATGCGAGACCATTGAAGCTATCTGTCAAAGAAAAGAAGAGATTCTCTCAGAGCGGGCTGGGATGGTGTGAGAGCAGCGTAGAGACTGGCTGTTATGTCTTAAGCGAATTGGGGCCTTCTCCTCTTACTCGTAGCGGTCAAGAAGCCAACAATCTCTATGACACAACCGGACGAGTATGAGGGAGAGGGTTAAGAGGACGATGAGGTCGAACCGCTCTACCCCGTGCAATCCCTACCACCCCACCACTTCCAGTTGCACCAACGCGCGAGTCGTATACACACATACACGAGCGCCAACGAACCAATATCATCGAGCACGTAATGCCACCCGAGATAGATCGTGCTGTTGGTTATGAGCAGAACGAATATCCAGCTCGCTGCCGCTAAGCTCCAATGCAGTTTACCGAGATACACACTACCTAAGACCGTCACTGCCATATGAAGGCTTGGAAACCCGGAGATCATATACAGAACACTCCTGCTGCCTGGATTCTCACGCAGGTGCTCCCTCCAGCGCCACAGCTCCTGCTGAAGCATGCCTATCTCAGAATCTTTCAAGAACCCATACGCCTCAGGAACGGCATATACGGGACCCAAAGTCGGCACTGCATAGACCCACAAGACACCCACCAAAAAGAGCGCTGCAAAAGCAAACAGGTACTCCTGCGCTAGCTGACGCGGAGCAGCAGCTATAAACGTAAAAGCAGCCAGCGACATATACGGGTAGTACCACCGATAGTGCTGACCTATAACGTCCGGTTGTGCACTCCCCCATAAAGCAACCAATCGCTCTGAACACAAAACTCCGCCACACAAGAACTTTTCACTTGCGAGGAAGAGCTCATCATAGATAGTAGAATTTACATGGGGGATGAGATTTTTAAGAAGCGCAAACTCCACAAACATCACAAGCACCGCGTGGAAGAAGCGGATATCCTGAAAGAGCTGTCCAAAAACAAAACGGTCAGTGAGCGCTATCCACCACGCCGACCACGGTGCCGCACGTAGCTGAAATTTATGGAGCCGCGCGAAATGGACCGCCCTCACCACAACAAAAACAGAGAGCACCAGCGCATAGAGGTCAAGGCTAGCGAGGAACTGCTGCAGATAGAAGAGGCCTGGTCCCTTGTTAGCCCCTTTCCCAGGTTGGCCCGGCATTCCAAGCCCAAAGTGGTCATAAAGAGCCCAGATCAGTATCCCAAAAACTACAAGGAGCCACTCTACTGGCATCAAGATCTTTAAATATCTAACCATACTAAGAAGATATCGGCACCTCGCCATCAGGCCGTAAGTACTCCCCTTTAGGAAGGGGTCTTTGCAGCAGCTGCTCCCCTATGGTGAAAAAATTTCCCCATCCCGCTCACCACACCAAACCACCTCAAGTCATACAAATCATTGATATTACACATCTTTGCAAGACTACGGGGCTTCTCGGTAACAATATGTAATTTTAAAAAAGAGTTTTGAATTAATCACTCCAAGCAGTTATACTGATAAGAGTATCAGAACTATTAGAAGTTCTGCGCTTCGCAAGCTGTCTTTGGGGCATCTTACGAAGTGAGACGTTAAGTCGAGCTAAGGTTGATAAGGTTAACTATAAGGTTTCGCTGCTAAAGAGTTTTTAACTCCTAGTGGCAACTCGTTTTGCGATCTGTCCGAAGCATACTCCTCAGCGTCCTCGCGGGGCCTTGAGAAGTATGCTTCGACAAAAATAACCGCTCCAGGTTTTCGTTTTTCTTGCGCGTTTTTTTCAAGGTATCCTCCTTAACGTCTCTACTTCATCCTCTTTATACATCCTATTCTCCTGCAAATATTATTTACGGACCGCGATGGTTTATGGTTCGACTACGCTCACCACAAGGGCTTCGCTAGATGTTGCTGTGCCGCACGACCGCACCGAGCGGACCTAGAAGGTCCGCGCTCCAAAGAACAGTCGCCTTATCTAGTATAGGTATACCCCACCACCACCAACGCCAACGCCAATCGATAGTACGCAAAAGGCCGAAGGGTCATTCGGCTCACCATCTCGATAAAAAGCTTTACAGCTACAAGAGCCGTGAAGAATGAAACCACAAATCCTATCGCTACGAGCCGAACATCTTCAGCAGTAAAAGTGGCGGCAGCTTCGAACAGATCGTGCGCAGCGGCGGCAGCGAGGATAGGCACGGCAGCGAGAAACGAAAATTCAGCCGCGGCTTTGCGATTAAGCCCTACAAGCATCCCGCCGATAATCGTCGATGCCGAGCGCGACATGCCGGGCCACAAGGCGCAACACTGTACACATCCAATTATGAGCGCCTGCTTCCAGGTAAGATCCTCAAGATACGCCCCTCGGTGGTGAGATTCTTCTCGATCAACGACTAAGATAACTATCGCGCCAAAAGCGAGCGCTGCAGCAACCGGCAACGGATAAAAGAGGTAACCTTTAATAACCTTTCCAAACACCGCTGCCAGACAGAGCGCCGGAGCAGAAACCAGTGCCAATTTAAACAAGCCAGGAACTCCAAATATACCTACCTCCCCCAACGCTGTGAGCGAAAAAGCTTTTGGAGAAATGCCCCTAAGGAGTGAAAGAAAGCGCTCTCGATACAAAACGAGCACACTCAAGATGGCTCCAAGTTGAATAACAACCTCAAATGTCTTAGCCCGTTCACCGGTAAACTGAAGCGCCTCTCCGGCGAGCACGAGGTGCCCTGTACTAGAGATCGGCAGATACTCCGTTATCCCTTCAACGATTCCCAAGATGACTGCAATCCAGGTTTCAGACACAAGACTTTCCTCCCCTCTCTATCCCTTTCAACGTTTTAACTCCTGGTAGACGGAATCTTACCCGGCGAGCAGAGATACCCTACCCTCTTTTAGCAGCTTCCGGCAGTGGTGAGATATAACCTAAAGAAGAGGCTAAGCAATTTATCGGAGGGCGTAGCTACTGCAAGCTATTACGTCGCAAGCGCCAATAGTGGTGGATACTTTCTGCTTACGTAGCTCGCCGCTTGGGTCACTTTTACAAATAGATCAAGGAGAATCCCGAACTCCTTGGGACTCATCGGTACTGACAGGTTTGACCCGTGCAGCACGCGGTCCTTAGCCTTAAAAGTCGAGTTGTGCACTGCAAATTCCGTTGGAATGGCGAGTCGACCCCCAAGCAGGACTTCATTCAGATACCCAACTTTAAATTCCCCGAAATCAATGCGCCGCCCGTTGATCTCTGCAACGGCAGACGCAAGACTCACGGGGGCAGTGTCTCTTGCCTGATTCCATATCCGTAGATGTATCTTCCGATTATACTCTGCAAGACTCAGCGTAATCTCAAGTACGGGCTCCTGCGGCTCGCCCTCTAGCTGCGACAACATCGGACAACGCCACTCGAGTATTGCCCGCTCCTTCCCAAGGGGTATGCCTTCAACTTTATGAGTCCGAAATCGAGTCTGCTGAAGATCGCCTACTATTACTAATCCAAACAGATCCTCCAAAGCGCCATCGGCCCTTCGTACCTCGTAAGCGTAATATCCTTTTAAAGCGCGGTTATAGACCGATAAAGCTGCAGGACCGAGGGGATCTTCGCACCCAGCATATTCCTTAAGCCCTGCGAGAAAACAAGCAATCAAATAGTTGGTCGGTCCATATACCTCTCTCCTTAGCTGCTCACCAGCGGAACCCGACTTCCCTGATTGACCAGAATACACATCCCGGGCGCCACGATAGAACCTCTGAAAGAGATACTGCACTACGTAAGCAAATTCCGGGTTGTCAGAGTCAAGGTTGGGCGGAAGGTGCAACGATGTGGCGTGGGGTAGCTCCCTTAGCCATATGTCAGCAAACTGCTTGGTAAAGGGGATACCTTGCCAATCTTGCTTCGCATACTCACGCTCTAGAGGGGCAGTAATCTCGAAAAGATCTTCAAACAACTGCTGGTGACGCAAGAGCTGCTTGGGATTGCAGACGGAGAAAAACTCCTCTTGAGCGGCCTTCATAGGAGGTAAAGAGCTCGCAAAACAACTCTCTGCTATCGCCCTCCACACCAAGCGCTCCTCCGCAGCCGTCAATGAAACCCAGTGAAGTTGCAGAGCATCCAAAACGATCTGCGTCATCAAAGAGTTATCAGCGCGCTTTGCTTCGTGAGAAACTGACTGAAGTAGTTTAGCAACAGCTACCCCACTTATCCTCTCACCACTGGAGAGATCTCTTCCGAAATAGGCATTTAGGAGAAGTTTAATCGCGACCTTAATAGATTGCACCCCACCTTCACGGCTGCGCATAAGTGCGATACCAGAGAGTGCCTCTACAACCAACGCTACTTCTTGTGATGACAACCGCTCACGACACAGGCCTTCAACCTCTTTTGCTAATTCGCCGTTCGCTAAAGGC
>JBIKKT010000058.1:0-15858 GCA_044360195.1 Bdellovibrionota bacterium | reverse complement strand
AGTATTGATGCAGCGTTAGGCACGTTGAATACGTCGTCGAATAGCATCTCTAGATCATCATCGAGTATCGATGCAGCGTTAGGCACGTTGAATACGTCGTCGAATAGCATCTCTAGATCATCATCGAGTATCGATGCGGCGTTAGGCACGTTGAATACATCATCGAATAGTATTTCTAATTCATCATCCAGCATCGATGCTGCGTTGAGCACGTTGAACACGTCATCGAATAGTATCTCTAATTCATCATCCAGTATTGATGCAGCGTTAGGCACGTTGAATACATCATCGAATAGTATCTCCAATTCATCATCCAGTATCGATGCAGCGTTAGGCACGTTGAATACGTCATCGAATAGTGTTTCTAACTCATCGGCGAGCGTCGATGTCGCGCTAAGTACGTTGAATACGTCATCGAATAGCATCTCTAATTCATCATCGAGTGTCGATGTCGCGCTAGGTACGTTGAATACATCATCGAATAGTATTTCTAATTCATCGTCGAGCGTCGATGTTGCGCTAAGTACGTTGAATACGTCATCGAATAGCATCTCTAATTCATCATCGAGTGTCGACGCTGCGCTAGGCACGTTGAATACGTCATCGAATAGTGTTTCTAACTCATCGGCGAGCGTCGATGCCGCGCTCAACACGCTGAATACGTCATCGAATAGTGTTTCTAACTCATCTTCTAGCGTTGATGCAGCTCTTGATACTGTGAATGTATCGTCGATAAGTATGTCTAGCTCGTCGTCGAGTGTGGACGCGGCACTAGGGGTTATAAACGCCGTATCTGCTGTCGCGGCGACATCTTCGGCCGACATCGACCGAATTCTTGGCGGATACGCGGGCAGAATAGTTGAGATAAATAATAACCTCAGTGATATCGATAGTCAGATAACACAGGCACGGTCAGATATATCAGGTGGACGGTCGAATCCGAACGATAATCCGGCGCTCGAGTACGAAAAGCAGTTCTTGCAGAAGAACATATCCGCACTCGACCTTCGATATTCAGATAAAAATAATGCGGACCTTTCGGATAAACGTATTTTCGATCGTTTCCAAGAATTAGATACTCTTTTCTATTCTCGCGTTAGTACGGGTGTCGCGGTTACAGTTGGGGCAAAATCTCAGGCAGAGCAAGATGCTATCAACGAGAGGATGAAAGATCTTCGAATTGAAGATGAGGAGGGTGCTGGAGCAGCGTTAGCAAAGCTCCAGGAGCTTATTAAGACAGAAGGACAACGAGCTATCGAAGCCGTTGGTAATCTTGAGCAACAGAAGGTTGATGCGTTGCTTGGTGATCCGAAGGTTGATGTCACTAAGCTGGACCGCTACAAGAAGAAAGCTAGCAAAGAGGAAGAGGAGGCGGCAGCAGCCGAGGCAACATTGCCTCCGGTGTCAGCCGGTAATACGGCTCAAACGGAGGCGGTTCAGCAGGATAAAGCCCTTGATAGGCGTGGTCGAAATAATACCATTGACAGCGTGGGCTAATTTCGCATTACTGGTCCTGTTATGAATCGTTTGGACCATCCATTGTTCAAAGAGCGGGACTTTTTCGAGGCGTGTAAGAGCGTCGTCGGTACATGCAATAATGTATCGTTTGAGGATCGGTGGGAAAAGGAGACTCCTGATTTCACGCGTGCTATTTTTCAGCAGGTGACAGTTGAGAAGCCCCGCATACTGGATTACGGCTGTGGTGTCGGTCGAATGGCTAAGGAGGTGTTGGAGCAAAGCCCTGATGCGACTGTAGTAGGGGTCGACGCCTCTGCTGTGCAGCTCCAGCATGCGCGCGAGTATGTGAATAACACCCGTTTTGCGGCGATGTTTCCCCATGAGCTTGAGGGTCAGTTTGACCTTGTCTATTGCTTGTACGTTCTTCAGCACATACCAGCTATTGAGATCCGCGAGGCTCTAGCCCGCATGCACTATCGGTTGAAGGCCGATGGTTTGCTCATTTACTGTTCATCGGATGCTCGGATGGCTGTTCGGTGGGACGATACTAGCTTCTTTGATGATAGGTTTTTGGGGGTAAATCTCCGTGCTGAAGTGGAGAAGCTCTTTGAGCCGGTAGGGGATCTTTTCACCCCCGATGTCTTTGAGCGTAACGAGACTTTGCGTCGAATTATCTTGGGTTTCGATGGTCGCACAAAGCCAACTCCAGAGGGTGCGTACGGGACCGCTCATCCTGCTATCGTTTATCGGCCACGTAAGCTGGTTCGTCAGTACTTTGACATGACTCCTCGGTCAAGTGACGGTACACTCTAGGCAGTTGCTTTGGCCGCTGATTCTTCGGCCTGTGGGGTGGGGGCCACGTAGTCGTCATAGTATAAGACTCCACCTTCGTAGTAGTACGATATTCTATCAATAGCCATATCAGTTGATATCATATCGAGGCAGCGTGGAATGAGCGTCTCTCTGTCTATCTGAACTGGTAGCGAGCACAGTTGTTCGGGGTTGGGTTCAAGGGGATGTTGCTTCTCGCAGCGTGTTTTTCCACATCCACCCGTGAGGCAGCACGGTAGCATGCCGTTTGTATGAATGAGTTGTTGGCCCTCGTACGCCAACCACTGCGAAGGCTCCCGACCTCCTGCAATTAGCACGGCTGGACGATACAGGGGCCGAATGCGGCCCTGCCGGTCCGTCCTCGGACTAGGAGCAGCTGCTGCCAGGTGCATGTAAAACCCCGGCGCGCCGAGGTAGCCACTGCTGTGAAACATTAATCGAGTAAGCTGTCGCAGGTCAGTTTTGCCAACGAGATCGATTACGCCACGTAGTCGAGGGTTCTGCTCCGACTCAAGACCCACCTGCACAAAGGTAATCTTGTCACGAAAGGCGTCGATGACTTTTTGATAGCGAGTGACGTCCCACCACTTAGCGCTCTTAAGGTAGGACCCTCCAGTGGAAACGAGCCAAAACGGCTTTTTATGGCCGCCTTCTTCTACCTGTGAGATCCACTGCAGCTCGATGTTGCCGAGAAAGATCTCGCCCCGTTGTTCATGCAGCGGAACAGGCGCAGTGAGCCCCAGCTTATCTGCAACATCGTGCGCGTATGCATGAATCATATGATAAGCATTGGCATTGCTTAAATTTTCCGAAGCTGCAAAATAACCGCGCTTCGATGCATGAATGACCTGAATCTCGGTGTCGTAACAAATAATTTTTTGCTTTATCTCGGGTAGAGCAAACTCATATGATTCAAGGTCGGTGTCACCCTCATGCGGAACAGCGCGCCAATCGAGACGGGTGAGGTGTTGGTTGTGCTGCCATAGTGGCATACCGGCGGTGTATACATCGATGGAATAGTGACCGTGAGCAGCCTTCATGATGTCGCGCACCGTAGCCGTAAGCATCAATGTGTCACTAAGGCCATCAAAGTTACAAATTAAGATCTTCCGCATCACCATAGCCTTTACCGCAATCCCCACTCAGTAAGCTTTTGAAGCGCTAGCTCCGCTGGATTAGTAACTTTCTCAGAGGAGCACCCGATGTGATAGAGGCGCTTTCCGTTGTCGACCACGCCCCGAATTTTATACTGCTCACGCGCTAAGTTCTCAGAAATGGCATATTCGGAGATTCTTTCCAAGACCTGTTTGTCTTTAACAAGTGGCTCATAGGCGGAAAATGGCCCTGGTAGTGGCCTCCAAAGATCATGAGTTAAGCTTGAGGATACAACCAAGCAATCCACTATTCCGTAGTAGCGACCGTCCTTCGCAAACGGGGAGCTCTCGGTTACTTCGAAGTGTTGACGCACATCAAAGAAATACCAATTGCCAACGTGGTCGTTTGGAAACCAGGTAGTAAAGTCGGTCGTATCGGGGTGAATAAGGATGTCGGGATCAATACAGAAGACCCACTCACTTCCCTTGCCAAGTTCATGAATCTGCATGCGCTCGTAGGTTATCGGAAAATCAGGGAAGCAACGTTTCTCGATCCGATAGAGGTCGGCTTTAATCTTATCAGCATATCGCTTCAGGTATGGGAATGTAATCTCACAAAGATCCGGTTGATAGTCTGGGGTGGCAAGAACAAACATTGAGCGTTTCTGAGGCATACCTAATCCTGTGAGGTTTCTATCGTTGAGATTTTATTGAGAGCCAAAAGAAAGAATCGAGCCAGCTCGGAGGAGGCATCGTTTATCGGCTCTTGGAGTGCTTGATAGACAAAGCGACTCTTCTCGCTGACGCGCTCTCGCCAGCCACTGTCTCGTGCAAGGAGGAGTGCAATTTGAATGTAGTGCTCGCGTGTCCTCGCGATAGTTTCATGATATCCAGCAGTTCGATAGCACAATCCTGCCGTGCGAGAGCGTAACGCTTTCCCCGGAAGCGTTACAACGGGCTTTCCGCTGTGTAGGGCCTGGATTATAGCTAGCGGATTGCAGCAATGTAGTGCATCCAGCACTATATCACTTATTTCTATGAGGTTGCACAATCCCTGCTTAGATGAAACCTGACTCACAAAGACCTGTTCCATGCAGTCAGGCATCGAGGCTCTAAGTCTATCGAGAACATGTTCGGTCGGAGTGGTGTCAGCACTCTCCGGAAAGACTATAAAACTGTTGCGGTCACCCTGGAGAATCCGTTGTATGAGGTAGTCCATCCCCGGATGGATTCCCTGAGCATACTCTGGGCAAATAAACATCGTTCCTTGCGTTGGTAAGTTAAAATCTTCGCGACTAGGCTTACGGGAACGGTGCGTCATTTGGCAAGAGGCCGCGAGATGGCGAAATGTGACAAGGTGTTCTGAGAACTGAGATTGAGCTCGACCCCCAACCAGAGCGTCAGGTGCTAGAAAATAGTCAATGGTAGGTATCCCTGTGGTCTCAGTCAGCCCCCACATCACGCATTGGATGGGAGCCAGCCGCGCAAAGGCTAGCAGGTAGGTCAGCCGTGAGGCCTCAAGATCTGTGTACACGAGAACATCGAGTTGGGCCTTGCTGAGCTGCCAGGCGGCTCCATTTACATCGTTGAGCAACTGATAGGTAGAGTCGGCTCGTGTAGAGAGCTGTTCATTGACCGGCTCGGTAGGGGGTGTGGAGTGAAATAGGGAGATTTCAAAGAGGTTGCGCGGCAGGCAGGCCAGTAGATCTGCAAAGAGAGCGCCCACGGTACACTGTGCTAAGTCGGTGCTGCATATACCCAAGCGAATCTTTCTTTGTAGAAGATGCGGCGCCTTATTAACCAGGTCTCGTTCGCCTAGCACCTCAGAAGGAATAGGGAGCACGTCTGTTTTAAGGGGTGAGTGCTCCTGCCACGCTGCAATATGCTGGGCTATAAAACATAATGAGGGGGCTTTGAGGGACAACAGAGACGCCACCTTTGCTCGAACCAATCTATCTCGGAGTGGCAGCGAGGAGAGAAAATCGGGACTTATCTGAATGGCAGTAAAGGGCTCTTCTATCTCACCTGGTAGGCTTGAAATATATTCAAAGTGCTCCATCAACGCATTACGCAGCTCATACATCTCCTCTGCCGAATCAATAACAAGAGGCAGTGGGACGTAGCGATTGATCTGCGCCAGGAGCGAGGTATCATCGCCTTGCGCTGGAGAGGTAGAGTTATCGTCTAAGCTTGTTTGCTGCGGGTGAGTGAAGTCTTTAGTAGTATCGATAAAGCTGGCCAGTGCAGCTTTGATCTCCCTTGACTCAGGAGCAAGCGCGGAGAGATAGCTTAGGAGAGCACGGGCTTCATCACGGGAACCAGTGTCCCGGATAGCCTCGAAGAGCTTCCAATACGCTTGAACGAAGTCTGGCTTAGTCGTTACCGCTGTTACGAGCGAGGTAATCGCTGAGCGAAAGTCACGTTGTTCTAAGGCAAGACCGCCGCAGTTAAGAAGCGCCTCAGGATACAGGGGATTGAGGGTAAGTGCCGACTGATAACAACGAGCGGCTTCATCGGAATCCCCTCGCAGGGCTTTAATAATTCCGAGCGTAAAAACGTTCTGAGCATTGCCAGGTGCTAGCTGTACCGACGTAGTGGCTGCCTTTTCAGCTTCAGCAAGGTCGTTCTTTCTTATTAGCAAGAGGGCAAGGCAGCGATAGGCCACATCGTGACGATCGTTTAGCTCGGTAGCTCGTCGTAGACACGTTTCGGCTTCTACAAGGTCGTTGCAGCTTAGGGTTGACATGCCAAGGCCGACTAGGACCTCTGCTGTTACGGCAGAAGTCCCTGCGAGCGCTCTGAAGATGTCACGTGCACCGGCCGCATCTCCGCTATTGTAGAGGCGCAAAGCGTTCTCAATTGCTGATTCAGAAGATGCCTCTGGATTACGTGAGGATGTCATCGTCTAGTCCTCCCTTCCAAGCTTATGGCGAGCAATCGATGCGCGGGCGCCATTTCATTGTGGCCGTGCAAAGACGTACTCCCAACTTTCTTGACCAACTCGGTGGGTAAGGCGACGTAGTTTGTCAGTTTCATCATCAAGTAATATCAACCCGGCACCATTGAGCTTTTCAACCCAGGCTCGCATCGAGTGGGTGCTGCTTGTACCATTTGCGCTTTGAGGCGCGATAACAAGAACTCCACCAGGTTTTAAATTGCAAAATACCGTGTCAAATAGGTTGTCGGCAGATTTCCCGGAATGATCGGTCACGTTCGTGGCCATGATCATGTCAAATTTAGCCGGACTCTTCCAATACCCCTGAGAGAGATCAAACCACGATATGCGTGATTTGGGTAGCTCGTCTTCCAAGAAAAAGAACTTTGTATCTTCCTGGAGGCCGTAGGCATCAACGCCGCTTGCCATGATAGACTTTAGCAGAGCAGGGGTTTTGCACCCGATATCGAGCAATGTTCTAGGCTGAAAGCGTTCAACCAAGTAGCGGGCTACGGTTGTACCTTGAGCTGCAACTCGTTGCTCTTTCGGCACTACCAAATTATCTCGGTTGTATTCGAGCAGATTACCCGCATAGTACATCTCAATACGGTCGCTAACCATCTTGGGGGTTATCATCATTTGGCACTTCGGTATCTGGAGTTTGTCGGAGATCTTTACCGGCTGAGAGCAGAGGTTCTTATCTTTCTCATCGTTATCGCCAACAGGTTGGCACCTACTTTTCCAACACGCACCGTGAGAGCAGCACGACAGTGCTCCCACTGTGTGAATGAATTGATGGTGTGGATATGCTTCCCAGTGGTAAGGCTCTCTTCCGCCAGCAAGTACAACACATGCTCTTTCTGAGGGCATGCGTCGTCCGTTGTTATCAAATGTCTTCACGGGTACAGCCGCTGCTAAGTGCATGCCAAATGTGACCGGGCACAAAACGCCAGACGAGTGATACACCAACCTAATGAGCTGTCGTATATTTGTTTTGCCAATTAGATTTACTACCCCCTGTAGCTCGGGGTGAAAGTGACTAGGATCGCCACACTGCACAAAAGTTATCTTGTTTTTAAAGTGGTCTACTACGGCTTGGTAGGCTTCGGGGTTCCACCACTTGGCAGTAAAGTCGTATTTGCCCCCTGAGAAGACGATCCAAAAATTATCTTTGATCCCCATCTCTTGAATTTGGCTGATCCACATCCGTTCCTGTTCGGATATATGGATATCGCCCTTAAGTTCGGTAACTGGAACACGTACACCTAGCTTTTTCTCCAGGTCCTGAGCGTAGCCGTGGATAAAATGATAGGCACCCTGGTTGCATTTATTTATCGATGCTATGTAGTCGCCGTCGTATGCAGAATCAAAGACCTCTATCTCGGGGTCGTCGAGAGTTATTTTCAGCTTGCGGCTTTTAAAGATGCGCACTGTTGCAGTCTCTTCTCCCTCGTAATCCGCAGGGATTTGTTCGAGTTTGTAGGGAAGCTTAGTGATGTATGGGTTGTTGTGCCAGATATCCCCAGCGGATGAGTATACATCGGTAATAAAAGTGTTGGGGTGCGCGCGGTGCAGGTCACGGATCGACGCCGTCATGGCTATAACGTCGCCGGGCGAAAGGCAGTTAAGAAGCAGAACTTTTCGTTTTTTGATCAAAATTTCGGTCATGATGAAATATCACGAATCTAGAGTTCACCGCGCTATACCAGGGGCATCCTCCGATGTTTGTGTAGTAAGGCGCACCACGGCGTCCGCACAACAGAGACAGGTGCGACAGTAACAAGACATCCCTCGGGGGAGTGAAGAGGATATCGGTATGCTAAGAGAAACTCTTAAATGATTTTTCACCGCATGGGAGTGGCAGGTCCGGGCATGTCTTGCCGAGGTGCTTGATGTCGCGCCCTTATTTTTTCTTGAGGGTACTATCTGCTTGAAAATACTGACTAAATCTCTTATCCAAACCCTCGCTCCCCCCTGGACGGATTTAGATCCACGATAACGTGCTCTCCAAGATGCGGGGGAAAACACATATACATACCCCCAACCTGCACGATTAGGTCGCCGAGCAGAATATCATCAAAGTCAATTAACATTCGGCAGTCCGGGTAGTCATGCTGTCTTATGAACTCGGTCTTCATCAGATGGAAGCCACCTCCTGGGAATGGGATGTGATCGTCCATCCTTGGCTTTTTGGATTGCCACCACTTTCTTCGCGCTGCGTACATCACGTAGGGAACGTTGCTATCGATCTTTGTATCTTGAAGTTGAAAATGTTTTGAAAATAGAGTGCAGCCAGCAGCATCAGGGCCAGGCGGAGGGGCTTCTGTAAGGAAATCGCGGGTGCGTCGGAGCCATCCTGGTTTGAGGAATATGTCATCATCACACGACGCGATGTATTTTGAGTCTACCAACGTTACCATTATTCGACGCATACCACTTTTATTAAGGTTGGTTTTGGATCGGATGATAGACACTGGTAGGCCCTGATTTTGAAAAGAGCGGATCACCTGTATGCAATCTTCTGATACTGCGTTGCACCCGACAATCAGGGCCGATACCTCAGCGAATCGCGGCTCTTCAGTCAGCGAAGTTAGGCATCGTGAGAGCATGCCGGGCGTATCGCCGTAGGCACATACGCACGCCGTTAACAACTTCTGATTCAGTCCGGCTACGTCACTCACGCATTCATGCAGCTCGTTTACTGGCCGTGGGCCTAGGGTGAACCCTCGCTGGATTTCAGGTTCAAACACAGAGTTTGTAATTCGATTTTTACCGAGATATTGCTGCAACAGCTCGATAGCTCCTGAACCTTGGCTAGAGAGTGGTACCTGATAGGTGCCGGTGTTTCGTAGTAGGGCTGTATTAACCAGGATGCACCTCATGTCGGGTAAGCCGCTTTGATCGGTTGGAAAGCCTGCGATGGTGATAGGGCTACACCGCTCGATAAAGTCGAGTAACGTCTTTAAACACCCTTCCCTAAGGGTGGTATTAACGTCGAGAAAGAGAATATAGGGAGCTTTTACCGAGACGGTGAGGGCTCTTTCGATAGCTCCTCGTGAAATCATCCATCCAGTCTCAATAAAGGTGCCGATCTTACCCTCGCTGCTAAGTCGTCGCAGGGCATCCCGACACTCTATATCATCGAAGTAGCCACCGATGGATGACTCGACCAACGGGGTAGTAGCAACTTGCGAAGTGATCGCTTCGATAGCTGGCAGATTCTGGGCAGTAAAGTTTGTGTTGCTCGTAATGATGACCGTTAGTAGCTCGTTATGCAGTGCCATAGTATGCAATCCCCGTGGGTAATTATAACCGTTTTAATCGACTGGCTTAATCCCATTGCCCCCGTTAGGAAGCCTCCACACAAGACGATCTTCGAGGACGACTCCCTCAAGTAACGTATGGTCTAGAAGATGGAGTGCTCCTGCGACAGTGGAAACGGGTGGTTCATTGTCCCTACAGAGAGGGGCTGTCAGGAGCAGGCCGTGACCGTTATACGTTTCAAACCAACGAAGAACCTCATGCAGCCACGGGTCGATGCGTTTGTCTACTGAGTACAGGCGCACTGTTCCATCAAAGTGAGTGATTGATGGGAATACAGATTTGTACTTTGGCTTAAGCTGCAACGGGTAATTCGGGTAAGCATACGTACCCGCGTCTTGTACGTACTCCGACAGCGATTCAGCTCTTACTAGAGCATCGAATGGAAGGTAAGCAGGCCCCCCTGAAATAGCGTGCCGCATAATTGTTGCGATATTTGGGCTGGCAGCATCGCAGACGATACTCCGTGAACCAAGAGAGTATGGGCCATGGCTCGCTCGGCCTCGAGCGATACCTAATAGCTTTCCATTTCCGAGGAGCTCTCCCACCTGCCGAGCACTTACGTCGATGTAGTCACGTAAAGAAGTTAATTCGTTGAGACGCTCTTTATCAAGTAGGTGGGGGCCAACATGAGAGAAGTTAACGCCGTGAGAAGGTGCGGTATGAGTGAGGATCATTCCTAAGGCGATACCTGAGTTGTCGGCATTGAGCGGTACAAATAGCTCTCTATTGGTTTCTTTTTTGATGCGTCGATTGAGGTAGATATTGTTTGCTACTCCGCCCCCAAGACACAACGGTAACGAGGGATATGCCTCTAGATGCGGAGCGATTGCTGTCATAAAGACGTTCTCTAAGGCGTGTTGAGCTGTGGCTGCGAAGTCGTAAGCAAACATACCTTGGAGACCCTCGATAACCGGAAGCGCTAGGAGGTTTCCAAAGGTAGTTGCTACTATCTGCACATCATTTGTGTTGTAGGGATCGAGGGGCAGGCTATGGGTATCATCAGGTGTAAGAGGCTCTGCTCGGAAAAGCTTCTCAATGGTCCCCAGCCACTCTTGCCGGACATCCCCTAAAGCAGCCATGCTCATGAGCTTTTTGGGGTACGTCAGGAAAGTACGCTTGTCCTGCCAATTGCCCCTAATGCTTCCTATGAAGGTGCCAAAAAGGGAGTACGTATAGCCGAGATTTAGCTTTAACCGTGCAATCGTTTGTGGCTTTTTTTCTCTGCTGTAGAGGTGAATGTTAAATACCCCATCATCGCCGCCGCTATCGCAGGTTATCACCAACGCATCGTCGAATGGCGATTGATAAAAAGAGTTTGCTGCATGGGCTCGGTGGTGTTCAATAAATCGGCTGTGGGCTCGCTGTGCCTCTAATATCCCGGCGAAGAACGGCGCAGCGACACCAAGCTCGCTATAGACATATCTGTCAGGGGGGCCGGAGATATTGAGCTCTTTTTTAAGTTTGAGGTACATCTCGCGGGTTGTTGTATCGGGGGTCATTGCTGGATCAAAGTGAGTCAGGCCGCTCCCCGCACGATTGAGGAATTGCTCTGCTTCCAAGATGAAGTACTCGCCATCTCTCTCAATTGCCACGGCTGCGTGATGCGAACCGTAAATGCTAAGAGTTACCATAATCTACTGTGAGCTTGTGTAATCACTAAAAAACCATGGAAGCGTGGCAGAGAGGGATTTTGCTGCGCTTTCCAAAGCCTCCCCACCTAGATGTCGTCATTTTTAAGTAGCGACATAAGAGCAAGAAGAAAAAGCTATTCTGTCGCAGGCACTCTAGCAGGGTGGTGACGTTGTTTTGTTCTGCTGTTTAATGGGTGATAAAAATCGTTATTGTGTCGGCATCTTGTGTCTTTCGTTAGTGTTACGACTCCTTGAGAAAGAGGTAGTCCTCAAGGACAAGACCATCAAGACAGGTACTATCGAGTACATCAAGCGCCTCCTTAATCGTTGACAGGATAGGCGAAGAGTCAACATTAAAGGAGGTGTTTAACAACACTCCATGACCGGTTAGAGCCTCGAAGTGGCCAAGTAATTCGTAGAGCCAAGGATTTTGCGTGGCTGTTATGGTTTGCACGCGGGCTGAGTTATCTACGTGTGTAATAGCAGCTAGCTTCTTCTGCCATTCAGGCTTTACCGTGCCGAGAAACGACATATAGGGAGACTCTTGCGGGAGGTTAAAGTAGGTCGATGCATTCTCTGCCCGCACTACTGGCGCAAAAGGTCTAAAGCGCTCCCTCTTTTTGATAGTACGGTGCAGGTAGTCTTTTACGTGGGGGATAGCTGGGTCGCAAACGATACTTCGATTGCCAAGTGCTCGCGGACCGTGCTCAGAGCGTCCTCGAGCGATGCCAAGAATCTTCCGTTCGGCAAGGTGGTGTGCAACCTCTTTGGGGGTAGCAGGCGCGTGCGGTCGTTGTCGTCTGACTGAATCGAGAGAATGTCCATCAAGCAGCGGAATACCTGAGTACATCGCCTCCATCGCGCTTGTTGGTCGGACTTGGTGGAGGAGCGCCCCCAAGGCGATTCCGCTATCATTTGGATTTGGAGGTACAAAGACGGGTCTACCGTATCGTTGCCGGATCGCTGTATTAAGTACGATATTGAGTGCGCATCCGCCGCTTAAACAGATAGGAAGGTGCGGGTACTGCGTGATAAACGGCTCTGCATATTCAAAGAAGATATCCTCAAAGGTCTGTTGGGATGTAGCGATGAGGTCGAATGCTGTGGCTCCTTCGAGGCGATTGCGTAGTGGCACATTAAGGTGTTGCTCAAGGTCACGCATCATGGCATCGGTCTGCTCTTGCTCCTCCAGGCGATACTGATGACGTGGATCGTTTGGGTTCGTGCCCCCAATCGATTGACCTCGGTAGAAGCGCTTCAAGAAGGGGAGCCAATCTTCACGTACGTCACCGTAGCCACACAAACCCATCACTTTTCCGGCATAGACTAGATTTCCTACAGCTAGCTCTGATTCCTGTTTTACGTTCTTCAGGTAGTGTCCTAAGAGCATATAGGGGAACCCCAGATCCATATCGATCGTTGCTATGGGGGTTACACTTTCAGAGCGATTGGCGGTAAAGATTCTGAAAAATCCATCATCTTGACCACCATCAAACGAGATTACCAGCGCTTCATCAAAAGGAGACTCGTAAAACGCTCCTGCTGCATGTGCCGAATGGTGTGAAACGCGGGAATATCGGTCGGCGGAGATTACGCTTTTTAGGAACTCCAGAAAATGATTTCCTCCCGGTATTAATTCATTATATGAGAGGTTCTCAATATGGAGTTTTGAGGAGAAGAATCCCTCTGCGTAGCTGATAACATCTCTGATCGCTTTGATCGGATCTGCAAGGGGTAGGTAAAACAGGAGTCCAGCGTTCTTTATTCCCAGGAAGCGTTCGAGTTCCACAACCAGGTATTCTCCGTTGTGGTAAAAGGCAAGAGCCGCATTGTGTGAGAGTGAGATTCCTAGTTGAGTCATGGCGTTGGTCACGGTAGCGGTTTGTGAGCGTGCAACACCTGCGCCCTCGCTTCTAGAGTATCGGCTGGTTTATGTTTTAGCTTTACCCCGGATGCTGAACGGGCGCTCTATCGCCCTACTAGTGTGCGAAGATTTGCCTCGAAGAAAGTAAGGGACAATGGATCGTTAGGAGAGGCAGCCCTGCGAATCTGCCATTCCTGAAGCGGCCCGTTGCAAGCGACGCTGCAGGGTCTCAGGGTTTCAGGGGTTATCCCACTATCCACATGCGTGGCAGAGCACGCAAGCTGCCATTGCCTCATGAGCTCTGGCATTTGTATCAGCCACGTTGGCTTGCTGCACGACATGTCGGTATTCTTGCAGAGGGAAATAAACAGCTCGCCCGCATGAGCGTGCATTACCCTGATTTCGTCTTTCGCGCGGCTAGAGAGCGGAAACGAAAGATGGGTCAGAAGGGCCCGTGCAGCTTCAGATCTTATATCAGGGTCCAGTGCTTCGACTAGCAACAGCACCATAGAGCCCACGGGAGTTAATACATCCTGATTAAGAAGTTTAATGGCAGCCGCACGTACCGGTCGTGATAGTTTTTCGTTTTCAGAGGTTGCAAGGTGATGAAGAATTCCATTCAGTGCTGCCACCATCAAACCTTGAGATGGCGGGCCTTTGGGATGAAAAGGCGAAGCGACCACCTCTTCAGTCTTCGTTTTCATTTGCTCTATGATTTCGCGAATGGAGAGAAAAAAGATAGCTCTTCCTCTATGAGAGGAGGTCAACAGGGACGCGAGTGGAGGAGTTTGCTCACTAAGAAGTGAGTGGGTCTGCGTTTTGTAGTCGTTCTCTTGTGGCGTGTGCTCAGCTAGAGATTTTATAAAATCCCGCGTTGCGCCCGGGATCTTCGAGGTGTCGCCGTATTGAAGTGCTGCTCGCAGGGCACTCGTTGCTGCTGCTAAACGAGGAAGTTCTGCCTCTAAGAGTATGGGAGCGAGCGTTGGTTGTGTTGCTACGATGGTGCCCATGTGAAGATGCGGTGCCTGTATCACTGCTTAATAGTACCACTGCGTTGGCAGCTAAGCAGCGTGGTATGCGGGAATAGTTACTGGGTGCAGGTTGCTTGTTTGGATCCGCCTCTCGCTAATAGAGCTCTCCACCCTCTATCAGGCTCTTTTTGACGTCAGCTAAGGTAACGAGGGTGGGCTGTCGCTTTCTGCTTTTAGGTGGTGAAGATGATACGTCTGAGAGTTGTTTCGTCTGGGCACTTGCTACCTCAAGGTTATGCACCACGCTCTTGAGCATTGTGTGAACGGAGTGCTCCCAATTGAGCAGCCTTTCAAGCTCGGCTTGGCCAGAAGTCTCTTTATCTGGATAGACCTGATCTAGCAGGCTTTTGGCTTGAGAGTACTGCTTGCGAGCGAGTAGGGTATGGATCTCTGAATCGAGTGAGTCGAGCTGATTGAGCATTTCAGTGAGTTGTTGCCACTCATTGCCTGAGAATACTGCAGCGTATTCGTGTGAATGCTCATCGAGGGTGCGAGCGTGATCTTTGAAACTTGCTAAGCGCGCTCGTAGACGGCGAGCCTGAGACACGGCAGCCCGATCTGTTGACGCATGTTGAATTACTATCTTGATAGCAAGAAACGCCGCTGCTGTTGCCGCAACGGTTCCTGCTAAGCCCCAGCTTGCAAGGACTGTTTGTGGAATAATCATGGTTCTTGGATTCGGCTAAGAGGGCAGTCTGCTTAATGAAACAGCGTGCTTTTAGTGTCCTCTATTAAGCCGGTCGCTGGGCAGTGAATTACTGCCGCGTAGCGGGGAACCTTTGGTTAACCTCGAATCTCCCAAGCATTGCTTAATGTTCTGTTTTGATTAGGAAAATAGATTGGCTGTTCGTGGAATCGAGTGGTGGCAACGAGGATAGAGATAGTGTAAGCCCTTGTCTTGACCAATAAATCGCGGCTGTTCACGTGCACCCGCAACTACTGTCTAATATGAATATCCCATAAGCTCAGCTGCATATCGGACTCACACTCATATGGGCCGATGGCGGTCCAGTGCTGAATGGGTACACCGGACCCTGACGTAGAATGCCTCAGGCTCTAACTGCAGGGCACGGGGCCAGCTCAGCTCGCCTGACAGAGGATCGTTGTCGGTATCTCGGCAGCCGCCTATTTCGCTCGCCCGATACTGCGGGGATACTTTAAAATCCCGCTCCGTATCAGCGACCGAAATAAGCGGTAGTGGCATCTGTGCTGTGCGAGCAGGATTTTCACGGTAAAAATATTTCCAAAAACTCTTGACGCGAAAAAACGCACTCCGAAATTGATGAGCAGTGGTTGCTCTTAGATTGCTTAGTTGAACGAAGTAAAATCGATATAGCCAAGCGCTAATCGCCTTAAACACCTCGCGAATCAAAAAGTGCGCGAAACGGCCCTCTGTGAGCCTTATACGAGGTCGAAAAAACGTAGGTTATACTCTCGTAGTGCTGTCAAAGATTGCTTAGTGGAGTGAAGGCTATGAACGCAGCTATCGAAGTATTTATCAATGCCAATTCAAAGGAGCGCCGAGCGATCGCAGAGGTCGTAAAGAGCCTTATACCAATTATGGATGAGAAGCTTTATGTGCAGGAGGGCTACTCCTCGCTATTTGCTTTTCTAACAGAGCGGTGTCGTTACTCTGAAGCCTCAGCATATCGCCGGATTGCAGCAGCCCGTGTCGTAAAACTCAAGCCAG
>JBIKKT010000057.1:0-16102 GCA_044360195.1 Bdellovibrionota bacterium | reverse complement strand
TTCCGCCAGGCACCTATAAACCTCCACTCTTCACTGTCGCTTTCTGTGGGCCGATTCCGTAGCGCCTACGTTCACACTGAGTATTTTTGAGGGTCGACCAGGGGTCGGTGCGGGGCTGCTTGGCCGCGGCGCTACAATGTGTCGCTCTCGCCGCGATTTAGGGGACCGGTCTAGCGCCCTTCACTCAGATGCGCCCCTTTAAGACTCTCATTCCGTCCAAAATTCATAACCGAGTCCGCACAGAGCCGCTACCTTACTCGCTCTCTCTGAGAAAACGCGGCCGGATATCGCGCGGTGTCTGAGAAAACGCGCGGTGAAAACGCGCGGTCAGTGAGAAGAGGAGATGTAGGCGAGGAGCGTGCGGACGCCGAAGCCGCTGGCACCTTTGGTGCTGCTGTAGGCCGGGCCGGCTATATCGATGTGCGCCCATTCGGAAGTCTTTACGAATTCATTCAGAAAGAGAGCCGCTGTAATTGAACCCGCTTCGCTGCCACCTATGTTTCGCATGTCAGCAACTGTGCTCTTCAACTTCTCTTTGTACTCGGCAGGAAGCGGAAGACGCCACATGCGCTCTCCGGAAAGGGAAGATGCACGCAGCAGCTGGTCGCTCAAGTCGTCAGAGGGTGAAAACACTCCCGCATAGTCACTTCCAAGCGCTGCTATAACAGCCCCGGTCAGGGTCGCAAGATCAATTATCACGTCTGGCTTTGCACGGTCTGCGAGCACTAACGTGTCTCCAAGAATCAGCCTGCCTTCTGCATCAGTGTTAAGGATCTCGACGGTCTTTCCGTTGAGCGCTTTAACAACATCGCCCGGCCGGGTAGAGCTTTTGTTGATCATATTTTCAGTAGTTGGAACGTAGCCACGCACTTCCACGTCTGGCTTTAGTCGGGAGATAGCCTGCATGGTCGCGATAACCGCCGCGGCGCCGGCCATGTCACACTTCATGTCAAACATCCCAGAGCCGCTTTTTATGCTGAGTCCTCCAGAATCAAACGTGACTCCCTTCCCGACGATAGCTATCACCTTGCGCGCCTTACGAGGTTTGTAGGTCATCGTGAGCACGTATGGAGTCTCGTTGCTACTGCGAAAGACGGACATCAACATATCAGCGCCCATGGCGGTCAGGGATTGAGTCGTGTAGCTCTTGAAAGCTAACCGACCACTCCGAGCGATTCCCGCCGCAGTTCTCTTAAGCATCGATGGAGTGCAGTCGCACGCTGGGGTATTCACAAGGTCGCGAGCAAGAGAAACAGCTTCGCACACAATTGAGGTTTTAGTGAGAATCTCACGCGTAACCGCGCCACCTACGAGTAAGACAGATTTCAAAGGCGAGGCTTTTGCTTTTGAGCGATAGTTGTCAAAGGTATACAGCGTGAGGAAAAGCCCCTCGAGTAGGGCAGCTTGCTCATCGACTGAGAGCCCCTTAAGAGAGCTTATATCAAAAGCAATAGACCGAGCTTTGCTTCGCTTGCCTTGCTCTGCGCAGGCAGTGCCGAGCGCGCGGAGACGTTGCAGCCGTTCGAAGGAGTCCTTTTTTTCGGCGTAATCACTTGGGAGTACTGAGATTGAAATAAGGTCGTTCTTGCGCGCCGAACGAGGCGCTTCAATTGAGAAAGAAGAGGAGTGATGGTTAATCTTTTTTTTCTTTAGTATGCCTTGGATGAGTGCTGCCGCAGCCGGAGAAACGCCAACGAGCGCGGGTGACGGCTTAAATGGTCCCTTCGTAAATGGAATAACGATAAGGTCTGCACGTCGTGCACTCTGATTCTTTGCTAATATAACGGATACTTTTTGAAGTGGCATGTCAGCTCCTCTGATGCATTGCGTTTGCTTCGCGCCGAAGCGCAAACAACATAAATCTCTCGAAGTACTAATCCTGCAATCGAACGATGTGGTAGTTCTTCTTTCCGCTTCGCAGAACGATAAACCCGTTAGCTGAAATCTTCGTGTCTGAAAGACGCAACTTTTCATCCGAAACACGCTCATTATCAAGATATATTCCGCCCCCTTGAACGAGCCGCCTCGCTTCGCCCTTCGATTTAGCAAGCGTAGTGCTCAGAAGAGTAAGCACATCAAGCTCTGCAACCTGAGCAGAGGTAGCAATTGAGCTCGGCGCATCCGCAAATATCTCCTGCACGAGTGAAGGAGAAAGTCCCTCAAGGGAGCCTTTAAAGAGCGCCTCAGCCGCGCGCTTGGCATCTTCAGTCCCCTGTGCGCCATGAACCAGGGTGCACACGCTGTCAGCCAAGAGGCGTTGAGCAATGCGCTCTTCAGGCTTCTCTGCGCTGCGACGCGCAACGTCTTCGATAGCTTCCTTCGTTTCAAACGTAAAGATTTTCAGCAGTTTTACCGCATCAGCATCCGGTACGTTTAGCCAGAACTGATGAAATTTGTACGGGCTGGTCAACGTCGGGTCAAGCCACAACGCATTGCCCTCGCTCTTACCGAACTTTTTGCCTTCAGAGTTGGTTATCAGCGGAAACGAGAACGCGTAAGCATCGCCCTGAATTTTCTTGCGGATTAATTCTAGGCCTGCCGTGATATTGCCCCACTGGTCAGAGCCGCCGATCTGTAGCTTGCAGTTGTGGTGTTGATATAGATGCAGGAAGTCAAATCCTTGAAGGAGCATGTAGCTAAACTCAGTGTATGAGATGCCATCTCCCGAGAGACGCGATTTAACAACCTCCTTTGAGAGCATGTAGTTTACGGTAAAGTGCTTTCCTATCTCTCGCAGGAAGGTAAGCAGCGACATGCCCTTGGTCCAATCGAGGTTGTTTACAAAGCGCGGTACGACGTCAGTGCCGGCCCGACGCCATAACCCTTCGGCCTGCTTCTCTTGAAGGCGTACGTTGCGTTCAACATGCTCAAGCTCGAGAAGGTTGCGCTCCGCACTCTTACCGCTTGGGTCGCCGATGGTTCCAGTTGCGCCACCAAATAGAAGGATCGGCGAGAGCCCGGCCTTTGTGAGGTGAATGCTGACGATAAGGGCGACAAGGTTTCCAACTTGCAGTGAAGGCGCGGTCGGGTCAAAGCCAATATAGAAACCGTCTCCGGGTTTAATTTTTGAAAATATCTCCGGGTCGGAGGAGTCTTGGATGAGGCCACGCCAGGTTAGCTCTTCGAGGAGATTCATAGGGTACTCGATAACAATTCAAACAGTTGTCATAATAGCCTGTTTGAAGCGGTCTTTAAAGGAGTGAAATAGTGATTCCTGCTGACGTTGGCATTCGCTCGGATTAACGGTACCGTATCGCCCACAAGATGGATTCAGAGCAGATCCCCGAATTTATAACCGAATCACTTCGCCGACGCGCCGACGAGGGTGCCGAGCGCACGCTTGTCGTGTCGTTGAGCGGTATTGATCTGTGTTCAAATGATTACCTCGGCATAGCGCGCGGATTAGGTAGCCCTGAAGTTATCGAACGGGTACTGCGATCGCTCCCAGACGAATGCTCTCTCGGTGCAACCGGGTCGCGGCTTGTGAGCGGAACTACTGAAGCGCACGTTGACCTAGAAAGCTATCTTGCTGCGTTTTACCGCGTAGAGGCAGCGCTCCTTTTTGGTTCTGGATATGAAGCTAACGTTGGGTTGCTAAGCTCTATCGGTCGTCGCAGTGACACGATTCTCTACGATGAGTTGGTTCACGCGTCGATGCGAGATGGTATCCGCCTCGGAGTGAGTCGTGCGTATTCATTTGCGCACAATGACCTAGATGACCTGCGTAGAAAACTTAGTCAAGCGCGTGGAGACGTCTATGTCGCGGTTGAGGCGGTTTACTCGATGGATGGCCACATGGCACCACTTGCTGAGATCGCTTCAATCTGCCGTGAGTCAGGTGCGTATCTAATCGTTGATGAAGCGCACTCTTCGGGTGTGTACGGTCAATCCGGAGAGGGGCTTTGTGTTGAGCGCGGAGTGGCTCAGCAGATATTTGCGCGCGTACATACCTTTGGTAAGGCGGTCGGTTTTCGCGGCGCGTGTGTTGTGGGTAGCAAAGAGCTTAGACGTTTTCTGATAAATTTCTCTCGGCCATTTATATACTCTACTGCTCCAGACAGAGTTGCGCTCGGTTTTATGAAGGAGGCGCATGAGATGGTGCGCACAGCAAGCCGCCAGCGCGAGGAGCTCTTTTCGCTCCTGCGCGAGATGAAGACGCTGAAGGCAGAGTTCAGCGAGCTCTCCTTTACCGAGTCAGAGAGCTCTATTCAAGCCTTAGTTGTTCCCGGTAACACAGCAGTGCTTACAGTTGAGAAAGCTTTGCACGATGCAGGGATTTTCACCAAAGCGATTCGTTCGCCTACGGTCCCCGAGGGAACCGAGAGAATCAGGTTCTCGGTACACTCTTTTAATTCAATTGCTGAATTACGAAGCGCGTTTGAAGTTGCGCGTGGCCTCGAGGTTTTGCGGAGCGCAGTATGAGCACTTCACATAAATTCGATACGCAGCGAGTTGTAATCTCGTCGCTCGCTTCGCTTTCATCGTTTGGGGTAAACGGCTCTAGTATAGAGTCTTCCCTTGAAGCAGAGTGCGCCCCGCACACTCTGCTGGGTGGTGATGAATCGTTTCCGATCGTGAAGCTGTCAACGCAAAGTGAAGAGGTCGTCGCTTTGCTTCTGTCAGAGAAGGAGCGCTATCAAAAACTCGACCGAGTAACCCAGCTTGCAGTAGCGGCAGCCTCTAAAACTTTATCGAGCTACGCATACAGCAGTCCTGCCGCAAAGGCTGCGCCGATAGAATGTGTGTCGATTGGCTCGTCGCGTGGTGCAACCATCTCACTCGAGGCTACTCACGCGCAACATTTAGGTAACAGCGATCACTCGGTGCCAACCTATACTTCGCCTATGACAACCGCAGGAAACATCTCCTCATGGGTCGCGCAGGAGGCTATCGATCGGTCGCTGGCCGGCGCTCAGGGTGCGGTTAGTAGCGGTAGCGGCGGCAGTATAGTTGCGCTTAACACCTCAATGACCTGTTCCTCGGCGTTCCATTCACTCCTCGTTGCGCTTGGGTTTCTACGCGGCGGGATGGCGGCCTCTGCTCTTTTTGGTGGGGCCGAAAGCTGTCTTACTTCCTATACGCTTCATCAGCTACGGGCGCTTAAGATCTACTCGCACGCAGGTTCCTCTGCCTGGCCGTGTAAGCCGCTTGCAGCGGGAGAGAAGGGACCTGTATCGAATACCGTCGTGCTGGGCGAGGGGGCAGGAACCGCGGTGTTACATTTTCATGATGGGGTCAGTCGACCAGGGGATCTCGAGCTGTGCGGCGTGGGATGGCAGATGGAGGCTATTCCATCAGCCACCGGTGTGTCGGCGGATGGCGCTGCGTTTGAGGGAGCCATGCGGCGCGCTACCGGAGGTCTTCCTGGGGTAGACGCCGTAATTGCACATGCCCCCGGTTCAGTGCGCGGGGATGAGGCTGAGCTGGCTGCGATAGGACGGGTGTTCGGCGGAAATGTTCCGGTTCTCTCAACTAAGCACGTCACTGGCCACACCTATGGCGCTTCAGGGATGGTTAGCTTGCAGCTTGCGGCGTATCTCTTAGGTGGTGGTCAGTGGCCCGGCTTTCCCTATCCGGTTCGGGTCCCGGCCGTTCAGTCGGGGGCAGGTGTGCCACGTCGAATACTAATAAATACAGCCGGTTTCGGTGGAAACGTGATCTCGGTTGTAGTCGCGCTAGCGTAGTTGCCTTTAGGGGGCCAATACAGTACAGTCCTGGGCCGCGCAGCGTTTTACTAAGTCGCTAGTAATGTGAGGATGTTTGTATGGCCAAGGCCGCAAAAGAGACTTTCTTTTTAGTTTCGTCAGAGGGAACCGGATTCTTCTACCCAAATCGTAAGAACAAGAAGAAGGGTAAGGGTGAGAGCAAGATGAAGATCCGTAAGTACGACCCGATTGCTCGCAAGCACGTGCTCTTTGAAGACAAGAAGCTCTCGAAGCTAAAGAAGAAGTACGTTGCGGCAGTATCGAGCGAGACACCTTCATCAGAAGAGTCGAAGTAACCTTACATCCGTGAATCTAATTCTTGTTCGGGGGAGCGATCTCGTGTAGATCGTGCCCCTAAACGTTGTTTAAAGATCGCTTGGAGGGGGTGAAGATGACTCAGCCGGCTGAGGTGTCCGTAAGTAAGTCCGTGAATCGACCCGTAGACCAGGGTTTAGAAGCACCAACACCCTCCGTCGCAGACTCTTCTCACATTTCAGGCGTAGCTGCACAAGCTGGCTACCCGGTGACAGGCGATGCCGGTTCGGCAGATGTCTTATCAATTTCTCAAAATAATCGGCCGACATCCTCGCGGGCAATGCTCCTCTTAGGCGCTACCGTCCTAGCGGGTGGGGGAATCCTGTGGGGCATAGCCACAGATGCTGGATCTGAGAGGGCGGTTGGTGTGATCGGCGCCGCGGGGGCGTTTGGCGTTGCAGTGGCTGCTCTTTACGGTGCGCTGCGTTGTTTAACCCTAACATCCAGGGCCCATAACATCTTTGCGCTTCTACCCCTTGGGGGGCTTTTTTTGCTCGCATTGAGCACGCTTGTGCGATGTTTCCTCGGTGAATCTGAGTTTTCCCCGCAGGGGTTTGCGGCACCCCTCGTTTTAGCTGGAATATATCTATTGATGCGCGGCGTGACGGCGCGTGCGTGGGAGCGCTCGGGAGTAGAATCCTCGGCGTTCTTTCCTCTTGAGACTTCTGAGGGTTCTAGCCTTGTTGAGGGTGGAGGGATAAAGCTTGAGAGGGGCTCGGTTGTTGAAGTTGACGCGCGCGTTAAATCAGGAAGTGTAGCCGTTCAAGAGCGTTACTTATCACCGGTTAGCTCGTTTCGCATTAAGGATGAAACCGAGGTTCTCTACGCTGGCTCGCTCGTTACTGGCGGTTCGGCCGAGGCTGTTGCGCTTTCGGACCGGAACGGTGCGTGTCTACGCCGGTTAGAGAAGTGTGTTGCCGTCCAGCTACAGGAGGCGCAAAGCGCGTTGCTGGTGCGAGACCAAAACTCATCACGTTTGGTTGCGTATGGGCTCCTTTTTGGTTCGGTTTCAGCAGCGATTTTTTGGAACGAGCGGGGTGTGTCACCGGCGGTTGTACTCGCAGCTGCTGGGTTAGTGCTCTTTGCTGCAACTCTCGGTTTGGTGGCAGACCTTGTGTACGCCTCCTTTACCGGGCTAGTGCGCGGCTGGGCGCGCAAAGGGTTGGTGCTCTTGAACGCTGATAGCTTCAATGTGCTTGCAAACACTAAGGAGGTTGCGTTTGACCCGAGCACGGTGTTTTCTCCCAATCTGTGCCGCGTTAGAGATCTCGAGATACTCGATGACCGCATAAACCGAGATGCCCTCTGTTCTACGCTTGCATCGTTTTTAGGTAGAAGTGAAGACGCGGGGTTTCTTGCGTTCGGTAATTACTGCGCGTCGGTATCATCGACTATCACCCCTGAAAGGGTGCTTGACCTGAGAGAATACCCCGGGACAGGGCTGTGCGGCTCGATTAAGGGGATTGAGTTTAGTATCGGCACAGAAGTTTTTTTGGTCGAGCGGGGAATCATGATGCAGCCCTCTGACGGGTTCGCTGCGTTGAAGCCTCATGAACGGGTTCTCCTGGTTGCTATCGACTCGGATGTCATAGCGCGCTGTGTGCTATCCTATGGTCAACCGGACCTGATACCTCACGGGGAGAGTGAAGGTGAGTGGGGGGATATGCCTCAGACTGTAGCCTCGGTAGCAGCGCCGGATCAGCGTGAATTTGGTTCGGATGTGCTCCTTGTTCGGGGAGCCGAATCGGTAGCCCTTGGGCGTACTCACGCGCACGAAGTTGCTCCCCTCATTTCCGGCTCTCTGCGCCCACCACAGGCCACGGTCCTCTCACTAACAGCAGATTATTCGGCGCTCTCTGAGTTGCTGCGCGACTGTCGCGAGCACCAGAAATGGGCCGGGCTTTGTAGAGCCCTGATTGCCGCCGCTGGGGTCGTCGCGATAGCGAGTGTTTTTGCAGGATTTACGTCGGTTTGGACACCGCTTGTACTTATCCCAGTAATCACTGTCTTAGTGTTGCTCTAACGCACAGCTTTTTTCTCCCTGAAAGATTCATTTATCTCCTATCGGCTCGCTCTCTTTGGCGGCCAACGGCTCTGCGCGCGTGTTGAGCGCTTGTCGTAACCTGTTGATTTCTCCTTGTTTGGGATACCCCTTGAGCGGTCATTAAAGAAGATCTTGAAAAAATATACATACAGCCATAGTGTATAGGAATCGAATAGCCCCGTTCGGCATCTGAATTTATAGGAACGAAGATTGCTATGGGGCAGCTTCAAAACGAGGGGAATGTATGAATAGTTATGGTGAACATGATTGCCTAGGCGGTTCAGAAGGCAGGTTTTTCACCACGGTTTTGGATGATCTTGTTGATTCTTCTTCCGGTTACGCTCACGGACCGGAACGCGGACTTCTCTCTGCTCTGTTATTTGACGGTGTTCAGTCCTTTATCTCTTACGCCCTTGCTAAGAGCGCTGCAGACAAGGCTAAACACCTTGAAGCGTACAACTGGGTGATGAAAGGGGCTAACGACTACATCTTCGCCTTCGATAACGTTTGTGAAGCGCTGGGGATTAAGGCCGATTGGCTCCGTATCGGACTTATCAATGCTGCAAACTCTCGCCTTGCTTTGGCTGAGAAGATGCGCCGGATAGATTAACGCGAGTCTCGGTGGTCTCGGGGGTAAGGTGGTGCTGAATCGTGTGGCAGTGCCTCTAACCGAGACCACCAAGCGCGCGTAGAGTTAATTCTCGACGCTACTTCGTCTCCGGCTCCCGATCGTCTGAGGTATCAGGCTCAATAGGTGAGGCTGATGCCACTCGGTAGTTCTCATTAAACCACTTTGAAAGATCGTTCATCTTACAACGCTCAGAACAGAAGGGCGCTGGTGAGTCCGAGCTCAAGGGAGATTTGCAGATGCGGCAGATAGAGTGATTTTTCATGTGCATTGTTAAAATGGCGCGCGCCGAGCAGGTTTTCTAGGGAAATTATCCACTAGTCCTTGGGCTTCAGCTTGACTTCACTTATCCCTGTCGCATCGTGAGCTAACACCTCAAGCTGCTGCCACACGGCAGATTTTTTGAGATACGTCTCATCTGCTTCAGAACCCGCCTCTATTATTAGCGTTTCTGATTCAAATTGGTAGGCTTTGCAACGTCGTAACTTATCAAGGAGCCCCAGTTGGAGCTTTTCATCAAGGTCGTTTAGCAGTTTACTCCACAGCTCTGGGTTGTTCCCTTTTCCTGTGTTTTCAGCCATTGCTCACCTTTATCTTGGGCGGCTTACGGTGAGGGTATCGACGCACCCCAACCGTGGGCCACAACTAAGGGGCCCTAACCGCAACGTCTACCTCTATTTTTGATTATACTATGGGCGGAAGCGGTGCTGAAAGGGGAAAATATTCTGTTACGCAGCCGGGCACCTTGGGTTGCAACGCAGATCACGGGCAACTCTCTGTTTTGCCTGCAACAAGTTGTAACTGATGTAAGGTTGGTACTGTACTGAGCAAGGGCCAGGAGTAAAAGATAATCCCTTTAAACTGGCCCTCGCTGAATAAGTTAGGCCAGAGCATCAGATGCAGCAAACTGCCGCACGTGAGCATCTGCTTGCCTAGCGATCGCCTTTCGGAGGCTGTCGCCGTCGAGGTCTAGAGCCTCGCAGATAAAACGGAAAGAAAGTGGAGCATCAGTCGGCTCATCATCCATAAGCCAACAGCGAGCACCCTCACGAACGTCTCCCTCGCCACCGATGAAATCGTGAATTGCCCTTTGAAGAACCGCTGCAAGTAATCGCAGTTCAGGAATCACAGCACCAGGGGTCGGAACATCAGAATTTGACCAGAATTTCATGTCGATTGTCCCATCAAAAAGTTAAACGGATTGTTTCGTCCGCACATCACACTAACCACATCTGACCAACCGAAACGCGTTCTCTCTATGATATACGTCACTGTCTCAGCATAATCTTTGAAGTAAATATACTTCACCAGAAGATGCAAAGAGCCAGATGTGCTCCCCCTAAACAACCGGGGCATCAGAAGTTAAGCCACCTGACAGCGCTAAGCAAAATTATTTAAGCCTTTTTTCAAGAAAAATTCCTACGTAGCCGAGGATTTTTCTTGAGAGTGCTTTGCTGTTTCTCTTAGCGCCAGCTCCGCGCGTCATGTAACCGGATGAGCCTGTTGCTACCTACCTTGCTCTCTTTGCTGACCCTGTTTTTTTGCTGCCCTTTAACGACCCAACCGTGTCTTTTGGACAGAGAGCCCCGCAGCTTCAATTCATTTAGAATGAACGAGCCACTTGGCGCTCAGTACTTTTGAGTACGGTGTGTAATTTAAACGGCTGCGCTTCGAAACAGATGATCGCGCAACTAAACTAAATAGTTAACCAAAAGATCCAACCGGAAAACGCAAACCTATCGTCAAACCGGATGGGGAGCATACCGTTCCGGGATCGCCCTGGTCAAGGAAAATCTTCATGGGTACGCAACATTGCTGGCGTTGAATCTGCCGAGCTACTCTCGTATGCTACCCACTGTCTAAAGGGGGACGAAGTCCCTGATTTTATTAGTTCGTATTAGTACTACTTAAGGGGATTCCTGCGTGAATCAGGCCACCACATTACCCAAAGATACCTCCCTGCATACTCCGCTGACCCCCGGCGCGGCGGCGCGCTGTGAGTTTCCCTTCTTTAGCGAAGGACCAGCGGGAGCTTACCTCGATTCTGCTGCCACTTCACAGAAGCCAGCTCAGGTCCTTGATTGTTTACGGCATACGATGGTGCACCTGAATGCCAACGTGCATCGCGGGGCGTACCGAATCAGCGCCGAGGCAACCGAGGCCTACGATGGTGCGCGCAGAAAGATTGCTCGCTACTTAAACGCCGCAAGCGATTCATCGATCGTTTTTACGCGCGGAGCAACTGAGTCGATAAACCTTGTAGCGTATGGGCTTGAACACACCTTTAAGGCAGGCGATGTAATCCTGCTTTCGCTCCTTGAGCACCACAGCAACATCGTACCGTGGATGATGCTGGCGAAGCGCAAGGGGATGAAGGTTGTGTTTACCGAGATCTCCGACAGCGGCGAGCTCGACCTGGCCGATTACAAACGTAAGGTAGCCGAGTTGAAGCCCGCGCTGGTGTCGATAACTCAACTTGCAAATTCTCTCGGCACAGTGACACCTATCGCTGAGGTCGTTTCTATTGCCAAGCAACACGGTGCGCGTGTTCTTGTGGACGGAGCGCAGGGGGTCGTTCACTTAGGAGTTGATGTTGTCTCGCTTGGATGTGACTACTACGTATTCTCTGGTCACAAGATGTATGGGCCAACGGGGATAGGGGTGTTGTACGGCGCGCCTGAAGCGCTCGCTGTATTGTAGCCTTTTCAGGGCGGCGGAGATATGATCTCGTATGTGAGCACTGATGGCTTCGGCGTGGCAGATATTCCGCAACGGTTTGAAGCAGGAACGCCTGCGTTCCATGAAGCGATAGCGCTTGGAGCAGCGGTTGATTTTCTCAACCGTTTTAATCGCCAAGAGATGACTCAACATGAGCAGCATCTAGTAAGCGAAGGTATTGCGATGTTGAAAGGGGAGGAGGGGGTGACGGTGTATGGCCCTGGTGCTCACAGCAGCAGTAGCAGCTCTCACAACCAAACGTCCCTGGTAACCTTCTCAATCGACCGGGTTCACCCGCACGATTTTGCAACTATCGCTGACACGTTCAATGTTCAGGTCAGAGCCGGAAACCACTGCGCCATGCCGACCTTGAGGCGGCTAGGGGTTCAAGCAACGGCCCGTATGAGCTTTGGGGTCTATACGGTTCCGTCTGACCTAGACGCCGTTAGAGGGGCGATTAGGGAGGCGCGGAAGTTGTTTGCGTGAGCGATGACTGCTTGCGTTAACTAGCTCGGTTTCGTCGCTGCGCTAGGCTGATGCATGGTAGCAGCTTGTAGGAACTGCTGTCTAGTAACACCTGGGGGCGTAACCACTCGTGACCAAACTGGGATTCCGAAAAATTTCGTTATGCGCTTCTCTCCTAAGACGTGGCCATCACCACTTACCATAGCTACGCGCTCACCGGAGCGGCTTTTCTCGCTAACCCACCTGTACGCCTGTTGAGGCGCAACCGCAGGGTCAGCATTCTTGACGGCTTGCCGCACGGAGGAACCGCTTCCGAGAGAGGCTACAGCAAGCTTGTCAGCTGTTGCTTGAAGGTTGATGCCGTCCTTCGCGGCAGCACCTATAGCGGCGCCCCATACGTCTGCCTCTTTCGCGCCAGAGGTCCGCGCTTGCTCTACGTACTTATCGCGCAATGCCCAGGCCGCTTTCATATCTTTGCTGCGAAAACTGGGGATCCCATCCGGGCTCTGTTCCTTGAACATCTCAGGAAACGCCTCCTTTGCACGAGGTGAGGCCTGAACCGGCGGCACTACCACTGGTGGTCGCTCTGCCTTTGGTGTTACGTGTATATTTGGCACTGGTGCTTTTAAAGGCTCTCGGGTTACCACCGTTCTTGTAGCGACTCCATTTGTTGTAGTGGCTGGGGCTGGGGCTGCCGCTGCGGCTGGGGCTGCGGCTGTAGCCTGCGATTGCGTGCTTGGCCCAGTTGACGCGGTTGCTTGAGCAGCCTGCGCCTCAGACTGTTTTTTTGTAAGCGCTGCGACCATCGCCTTGAAGTCGTGGCCCTCAGATTGAGCATAAGCCTGAGTAAGCTGCATTGCTTCTTCTAGGGTTTTTCCGGAGGCAGTTAGCGCTTCGCCATACTTGAAGTAGGGAGCAAAGATCGTGCTGAGCTCCTGGATATCCAAGTTCGGATAGTCCTTGCGCCTTAGAAATTCCTTAAGCAGGGCGTCTCCATCCTTGTGGTCTGATTGAGCGGCATCTTTGGCGGCTTTCAGTGCCTCTTCTGTAGGCTTGCCCTCAGACCGTGCTTTCTTCGCGACGTTCTGATATTTCTCCACTAGAGCTCGCAGCTCCTTAAACGGCGTGGCTGAGAAATCCGTTTGAAGGTCTGTTGTCGATGCTTTTGCCGAAGGAGTGCTGGTGGAATTCGTTGATCCAGTAGTAGTCGCAGACGCAGCAGGCTTTGCTCCGTTGTTGCGATTTACATAGTCTAAAAGAAGAGCGTCTGGATCATTCCCGTCGGAGCGAGCTGCGCCCTTAGCGACCTCAAGAGCAACCTCACTAGTTTTTCCTTCCCCCGTGGCCTTGATAGCCTCGGTTTGATATTTCTCCACTAGATCTCGCAGCTCCTCAAACGGCATGGAAGAGAAATCCGTTCGAAGTTTTATTGTCTTAGCCTGGCTTTCGCTCGCAGGAGAATTTGTGGCTGCCGAATGGGGCGTGAGGGTACCTGGGATAGCAAGCGGTGGTCGAGTTGGCTTGAGGAAGCTTAGCGCCCCGTCAAAGAGATTAAAGCGATCGGAATCGTACCACGAACCGGTTTCCTGCTTTTGATCGGGTGTTTTATCGGTTTCTGTTGAGCTTGGTTTAGCAGAGCTATCCGCACCACTTGCCGTGGCAACCGTATTGGTTGACGAAGCAGCCTGCTGAACGATGTTTGTCGGACTAGTAGGTGGAGTGTTGGTTGACGGCTGGGTCACGGCATTCGTGGCGCCGCTGGCCTCTGATGGGATAGGTGGCAGGTTGGTGTCACTAAGACTATTCGTAGGCGCCGTGGACTTGAAATTGAAGCCAGTCGGTGGGGCATTTTTGCCTGTTATTACTCCGGTCGCAGAAGGCTTTGATGAGGGCTCGCTGGAAGAGCGGAAGCGTGAACCTAGTCCGAGAAGCCCTGCTATGGCGATAGCGCCAATACCAAATGCTACGGCAGCTTTGTTTCGGAACTTAGCTAGTAGACCGGTGGAGTGAGTACCTGCTTCGCCACCTTGGGGTTCTGCATTCTTGGGTGCGCCCCCTTGATTCGGGTTACCTTGGGTGTTGGGCTGATTACCAGCGGCCGCCTTGCCAGAGTTGTTTACCTGATTGCTAGCTGTCTGATTGTTTGCAGGCGTTGCACCTGTTGCACCTGTTGCGCCTGCTGGCGGTGGAAGATTTACCGCCTTCGGATTAGCCGCAGGATTCTTTGCGCCGAGACCAAGATCTGGGGTTGGTGCAGGTAGAGCAAGCTCCCGGTATTCTCCGGTTAAGAGTTTCACAAGACTCTCGCTTGCGCCTGCCGCCCTAAGTTGCTCACGCATGAGCTGATTAGTTGCGGCGTCTGTAGCTCTTCTTGCTTGTAGCTGCATAAATAATCCCGGTGATACTGTGGCCCTTAGTGAAAGGTACCCGCATTCAAAACGCTAATCAAAAAAGTGTCACAAGGGGTATGCGAGTTTATCGGATAATGTGCTCTTGTAGCGGCAAAGATTAATTACTAAACGACCTGTTATGCCTGTTTCGCACAGGTAAGAGTCACAAAATACAGATGATTCTCGTGGCGGGTTAAGCGACGAATCAGGCTGCCTGCTTGTAACAGACAAATTTTATGCATCCTCGACGCGTGAAGGCCCCATAAACTAGAGGAAGTTGTATGAAGGGCACGGCATCTGCTGCATTTAGCCGAGGATACCATACCCCCATACAGCTCTATCGATGTTGCTACTAGGCAAACATCTCATACGGGTAGAAGAAGATACGAGAAAAGGTTTTTTAACCGTTTTTTCAGCATTCGCTCCACTGAGTCCTTAATTTCTCACGCCGTGAGTGGTTAGGAACTCAGTGGAAACCTAAATCGTTTAACAGGCAGCGTGTGCTGCTTGCTTGCGAGGAGGGTGGATGCTGAAAAAGAGAGAGAAAAAAAATGAAGCAAGTTATCGTTGTGGTCATCGCTGCTCTGATGGCAGTGAAGGTCAATGCAGTCGACCTGGGCAAGATCGCCCCGGTGCAAGGGACGCCCTATGCGTCTCAGAGGGTGAACACGTTGAAGGATGAGGTGAACTGGAGTGTCACCTTCGTCAACAACGGAACCTGTATGGTCGAACAGGCCATGCAGGTGCAGGTGAGGAAGGCCGCATGGCTCCCCACCTTGGCCCCGTATGCCATGGCAGGAGCTACGGCCGGCGGTGCCTACCTCATATCGCAGATGGGGCCTCTGGTGAACAACACCACGGCGGCCACAGCCTGCGCGACTGCGACCATACCAGGAGGTAACCTTCCGGTGCCCCCTGTGACCCCCGGAAGGCCCTAACTTCCTCAGTGTGGGCCTGCAATGAATCACCCGTCTCGGCTCTCGCTCGTTCGAAAATAGCGCGTCAAACCGTTATCGTAGAATTGAGCGAGAGTTCGAGGCGGATTTTATCTCTTCGGTTTACTTAAACTTAAAAGGTTTCTACTCGTATCTTCTTCTTGCCCATCCTTTTCTTTTTCAAGAGAATTTATTGCAACATATGGCGTCCCGCCCGAATACTCTTACGCTGGCGTATGACAGTTACAGTAGACGCCGAAAATTCAGAGTGCTTTTCTGGGTTCCTATCGGTTTTTTTCTTAAACCTACAGGACCGCTCTATTAGGGGCATTTTCTCGGTTCTCGTCGTTTTCCAAGAGCACATATGGTTTGATAGCTTTAATAACGAATTACTGATTGCAACACGTAGCGAATCTTTCGCTTCGGTCGCAGTCTCGCTCTTTACATCGTTATAGTGAGTAGAAGAGGTATTATTAGTAGTCGCTGTTTCTCGTTGAGAACGGAGTGACGCACAGTGTTGATACTTCAACGCAGCTCGCCGTTATCACCGAGAAACAGCACTAGAGGAAGATTACGGTACGAACTCTTAAGAGGTTTTGAAAAACTCCGCTTTGATTGAAGCTTGGGGTTCGTTTTCTTAAAGGTCTCTTTTCGTGTCGTAAGGAAATACAGCGGATGAGCATTAAGCTCATTTGTGGAAGCGCTTTTGCTTCTCCCGTTGTTTGTCTCTCAAAATGTATTAAGCACAGTGGTATTCGATGGTGAACCTTAAGCGTTCATGGTTTCTTTCTTCCTGCACACTTCGCTCCACTAGGTCCTTAAACTCTCCTGCGCGGAGGGATTAGGAACCTAGTGGAAGTCGGTTTATAGCAGGTACTATCGTACTGAGTAGTTTCACGCGT
>JBIKKT010000056.1:0-16722 GCA_044360195.1 Bdellovibrionota bacterium | reverse complement strand
TAACAACCAGGAGGTCTGCATCACGCACCGTTGAGAGCCTGTGAGCGATAACAACTGTCGTCCTCCCCTGCTCGAGCGCCTCTATCGCAAGCTGAACCTCACGCTCAGCACGGTTGTCGAGTGACGCTGTAGCCTCATCCAGAATTAGGATCGGTGCATTCTTCAGGATAGCTCTCGCAATTGCTAGCCGTTGCCGCTCACCACCCGACAGGGTCATTCCGCCTTCTCCCACGACCGTATCAAAAGCCGCCGGCAGCTTCTGCACAAAGTCATAAGCGAAAGCGGCCTTAGCGGCAGCTAACACCTCATCACGAGTAGCGCTTGGATTCCCGTAGGCGATATTGTTGAAAACGGTGTCGTTAAAAAGAAAGGTGTGTTGTCCCACCATCGCAATCCTACTGCGCAGATCCGAGAGCCGCAGAGATCGCAGGTCAACACCACCCAAGGTCACACTACCGCGCGAGGGGTCGATAAAGCGCGATATCAGATCAACAAGGGTGCTCTTTCCAGCTCCAGAGAAGCCAACGAGCGCCACCTTCTTTCCCTCAGGAATTGCAAGAGAGATCTGCGACAATGCATCGCTCGACTCCTTCTCATCCCCACGAGCAGGATACTCAAACGATACGTCGTGAAACTCAAGGTGGTAGCTGCCCGGCAGCGCCACCACTGACGACGATTCCACTATCGATGAACGTGTATCGAGAACCTCAAAGATACGCTGCGCACCGGCTAGCCCCTGCTGAATAGTCGCATGAACACGGGTGAGCTTCTTGAACGGTTCATACATCAGGAAGACTGAGACGAGGAACGCCATAAAGTCTCCCGAGGTACGCTCCCCACTGATAACTGTGTATCCGCCATACAGGAGCAGCCCCGAAACAACCATGCTCGCCATAACTTCGTTAATAGGCCCTGCAATAGCACGAACTCGCTCTGAGCGAATAAATGTGTTCGTAAGCGCTTCATTGCCAGCAGCGAATCTCTGCTGCTCGAACTCCTCACGGCAAAAGATCTTAACAACTCGGTGCCCGTGCATACTTTCTTGAAAGAGAGCCGAGAGTTGCCCAACTGCATCTTGACCGCGCTTACTGAGCTTACGCATCCGTTTTCCGAGCCGCGCTATCGGCAATCCCGCTATCGGGAAGAATACTACTGCTATGAGCGACAGCGTTGGATCGAGGTACACACAGGCGCAGAGCAACGCCAACACCCGGATAATATCCCTAATGACTGCTGCTGAAGAATCGGTAAGCAGCGTTCGAATAAGGAGCACATCAGAGGTGACCCGCGAGAGCAGCTCGCCTGTTGAGTGCTTTACAAAGAAATCAGTCGACAGTGAAAGCACGTGGCGATTAAGATCGTTACGAATGTCCTGCGTAACCCGATGCCCCACTGCTGCCATCAGGTACTGTTGCCCAAAGTCAGCTACTGCCCTGACAACCGCAAATCCAACGATGGCAAACGGGAGCCAAAAAAGCAGGTGTTTATCGCGCTCGGAAAAGATCCCATCGAGTATACGCTTAACGAGAAAGGGCACCACTCCGTCGGTTGCTCCAAAGATAACCATACACAGCAGCGCCGCGATGAAACCACTTCGATGAGCCTTTAAATATTTAAAAATTCGCCAATACATACCCTAATGAACCTCTCTTGCACCAACAGAGCCATGCGCTATCTCGGTGATAAGCTGCGCTACGCGAGCCGCAACGGTGGCGGCTCCGTTAGAACTAGTAACGCTCAGCAAGCGCTCACGCACGTCGCGCAAGCCTTCAACAACCCGCGTCCGCACATCACCCTTTTCCAACAGTTGTTCGACCGTGCGGTACAGTAGATCCTCATTAATAGTAACCTGCATTAATTCAGACACCGTCCCTGAGCGCACGATATTTACCGGCGAGTATTCCTTCAACGGCACTAGAGTTGAAACTATCACCTTGGAAAGCCATGAGCCACTATATACACTCACAAACGGAAGCAGAGCGAGCGCACCTTCAAGATTACATGTCCCAGACTTCAAAATTCCAACTTGCGCGCTAGCTGCCTCATGAAGCGCATCACCAACCTTCCATTCAATCCGCTCTAAAACTTCTGTCGAGACTACTCCCGCAGCGAGCGACTGCAACCACTCCCTATTCATGTTGGGAGCAACCAGCACAGTTGCCGAGAGATCCCGGCGCTGCAGCCGCAATCGTTCAAACACCCGCAACATCGGAGGTAGCAGCCGCTCAACTTCGAACCGCCTGCTGCCTGGAAGTAAAAGCAGCGAGGAGGGTCGCGAGTCCGGGTTGGTTGGCTGTCCTGCAATATCTGCTAACGGGTGACCGACGTATGTAACCGACGAGAATCCACGGGCGCCTAAGAAAGAGGGTTCGAAGGGGAATATCGCTGCCACGTGGTCAACGTAGCGTCTCATAGTTTTTACCCGTCCTGCTTTCCACGCCCAGACCTTGGGGGGAATAAAGTAGAGCACCTTAGCCCCAGCCTCATGTGCTACCTTAGCGAGCCGCAGGTTGAAGCCGGGGTAATCGACCAGCACGACAACGTGTGGTCGCCATTCTGCCACCAAGCGCTTCATGGTGGAGAAAGAGCTGAAGATCGACCGGGCCGAGCGGAACAACTCAAAAAACCCCATGGTTGCCCCTGCTCGATAGCAATCAACATCGAGGTAGGCCCCTGCGTCTCTGCATTCTGGACCGGCCATGCCGCGCACCTCAGCATCAGGGGCGATACCTTTAAGAGCGCTTAACACCCGCGCAAGGTGTTGGTCACCCGACACCTCACCTGCACTGACTAAAACACGAATCGACATTCTCGTAACTAGGCTCACGTCCAAAACCGCTGCCGGCACGACATACGTTCTACCTTAATCGCTGTCCAAGGGATAGAGTCAGGGCTCCTGTTTTCAGGTGGTTAGGGGCGACAGTGAGGCAGCAACCGGCATTTTTCTGGGTTGTTTGAATGGTGCAGAACCCTTTAACTCGGGAACTCGGACATTGCGCAGATACGTGAGCCAGCTCTACCCAAGCTCTTCTCGAAGCTGAACCACCTCGCTTTGTTCAATCATATTGCGAGAACGCCGGGCCACTCGTAGACTCTTAGCGCTATGAAAAAGAAGCTCATTATCGCCCTCTCCGCCTTCCTTACCGTCCTTATTGTAGCCCTCGTGATCCTCATTACGAGAGCAAACGATGTGATCGCGCTGTATAAGCCAAAGATTGAAGACACCCTCTCTGATACTCTGGGTGCAAAGGTGACCCTTGGCGAATTATCCGTCTCCCTCTTTCCGACGCTCGCTGTAAACGTAGAGTCCCTAGCGGTTACCAACGAAAAGGGAGAGCGACTCCCCCTAGCGCTTGGCGGCCTACGCGCCGAAGCAGCACTCCTGCCACTCCTCTCAAAACAGCTTGAACTCTCAAGCATCGAACTCGTGCGCCCCGCACTGACTTTAGAGAAAACAGTTTCTGGAGTTGTTATTCCTGGCCTAAATCTCTCCTCGCAGAACGCGCCACCTTCAGCCGCACCAGCCTCAACTCCGCGAGGGAGTGCGGCTACAGCAGGCTCCCCGGCCTCCCAGGCCGATTCTGGATTGGCGATACGAATTGAAGAGATAGTGGTCCGCGACGGCGAACTCCTCTTTGACGACAAGACGACAGGTAGAGCGGTGAGCATCAATGCTATTCAATTAAAATCTGCCATCGCGTTAAACGGTGCGCAGACCACAATACCGGAAGCCACACTGCAGTTCATCGTAAAGGGCACGCCGCCGATCTCAGTTTCTGCTAGCAACCTTTCCTTCAATAAAGAAAGCTCGAAACTCTCGCTAGGCACAGTCATATTGAACACGGAGGCAGGGTCGGTCGATATTCAAGGAGAAGTTACCCCTAAAGACTCCTCCGGTGCGGTTCAAATTGCATCCAAGGGACTTGCGCTAAAGAAAGTAACCTCGCTGCTTTCGCCATTTGCTCCAGCTCTCTCGCCGCTTGGTCTCGGCGGAGACCTATCGTTCAAGGTTGCTATTTCTAATCCTACATCACCCCTTCCGCACCTTACAGGCTCTGTTAACCTTTCGGGCGTGAGTGTTGCATCATCGCCAAGCGTATCGATGACCGATATCGGAGGGTCTCTCTTACTTACAGGCACCACAGCTGACCTCAACGTTAAGAGCGATAACTTGAAGCTCACCTATCAAGAGGCTCCACTGACGCTAGCGTTTAACACGCAGATGAAGCGCGATTCAATCAACGTTTCTGCTCTTTCGGTAAAAGGCTTTGGTGGCGTTACCAACGTTTCAGCAACTCTTAGCCAGCTAGGAGCTAAGCAGTATTCGGCAGATATCGCCGCCTCAACACTCTCTCTAGAGGCGCTGCTTCGAGCCTTTAAGCCAGAGCTGCAAAACAACGCTACCGGTACGATATCTTCGCTCAAACTCCAACCAAAGGGTCAACTTACGGGGGATGTCGCAGGATCTACGCAGGCGCCCGGCACCCTCCGAGTTACCAATGCCGTACTCAAGGGCACCAATCTACCCAACGTCATCCTTACCAAGGTTGATTCGATCCCCTTTCTTGAGGGGGCGCTCCGTCAGTTTGTTCCGCGCGAATTCGATCGGTACCTTACATCCGCGGATACAAACATCCGAGAATGTACCGCGACCTTCACCGTGCAGGGGCGTTCGATCTCAATCTCATCACTGGCGCTCTCAAGCGATATCTTTTCGCTCGACGGAAACGGTACGGTCGCTGCCGACGGCACGGTATCGATGAATACAGCAATCTACTTTACAAAGGACTTTTCACAGGCACTTACTCAACGCAACAAGAACATGAAGAATATTCTCGCAGGCGATGGACGACTGATCATCCCCCTTTCAATAAGAGGAAAGGCTCCAGCTCTGGTTGCTTATCCTGATGTCGCAAAAATAATCCAGACCGGTGCTGCTAAGGCGCTCCAAGATAAAGCTGTCTCAGCACTGGAGAAGGCACTTGAAAAGGGCGGAAAAAATAGTGGCCTTGGCAAAGCCCTCGGCAAGAGTTTCGGGTTCTAGTATCGAGGCCATACCCACGTGTTTGACGAAAAAAAAGTCGAGGCAGACGAGCAACAAAAGCCGGTTGGTGGACTAGCTTTTTTTCTATCGCTCTTTCTTCTTTCGCCTTCCTCGGTTGTGCTACTGCTATTCGCGTTCTCGTATACAACGCTCGATAATGCCCACCTCCTAGCACTGCTTCTAATCGCTACTCTGACAGGAGCCGTGGCTGCGCGAGTGCTCATCAAACGTCACATCTCAGTGCTACTACACGAATCGAAGCACTCGCTGGTCTCAAACTTGGTTGGCAACAAGAGAAAGCGGATGCACATCGATGAACACTCAGGATTTTTTGAGTACTCCTTCACTAAAGAGACCGCTCATTTTAATTTCCTAATCGCGCTAGCCCCCTACATCGTGCCCGTTTTTACCTCTCTGTGTTCAATCGGCCTGCTCGCGGGTGGCTTGAAAGAGCGATGGCAAGCTATTGTCCTGCTTGGCCTTGGGTATGGAGCGGACCTTCTTCTCAATCTCCGCGACGTCTCACCGATTCAGACCGACATCTCACTCATTCGGGGTGGATATTCTTTTGGCCTTACCTACATAGCTGCTTGGAACCTCACTATCTTTGCCCTCGTCATTGCGTGGACCTTAGACGGAGGTAATGGTCTTACACACCTTCTGCGTGATATCGCAGCGATTTTTCTGAACCTACACCCTGCTGCGCCTAAAACGAGTTTTTTAATCTCTAGCAGCGCTACAGTCTAAAGCTGCTGACGCCTTCAGCCGATAACCACTGTACAGAAGTGTGCAGTAGGTGCAAGGACGCACAGCATGGCAGTAGGAACGGTCTCTTCAGTTGTTAACTCAGCCTTTGTCGCTCGATTTTCGGGCTCCGGAGGCTCATCCTCTGCGTCGGCAGGCAACTATCAATTCAGCTCAGCCGATGAGGTCTCCACCACCCTTTCGACGGGCACCCGCACCCTTACCGCTGCCTACCAGGGCCTGGGGCAGGTGATCGGCGCAGTCAACGGCTCGTTGGCCATACTCGAGAAACTGGGGGAGATTGCAGAAGACGTGGTACGGGTTGCTGACAGCGCATCGCGCTCGACGTCCAGCCCTCAGCGCGCCATATTTTCTGCTGAATATAAAAGGCTTGGATCGGCGTTCAAAAAGGTTGTCGAGGATGCAAAGCTGGATAACCTTGATTTACTGAATAAGGACGATATCGCCGCAGTGCTAACGAACGTGGGACTTAACCCAGATAGTGCTACTGCAATAACTGAGGTCCTGAAATCGATAATTACAACCTCATCAGAAAAATCAATCGCGGACAGCGAAGTTAAAGACCCTCGGTCGGTGCGAGTACCCGAAGCTGAGGCAGAGTACAGGCCACCTACTCGCTACGAAGATGTGTTCAGTCCTACCCGTACTATTCGCACCCGCGGAGATGCTATGGTTTTAGGCAACGATGCTAAGAAGCTTCTCTCTAACTTAAAAAATAATATATCGGCGCTATCTGAGATACGAAGTTCCATCTCCAACAACATGGACCTCGTCCGTGCTACAGCTCTTGCCTTTAGAGCCGAGTCCAGTGACCCGTTGAACCAGAGCGCTACCAGCGCTGAATCCCTGGCCGGCCGAATACAACAGGAAATTTTTAAGAATGCCTCTCCAAAGTCTCTGCGCGAAGCAGGCAACTTGGACAGCATCGTAAGTGCTGCTCTGTTGTATTCGTAGTACCGCGCCCCTGAAGGCTATCAACGCTAAGAGCCTCTTAGCAGCTCAACCGGGATCGGGTCGTACGAAACCCAATCAAGACACAAGCCATGTGGGGGTGCTGTCACGCCGGCTAGCCGTCTATTGCGCTCTGCAAGAAGCGCCGAAAAGCTCGTAAAATGTAGGCGCCCAAGCGACATGTCAACGAGCGTACCGACGATATTTCGTACCATCTGTTTAAGGAATCCATTTCCGATGACGGTATAGACCACCACGTCACCCTCTTGCGTTATACGGCTCTGATATATTGTCTTTATCGGGGTAGTGTTCGTGCACCCCGAGTCGCGGAAGCTAGAGAAGTCGTGCTTCCCCTCAAGTTGCTGCGCCCACTCACGCAGACGATCAAGCTGCAGAGGCTTACTGACGTGCCACAACCTGTGTCGGTCGAGCACTGCTGGAGAAGGTCTATTGAGCAGACGATAAGTATACTGTTTGTGCGTCGATGAGAATCCGGGGTGAAACGCGTCATCGACGATATCTGCCCGTACGATGGTGACTTCTCCCTTAAGCAAGTGACTTACACCTTGAGAGAGTCGCCATAGATCGGGTGGCTCTGCTACTCGAAAAGTTACTACCTGCCCACGCGCATGCACACCGGAATCGGTCCTGCCTGCAGCGTAGAGCGTTCCAACCGGACGTCGCAAGATCAGCGAAATTGTCTCTTCGAGCTGACTCTGAACGGTTCGTACCTGCGGCTGCTTCTGCCAGCCATGAAAACCGCGCCCATCGTACTCTATAATCAGTCGAACCTGAGCCACTGAGATCTACTCACTCCACCTGATCTATTGAACGACCAAGCGCTCAACGATCTGAATCAGATTTACCGCAGCACCCTGCCGAACATTATCGGCTACGAGCCAAAAAGAGAAGCCATTCTTGACCGAGAGATCGCGACGGACGCGTCCAATATGGATATCGTCCGTACCTGCAACATCGATCTGCATCGGAAAATCGTCGTTTGCTGAGTGAAGAGCTACTCCCCGAACAGCACGCAGGCGCGATAGTAGCGCTTCCTGCGTTATCCCGCGCTTAGTCTCGACAAAGACGCTCGCTCCATCACCATAAAAAATCGGCACCCTCACTGCAGTTGCAGTGATACGAAGGTCAGGCAGCGCTAGTATCTTCTGACTCTCCTGGATTATCCGCATCTCCTCTTTTGAAAAGCCGTTATCAAGAATGAGGTCGATATGAGGGATACAATTGAACGCAACTTGGTGCTGGAAAACCTCTTGCGGCATCTCTGTCTGGTTAAACACCGCAAGGCTCTGAGCCCAGAGTTCATCAAGTGCGGACTTTCCGGCGCCCGAGACTGACTGGTAGGTGGAAACAACTACGTGCTCCAGACCCGCCATCTCGTTGATAGCATGCAAAACAGGAGCGAGCTGTATAGCCGAGGAAGCTGGATTTGCAATCAATTGCGCATCGCCCTGCAAGGCATCCATGTTGACTTCAGGGACCACTAAGGGCACATCATCGCGCAAACGGAAGTATGGGGATGTATCGATTACTGTAGCGCCCGCAGCCAGGGCTTTCGGAGCAAAGGTTGCAGCGAGCTCTGCAGATGTCGCAAAGAGAGCTATGTCGATACCATCGAAACTCCCCTCAACGAGCTCTTCGACAACCACCTCGTCATCGCGAAAGCGATAGACCTCCCCTACAGAGTCCCTAGAGGCGAGTAAGCGTAGCGAGGCCACTGGCACCTTGCGCTCCTCGAGCACTACTAATATCTCATTGCCGACGAGCCCTGTGGCTCCTACGATCGCGATAGTTGGCGGTTTTGTAAATTTCTTCATAGCCAGCAGACAATAACGGTATTGCTGGCTAAATGGAAGGAACTACGCCGCTATCTGCTAGGCGAGAAGATCCCTTCTTCTTTTATCACGGAGCAGCTTTTCGATGGTGAACGACGCGAGCTTATAGCCCTCCTCTTCAGTCTTCCCGGCTTGCAGAGCGATGTCAGTAACCGCCTCTATCAGATCGCCGATAGTTGTTTCTATAGTTGCTGTTTCAGCAGATGTTACCTGCACACCGCGATTTTCCATACTCTCAGACTCCGCAATAACCGACAAAAAAACCTGTTTGTCGTTACAGTATACTCCAACGGGACATCGCTACCGAAGCAAAAACATTCTTACTGCCGGTGTTACGGTCCCCAACTCAACTATTCGCGTACGGTCCGGTTGGCAACCAGGGAGCTAAATCTAGCTCCAAACAGGCACTTATCCTCCCCTATCGTCTTAGAAAGAGGCACCAAAAGCCCGTTAGCGAAGTTGGTATTGCAATTGAGATGCACGTGTGGGCCGTGCACTGTTCGTAAATCTAATGAAGAGTAAGGATAAATTACAAATTTGATACGATTGACGCGCGAGAGCGCTACGTCTGAGGTGGGATTCCGTAAAGGGTCCAGGTGTAACCGGTGTCACCAGAGCCACCGGTTATTAATACCACCCAGCCCGGCTGAGGCGGCGACTGCATAGGCGAGCTGTAGAGCTTAACCTCCTCTCCACTAAGGGTGCGCACCACATCCACGCCCTCCTTACGCTCGTCCCACGACAGCGGCCGCTGCGGATTGCACGAAAAGCCGCGCCCAGACACAGGCGCTCCGTAACGCGAACTTATCAGCTCACATACCTGAAAGCGGGCTGGCACCCGCCTAGCTTCCGTATGACTCCCTGAGTCGGTGTGCATCGCTCTCTACTTAGATGGATTGATCGTCTCTTCGACCTGCATCGCAAAGAACGGACATGGCCCCTGGCGCACGTCACGCATCATGTCTGCTGCCTCTTTTGTATCAACCGTAGACCACTTGATGTTGGGCTCACCACGAGGACCAGCCTCATCAATAGACGTAGGTACGAGGAAGAGGTCACCGGTCGTTGCCTCGTTCTTGAGAACCAAGCGCACGATCTGCACCTCCATCTTGCGCGAATCGGCCGCGCGCTGAGCATCCTTGCGAAGCTCATCTACGGACTTGCCCATACGCCATACGTTCCGGATACTTCCCGGACAGGCGAAAACCTCACGTCCATTCTCAAGAGCCCGCTCCAAATCATTCAGAAAATCAATCGACATAGCTACCGTTTAAAAATTGTAATCTAGTACTGACTACTTACGACACCTTACGAGAAAAACTTAAGGGGCTACTCCCCTTAAATTAAAACTAAAACATCACTTCTCCCCAGGAGCTGCTTCGATGTTATCGATGCGCTCTTTGAGTTCCTTCCCAACCTTAAAGAAGGGTAACTTCTTCGGCGGTACCGGGATCTTCTCTCCAGTCTTGGGGTTCCGGCCCTCATAAGCACCGTACTCTTTCACAACAAAGCTACCGAATCCACGTATCTCGATTCGGCCACCACTAACAAGGGTATCCCGCATCTTGCGATAAATCAGGTTAACAACCTCTTCCGACTGAACCACGTTGATCTGACACCGCTCAGCCAATTTCTCAATAAGCTCTGACTTGTTCACATTAACTCCTGATTAGCCCGTAACCATTCAGTACCTCGATTTTTATACTCAGTAAGATGTTGATCTGTCAAAATAGATTGCACTGATTACCTAATTTTTTCAGCATGTTCTACCCACCAAACCGGCGATTCAGATCGAGCGCCTCCGTTGAACTCTCCCCTCTTCAAGGCCCCTCCGATCCCCAAAAGGGATCCTTGTCGCTCAGCTCTCAAAGTGGGAACCTGCACGCATGGGATTAAAAAAATTAAACGATCGTACCTACTCTGTTCCAACACGCCTCATCTATGGCGAGTCGCTTTCAAAATCGTGGGACTACTCGTTTCACGTAGTGCCTCCGATGACGACCTCAAGCACCTTCCGACTTGAGTCGACCCAAAGGGGCGCTGAGGGGTTTGAGGCTATCTCGTCGTCCGTGGAGGGCCTCGACCCAATATACGTGTACGATCGCATGGGTGAGCCCAATAACGACATGCTCTCCAAAGCTCTTGCTTTAGCCGAGGGCGGCGACTGCGCTGTGACCTTTGCTACCGGAATGGCTGCGGTGCACGCCGCTGTGACCTGCACCCTTCCCCAACACGCCGAAATAATCGCTCATCGCACACTTTATGGGTGCACCTACAGTCTCTTTAATCAGTGGCTGCCGCGCTTTGGGCTACCAGTGCACTTTACCGATCTGCGCGATACCTCATCCATCGCATCGCTTGTAAATGACAACACCCGTGTGGTCTACCTGGAGAGCCCTGTTAATCCGAGCTTGGAATTAGTTGATATCAAAGCGATTGCCGATACAGTTCGAGATATTAACTCGACCCGCTCAGCAGATCGCCAGATCATCACAATCATCGATAATACCTTCTGCACACCCTTCTCGCAGAGGCCGATTACACTCGGAATCGATATGGTGGTCCACAGTTTAACTAAGGGGATATCGGGTTTTGGCATCGAGATGGGCGGGGCTGTCATCACCCGGAGAGAGTTCCTTACTAAGTTGATAATGCATCGCAAAGACTTTGGAGGAACCCTCTCCCCGTCTACTGCCTGGAGTATCCTGGTGCACGGCCTACCAACGCTATCGCTACGCATTCCGCACCAACAGCGCAACGCTTACGAAGTAGCCAAGTTCCTTGAAGCCCACTCAGCTGTTGAATTTGTGCGCTACCCAGGCCTCTCTTCCTTCCCGCAATACGACCTCGCGCGGCGTCAGATGATAGACTACTACGGAGAATTCTCCCCGGGTTTCATGATCTACTTCTCGCTAAAAGGGTCCCCCGCAGAATCGCGCACCAAGGGGAATAAAATGATGGATTTTATCGCTGATAACGCGTATGCAATTACTTTGGCCGTGAGTCTCGGACAGATTAGAACGCTCATTGAGCATCCTGGTTCAATGACGCATTCTGCGTACTCCGCAGAGGAGCAAATTGCGCGCGGACTCGATCCAGGCGGGATTCGGCTCGCGGTCGGCATTGAACATGCTCAAGACATTATTCGCGACCTCGAGGCAGCTCTTGACGCGTGTGCGTAACTTTTTGGAGTAAGAGATCATGAAGGCGACATCGATACTTGATACCATCGGAAACACCCCTCACGTGCGCATCAACAAGTTGTTCAACACATCAGCGCTGGTGTGGATGAAGCTTGAACGAGCAAATCCAGGCGGCAGCATTAAGGACCGCATCGCGCTTGCCATGATTGAGGACGCCGAACAGCGAGGGGCCCTCGCACCTGGGGCAACAATTATTGAGCCTACCTCCGGTAATACCGGGGTTGGTCTAGCGATGGTGGCTGCTGTAAAGGGCTACAAGCTCCTTCTTGTGATGCCAGAGTCGATGTCGATTGAACGCAGGCGCCTCATGAAAGCGTACGGGGCTGACCTGGTGCTCACACCGCGCGAAAAAGGAATGCGTGGGGCGATCGAGAAAGCCACCGAATTACATCTGTCGACCCCGAACTCTTGGATCCCGCAGCAGTTTGAGAACCCAGCAAACATCGAGGTGCATGCCCGCTCTACTGCTAGAGAACTCCTCAAAGATTTCCCTGACGGAATAGATTTTCTTATCACAGGGGTCGGCACCGGTGGTCACATAAGCGGCTGTGCGCAAGTGCTCAAAGAGCGCTTTCCTAAGTTGCAGGTCTACGCTGTTGAACCGGCAGCGTCTCCCGTTATTAGTGGAGGCCAACCGTCACCACACCCAATTCAAGGAATAGGAGCCGGATTTATCCCTCAGAACCTCAACCGAGAGCTACTCGATGGGGTAATAACAGTAACCCAAGAAGAAGCCTTTGAGTTTGCGCGGAGAGCAGCGGTTGAAGAAGGAATCTTCCTCGGCGCCTCTTCAGGGGCATCGCTTGCAGCCGTCAGTAAGAAGCTTCCTGAGATCCCAGCTGAATCAACCGTTGTTACGTTTTGCTACGATACCGGGGAAAGGTACCTCTCAGTTAAGGGGTTGTTTCCGGAGTTTGAAAGCTAATGAGTGTGAGAACTTACCCCGCTTTAAAAGCGGTCGTTAAGGTTCGCCTAACTTCTGTCGATTACCTACGGGCAGCAAGGGCTTATAAGTGGCGCATACGCGCCCAGCACGCTTGCCCTTTTAACTTTATGAGTTGACCGATGACAACAAAACCGATGCCTCACGTGGTTTCTGTAATGACCCCCTTCCCACACACAATTGAGGCTTCGTGCTCAATCCACGAAGCGCGTGCACTGATGAATGGCCAAGGGATTAGGCACCTACCAGTCGTATCAGAGGGGCAGCTGGTCGGCATGTTATCTGACCGGGATCTAAAATTAGCTTTTGCAGTCTCCGGCGGCTCTGAAACAGCAGAACCTCTTCACGTTGGAGATGTATGCAACCTCGAAGCCTACATCGCTGAATACAACACACCGGTAGACCAAGTGGTTATGAACATGGCAGAGGCTCGAGTTGGTTCTGCCCTTATAACCCGCGCGGGTAAACTGGTTGGAGTGCTTACAACTACCGATGTGTGCCGCAGCTTTGCTGAGCTACTAAAGATGGCTTACCCAGATGCTTAGGCGGACGCTTCCTTAGACCAGGGAAAATATCTCCTGCTCCCCCTCACCCGAGGATCGAATAGTACCGTCTTTCAAAAGATCTTGGAGCGCTGCTCTGACGGCTGAATCTTCGCCTTGCACAATTGGACGCTCCTCCTCTTCGTGCACGATGATGAGGTTGTTAAAATACAGTCCATCTTCTGCCTCTGGATGGCTAAGCGCTGCGAGGATCTGCTTTTTGATTTTACTGTCTGCCATACTGAACCCACCTTTATCTACACATCCGCTTTGCTCGATAACATCCTCTGCCGTCTAGAATACTCCAAAAGGCTTATGGTGGAGTAGTCGAAAGTCGCCATCTCTTGCTTTTTTATTCAATCGACGGTTAGAGTGAAGGCTATGGCAAAAACTTCAAAAACAAAAACAAAAGCAAAAGTAAAAACAGTACCAAGCAAGAAGACCAAGGCAGCTAGCCCAAAGGCTAAGCGAGTCGCTTCAAGCTCCAAGAGCGCTTCGGCTAAGGGCGCCGCACAAAGCGACACTCCCCGCTACCTCGTTTTGGTGTTCTGTGGTCGAAACTACCAGAGTCTCATCACCACCCTCGCAACAAGCGATAAGAAAGAAGCCCACTCAGAGGCAACATTCCTGGTGAACAACTCAGTCTCTGACAAAGGAGACAAGGTTGATGTAGCAGTATTCAACACGTCATTCCCTTGGGATGATAAGAAGGGATGGAAGTTTTTCTAGGGGCAGCTTAGGCCGAGGTAAAGGATTTGCTACCGCAGAGGCGAACCTAATCCTAACCTTACTCCTAATCCTCCTCTTCATCCTCATCCTGCACCTGCACCTGCACCAGTTTTCTTATCCCTCATCGATGTGACGAGGAGGAGGAAATAGATGCAGGTGCAAGAGAAGGATCAGGCCAGGAAAACTCACTACCGCCTGGCTAAACTTAGCCTCATCCTATTCCTAATCCTCCTCTTCATCCTCATCCTGAACCTGCACCGGTTTCCTTATCCCTCAGACCTCACCCCTAGAGAGACCTCGCGGAAAGGTCGACTACCGCTCATCAACTACTTGCAAAAAAGTAATTGGTTTTCCTATCCATAGCTGCTGCATACCGGATTCATGCACAATAGAGTGCGTATGATTACCGGCTCATTTCTTGTAAAAGATCTGCATATTGATTGGCGTCACGGCGAGCGCTTTTTTCGCGCAACATCCTCTTGACTACGATCCGTGCGTTAACAACGGTAGTTGGCAGTGGGTGGCCTCAACCGGATGCGATGCCCAGCCATATTTTAGAATTTTTAATTCGTGGCTCCAGCAGCGCAAGTTTGATCCTGACGGGGTGTATATTAAACGGTGGGTGCCGGAGCTCATGAACGTATCAAGCGATCTCCTGCATGAGATTCCGTCGCAAGAACTTGCTTCAAACTATCCGCTACCGTGTGTTGATCATGCTTCTGAGAAACTTGTTACGGAACGGCTTTATAGTGTGGTGAAGAAGGTGGTGTAAGGTATTCGTATTACTCCGGAAGTATTCATGTTTTTCATCCCGTTAGCTTAAAAGCAGACATGCAGTTGTCAAAGCAGCATTTATGTGCAATAATAGCATCATGATAACAGCAATTATGCATATAAGGCGCAAACAGTGGAAATAGCTACATTATTTGATGTGATATCAGAGTCGAGCATAATCGGGACTCAGCAAGTTAGAGTAGAAAGAAGCTATTTTCCTGTCCTTGCTTCAGTCGCTATTAAAGATACCCCACTTAAAGTACTCACAGGCATTAGGCGTAGTGGGAAATCTTTTCAACTAAAACTGCTCTGTCATAAGCTCATCTCTGATGGCATACCACCACAGAATATTTTATTTTTAAACTTCGAAAATGATAGATTAAGGCCTTATCTATCGCTTGATGGGATACGCGAAATATTTAGCCTTTTCAAGAAGCACACAGATTCTGAAAAGCCAGTATATTTATTCTTCGACGAGATTCAGCTTGTCGACCAGTGGGAGGCTTTTGTCAGAACTCAGTACGACACTGGCAAATATACAATTTTTATCACGGGTTCTAATAGCAAGCTTCTTTCTTCGGAATTCTCTTCTGCGCTTGGTGGCCGCGTGCTTGAGTTTTTTATTCAACCGTTTTCATTCAAAGAACGGTGCCAACATAGTAGCATCACTATTGATACAATCTTTAATCAAGCTCAAGCACGAGAGGAAATTGAATTACTGTTTGACGGCTATCTTTCTTCAGGTGGATTTACTGAAGCGTTTGCTCTCGATGAACAAATTTTGCCATCATATAAAGAAAGCCTTATAGAAAAAATTATAATCCAAGATATTGTATCACGCTATGAAGTGCAAAATATCTCGTTATTAAGGGCGATTTTGCAGTATTTTCAACATGCCGCGGGGACACTCTTATCGGTGCGTAATGTTGCCAAACTCACAAAATCAACTGAGCGCACTGTTTCTGATTACATTTCGTACCTATGCAGTAGCTTTATTTTTCTGAGCCTAGAAAAGTACGCCTACAAAGCAAAAACGGTGCTATCAACTCAACGAAAAATATACTTAATGGATGTGCTCTTTTGTACTAACGCCGACCGGTCGCAAAAGTTAGAAAATGTGATCCTCCTCGAACTAATCAGAAGGTTCGGCAAGCAGAATGTATTTTTTGGTCGTGACGAGCGTGGGCGTGAGATAGATTTTATCGTGCAATCATCAACAGGAGTACGACTAGCGATTCAGGTATGCCAAGACTTAACTGATGAAAATTTCAATCGCGAAATTAACTCACTCGAAATTATGAAAACATATGACAAAAATCACGAATTCCAGTATCTCATGGTATATGAGAAGAATAGATTACAATTCAAAAAAATTCCTCCCTTTATAACATCTCAACACATTATTAATTTTCTACTCCCACCAACGAAGTGATACGACTGTATGGGATGCTTGAAGAATTTCGAGTAGTCATGTTTTCATGAACATCCCCACAGGAGCATGGTACCTTTCTCCTAAAAGGCTCAGATACCAAGTTAGCTGGCATAGACTGGATTCCATTTCCATCAGAGGCGGAACAATCCCTCATCGATGTGACGAGGAGAAGGAATTAGGTGCAGGTGCAAGAGAAGGATGAGGAGGAGGATCAGGAAAACCCCCTAGGATTTCATGGTGCGCTCGACAGGGATCGAACCCCGACTTCTCCTGTTCCGCCTGTGCTAATCCCCGTCTTACCGACGGGGGCACAGTCGGCGCAGCGCTCGCTAGCTCGCCCTGCATAGCGACCATCACAGGTTTGATAACTCTTTTCGACTAACTCTAACTAGCGCCCAAAAGTCCAATTTGAATTTTAAATCAACGACTTAACACTACCTTCAAAATATGACTTCGTGCGAGTCGTTGCTGCTTATTGCGAACACA
>JBIKKT010000125.1:0-4803 GCA_044360195.1 Bdellovibrionota bacterium | reverse complement strand
CAGTCACCTTCAACCGAAACGACCGGTCACGTTCGCCGAAATACGCACTAGAGCCTCCGGAGCCTCCGAGCCTCCAAAAAAAGATCGAAGCGTGACACATTGAGCGACATAATAGTGTCGCTTTATATCACCCTATGTCGCTCTTCATCACGCTTGCACGACATTGCATGACAGACTCTTCATGAGGAGCCAGATCCGATGCGGCGAGCCACGCTGACCGAAGAACTTCAACTGATCAGATCCGTCGTCGCGGCGCATCCAGGCGGTATCGGTATTGCTGGCATTGAGGCCGAGATGGCCCGGTGCCAAGGTGACAAGCCCAACCGTCGCACGCTGCAGCGACGCCTGCAAAAGCTGATCGACGAGCAGAGCTTGACCACTGAGGGCCAGAGCATTGCCTTGGTCTACAAACTGATCTCCGGCAGCGTCGTGCCGAGCAGCGTGCCGACCAGTGGTTCGATGACACCAGCCGCCACGACAACGGGTGAGGCTGAGTTGTATGTCCCAACATCAGCAGAAGGGGCCGTGATCCGTAGCCAGGTTCGACTTCCGCTCATGCGCCGCCGCCCGGTCGGCTATGTGCATGAATTCCTCAAGGCCTACCAGCCCGGAGAAACCTTCTACCTGCCAGAGTCGTTACGAGGCCAGTTGCACGAGATGGGGCGTACGTCTGCCAATGAGCGGCCTGCAGGCACCTATGCCCGGGACATCATGGGCCGACTGCTGGTGGATCTGTCGTGGGCTTCGTCAATGCTGGAGGGCAACACCTACAGCCGGCTCGACACTCAGAACCTGATCGAATTCGGTCAGGTCGCCAAGGGCAAGAACGCCATCGAAACACAGATGATCCTGAACCACAAGGCGGCTATCGAGATGCTGATCGAAGACGCCGACGAGGTGGGCATTGATGCGTTCACCTTCAAGAACCTCCACGCGGTGTTGTCCCAGGACTTGCTGCGTGATCCGCAGGCGTGTGGCCGCCTGCGCCGTCGGCCCGTGGACATCTCCGGGACGGTGTTTCACCCACTGGCGCTGCCGCAGGTCATTGAGGACAGCTTTGCCTTGCTACTCAACAAGGCCACTGCCATCCCCGACCCGTTCGAGCAGGCCTTTTTTCTGATGGTGCAGTTGCCTTACCTGCAGCCGTTTGAAGATGTCAACAAGCGCGTCTCGCGCGTCGGTGCCAACATCCCGCTCTTCAAGCACAACCTCTGTCCGCTGTCCTTCATCGATGTGCCCGAGCGGGCCTACATCGAAGGGACCCTGGGCGTGTATGAGCTCAACCAGGTCGAGCTGCTGCGTGATGTGTTCGTCTGGGCCTATGAGCGCTCCTGCCATCGCTATCTGGCCATCGCGCAAACCGTGGTCGAACCCGACCCGCTGAAGATCAAGTACCGGGAAGCGTTGATCCAGGCGGTTCAGACGGTGGTCAAAGGACTGCGGCAACCCAGCCCTGCGGCCATTGCCGAAGTCGCAAAGGATCTGGCCACAGAAGCCGACCAAGCAGCCTTCGGGGCGATGCTCACGGAAGCACTGCAACAGTTGCACGAAGGCAGCGTCGCACGCTATCGACTGCGGCGTTCAGAATACATCGCGTGGCTGCACGCGCAGGGCCAGGCTTGAGTCGATCAAAACGGCGGTAGTCAGTCCACTCGCCGAGATCTGAACCCCGCAAGCATCGCTCGGGTCAGCGCTGGAACCACCCCAAAACCGCCCCAATCCCGTCAACATTTTGAAACCGGCCAAAACTCAGCAGGTTCGCACCGGCGCCCACACGCATCGGGTAAACAAGCCCCGACACCCCCAGAACAAGGGTGGCGCCTCAGGCGCCCACCTCCCGCAGCGCCTCATGGGCCACCGGGTCAACCAAGGAGCGCCCCCGGGCCTCAATGGGCAGAGACCCCAAACTTCAGCCCCGTGGCTCTGAGCACGGCGCTTAGGGTCTTGATGGTTGGGTTGCCTCTGGCCGAAAGGGTTCGGTACAGAGTCTCCCGGGAGAGGTGTGCCTTTTCGGCAACTACGGCCATGCCGCCTCTAGCCTCCACCACCTTGCGCAGCGCGGTCAGGTAGGTCTTGGGATCCTCATCTTCGCTGGCCGCATTGAGGAACTCGGCGGCGAACTCACCGTCCTTGAGTTGCTCCATGAGCCAGTCATCGTGCTTGATGGTGGTGGTCACGCAGTCTTCCTTTGCTGCCATTCGCTCCAACGCAAGATGGCCCGCTTGATTCTTGGCCTTCCGGGTCGGTGTAGTGCCTGAGTTCGAACACCCGATGATTGTAGCCTTAAAGCTACTGAATCGACCTCGCGAAATTCACTTCCGCCTCGTTTTCGGTGCACTGGACCAATACGCTGTCGAACGGGGCGAGGAGGCTCGCGCCAGAGTGGCGCGAGCCTGACGTTGTTCGGGGGTCATAGGTATCTGCCTTGCGAGCAGGCAGACAATCCCGTAGACTTGTTCAGCAAACAGCACAACTAAAAGAGGCCATCGTCATGCGTGTGGTGAATTTCTCCGAGGCGCGAAACAGCCTGAAAAACGTGATCGACCAGGTGATCGACGATGCCGACTACACGGTCATTGCGCGCCGGGATGCGCCCGATGCGGTGTTGATGTCGCTGGACACCTTCAACGGCCTGATGGAGACCGTCCATCTGCTGAAGTCGCCTGCCAATGCAGCGCACCTGGCACGCTCCATCGAGCAGTACCGCCGGGGACAGGTGAAGCAGCAGGATCTGGTCGATGCCGATTGAAGACAAGCGGATCAAACTCACCTGGACCCTCGCCGCCTGGGAGGATTACGAGCACTGGCAGGGCCAGGACCGCAAGACCCTCAAGCGCATCAACGCCCTGATCAAGGATTGCCTGCGCCACCCCTTCGAGGGCATTGGCAAGCCCGAGCCCCTGAAAGAAAACCTCTCTGGCTTCTGGTCGCGTCGCATCGACGACACCCACCGGCTGGTGTACTGCGTTGACGACCAAGCCCTGGTGGTCATCGCCTGCCGTTTCCACTACCAGTAACCGAGCTCAGCTCGCAGGCTCTGCCATCGGCGGACCTTCGGCTCAGCGGCTCAAACCCCGATGGCCACCCAAGTGGCCCCACTCATGGCACCCGCCATGCTCAGCATCGGCATGAGCAAGCCCAACACCAGTACAGGGATCTTGAGGGTTAAGTTGCACTGCATGATGAACCTCCTGAGCGTGTGGGTATAGCGCAATCTATCAGACAAAACACATCAGGCACAGAATTTGTGTTGCTTCGCAGTCATCACCAGCCATGGCGTCAGCCCGCTGCGCCATTCCCAGGTGACCAGCAGTTGGTCAAGGTGCCTGTGCAGAAAACTGCATCGATTCCGTATCGCGCCGCAGCGTGACTTCATGCGGTGATACGGCCAGGTACCAAGTCTGGGTCTCGGCGTGCGGCTTGCGTTTGGCAAAGCCCGCTGGCGTCAGCAAAGCCAGACACCATGATGGCTGGGGATCTCGTACTGACCGATACAGAATGCCGCCGACGTCGGCCTCTCGAGCCGCACGCGCCAACTGCTGCGTAGGTCCGTAGTCTGTGGGATGCTGCCAAAAAGATGCATCGGCATCGAACGGTGGACGTCGAAGGTCCACCACCGGCGTGCTTATTTCTACTCGAAAGGCCGTGTGCGCCACCGGCTCAAGGCGCTCTAGCTCGACGGCGTCCTTCAGAAACTTCCAGCGCCAGTAACCCAGCTCGGCGCCAGCCGTCCGCACCGATTCTGCTCCGTAAAAAACGCCTGGATCCGTCACTGCCCGAAAACGTGACCCGCCCCGCTTGGGGTCGTAGCGAAACGGCGTAGCCAGCAGATAGTCCAGATCAGCAGTGTCATCGGGCTGACGCGGCTTACTCGATTCCAGCAAGGATTCCAGCAGATCCTGCTCATCTCGGTTGTCGACCAGCTTCATCGTGGCGGCAATGTGCTGCGACTCCACCATGCGCCATGCCTGGCCACGCCAAGCAAAGGCCTCAGACGAGACCGCGAGAGGCGTCCAGATAGTGAACGACACGAACAAGCCCTTCTGTTTGACGAATCAAATCCACTGGGCGGCCGTTAAGCCCCCGGTTATCGCTGTTGAGCCACTGACGTGCGGTCTGTTCATTGCCAACGATGGAATCGAGGGAGCGGAACACTCTCACGAACAGCAGGGCGAACTCCCACTCCTTGCGGCGCTCATCTAGCTTGTAGTCGCCACTGTAGAGGCGGGTCACGGTGGGAGGGCTCACGCCCAAGATCTTGGCAAGCAAGGCGCGGGAGATGTTCAACCGCTCGGCCGCACGGGCCACAGCTTTGGTCAGCACCGAGGATGGGTCTGGCTTAGGGGCCAGGTTGCTGCTAGACGCACTCACGATCAACCTCCGTTTCCATGGAAACAATAATACATCCATATTCCCCTGGGAATAGATATGGGTGAAGGCATCAGATCCTGTGCGCCCGCTACTGCGCAGATCATCAGCCTACCCTGACGTGAAGCGGTTGATCAAGGTCTGCGCGATGTCCGGCGTCAAGGACTCCTGGTCTTCTGCCGTCACGGCCGTGCGCCGGAACGCGATGACGTCCGGGATGCCGACAGGTTTCCAGCACACCCAGGCATTCGTTCACCTCCCGCGACGCCTCATGGGCCACCGGGTCAACCAAGCGTACTAATGCTCACTTGCAAGACCTGACCCCGTTTCCCCTTGACCCCGTTTCCCCCTCTCCTGGCGCGCTGCCACTCTGGCAGGCTTGGATGTGGGTGGGGTCGGCGCGTTTTGCCTCCAGTAGTTGGCTTCGGCCTCGGC
>JBIKKT010000103.1:0-4844 GCA_044360195.1 Bdellovibrionota bacterium | reverse complement strand
CTTCGCTTGTGTGTGTAGCAACCGCACTTCTAGCGGGCCGGAAGGCCCGCGCTCCCAGTGAGAGGCGTACGAAACCGGGACCGCGAAGCTTCCGCTTCGCTTGTGTGTGTAGCAAACGCACTTCTAGCGGGCCGGAAGGCCGGCGCTCCCAGTGAGAGGCGCACGAAACCGGGACCGCGAAGCTTCCGCTTCGCTTGTGTGTGTAGCAACCGCACTTCTAGCGGGCCGGAAGGCCCGCGCTCCCAGTGAGAGGTGCACGAAACCGGGACCGCGAAGCTTCCGCGACTTCACTGTGGATATGCTTCCGACTTCGCCAAGGCGTGGTAGACGATCTGGTAAAGCACCAAGGCTTCCGGTGTTCTTCTCCTGTAGTGTTGGAGTTTCTGCTTTGCTTTGTCCCACGTGTAGCGCCTGAGTATGCAGGCTGATTCGGGGGTTTACGGCTGCTGGTTGTGGCAAGGAGTGGGGATAAGGATTCAGGTGAGTCGGATACGGTGATCACGATCAACGGCTGTTAGAGGGGCTCGTTGTTCAGTCAATCAACGTAATGTCGCACCCGCAGATCGATTACGCTTCGCTTGTTGATGAAGAGACCCTTGCGCCGGTAGGTGCGCATGGGCCTGAGCGCTGCCGACTCTTGGTTGTTGCGCGAGTAGAGGGGGTGCGACTTCTGGATAATGTGGGTCTAGTAGCATCGCCGCATGATGTGAAAGCTGCTACGAAGAGTTGAGTTGCTTTCCAGAGGGGGAGTGCCTGGTAACGTACTCACCCCACGATGCTCAGGATCCAGTTTCGTTGGCGGTTTGGGAATTGGCCGGCGGCTCGGCACACAGGGTGAAATGCAGGTCGGTATTAGGCGTGGGACAGCGAAGATTACCCGAGATATCGGCGATCCAACGCTTCCTGAAGGTTCCTATGAGATTGGAAACTATTTCGGAGCTCTTGTTCTCGATTCAAGAGATACCCCTGATTTTCCCCAGTCGGGTGGCGTTTTTAACTTTGGCGCGGACCGTAACGTCAAAGCTCTCGGCTCATCAGATGACTTCACTCAATTGATGGGAGCGGCTTCAAAGCCGATTAACTTCGGAGCAAACACCCTTTTGTTTTCTACGGACTACGGCGTGAGCTTAGAGACTATCCCTGCTGAACGGGTGTTTCTCGTCGGAGGCATGTTCGACCTCTCTGGTTTCCAGCCTGGTGGACTAACGGCGTCAGATTTCTTTATCGGAAGAACTGCGTACTACAGAGAGCTTGCTTCACTAGGTGGAACCTTTGCAAAATTAAACCTCTTCGGTGGCGACGGCTTCGAGGACCTCGTTGTAGATGCGCTTCCGACTTCGCCAAGGCTTCGTCGGACAGGCCGCGAACGTAACTGCTCGTTTCGCCCCACAGGAATGGCTCGCTGTTGCGTTGGAGTAGGTGCGTTTTTCATCGCTTGAATATCTGGCGGACTCGGGACATGAACTGTTTAATCCCTTCCTTCGCGAGCTCTGCTTTATCAAGCGGGAAAGGGAATTCTCCTGGATGCTCACGGTGAACTGCTCTGACTATTCCTATCACCGCTGGGAGATGGAAAGCTCCTCGCACTGCCAGCCACCCAGAAAGCGCGACTCTTGAAATGAGCGGACGATCGAGTATCTCTCGCAAGCGCAGTATGCCGAAAGCGATGTGCGTCGACTCGTGATCCTTAATCATGTCGATGCCTTTAAGGATAGTGGGAAGGATTTCCTCAGTACCATCGCGAGCGCCGAGGGCTTTTTGAAATCCAAAGTAAGCCGTTTCTGCTATAACTCCCTCAGCGAATCCGTGATAGCACGCAAGGGCAGAGATCTCGGCTAGCGTTGAGTTCTTAGAATTGGCGCTCGTCTCTGCTTTCTTTAAAATAGAGGGGAGGGATTCAGTGAAAAACTTCCGGAAGGGTTTGGAGTAGTCGTCGTCGGTATTAAGGAATTCCCTGCATAACGTCTGCATTCTTGCATCTTGCACGGAGTCTCCGCTTGCTCCGAAAACCACCTCGCTATACCTCTTGAAGAATTCAGCATGAATTTTCTCTTCTGCCTGTTGAATAGTGATATAGAGAGCGTGAGCGCAGTCTGCATCTTGGCCTCGCTTCTTGTAGAAGTTCAGAAGAGGAGATAGCTCATCCTCTACGATCTTTTCCCCAACAGTAAACCGCGCTACTGCCCGCATTAGTACACCGATCTGCTCATCTTTCAGTTGGTGTACGCGCGCTCGCTCTCCCTCTAGCTCTTGGTCAGTGAAATTAACGGACGCGCGTTGTAAGCTCACTTCCACAAGCCGCCAGATGGCTGGGGAGTTTCTTTGACACTGCTGGAGGTCGGCTTCTCTGAACTCGCTGTTCGGGGCAAGCTCTTGCAGGCGCTTCATGAGAGCTGGAGTTATAGTTGAACCGCGTCCTTGTGCAGGGGGTGTTGGGGGCGCAGGAATTCCTGCGACGGACCCTGTCGGAGTGGTTTGTCTATGAGCAGGCTGCAACATCTTCTAGGGCTCCTGATGAGTTGGCTTTAAAATATCGGCATAAGTGTCTCATGAAGCTGATAGGTAGTCACTTCAAGCTGCGCCTATTTTGGAGCGCTTTTTTCAGTGACTTAGAGGGTTCGCTATTATGATAGTGCGCTGAGCGCAGCAAAGAAGCAGTCTTCTGCCTGTTATCGCTTGACTGGATTAAAGGCACCCGAGCGCCACTCAAGAGCGAGCTCCTTTAAGTTGCTGTATCGCCCAGGAGTAACCTCTTAGTCACCTACTTTTAACGATTTAATCAACTATAATCGTTAAAACATACCCTTTATGGTTGTGTTTTAACGATTTTAGCCGCCATAATCGTTAATAAAGCTATTCTTAGGCTCTATGACAAACCTCCCCAAAAAAGTGGCAAAAATAGCCGCCCTCCGTCGGCGCTTCCTGGCCGCCAGGACAGGAAAAGAGCAGCTCCTCACTATTCTTAACCAGGCAGAGGTGAGCGAGCACGTCTACAACTCAAACGCTATTGAGAACAGCACCCTCTCGCTCGAGGAGACAGAGAAGATCCTGCAACAGATAGAGCTAGACCGGTTCATTACAGAGCGAGAGATCTTTGAGGCCAAGAATCTCGCTAGGGTTGTCGAGTACATCTCTCACAAGGCGCTAGAGCGAGCGCTCGACCGCGAGACGATCCTCTTGCTTCACAAGATGCTCCTGTCGAATATCCGAGACGAAATCGCCGGCCGCTTTCGAACACTCAACGAATGGGTACGCGTTGGAAGCCACGTCGGAAGCGCCCCTGCCGACATCGACGAGAGGATGACGGTGGCGTTAGTGGGATACCACGCCGACCCGATGGAATCTATCGTGCAACGCGTGGCTCGTTTCCACCTCGAATTCGAGGCAATCCAACCCTTTGTTGATGGCAACGGACGGATCGGTCGCGTTCTGGTCAACTACCTCCTCATCAGAGAGGGGTACGTTCCTATCAACATCACCTTTGTTGATCGCTCCAAGTACTACGACGCCTTCAGTGAGTATCACAAAGGTCAGCACACCAAGACGATGGAGGAGATCGTTTTTCTCGCCCTTACAAATAGCTACCACAAGAGGTTGACGTACATGGAGGGGCGCTCGGTTATGACACTGAACGCCTACGCAAAAAAGCACAACCTCTCCCACCCAAACCTTATCAACAAGGCGAAGCGACAGACTATCGAAGCGTTCCTCGAGCACGGAGTTTGGAAGATCGGGGAGTAGGGTCGAAGCCGTTACGTCCTCGGGATGAATCAAGTTTGAGGTTTTTTTCAAAAGGAGAGAGACCCTCTACGCTAGATTGCAATTTTGACATCGAACACCTGTGGTAATTTGATGTGGTGTAGGACGGTCGCTCCATCAAACAGATTCTGATGTCGCAAGGGATCGCTGACTTTAGAGCACCGCCATCCATCCCTAAGTTCATCGATAGCCTCGGTAGTGGCGATGAACTTTGTGATTGGGGGAGGTGCTTGCCCGACTACGCCAAGGCTCCGTCGGATAAGCCCCTCAGGCACTACTGCGAGAGAATGTACGCCACATCATCGTCAGTGATGAGCTCTAGCTCCCGGTCAATGGAGCACGACACCGAGACCGCGAAGCTTCCGCTTCGCTTGTGTGGGTAGCAACCGCACTTCTAGTTAGGAGCCCTGCTATCATCTCGGCTGCTGTTAGGCAACCAATCGCCGCACCCGCACCATAGTTGAGTTTGCGGTCGTGCTTAAAGAATACCCGCAAGCGTTTGGGGATGGTGAAGACGGTGTGGCGATGGGGGACATCTTCGATGACTTCACTGTGGATATGCTTCCGACTTCGCCAAGGCGTGGTAGACGATCTGGTAAAGCACCAAGGCTTCCGGTGTACGTCTCCTGTAGTGTTGGAGTTTATGTTTTGCCTTCTCCCACGAGTAGCGCCGGAGCATGCAGGCTGATTCGGGGATTTAGGGCTGCTGGTTGTGGCAAGGAGTGGGGATAAGGATTCAGGTGAGTCGGATACGGTGAATCTCACTTCGTTATTTATGGTGACAGGACGTATTGAGGCGTTCTCGCTACTCCTTCTGCTCCTTGTGGCTATGCCGATAAAGTATATGGCAGGCGAGCCGATCTATGTAAGGTATGTGGGCATGGCGCACGGCATAACTCCTCTTGCATGCTCATTTCTTGAGATGAGTTTTCTTTTTAGTATGACGAAAAAAAAAGTAGTGTCCGTCCTCTAGCCGACAGGTTTCCAGCCAGTAGTCCCACATGAGAGAAGCCTCCCGTAACTTTCAACAGTGTAAGGGAGGATAAGATGAAAGAGAATTGGGATGAGCTGATACGACAACAAGA
>JBIKKT010000025.1:0-54193 GCA_044360195.1 Bdellovibrionota bacterium | reverse complement strand
TTCATAGCGATCAAGTGGGCGACCGATGCTGTTGGAACTACCGCGCCGCCGTGATCGTACTGCATACCCTCTGCAAGGGCCTTCGAAAGCGTGGATTCGTCGACCAACATAAGATCAATCGACCACTCGCTGATGGAAGGAGCTTTAGATTGAACAAACGACGATGTTCGCTGGAAGATCGTGTATTTGAATGTCTCAAGCAGCTGCTCCCAAAACTCTGCGTCGACACGGGCGACCATTAAATCCAAATCACCCGTAGTTCGGGAAATGCCGTGCGCATTTAACGCGTGGCCGCCGATCACCAGAAACTTCTTATCGCGCGCAGTAGCGTACTGCTTGATTGATCTTAGGATCTCCATGTACGACAGTTTAGCCTCCCGATATGGCGCCGACAAGCACCAGACTCGCCTCGTAGCCCGTAGGCGCCGGGGGGTTCATCCGTCTTCAATTAGTGTACAAGTAGCTACATGTCTTACCGCTTCGACCCCGACAGCATCGCTCCAAGATTTGCAAACGGATTGTTTCCAATCGTTTCAGGCTTAGGTGGTGTGCCAGGCGGTCGGCGCTGCCCTGACTCGTTGCTGCGTGAGCGAGTGACCGTTTTGGATGCACCAGTTGACGCGTTAGATCCATTTGGCTTAGACGCGCTCACTTCCGCGTTCTTCTTCATCGTTAGAGCTATTTGGCGCTTCTCAAGGTTAACCTCCAAGACTCGGACTTGAACCTTGTCGCCTGGATTTACTACTGCGCGCGGATCCTTTACGAAGCTGTCGCTGAGCTGGGAGATATGAACGAGGCCATCTTGGTGCACACCGATATCAACGAAGGCACCAAAATTTGTCACATTCGTCACAACGCCCGTGCAGAGCATGCCAGGTTTTAAGTCCGTCAGCTCGTGAATATCATCTCGATACTTTACGTACTCAAACTCAGAGCGCGGGTCTCGTCCTGGCTTCTCAAGCTCTTGGATGATGTCGTTAAAGGTGAAGTCTCCCAGGAGCTGCTTTAGTTGTGAATTGTTCTTAAGCTTTACAACTCCGCTACCTAAGAGTTCTGGAAGCGTTGTCCCATTCTCAGCCGCAAACGACTCAAGTGCTTTGTACCTTTCAGGATGAACTCCCGTGTTGTCGAGAGGGTGACTGCCGTTTGCAATACGAAGAAATCCTGCTGCCTGTTCAAAGGCGCGCTCGCCAAAATAGGGAACATCTCGGAGGTCTGCGCGTGATTGAAAGAGCCCTTTGGCACTGCGATGGGCGACGATGGAGCCTGCAAGCGATGGACCGATTCCAGATACGTATGCAAGCAGGTGCTTTGAGGCGGTGTTCACATTTACACCAACGGTGTTTACGCACGACTCAACAACTCGCTCCAGAGCGTTTTTGAGTGATGATTGAGAGACATCGTGCTGGTATTGTCCTACACCGATGCTCTTCGGGTCTACTTTTACGAGTTCAGCTAGTGGATCCTGAAGGCGGCGTGCAATCGATATCGCGCCGCGTACCGTAACATCTAGATCAGGGAACTCTTCACGAGCTACTTCACTAGCGCTGTAAATGCTTGCTCCGGACTCACTCACCATAACCACGGGGATTTGGAGCTTAAGTTTAGCTACAGTATCGCGCAGAAACTTCTCAGTCTCACGGGCAGCCGTGCCGTTTCCAACCGCAATCGCCTCTACTTTGCCGTTTTGCAGAACGGTTGCTAGCTGCGCGGATGCTTGTGTTTGCTGCTCCGAGGTAAGGAGATAGACTACGCCACTAGCAAGAAACTGACCCGTTGAGTTAACGAGCGCTAACTTGCATCCAGTTCTCTGTCCTGGGTCAACACCCAGCACGGACTTGGTTCCAAGAGGAGCAGCCAGCAGAACCCTCCGAACGTTCTCGCTAAACACGTCAATCGCGGCTGAGTCAGCAATATCCCTCAGGGAGGAGTAAATCTCACTTTCGATAGACATCAGCACATACACCTTAAAAGCCAGCCGTGCTGCAAGCAGGAGTGACTTCTCACCAGGGGTGCCTTTGGTAGGGCACGCGTGAGCCTGGTACATGGCGAGAAGCTTCGTAATGAGCGCTTCATTTTGCGGGGCGCTGCCGATCGATAACGTGAGCTCTTCTTCGGCTTCGCCGCGCTTAAGTGCTAAGTAGCGGTGACTGCTCTCGCGTTTCATGAGCGCTTGAATGGACTCACTGTACTCAAAGTAACGGTCGAATTTACTCGGTATCTTTGCTTTCTCACCCTTTGTTGATCCGATATGTGCGTGAGCAAATAGCTGAGTTCTGACCTCTTGGCGCAATTCAGGAACCTCCGAAAGGCGCTCAGTGAGGATCGCTTCAGCACCCTGAATGGCAGCTTGTGAGTCTGCTATTCCTAGCTCGGTATTGATGAAGCCTTGCGCCTTTGAATCAAGCGTATCGCTCTGTTCCCACGCTTGGCCGTGTGCGCAATCCCAGATCCAGTGAGCGAGCGGCTCAAGACCAGCCTCGCGCGCGATAGTGGCTTTTGTCTTTCGCTTCCGTTTGTAGGGAAGGTAGAGATCTTCAAGGAGGAGCAGGTCGAAGGTAGAGTCTATTTGAGCTTTAAGCTCAGCCGTTAGTTTACCCTGACTATCTATCTCAGAAAGGATAAAGGCTTTGCGTTCAACGAGGCTCTTCCACTTGCTAAGTGCGTCGATAGTATTTCCAATCGCTACTTCATCAAGATTTCCTGTTTGCTCTTTGCGGTACCGTGCGATGAATGGGACGGTTGCCTTATCAGCAGCAAGGCGAATAACAGCAAGCGCTGACCGGAAGGGGATGGTAGGAAATTGTTCTTGAAACCAGCGCGCAAATTCTGTTGGGTTTCCTGGAATCATCTCTTGCGAATTAGTCGCCCCGGCTGGTGCGCCGGAAACATAACTATCTGCAGTGGTACTCTCTGATTCGGGTGAAACAACAGATGACATGAACGATACTTCTCCTAACGCATATCCAAGGTTTTGCTCAAAGAGCGGAGACGGGAGATTACAGTGCTCTGGGTGGCGAGGCTAGAAAGAAAATGAAAAATTCATGAGGCTCTTACCGGACCGCGGACCTTCCAGGTCCGCCAAACTGTTACGGAGGCCAACGGAGCTTTAGGCGAAGCGAAGCTTCGCGCTCCAAGTTATGTTACGTGTTGATGTCGGAGGTTGCCCACATGAAGAGTTTCGTCTCTGCGATCATTCTTTCAGCCGTATTTGTAGTAGGTGGATGCTCAAATACGGTTAGCTCTGAAGCGCCGAATTGTCAGTCACGATGTCCAACTGACTGCTGGGATGCTGGCTGTAACTCTTACCGAGCAGTGTGGGTTGAAGATGTTCAGGGACATGGAAGCTGGGAATGCCTCAAAACCCGACACGGTTCCAGCACCTGCGACGCGTTTGCACTAGATGGAAACCTGAGCATCCAGGGTAGTGCGCCGCAAGGAGCCGGTGCCCGCTGAAACGTTATAGGGCCTTTGTTTTAATGAAATCTGGTCGAGGCGCTTCTTGATTCCGGTGATTAGAATGACGCCGACAAGAATCAGCAGCAGCACAAAAACCAAATTTTTAAAAATCCTCATAGAACATAGTGTATACTCTCGGCACCATGCGATGCCCGGCGTCCTTTAAATTACAGCCTCTCACACGTATTCCACCCGTTGAGATTGAAACTCCACGACTAAAACTCAAAGCCTTCCAGCCAGGCGATGGGCAGCTCCTGTTTGATCTATACGCTAGCGATCCGAATGTGTGTAAGTATATGTCTTACAAAGTAGCCGATAAGCCAGAGACCTCCGAAGCGTATGTTCGTTTCGTGGTGGATTCTTTTGCAGGGCAACACAACGGCGTTCCCGACTTCGCTTACACCATTAAGTTAAAAGATAGTGGCGAGTACATCGGATCGGGAGGTTTCGGGCCCTCCACTCCTGATTCAATTGTGGGCGGATATATTTTGGGTCAAAAGTTCTGGGGGCAGGGGTACGCAACTGAGGCGTGGCGGGCGTTGCTAGCGGTTGCACAATCAGACCCGGGAGTAAATCGTATAGAAGCAAACCATCACCCTGAAAACATCGCATCAGGGAAGGTCATGCAGGCAGCCGGAATGATGTGCGTCGGCATTAGACCCAAGCATTCAGTGTTCCCTAACATCAGCGACGAGCCCGTAGATGATGTCCTTTATGCGTGGACGCGGTTGTAGCTGACCTGGGACCGCGGACCTTCCAGGTCCGCTATTCTGTTACGGAAGCCAACGGAGCTTTAGGCGAAGCATAGCTTCGCGCTCCAAATCGCCGCGCTCCAAGTTTTCGCACCACGTTCTCACCGCCCCGCTAACAATGCCGCTTCAGCGCCTCTTTCCAGGTACCGTACGCCTCAAGGCACGCCTCTCGATCTGAAATTGAAGGCTCAATAACCGCGTGTCGGGCTACCCCTTTGTATGCATCTGCAAACGAGAACACCCCTTGGCCGATACCTGCTCCACGCGCAGCACCCTCTGCGCCATCAGTGGTGAGCAGCTCCAGCGGAGCGCCTGTCGTTGTGGCAAAAGTGCTCTGGAAAACGCGGCTCTGGAACATATTCGCCAGACCAGCGCGTATCGTAGTGGCTGTAAGCCCCATCTCCTGCATGATCTCAAGTCCGTAGGCGAGGGCGAAGACGATCCCTTCCTGAGCTGCTCTAAACATGTGCGCTCGTGTGTGCGTATTGAAACCCAACCCCTCGAAGGAAGCTGCGATGTCGCGGTTGCCAAGAGTTCGCTCCGCTCCGTTTCCATACGGTAAAGCCACTAGACCCTTGCTTCCCACCGGAGCCTGCTCAGCCAGCGCGTTAAGCTCGGTGTATGCAGCCTCTGGAGCACACGTTACGCGTAGCCACCGATACAGTGAGCCGCAACCGTTGATGCACATCAGTATTCCGACGCGGAGCTGTTCTTCGGTGCTGTTTACGTGAAGGAAGTTGTTTACTCGAGAGCGTTTATCCACCCCGAGTTTACCGGTCACACCGTAGATAACTCCTGAGGTGCCCGCGTTGGCTCCAACTTCGCCCGGTTGCAGAACCCCTAAAGCGAAGGCGTTGTTCGGTTGATCACCAGCTCGATACGACACTGCCACGTTAGCTGGTAGGCCAAGCTCCTTTGCAACATCTGCTCGCACACCCGCAAACTCTCCGAGGTTCGGGGTAACCGGCGGGATGAGAGTGCTCGGCAGCTTTAAGTGCTCAAGCAAGAAGAGAGCAGGGGTATTCTTTGAAAAGTCCCACAGGATACCTTCTGAGAGCCCCGAGGGGGTGGTTCCAAAACGGCCAGTAAGCTTAAAGGCGATGTAATCGCCGGGGAGCATCAGGTAGGCTGCCTTACTGAGTGCTTCAGGCTCATTTTTAGCCACCCACGCTACTTTGGCTGCGGTAAAATTGCCCGGCGAGTTGCCAAGTTCCGAGAGGCAGCGCTCCTCGCCCAGTTCCTGGAAGGCCTTTTCGCCAAACGGCACGGCTCGACTGTCACACCAGATAATCGATGGACGCACCGGACGCCCGTCACTATCAACGAGCACCATCCCGTGCATCTGGTAGGTGATTCCGATGCTCTGCGTTGCAGCTAAAGCGCTCGCGTTGCTCTGGCGCAGGATAGCTACGGCGCGGCAGACGTGCTCCCACCAGACGTCCGGGTGTTGCTCGGCCCATCCGGCTTGATGAGCAACTATCTCCAGCTCGCGGTCGGGGGAGGTGGCCTGCGCTACCACTCGTCCCGTTTCGATGTCGAGTAGGGATGCTTTGACTGATGAGCTTCCAATATCCAATCCGAGAAGTGATCCTGCCATAGGTAGCGTTCCTCCAGTTGGGGGGAGCCTATCTCACTTTAAGGCATTAGCAAGACAAAAAGAGGGCGGCGATACAGCGCAGAAATCAGAGGCTGATTGAGCACCGGATAGGACCCTCTTTTTGTTCACAAAAAGTACCTTTCACCTTGTCACCCAGGGTGGGGTCCTGTAGTTTAGAGGAGGGGGCAAAAGTGCAGAATTTTCGCTTAGCTTCCACTACGTACAGATAGGTTTAAGGAGCACGATGCCGGCAAAGTTTTCAGCGCGAGAGAAGGTCCTCTTTGTTACCTGCTCGCTGCTTGCTGGTGCGATAGTATTCGGTGGACGCTCCCTGCCAGAAGTGAGCGCTCGAGAAAAGAGCGAGTCGAACCTATTTCAAGAGCTAAAAGTTTTTACCGATGTGCTCTCGCTGGTAAAGCGCGACTACGTAACTGATGTTGATAATAAAAAGATCGTTGAAGGGGCGATTAAGGGCCTTCTAACAACACTTGATCCACACAGCGGTTATCTAGATCCAGACTTTTACCAAGATTTGCAGGTGCAGACGAAGGGTGAGTTCGGTGGTCTCGGTATCGAGATAACAATTAAAGAAGGGCTACTCGTTGTCGTTGCTCCGATGGAGGATTCGCCGGCTGAGAGGGCGGGGGTTAGACCAGGGGATGTGATCGTTAAGCTCGATGGAAAGTATACGAAAGAGTTCTCGCTTGTGGACGCAGTCAAGCGCTTGCGCGGGCCAAAGGGGAGTTCGATTAACATCTCGCTTAGCAGGAAAGGGGCAAGCGATCTGATTGATGTTGACATAGTGCGCGACAACATCGCGGTGAAGAGCGTAAAGAGTCGCTACCTTGGTGATGGTTTTGGGTATGTTCGTATCAGTCAGTTCATGGAGCATACCACAGACGATCTGAAGGAGGCGCTCTCTCGTCTGGTAAGTGAGGGTAAGAGCGCAGAGCTTAAAGGGCTCATTATTGATATGCGAAATAATCCTGGTGGACTGCTGACGCAAGCCGTTCAGGTAGGGGATCTGTTCCTTAAAGATGGTGTGATTGTTTACACGGATGGGCGCATAGAGGCACAAAAGCAGAAGTTCTTTGCCAAGGCGCGCGGTACTGAGCCTGAGTATCCGATAATCGTTTTGGTAAATGGTGGCTCCGCTTCCGCTTCAGAGATCGTCGCGGGAGCTCTCAAAGATCACGGGCGGGCACTGATTTTGGGAACGCAGACGTTTGGTAAGGGCAGTGTGCAAACTATAACCCCGCTAGAGAACGGTGGGGCGCTTACCCTTACAACAGCGCTTTATTATACCAAGAGCGGAAATTCTATTCAGGCCAAGGGGGTTAAACCGGATATTGAGGTTGAGATGAAGCAGCCTGTAGTTGAGGAGCCATCGCCAGAGCAGCGTGGAGGAGGTATCCTCCCTGAGTTGCGCGAAGAGGACCTTCCGGGTGCTATCGGGAACCCGAATGGGGGCTCCCAGGTACCGGGTGATGCCCTAAAGCGTATCAATAAAACCCCAACAATTCGGCCAGATGTGTCCGCCATAAACCCTGAAAAAGTTGACCTTTCTGAGTGGCAACAGCTGGATAACCAGTTCCAAAGGGCTCTTGATCTGTTGAAAACATTCAGTGTTTTCAAGGCTCCTGGTGCTCCAAGTACTTGAACCCATTTCTCCTCTGCTCTATACTCCCGCGCACATTAAGGCGCGTAGCTCAGTTGGTTAGAGCGCTTGCTTGACAGGCAAGAGGTCCACAGTTCGAATCTGTGCGCGCCTACCATATTCCTTCGCAATAGCTTAAAAAAGCCGGTTTACCCTTACCGCAGGTACTTGATCCGGTTTCAAGGAAAGTGTAAGTATTCGGGCCTATTAGTGAACGGGTTATCGTAGGGATCGGTGTTAGGATCGACCGGTAGTCATTCACCGGTACAGCAGTGGAGCTTTATGCCAAAGTTAAAAACAAATCGCATGGCCGCAAAGAAGTTTTCTGTGAGCAAGAACGGCAAGGTAAAGCGCGCCAAAGCTTTCCGTCGTCACAACACAGGTAAGAAGAGCGCTAAGCGTAAGAGACAGCTTTCAACCCCAGGCTTGGTTGCCAAGGTTGATTCAAAGTCTATCCGTCGCTTGATCCCTTACGCGTAGGCGATTGGTGAGTGGTAAGCCACCAAGTGGGGCTGCCGCTTGATTGTTGAATTATAGAGAAGAGGTGTACAGATGAGAGTTAAGCGTGGATTTGCAAGTCGTCGTCGTCATAAGAGACGGTTGAAGTTAGCAGAGGGCTTTCGTGGGCGTCGTAAGGATTGCTTTAAGCTCGCAAAGCTTGCTGTAGAAAAGGCGCTTCAGTTTTCTTACCGCGACCGTCGCGCCAAGAAGCGTGATTTCCGTGGTCTCTGGATCGTTCGTATCAACGCCGCAGCGCGAATCAACGGTCTTAGCTACAGCAAGCTCATCCAAGGGCTCGCTAAGGCTAACATCGCTCTAGACCGCAAGGTGTTAGCTGAGATCGCTTTCAGCGACCCAGCTTCGTTCGCAGTAGTTGCTGAGAGAGCTAAGGCGGCTTTATAAGCCACCACTGGTGTGTAAACATTTCATTTTTTTAAAACGACATGGCTATCCCGGCAGCAAAAATTCCGGGTGGCACCGCCAGAAAGACCGGTGCACACGAGGTGAAGTTCCTCGTGTCATCGGTTTCTCATTTTTGGCTTAATGATCTCGTGCGCATAGATAGCACGTGGAATCCCCGTTCGTGGTCTGCACGGCTCTTTTCTCAGGAGCTTTCAAACCCAGCTGCTGCAATAAAGGGACTCTTTTTCGAAGACAACCTCGTTGGTTACCTCATAGCTCATGTTGTGATGGACGAGGCCCACATCGTGTCGCTGGGGATAGCGCCCGAGTTTCGTGGTCGGGGAGGCGGGCGTTTTTTGCTTGGTGCATACCTTAGTTCGGCTCAGAGGGAAGGTATCAAAATAGTAACCCTTGATGTGCGCGTATCTAATTCAGTAGCGCAGGGGTTGTACCACAGTATCGGCTTTGAGGCCGCTGGCGTGCGTAGGCACTACTACTCAGACAACGGAGAGGATGCGCTAACCATGAGAATCGCTCTGCCAAGTGGGCTCCGTGTTGCTCCGCCACGCAAGCAGGCGCGCTCGAATAGTCGTAGTCTCGATTCGAAAGTCTTTCAACAATCTTCGGAGGCATAATACGTGCTTTACAACGCCCTGATAAAACCGCTTCTTTTCTCTCTCGATCCAGAGAGCGCACACGAGGTCATGAAGGCGCTTTCAAAGGCTGCTAATCAACCGCTGATTTCAACCCTGCTATCTAAGCTTTACGCGCATACAGACCCCCGTTTGGAGGTTAAGGTTGCTGGGTTAACGTTTGCAAATCCTATTGGTCTCGCGGCAGGATTTGATAAGAACGCAGATTTGGTTGGAATCTGTAACGCGCTTGGATTTGGGCACATTGAGCTTGGTACTGTGACAGGGCGCTCTCAGCCTGGTAATGCGCGCCCTCGAATATTTAGATTACGTGACGATCGTGCTCTCATAAATAGGATGGGTTTTCCATCCGCCGGAGCTGATGAATTCGTGCAGCGTTTAAGCGCTATTCGTAAGAGCTTAAAGAAACTCCCACCGCTTGGGATCAATATCGGTAAATCAAAGGAGGTAGAGATCGAGCACGCAGTTGACGATTACCTCTACTCGTTTACAAAGGTAGCGCCCCTCGCAGACTACGTTGCTGTGAACGTGTCTTCGCCCAATACGCAGGGGCTAAGGCAACTTCAAGATAGAGAGCGGCTCGGCCAGATCCTTGCAGCTCTTCAGAGTGCTAACTCGGGGCGTCTTCCGCTCTTCGTTAAGGTAGCGCCTGACTTAACGTGGTCGGCGCTTGAGGAGCTCGTTGAGTGTTGTAGTGAGCATGCAGTAACGGGGCTAATCGCTACAAATACGACCCTCTCGCGTGAAGGATTAACCACACCTATTCAAGAGGCGGGCGGGTTATCGGGTGCTCCGCTAAAGAATCGTTCGCTTGAGATAGTTCGCTTTCTGGGGCCGAGGCTCAAAGGCAGGATGGAGCTTATCGGTGTGGGTGGAGTTGAAAACGCGCACGATGTGCTGGAGATGGTGAGTGCGGGCGCATCACTGGTACAGGTCTACACTGGACTTGTTTATGGCGGGCCACGGTTGATAAAGAGCATCCTTGAAGGATTAAGTGATTTTATGAATCAAACTCAGACACGTTCGCTCGCGGAGGCTGGGGCTGCATGGGCTGAGCTTCGCAAAGTGGCTTAACCGGGGGCGGGGGGTGAACAAGCGGCGGAGCCTAACTCATAACATGGGCTTTGCCAATGCCTGATTTTTACCAATAACTTCAGCTGATTGGCCGTGCGTTTGACCAGACTGAGGCAGGTGGGGTACACTCTGCAAAGCGTTGGTGGGTTTTTCGCGGTTATTCCAATCTTTTAGCTTCCCGCGTGCTCACGCACGGATCCAGAAAAAGGGGAGCGGTCGTGATACTACGGAAGGGGCGCAGGGGAGAGATTATCTTCACTGAGAGAACCGTCCGCACCAGGCTGTAATCCCATAGGAGGGGAATCGCCTTGAAAAAGAAAAACACTGGTTCTAAGAGTCACAACCTCAAGCTGGCGTCAAAGAAGGTATCATCGTCAAATAGAGACGCGACCTCAAAGGACACCAACTCCGTAAAGACCACCGAGGCATCCCGAGATTCAAAGAGACCACTCTCGTCTGCAACCCTAAAGGCTGTTGCTGGAAGTGGAGTTGGCGCTGCAAAGTCAAAAGAGAAAACGGTAAAGACGGTCGCTCTCGCTGTTGCTCAGCGGATGTCGAGTGCCAAGCTAGCTAAGAAGCCTGTAGTAAGTAGCAAAAATTCAAAGACGAATTTGAAGCTGGTAGCTAAGGGCGAAGCGTCCATTCCTGCCACAAAGATTACGCGCTCCTCACCCACATCTCCAGGTAGCAAGGTTCTCTCCGGCTCTTTCGGTGGCGATACTTCTCCTGCAAAGTCGGTTGTTGCAGTTAGAACTACTCTGGAGCGGTCTGTTGAAAAGATGGCAACTACGACTGCTGAGATATCCTTTAAGACTGGAGACAAAATCGTCTATCCGGGTCACGGTGTCGGAGAGGTAGAGGGGATTCGCACTACCAGTCTCGGCGGCCAGGAGCATTACATTTATAACATCAAGATTCTCGATAGCGGCATGAAGGTAATGGTGCCAGTGTCTCAGGCGGCTGCTGTTGGACTGCGCCGCATCGTTGATAAGCGCGAGATAGAGCGCGTATTCGAGATACTTCGTGATAGGGATTTTAAGATCGATACCCAGACCTGGAACCGTCGCTTCCGTGAGTACTCACAGAAGATAAAGACCGGTTCCGTCTACGAGATAGCTATCGTTTTGCGCGACCTCTCAGTGTTGAGCGCCGACAAAGAGCTCTCCTTCGGCGAGAAGAAGATGCTCGATATGGCAGAGGCTCTGCTCGTTTCAGAGATCGCTATAGCCAAGGCACGACCAACGGACAAGGTCGTAGGTGAGCTGCGAGCACTCTTCGCCTAAAGCGATGGATTACTCGGTCATAATTCCAGCAGCAGGGAGTGGAAGTCGTATGAAGGCTTCTCTTCCCAAGGTGCTGCTGCCCCTTTCTAAGACAAGCGAGTGTATAGATACGGTACTTGGCCGTGTTGTAAGCTGTTTTGCTAAAAGCCAAGGGTGCCGAAGGATAGTAGTGTGTTATCCGTCTTCCTGGCGCAGTGAATTTGAGTGCTATCAGAGCGCCTTCGACCGAGTGCTACTAACTGAGGGCGGAGAGTCGCGTCAGCAGTCGGTTCTGAGCGGGATTAGGCTTCTTGCAAGTACTGAGGGTGTGTCAGGTGATGAGGTAGTGCTCGTTCACGATGCTGCACGCTGTTCGATCTCACACGATGTGATAGAGCGTGTGGTGAACGGCGTGGTCGAGCACGGCGCTGTTACCGCAGCGATACCAATTGCTGATTCCCTCTGCCGCGCATCGGTAGAGGGGGTGGTTAGTGAGTATGTCGATCGCAGCGCGTTGTATGCTATTCAAACTCCGCAGGGGTTTCGTTTGGCGGATCTGCAGCTTGCGCATGAGCGCGCAGTGGCGCAGGGGGTAGTCGCGCTCGATGATGCAGGGCTTGTTGCGGCGCAGCGCACCGTTCGGGTTGTGCAGGGTGACCCAGGAAACATAAAAGTCACTTTCCCGAGCGATCTTGAACTTATCAGAGAGAGAGTAAGGAGTGGGTTGTAATTTATGGAGCTTCGGATCGGACAGGGGATAGATATTCACCCATTTGCTGAAGGGCGAAAGTGTGTGTTGGGTGGTATTGAGATCCCAGGCGCTGCGCGTGGACTGCAGGGACACTCAGATGCTGATGCACTATTGCATGCTCTCATTGATGCTCTGCTCGGTGCGATGGGGGAGCGTGATATCGGAACGCTTTTTCCCGATGACGATCAAAGTTTTAAAGGGATAGATAGCTCGCTGCTCCTCGCTAAGGTATGGGATATCGCAACGAGTGCAGGTTGGAGCCTTGTTAATGCCGATATGACACTTTTGGCAGAGGTGCCCCGAGTGAAACCCTATGTGCAGGCGATGCGCGAGAAGATGGCTGGTATACTTACCAGTGACCCCTCGCGAATCACCGTTAAGGCCACAACGACCGAAAAGCTAGGCTTTATCGGGCGCGAGGAGGGGGTTCTTGCTAGCTGTGTGGTGTTGTTGCAGCGAGCATAGGGGGCCTTAGGGCCAAGACGGAGGCTACTTCTTAGCCAGCGCAAGAATACCTTTGATCGAGTGGTGTGCTTCTAGGGGATGACGGAGGTGCTTCTCGGTAGCTATCGAATAGCGGTTTCTTCGACCAAAGCGCTCGCGGGCTACATACCCGGCTTCTTCGAGCTCAGACACTATCCGGATAGCGGCGCGTTCGGTAATTCCGACAGCCACAGCGATATCGCGGAGGCGCATCTCAGGATCCCGAGCCAGGCAGATAATGACGTGGCTGTGGTTACTGAGAAAGGTCCAGGAAGATGCCTGTGCCGAGGCACTTTTTCGTGCCTCGCTTCCCTTGTCTCTTTTCTCCTTCAGGGGGGAGTTTAACCGCTTCATGCTCGTATACCTCCAAGGTATTGAACGTACTGCTTAAAGTTTCTCAGGCTTTTGCCCACCTAAAGAAAACTTTTGATTGCGCTTTACATTACCAGAAAAATACGCGATCCTAAACATGAAACATATAACAGGTAATGTGGCGCAGGTAACGTAACCCAGGTAATCTAATGCATGCAATGGAAGGTGCTATCTCTATGTCTTACAACGATGCGGCCGTAGCTACTAACCTACTAAACCCAGCGACTCTCTCCTTCTGTCTAGGGGCAGCGGCTCGGTTTGTCCGAAGCGAACTGTCTATTCCTAAGGATGTTCACTCTGCTATCTCGCTCTTTCTCCTGCTAGCAATTGGTCTAAAGGGAGGGCATGAGTTGGCCGGTGCCCCGATAGGGGCTTTGGTGGGGCCGGTGACTGCAACGGTGCTCCTAGGGGTCCTCACCCCCGTGATTGCCTTTTTGCTCCTGCGTGGGGTGGGTCGTCTTACGGCAACTGATAGCGCTGCTATCGCCGCCCACTACGGCTCAGTATCGGTAGTGACCTTTATTGCGGCCCAAACATTTGTAACCGAAGCGCTTGCTGCGCGGCCGGACCTGCCGCGCTTAGAGGGGTATCTTCCAACGCTTGTGGCGCTCTTAGAGAGCCCGGGAATAATGGTGGCCCTGCTCTTGGGATGCATGTTTGGTAAGTCGTCCAAGGACCGCGATATCAAGGGGCTTATTCATGAGGTTGTAACGGGTCGGACGATGTTCCTGCTGCTCGGTGGTTTGGTTCTCGGTAGTGTGATGGGTCAAAAAAATTGGGCTAGCATAGCACCATTCTTTGACCCAGCAGGGGGTGTATTCCGCGGGCTTCTCTGCTTCTTCCTCCTTGAAATGGGGATATCGGCAGCCTCGCGTCTGGCCGAGGTTCGACGCTCAGCACCAGTGATGCTCGGCTTTGGAATCCTGCTGCCGCTGATAAATGCTAGTCTAGGGATCATAGCAGGTCATTGGGCTGGATTGAGTGTAGGTGGAACCGCAGTCTTGGCAACGATGGCATCAAGCGCGTCTTACATCGCAGCACCACCTGCGGTAAAGGCAACTTTACCGGATGCAAATCCTGCCTACTACTTGACGATGGCCCTGGCTGTCACGTTCCCCTTCAACATAGTGGTTGGAATTCCTCTGTACTTCGACCTGACTGAGCGGTTCTTTAAGATTTTTTCATAAGGAGGATCTATGGAGCTTACGAGAATGGCAAAAATTACGGTTGTAGCAGATGGGTTGCGGTGGCGCGAGGTGGTTAAGAGACTAACCGAGGTCGGAGTGCGCTACTACCATTTACTTGAGTGCGCGGATGTAGAGCCGGCGGGGCGGTCATCGAATGAGCCTTCCCCAAAAAGGGTTCTGCTTGAAGCTATTGCTGATATTAACAACGCTCCGGCCGTGGCGCGTGCTATCGCCGATAATTGTTGTGTTTCTACCGGAAGTAGTATCGCCGTTTCAGAGGTCGCTGTTAGTTTGGATTACAGGGAGAAGGAAGCGGTGGCAACCGCTAGCTCACGACTGTCACAGGAGTGGTGGGCGAAGACCTGGTGTCAATATAGCTGCCCTAGGTTGTTCTGTTAGGGGTTGCACCACTCGCACTCAGCAGCTGAGGCGCTGGATTTTCCGTCCGAGCGTGGTAGCTCTACCGTATGCGCGCAGAACGGACAGGAGTGTTTCTCAGCTTTGGCGCGCTGGGTAGCGAGTCCGCACTCGCTGCATGGAAGTCCAGGGGTAGTACCCACAATCCCAAAACCTCCGCAGCTGCACCGTGGACAGGGGGTAGCAAGCCGCTTAGCGAGTAATTCGCAACAAGCCGCAATAGCCTTCATGCGAGTAGGATTTAGGTGAGCACGCATATCGCTTGAGGCACTCACAGAGCGAGTGGGGGAGAGCGCAAGGTGGTGAGCAAAGATCTGTTGTGCGTGCGAACGCTCTGTTATCCCCTTACAGACATTTCCGGCAAGGGGCAGCCCAGAAGGAGATAGCACCAGAGCGTGAGAACCAAAAGAGATGCGCTTTAGGAAGGGATCAAGATCAGCTTCTTCTCTCAGTGTTGCTGTAGAGTAATTTGTCTCAAGCGAGACGTACTGTTCAATTATCTCAACGCCTGTGACGCTGTCGTGTAGCAGCAGCATCTCTAGATTCTGCACTACGACTCCGAATCCATCGGCAGAAGAGAAACTACCTTCGCTCACCAACACAAATCGGCTATCCGTCAAAGCGCGCGCAAGCTGAACTTTGCCCCTTAAAGTATCCAGCATAGAGCCAGCTCGTTCAACTTCACCAGTAAAGGTTCCAAGAGAATCTGAATCGATTGTAAGCGGCTCGACGTGCGCCGAAAGGAGGCAGCTAAAGGGTTCTAAGGCAGCGAAAGCCTTTCCGTGATTAGTTGCGAATGTTATGCGGCTTCCTCGATAGCTCCCTTTGCTCATAGAGCCAGGATAGTGCCAGTAGCGTTGGTTGCTCAAGGGCTAGGTCGGCTCCACTGGGTCAAGTCAGATATCTTCTACTCTGGTCCCTTGTGGTGCGAATCTGGTAATTGATGCCCTCTCTTTTTGTTTTTGTGTCGTGATTTCAGCTGGTTGCTGCTAGTTGAAACCGAGATTGCCTCACTATCAGCGAATCAGATTCCCTTAATGCAACGCTGTCGGTTAAGTTAAGCATAACCCTTGATCAGAGCGGAAGAACCGCTAGGAGTGTTGTGACAGAAACTCATCGAGAAAAAACAAAGACAGGTGAAGGCCGGCATCGTGATGACGGACCGGCGAAGCCTGGCGCGCAACATTCTGAGACTGCCAAACTAGTAGCCAAACTGGAGCAAAATTCCAACCAGGACGTTCCAGGGTACCGAAAAGGAACCGGAGCTGGTTTGACTGAGCACGGAGTCAAGACTCGTGAGGTCTGTTCGTGGCTTCAGGTCCCGGCGATACTTCAAGAGCTTCAACTCGCAGCTTCAACTGGAAATCAAGTTGATCTTCGCATCCTTTTTCCCGACATAGGCGATAAAGCCACACAAGCTGAAATAAAGAAGTTCTTTCAGAGTTATCACTCGAAGACAGCGGGCGAAATGCACGTGGAGCTGGAGCAGAAGCTGACAGCTATTCAAGCAGCCAACACTATAAAAGGCTTTGATGCAAAGGCATTTCTGGGTGAATTTAGTAACCTGAGCAAAGACAACAAGAGCGTGCTTTCGGTGACTGATGTCATAGATCTAAATTCGAAATCTTCTGACCCAAAAAGTTTAATCGCTACCCTTACAGATGCAGCGCAGGTTGCCGATGGTCGAAAGGTCGCTTTGGTGGTTGAGCTGCCATCGACGCAGGCAGAAGCGCTTGCTGCATCGCTCGGATCAACCGAAATAGACAGACCAAAGCTATCTAATGTAAGGGTTTGGGTCGGCTCGCTAGACACTGGTTCCGGGAAGAAGCTTGAAGAGCTAACGCTTGAGGAATTTCTTTCGCGATGTGGAGGTTCCTCTTCTAAAGAAGAAGACGATAAAAAGGGCCGTTCCGGTGGCGGCGGGTCGTCTACGGGCGCTTCCGACGGCGAGCCGTCAACAGGAGGAGCGAGCACTTCACCACAAAAGTGGTTAACGCGTGATGAGTTAATCCCTGTCCTTGAGGCTGCCAAAGCGAAAGTTCTTGAAGACCTGACAAAGCTCCAGCAGCGTCCGGGGGGGGGAAATAGAGAAGAATTTGAGAAGTCGATAACAGAACTTACTGAGCACTACGACCGCAGGATTGCTGAATTGAAAGCGGCCAGTGGTAGTCAGTCTGGGGAAGCGCCTCCTGTGCAGCTATCGGCTTAATTCTATCTCTTGCTCAAAGAGCATTAAAACACCCGCCTCTCACCAGGTGACAACTCTAGGCACTCAACCCCTAGTAGTGCGCACTCCTTTGAAAACTCTTGATACGTCCCAGTTAGAAGAGGGAAAGTTTTGTAGTGAATTGGAATTGCAACACCGCATTGCACCCACGACGCTGCGCTCGCCGCCTCTGCTGAACCCATCGTAAAGCGATCTCCTATCGGGAGGAGTGCAACATCAGGATTGTACTGCTCACCAATAAGCTTCATATCGGAAAAGAGAGCGGTGTCTCCAGCGTGGTATACACACCATGATTCAGTGCGAACAATAACGCCACACGCCTCACCTGCATACACTGGGCCGCTCTTGGTATCGTAGCTACTTGAATGCATGGCGTGGGTGAGTGCTACGGTGATTGAATCGAAGAGCACTGAACCGCCTTTATTCATTGGTATGACTCGATCCTGTGGCACGCCTTCAGCGATCATAATCATCGCAAGTTCATACGTTGCAGCAAGTGAGCTCTTACACTCAAGGGCGACCCGTACTGCATCGCCTGCGTGATCAGCGTGACCGTGCGAGAGAACGATAAGATCCACTGCTCCTGGAGAGTGAAGCGACTCTGGGCAGCTTGGGTTTCCTTTTAGCCAGGGATCGATAGCAACGCGTTTTCCGCCGAGCTCTACGAAAACGCTTGAGTGTCCTGCGTACGTGATTGCGTTGGTTGAACTCATACTGTTCTTTCTCCTTTCGAGGTACTAACCCTTAAAAAATCGTAAAGCCGTGATGCTGTGCTTCTTCTGTGGCCTTCGTTGAATATCGCACGGAATCTCCGCTGAGGTGTATGGTGCCCGATGCGAGGTGTGAGACCACCCACGGATAGATCCTGTGCTCAAAGGTGAGCGCGCGTGCGGCTAGGGTTTCTGGTGTGTCTGCAGTCTCAAGCGTAAAGGCTGCTTGAGCTATCCGCGGACCGGTATCTACACCGGAATCAACAAAGTGAACTGTGACCCCATGTTGCGCTATACCAGGCTCCTTTAACACGCGCGCGTGAGTATCTAGCCCAGGAAATAGAGGAAGGAGTGAAGGATGAATATTAATAAGTCTTCCGCGCAGCGCCTCGATGAATGCTGGATGAAGCACCACCATAAAGCCGGCAAGTGCAACGAGGGTTGGATTAGTCGCTAGGGTTGCATCAAGCACTGCGTCTTTAAAAGCTGTCAGTGATGAATACTGTGAGCGCTCGACGACGTGGGTAGGTATTCCTGCCTCTTCAGCAAACTTGAGCCCTAGCGCTTCTGCTTTATTGGATATAACAGCACCGATACGGTACTGATTTTGCCCTACGCGGGATCGGTTTTGACTGTCGATTAGCGCCTTTAGGTTGCTACCCCGGCCTGAGATGAGCACGGTCACAGAGGGTTCTGGTAGTTGATTCATAGTAGACTTTTAAGCTTTCACAACTTAGTTGGTGCATCCTAGCTTCGGAGCGACTAAAATAACAGGGGTAAGGAATTGTGACTAGGCGGTACATCTTTTTGGCGGGGAAGGTATGAAAGCCATTTCTTTAACTCTAAGTTTCTTTGCGGTTGGGATGCTTTGGCTCGCATCAAGTAGTAGAGCGGTTGCAGACTCAACCTATCTTCCTGGAGTTGGTGGAGCGCCGACACCAACATCTAAACAGTATGATAAGCGCTTGCCGCCGGTCTTGCCGGGTGAAGAGGTCGTAACAGAAACTGGTCAGCGAATGCGGGTGTGGTCGAGCTCAGGTCCCGTGCCGATCAATCCGCCTCCGCAGCCGCAGCAGCTAGGCGGTGGGGTGCCTGTGATAGTTGATGGTCGTGGGCAGTATCCTCCGCAGTACCCTCCCCAGTATCCGGGGGGCGGTAATCCACGAGGCCGGTGATCTTTCATTCAGCTGAGCATCTGGCGTGGAAGGCCCAACGCGTGAGACCGGTTTTAATCAAGATTTCTCTTCTAACCTTTGGGGTCTTCGTTGGAGTAGCGCTCCTTGAGCTGTTCCTGCGTATCTGGCCCTACGAGGGGCACCGCGAGAGGGATAAGCTCAGTTCTCGATTTCACCCGTATTACAGTAGCCCCGAGCCAGCGCTACAAAGCTACCCTAATCAGCCCCCACTGAGAGACGATGCGTCGTCTGTAGTGATAAATGGGAAAGCCTTTGCGCTTAAGAACGATTCGCAAGGGAAGCGTATTCTGTTCGTGGGTGATTCTGGCACGCTTGGTTCTGGGGTTTCTTTGGAAGAAAGTTTTCCTCTGCAGTTCGAGCAGCTGGTTAATGATTCACTCCGTCATGGTTCTGTATCGGTCATTAATGCTGGCAGAAAGGGGCTGAGTACCGTAGGTGAGCTTAAGCTTTTTGAGGATGATCTGCTTAAGTTAAATCCTGACGTGGTTATACTTGGGTTGTTTATGGCAAACGACCTTAACTTTAATTTAGCGCATGCGAGTGTTGAGAAGATCTCGGGTGTGAATACGTTTTTCTTGAAGTCGTTCTATTTTTTTAGGCGATATTCCGCGCTTGTCCACCTGCTGTATCTTCGGCTTCTTGCGCTCAATAGCACTCACAGATTCACGAGTCGACTTGGTCTGCAAGACTGTACATGGATACCAGTTGAGTATCGACTACTCGATGAAGCTGGATTAGATATGGTCAACTATTCAGACGGAGAGATAGCGCTTTATTCTAAAAAGCCCTCGCTTCTTTCGGTAAGAGCCTTTGAAGTCCTTGCCCAGGTGCTTCTAGAGTTCAAAAGTCTTGCAGCCAAGCATGCCTTTACATTTTCTGTAGCCATAATACCAACATGGTCATCGCTCACTAATAGATTGGAGCTACCGGCATATCCTAAAGCGATCAGTTCCCTCAAGTCGCGAGGAATTGCATTAGAAGCTGAAGACCTGGATCTCCAATCTCCCCTTACTAGGGTTAAGGAAATGTGCGCTTCTTTAGATATACACTGTGTCGACCCTAGTAGTGATTTGAGGGATATTGGGACCCGCTCTATGCTTCCGCATGACGACCATCTGTCAATCGAGGGGCACAGGGTGGTTGCTGAGAACATCTTACGGAGCGGTATCCTGAATTTGAATCCGCCCGCGGCAATCAAACAATGAGCTACGCTACTCACGAACGATTGCTGAAGAGAAGATCCAAAAAAGTTATTTTACACTCTCCATCACCCACCTGCCGTAACCCTCAGAGACATCGGCCGCGTTGAGCACTACGAACTCAGGGGTCTCGTAGGGGTGTTTGTCTAAAACTGCCTTTTTGAGCTCATCCTTTGCTGGAGCTGTGCTCTTGATGATGAGTAATGCCTCCTCATCAATACATATCTCGCCGTTCCAGCGATACACCGATTGCAAGCCAGGAACGATGTTCACACAGGCTGCAACTTGTGAATCTACAAGGGTTTTTGCCAATCCTGAAGCCACCTCGCGAGAGGGGCAGGTTACTAAGCAGATGATTATATCCATCACACAATCCGTGAGAGGTTTGTTATAGAGTCGTAAAAAGGGTACACTCCGGGCGGTAATATCTCAAAACTACTAGAAAAAAAAGAGTGCGCATGAGAGCTCGTTCATTATTCATCGGTGTGTGTAGGGTGGGTGCCCTGGTCGCGTTGGTGTTCTCTTTCTCGGGTCAGTATGCGTTTGCTGAAGCCGGCAAAGCGAGTGAGATAGTTAGCGATAAGGTTCTACCGAAGACCGGAAGCCTGGCAGCCTCGTCGATGTTAGGGACAGGGCCTGCCTCATTTGCAGACCCTTTTGGCGGGGAGGATTCCTCGGGAAGAGAGACGTCGCCGATCACAGGCTCGGTGTCGCGCGTACCGGCTGACAAGTGGGAGATAAAGATATTTAACAACTCAAAGGATTCCTATTCGGTGAGTGTAGATCTCAGCCAGCGCGACCTTCACAATACGGAGATCCGCCGAGACTCATATTCTTACTCCTTAAAGCCGGAGAGCGTTAAGTCTGAGAAGATTGCTATGGGGGTAGGAGCTCAGACGGCCGAGCTTACTCTCAGGCACTGGTCTAACCTTACCCATAAGAAAAAAGCGAAGTAACGATAGTGGCTACTCACCGTGCTCAATTAAAGAAGCCGACCGCCAAAGAGCTCAAAGCGCTTGAGCGCTACGTAGTGCCTTACAGTAACAGTGCAGGCGATATCAGGTTTCATCTGGTTTATCCCAACCACTACTGGGTAGCGATGTCTAATCTGGGTTTTCAAGCGGTATACGATATCCTAGCGCGTGACAGCCGCGTTATCGTAGAGCGTGGTTTTCTTCCTGAAGATGGTGACGGATCGGAGACTCAGGCAAATGCTAAGATCCGCTCATTTGAATCGAATCGTCTGCTCGCAGATTGTGACATCGTCGGCTTCAGTTTGTCTTTTGAGACTGATTACCCGCACCTGGTGCGGATGCTGAATAATCAGGGGTTGCTCTTTGACTCATGGCAAGCACGTGAAGAGGCTGCCAGTCAGGGAAAGTTCTCGGTGCCGCTGATTATCGCTGGTGGAACCGCAGTTACCCTTAACCCTGAACCTGTAGCAGATCTGCTCGACGTGGTTGTGATTGGTGAAGCAGAGGAGCTGCTACCTGAGTTTGTTCAGGCCTTTCACACCGCAAAGCAAGAGGGGTGGTCGCGCGAGGAGCTGCTCAAAGGACTAGCTCACGTTGAAGGTGTGTATGTTCCGCGCTTTCATGAACCCGTGTTTAATGATGATGGCTCAGTGTTGCGGTACGATGTGCGCGACGATGTTCCAGCTAGGCCGCGGCGGCGCTTCGTTAAAGATCTCTCAAAATTTAAAACGCACACCCGAATAGTTACGCCTGAGACTGAGTTCAAGTCGATGTTTCTAACCGAGACAGGGCGTGGCTGCGAGATGGGGTGTAGATTCTGCGTTGCTGGATACATCTACCGTCCAATTCGCAAACGGAGCGAGGAGGTTTTACAAGACACCGTGCAGGTAGGGCTTGAGAACTCTGATGCAGTTGGATTTGTTGGGGCCTCTGTGTCATCACACAAAGCTATAGCTCGACTCGCGCAGGGGGTTGCTGAAAAAGGCGGTCGCGCTTCGCTTAGCTCTATTATGTCGCAAAAGGTAACGCGGGCGCTTGCAGCAAGTATTTCTGAGAGTGAGTACAAGACCGTTGCGCTCGCTCCCGAGGCGGGCAGTGACAGGTTACGGCGCGCTGCTGGAAAGCGAGTTGTAAATGAGCAGGTGGTGAATGCGGCTAAAGAGCTCGCGCAGGCTGGAATCCGTGGGTTTAAGCTATACTTTATCGTTGGGCTTCCAACTGAGACCGATGAGGATGTTGATGCGATAGCGCAGCTTGCGACACGGATTAGAGATGAAGTCGTAGAGATTTCAAAATCATCTGGAAAGCTTGCGTGGGTAGCGCTCTCGATAAACCCATTCATTCCGAAGGCCTCGACTCCGTTTCAGTGGGAGCCGATGCTTGATCCTAAGGTCCTTGAGCGTAAGATTGAGCGCGTTCGTAAACTGGTTCTTAAGGTGCCCAACCTTGAGCTGCGTTTTGAACCACCCAAGGAGAGTTACTTCCAGGGGTTGCTGTCGCGTGGTGATAGGCGAGTTAGTAAGCTGTTGATCGAGGCGGAACGTCGTGGAGAGAGTTGGAAGTGGCTCATGAAGCGTACTAACAAAGAGATAATTACGGGTGTTCCCCCAGTAGATTTTTACGTATCCCGTAGGATAAGTTTTAACGAACTCCTGCCGTGGGAGGTCGTTGATTCGCTTATCCCGCGCTCGCTCCTTGAGCGCGAGGCTATGCGGGCGCACCTCGGTGAGGATTGGGTGCAGCCGCGTGCGCCGGGTCAACCGACGCAAGAAGAGGGTGAAGAGATTAACGCGAGTCAGGTAGAGGACGTAAACGAAGTAAATAAGGAAGTGGTGTTGTAGGTATGACGGGTGTAAGCACAAACAACGGAAAGATCGGACACATAATCCCAGTGATCTCTGGAAAGGGGGGCGTAGGGAAATCCACCACTGCTGTAAATCTAGCGATTGCATTGGCACGCACGGGTGCCAAGGTAGGATTAATCGATAGCGATTTTTACGGACCAAGCATCCCAACTCTTCTCGGTGGCGGACAGGTGATCCCAGATCACGAGGAGCGTCTCATTCCGCCAGAGAAGTTCGGGATTAAATACATCTCACTTGGTTTTTTCTTGAGACATCCAGATGACGCCGTCATTTGGCGCGGTCCGATGTTCAACAAGGCACTCCATCAGATGTTTGAAGACGTCAGTTGGGGGGTGGTTGATTACATGGTGGTTGATATGCCGCCGGGCACTGGAGATGCACAGCTCTCGCTATCGCAGATGGTAAAGCTCACTGGAGCTGTTGTTGTGACCACGCCACAAGAGGTTGCCCTGGCCGATGTGCGAAAATCGATCAACATGCTTAAGAAGGTAAACGTTGATGTTCTCGGAATAGTTGAGAACATGTCGGGGCTTCCGATGCCGGACGGGTCATTGATGCCGCTCTTTGGAAGTGGCGGTGGAGCCAAGACGGCCAAGGAGTTTGGGGTGCCGCTGTTGGCTCAGATCCCTATCGAAGTAAGTATCCGTGAGGGGGGTGATGCAGGGCAGCCGGTAGCGGCTGGAGAAGGGGCTGTAGCACAGATTTTTCACAACCTAGCACTACGGATAATCGAGCTAGTTGATGCAAAAAGCGCTGCTCAGCCGGCACTTTCGATAGTTAATTAGGGGTGAAGAAGAACCCCAGGGAAACTAAATAGGGGGGCTGGAAACCTATCTATTCCAGTGGTAGTCTCCCCCCGGTTGTTGGTAGTTACTCAATAGAGTTACTCAGTAGGCTAAGACCAGATATGTATACCGTCGTTCTTGCAGTGCACGTGATTTTGGCGATTGCCCTCGTTGGCCTTGTTCTTCTTCAGCAGGGTAAGGGAGCTGATGCGGGAGCTGTTATGGGCGGCGGTGGGGCTAACACCCTCTTCGGTGTTGGTGGTGCTTCATCAGCTTTGGTTCGGGCAACTACTGGAATCGCTATCTTGTTTATGCTAACTTCCGTGCTCCTCGTTCGGTTCTCTGCGGGCGGTTCAGTTCGTAGCGGAGCACCAGACGTGCTTGAAGGGCTTGATATGAAGGGGCTTGCTCCACAAGCAGCTCCAGCAGCATCAGCGGCTCCTGCCTCAACAGGAGATGCCGCGGTAGCCCCGAAGGTAGAAGCGCCCAAAGCCGTGGAGCAAGCTCCACAAGCGGCAGCGGTTGTTGTGCCTCCTGCTAAAGTAGAAAAAAAGCAGGGTAAAAAGGCAGACGACCAGACGAGCGCAAAGAAGTAAGTCAGAGACTTACTTCTAGTTACAGATCTCTCGCCCAGGTGGTGGAATGGTAGACACGCCAGTTTGAGGTGCTGGTGGCAGAAATGTCGTGGAGGTTCAAGTCCTCTCCTGGGCACCATTCTTTTTCTTCTGATAATTATAGATTCTTGGACTGGAAGCTTACCGGACTGGGGAAGCTTTGTTCGCTGTAGTGGACCGCGGACCTTCCAGGTCCGCCCAGGAATGATGGTGGCGGCTCGGGATATTTTTTTGGCGAAGCCCATGTGGTGAGCCTGTCGAACCATAAACCTTCGCGGTCCATGGGCGGTCCGCGCTCCAGACTACTTCATCTCTTTCGGATTTTTAACGATATCAGCAGGAACAAAGAGCTTTGTTCCGGGAGTAAGCTTTGCATCGATCGGTAATCCATTCTTGTCAGCTATCTCTTTTGCCTTCTCTGCATCGCCTGCATACCAATTTGCAAGCGTGTGGAAGGTTTCAGTTGGATTCTTTACGTTGTGGATGACGTCTCCGTTTGGATTTCGCTCAGCTAGCTCTCGCGCCTCAACGAGTGCCTTCTGATCGAAGTTCATAGGCCCTGATTCTGGCGTCGGAGTTGGTGTTGGTCCGGCTGCTGCAGCGGCTGCTGTAGCAGCATCGACCTTAGGTTTCTTCGGTTTCGGTCGGGGAGTGGGAAGAGGGGTAGGCACGAATGCCGGCAGAATCACGCTCTTTACTGGAACCGATGAATCGCGCCCAAAAGTTTCCATGCGACCAAACATCTCAAACACGGCGCTCTCCTCTGTGGGGAGGCTCGTCACTGCTCTGTAATCAATACGGTCTACCGCATACGGGCCGCGAATTATCCATTCCCGGTGGAACTGCTCACCCTGCTTCTGGAGATAAGGCCGCGCGAAGTAAACTTCGCGCTGCGCTGCATAGAGCATCTTCACCTCAACAGAATTGTCGTTATCTCCCATCAATTCTATACCCTGCGGAGCACCGCGTTGCTTAATAAAATTGTACAGGTATGTGCTGTGCTCCATCTCGCGCGCAAGAAAGAGATTTCCGCCAACAAATGGGTTGTTAGCGCTGATGGGCACTACACCCTCGTTACGTAGACTGGCGAATGGGGAGTTGTTAACGCATCCCTGAAAAGAGAGGAGCAGCGTTACCGAACAGACCGCGGCCAGTCCAAGCGTCTTAGGGAGGGTGGGGAGGACCATGCTTTTTTTCGTTTTGGGGTTATGCATAGAGGTTAAAAACCTAAAAATATGGCCGCGATACCAGGCTATTAGTCGGGGCCTACTCCCTAGTTTTGGTGGGCTTTGGGGGATCCGTCAATAGGAAAGCAACGCCGGGCTGAAAAAAGGGTTTCCAGCAGGATGGTGAAAAAAGATTTCCTGTTGCGCATTTTGATAGTTTGGCTGCAACTTCGTTGGAGACGCCAAAAAAATCCTCAACGTATCTCAGAGGATACGCCTCCGGTTTTTTCGGCATCTCCGCCTCGTTTCGCCTATACTCTCAAAGTGCTCACGACGGAACCTTTTTTCACCACCCTGCTAGGGTGGTAAAAGGAGGTTGTGTTACCATAGTGAGAGGATTAGAAATTAACCGAGATGCGAATAGTTTCCCTACAGCCCTACCTAACCGATACCGTTTCAAGCTTGGGGCTTGAGGGGCTGTTGGTGGGGTGCACGCACCTCTGCTCTGTACCGGAAGGGGCCAAGTCGGTGGTTAAGGTCACTGGCCCCTCGGCAGGTGCTACAGCCAAGCTCTCAGCCGATGAGGCGCGGTTAGTAAGTGATCTCACCTCGTGGCCGGTCGATCTTGACGCCCTCTATACAGTAAAGCCCGACCTTATAATCACCCAGTGTAAGGCGAGCGACCGGGTCGGTTTTACCGCCTGGGCAGAAGAAGCGCTCTCAAAGTTACTTAGCCGAAAAGTTCGTGTGTACTGCGCGCAGATCAGGACGTTGCAGGGGATGTACGACACATTTGAAGAGGTAGCGGTGTGCGCTGGGCAGGGGCGAGCCGGTCGCGAGTTGGCGCACCGGGTAAAGTCGCAGCTCCTCGATTGGGGCGATAATTTCTATGAGCGCATGAAGAATAAAAGGGTGACAGTGCTTTCGTCGTTAAACCCTTTGAGCCTTGCCAGTGAATGGATACCCTCTGTGGTTGAGCTTGCGTCGGCTCTGCCGCAAATGATTGTGCCGGGTGAAGAAGATAGAGTTACCACCTGGCGTGAAGTGCTTGAATTTAAGCCAGACGTTATCGTAGTCGCTCCGCGAGGGGCTTCGTTAGAAGAGAGCGTTCGCGCTCTTAAAGCCCTTGAGCGGGTGCCTGAGTGGGAGTCTATCCCGGCGGTCAAAAGGGGTGAGGTCATCTTTTGTGACGGATTAAGGCTTTACAGCCCTGGGCCTAAGTTTTTACAGGCGGCAGGGATACTCTTCTCTGCAATAGCTGGACTAGAGAGCGGATATATCACGAAAAGAGACGAGTTTTACAGACTCCGTTTCCTAGAGCTTCATCGGCACCGTTTCTTGTGATACCCTGCCCGACATGAGTGGTTCTAATACCTGCACACCTTCATCGCCCTCTGATTGCTGGATCCGAGTTGGGGGCACTCCGAGCCCTGAGCTAAGTACTCAGCTTGAGTCCAAGGTAAGTGTGTTGCGCCAGCGTGAGGACTTCCCCCCAAATCACGAAGAGGATATCAGAAAGCTTGTCTTGAGCACCGCGTCTGGAGAGTTTGTAACAAGCCCCGATAGGCTCGCTCGACTTAGGCGCTTGTGTCAGATCTACGGCGTCCGCATCCGTCCTGAAACAATAACCTCGCACCGCAAGATAATCGGGCCGGTCATCGTTGCTGTGAAGAAAGTGCTCTTTCGGGTTGTTGAGGGACTGCTAGGAAAAACGATTAAACACCAACGTGATTTTAACGCAGAGGTTGTGGCCCTCTTAACCGACCTCTGCAACGAGGCAGGCGCAAGCCCCTTAGTTGGACCGCGGACCTTCCAGGTCCGCCAGAATGCCACAAGCGCCACAGAGACGTCGGGCGAAGTAACGCGCTAGCCCTGCAGTGCAGCGATCTCAATCATCAGAGCTCCACTCTGGACAACCGATCCCACGTCAACACATACCCGAGCAATTGTGCCATCACACGGAGCTCGTAACGGGTGTTCCATCTTCATTGAATCAAGCACCGCTAGAACCTGACCAGCGGAAACGCGCTCGCCAACGGTAGCTGAGAGTGTCACAACTTTTCCGGGAAGGTGCGCCTTGATTGTTGAGTGGGCGCTATCAGCGTGAGCATCCTTTCGAGAGGAAGATTGTGTGACTACTAGCTCAACCGTTCCGCGAGGAAGGTGTATCCACCAACGCTCTTTGTCACGCAGGATATGTGCACGGAAAGGTGCGCCGCCATTAAGCGAGAGTGTCGCTGTAGCTAGTTGTGAGGTCGAGGTGTGCACCTCAGACAGTGACACCAGGTGAGGCTCCTTGCCTTCAAGCTTCACGGTGATACCCGCCTCACAGCGATATGCGATCGAGCGGAGGCGAGATTCATCTGCTCGGCGGCTCTCAAAGTGAGCAGGAAAGAGGGCATTATTTGAGAGGATAGTCGTTCCCCAAGAGCTCTGAGCCGCCCAGTGTGAACCTGGAGTTGCAACCCGTATCGCAGCAGCAACGATGTGTGCCTCTTCCTGAAGCCGACTCCACACTGCTTGGCTCGGAAAGAGCTCTCGTGACCCCTGAATCGAGTGCGCGCATGCGCGAAAGGTTTCGTGTTCGAGAAGATGGATAAGGAGAGAGCGATTTGTTGACACTCCAGAGATGTGCGAATCAGAGAGGGCTCTAGAGAGCAGGGCTATGGCAGCATCTCTGCTCGGCGCATGTGCGATGACTTTTCCAACCATCGAGTCGTAGTGGTGTGAGATGTGGCTACATGGAAGCACTCCCATATCAGCGCGCACTGTTTCGTCGGGGACAGAGGAGGATGCTATCTCAAGATCCAAAACAATTCCGGTAGCGTTAACGAAACGCCCCTCTCTAAATTCCTCAGCGCACCACCTAGCTTCGATAGCATGGCCATACGGCGGGGGCGTAGCGGTTATCCCAAGCGCTGCGATGGATTCTCCCTGCGCGATACGGATCTGAAGCTCAACGAGGTCGAGACCCGTCACAGCCTCAGTCACCGGATGCTCAACCTGGAGTCGGGTGTTTACCTCTAGGAAGTAAAACGAACCATCGGCGAGGTAGAGAAATTCAACGGTACCAAGGTTTGAGTATCCTGCGCCCTGGGCTAACCGCGTTGCAGCCTCACACAGCCGCCCTTCAACCTCAGGAGCGATATGAGGAGCAGGTGCTTCCTCTAGGATCTTCTGGTTGTTTCGTTGCAGCGAGCAGTCACGCGTTCCAAGGGCAATCGCGGCGCCTGTTGAATCACCAATAACTTGAACCTCAATGTGACGAGCCGGAGAGAGGAAGCGCTCGACAAACACCTCGCCACTGCCAAAGGCTTTTAAGGCCTCGCGTTGAGCGCTTTCAATTTCTTGAGCAACATCAGAGGTTGCGCTCACAACGCGCATCCCTCGACCTCCTCCGCCAGCAGCGGCTTTGATCAAGAGCGGGTAGCCGACAGAGTCTGCAAAGGCCTTTACTTCTGCGGCCATGCTACCTGTTTCGGTGGTTGTGAAAAGTAACGTTGGTGACGTAGGGACGTTAGCAGCGAGTGCTAAACCCTTTGCCTTAGTCTTACTGCCTAATCGCTCGATTGCCTCTGCGGTCGGGCCGATAAAAATTACACCTGCATCAGTCACCATGCGGGCAAAAATCGATGATTCGGATAAGAAACCGTAACCCGGGTGAATAGCATCTGCGCCAGTTGCTTTTGCTGCTGCAACGATTGCATGCGGGTCAAGGTAACGCTCCGGTGCGCCTAATGGGTGTGACACAGTTGCTTCAGCTACAAAGGGGGCGTCCTTATCAGGCTCGGTATATACTGCTACCGTTTCAATCCCCATGCGGTGCGCAGTACGGATGATGCGCCGCGCTATCTCGCCGCGGTTGGCGATCAGGATGCGCTTAATCAATCGAGGTTGATTCATGGTGGCCTGAGTTACATTCTAAAGGTGCCAAAGGTACGCTCGCGCGGCGCGGGATTAACGGTTGCTACTGAGAGTGCTAAGGCCAGGGTGCTGCGGGTTGCATGGGGCTCGATTATCCCATCGTCCCACAGCCTAGCTGTTGCGTAGAGCGCCTCTGTCTGAGCGGTGAATGAGCCCTTGATCTCGTCGTGGTACCTCTGCTCATCTTCTGAAGACCACGGCGTCCCTTTGCCTTTGTAACTGTCGCGCCGTACTTGAGTTAGCACACCTGCTGCTTGGTCAGGACCCATAACGCCGATGCGAGATTGCGGCCACGCAAAGAGGAAGCGCGGCTGATACGCGCGGCCACACATTCCGTAGTTTCCCGCTCCGTATGAGTTGCCTACGATGACTGTGTATTTGGGAACCGTTGCGCACGCTACGGCATTAACGAGCTTTGCTCCGTCTTTTGCAATCCCCTTATGTTCGTACTCCTTGCCGACCATAAAGCCTACGATGTTCTGAAAGAAAACAATCGGCACACGCCGCTGCTCGCACAGTTGAATGAAGTGGGTCGCTTTCAGAGCACTCTCTGAGAAAAGTATCCCGTCGTTGGCTATTACTCCCACAAGGTAGCCATCGATGTGAGCGAACCCACAGATAATTGTCGTCCCGTACTCAGCTTTGAATTCATCAAGTTCACTATCATCGACGATGCGGGCTAGGATCTCACGGATTGGAAAGTAGTGCTTGCTGTCTGAAGGGATTAATCCAGGAAGATCGCGCGCATCAAAACGTGGCGGTTTCGGCGCACTACGCGGAAGACGGGTAGGGATAGCATTTGAGAGCGAGGCCACGCTACGCCGCGCCTGCGAAAGGGCTTCCTCATCCGAAGCAACGAGATAGTCAGTAACTCCGCTTATCTTTGAGTGTACATCCCCACCGCCTAGCTCTTCAGAAGTCACCTCTTCTCCTGTAGCTGCTTTGACCAATGGCGGACCACCAAGAAAGATCATCCCTTGGTTTTTAACTATGATCGCCTCATCGCTCATAGCAGGCACGTACGCTCCGCCTGCAGTGCACGAACCTAGCACGACAGCTATTTGGGGGATGCTTTGAGCACTCATCAGTGCTTGGTTGTAAAAGAGGCGGCCGAAGTGGTCGCGGTCAGGGAAGACCTGATCTTGCAATGGAAGGAAAGCACCACCGGAATCAACGAGGTAGATACACGGCAGGCTATTTTCAAGAGCGATCTCTTGAGCTCGTAAGTGTTTCTTTACTGTGATTGGAAAATACGTGCCACCCTTTACTGTGGCATCGTTTGCGATGACCATGCAGGGGATGCCTTCGATTATGCCGATCCCCGTGACGATTCCTGCGCCTGGCCGGACCCCTTCATACATCCCGACCCCAGCAAGCTGAGAGAGCTCCAGGAACGAGGTGCCTGGGTCAATAAGCCGCGCTATTCGGTCTACTACCGTGAGCTTTCCACGTTCAATATGTTTCTTTACGGAGTGATCTGATGGATTTGGTCGAGAGCTCTCAGTAACTACATGTAGCGAGCTCAGGATCTGCTGGAAGGCAGAGGCGTTTGTTTGAAAAACCTCCGACGATGAGGGGACTTGAGAACCTATCTGCATAATCTAGAAAGGTTAGGGCAGGTGTGAGGGGGCGTCAATTAAAGAAGCGCACGGGGCTTCCTTTTAGGCGGCGGTGGCCAAAAGGGTCCTTTCCTCAGAAGCGTCCATTTGGCTAGGTAGAGCGCTCTAAGATACTGTAAGTATTGGATTTTAAGCCATTCGCCTAAGGCCTCGAAAGCATGTTATCCTAAGGCGTTGCTACCTCAGCAGCAGCCACCAGAAAGGATATATGACAACCAAGGAAAATCTGCGCGATCCAGGAAGCGCTCTGTCGGTAATTCGGTCCACTATGCCGCACCTTACAAAGGGAACCTGTTACGTTCTTTTTGCCTTTGACCTCGGTCAGAGTATTAAGCTTGACGAGGTAGCGCGCTCGATTAAGGACGGGGCGGAACGTACAAAGCTACTCCGTACCCGTAAGGCTCCTAAGTATTTCGATTACGACCCTCCGCCGGTGCGCATATCTCAGAGTGGGCAACAGATAAATGTTGCTAAATTTTTCACCAAGCCTGTGGCTGAGCTTACTCTTTTTGACTTTGGAGGTTGTTCAGTTGCGTATGAGATAGATATCGCAGGCCCGGTTGGGCATCTGATCGAACTTAGCGAAGTTCTCTACGACAACGCTTTTCTTCTTGAAGATGCTCGCAGCCGCGTCAAGCAGTTGATGAATGACCTCGGTGAAATCATCGTTCGGCAGAATCTGAGTGAATCGGTAGAGGATTTTGTTGTGTATCACTTCGATGGCTTCGAATCGGAGCTCGAAGTATCCGAGATGCTGACCCACCATGCGCGTGAGTTTGCTCGATTATTGCGTGCCGAATCAGGTGACCTAAGCGAAGAGGAGGTGCGCGATGCTACAGGCACGCGTACGTCGTACGGTAACTCAGATTGTGCCGTTGTAGACTGGAATGGGGCGCTCTTTTTCGGATCTAACGTAGAGGATGTGGTCGCCGTTTTGGGTTTCTGTAACGTTGAGCTGCTTGAGATGCGTTATCTCGATGAGCAGCTCGATGACCACCTTGAGAAAGCATACGAAGTACTCACAACAGGCCGCAAAGTTGATAATAGCCTTAATAAGGTAGCTCGGCTCCAGGTTGATTCTGCGTTGCTGTACGAGGCGGTTGAGAACGCTCTCAAGTTACTCGGTGACCAATACCTTGCGCGCGTGTATTCACTAGCATCGAAGAAGTTCCATCTTCCGGAGTGGAACTCAAGTATTCTGCGAAAGCTCGATACCCTTGATAGCATCTACCATAAGCTCTCCGATCGCGCTGCTCAACGTCGCTCGGAGGTGTTGGAGTGGATAGTGATCGTTTTGATCGGTGGCGAGATCGTGATGGGGATTTTAACTAAGCTCTGAAGTAGTTCGTAGTCTCAGCCCTCGTTGTTGACCGTGCTATCATTGCGTTTAGGCAGCCATCAATTTTTTAAATTCTAGCGCCATTCTCTCCCAGGTGAATGGCGCAACAAAATCTGCGCCCCTCTCACCAATCCTGCCAAGCTGTTCTCTATGGTGGTAGGCCCACTCGCAGTGAGCTATGAGCTGGTCGAGATCGAGTTCGTACCAATAGTCGATTCCGGGCTGTGTCTGCGGCGTGCGCTTGAGCAACTCTTTTTCGTGCAACACGAGTGCGTGGTCCTCCTTTATCATGTCGGCAAAGCCCGTATGAACCGGTGCCACAACGGGTTTACCGCACGCAATGTACTCCATAAGTACAAGGTTGGTTCCGCCTTCGATTCGTCCAGCGAAGATTCCGAGGTCAGTCTCACGGTACACCTGAGGAAGCATAAGGGGATTTAGTACAGGGATATTGAGCACACGAGAGGTATCAACGCCATTCTCGGAGAGCACTTTACAAAAGAACTCAGTTCGATTCGCTGCTTCTTCGTGGATAGTGCTATGGGAGATCAAAGTGCTTTGAGTCATGCTGTTGTGAGCGTAGGCGGCACCCTCCCAAAGGGTCACGAGATAGACATCGCGGTACTTCTGCTGCATGTGCACGAGGGCTTTGATGACGTAGTCTTGACCCTTCCTGAATTCGTACTTACCGCCTGAGAAGATAACGAAGCGGTCGGTATTCATACTCTTTCGAGCGTATGACTTATTGAAAACAGTCGGGTCGATTCCTTGGGGGATCGACTGCGCACGCAAATTGTGAGAGCGCAAGAGCTGTGCACACCATTCAGAGCCTGCAGCAATGACGCGAAAGTAGTCATTCAGGTTATCAACGTTGTTTTGGTCTACGGAGAGATTGAAGCTTATACCGATATTGTTTTTTCCGCCGCTCCGTGGCCCCCAAATGTGCGAGTACTCATCTATAACTTGGATGCCCCAATCGGAATGACTTCTCGAATATCTCTCTTGATCCTCTATCGAGGCATACAGTGCCAGGAGCCGCTCGGCCTCTATCGGATGCTCAAAGCGCTGCACATCTCTATTTCCATAGAGAATTCGGCAGGGACCCATTTTTGCAAGTTCACGGGCTAACCTACGCCCACAGATTCCCCATCCGTGAGTGAGGCCCATCGGTAATGAAAGCCAGATCATATAGCACAATTACAGCATGAAATTGATGGCGTCGGTAGGAGGATTGTGCAGCACGGCGGCAAAGGCGAGGTAAAAAAAACGGCCCTGAGGTGGATTAAACCGTCCTCAGGGCCGCTCGAAGCGCACACAATAAATCACTTAACGAATGTAGCGATTCAGCACGTTCTCAAAGAGCTCCTGGCGTCCAGAGACGTTCGGAGTTACCTCGCCCTTCTCAAGCATATATTTCTCTAAGCTCTCAAAGTTTGCAGAGCCTTCTGTTATCTGAAGGCCGATGCCGCTCTCCCAAGAGGAGTAGCGCTGCTCAGTCATTTTCTTTAGTACCCCGTCCTTACGAACTTCAGCCGCGATTCTGAGGCCGTGTGCAAAGGCATCCATCGCTCCGATGTGAGCGTAGAAGAGATCGATCGGCTCAAAGCTATCGCGTCTAACCTTCGCATCGAAGTTCAGTCCTCCACGACCGAGGCCGCCCTGATTAAGGATGGAAAGCATAACCTGCGCAGTTGTGTAGATGTTAGTTGGGAACTGGTCGGTATCCCATCCAAGTAGCTCATCTCCGCGGTTAGCATCGACTGATCCAAGCATCCCGTAGCTACTAGCGTACGTCATCTCGTGTGCCATCGAGTGGCCAGCGAGTGTTGCGTGGTTGGTTTCGATGTTGAACTTAAACTCCTTCTCAAGGCCGTAGGTCTTGAGGAATGCCATACAAGCAGCGCAATCGCTGTCGTACTGGTGCGTAGTTGGCTCCTTGGGTTTTGGTTCAATTAAGAACTGAGCATCAAGTCCGATCTTATTTCTGTACTCAACAGCCATTGAGAGGAATCGCCCAAGGTTATCAAGTTCGCGGCGGAGCTGGGTGTTAAGGATACTCATGTACCCTTCGCGTCCGCCCCAGAATACGTAGTTAACTCCACCAAGCTCTTTTGTGACCTCCATCGCCTTCTTGACTTGCGCGGCGGCATACGCAAAGACATCAGCGTTGCAACTCGTTGAAGCGCCGTGCACGAAGCGCTTGTTGCTAAAGAGGTTTGCTGTGCCCCAGAGAAGCTTGATGCCCGTGCGGGACTGCGCGTCTTTAAGTTTTGCCACAACAGCATCGAGGTTCTTGTTGCTCTCTCGTAGATCTTTGCCTTCAGGTGCTACGTCTCGGTCATGAAAGCAGTAGAAGGGGACACCGAGTTTTTGCATGAACTCAAACGCGACATCTACCTTCTTAAGCGCCATCTCAAGGGAGTTAGAGCCATCATCCCAAGGACGAACAGCGCACCCTGGTCCGAATGGGTCGCTGCCGGTGCCACAGAAAGTATGCCACCATGCAACTGCAAAGCGCAGGTGATCCTTCATGGTCTTGCCCTCGATCACCTCATCGGCATTGTAGTGGCGAAATGCCAGTGGGTTAGTGGACGAAGGGCCTTCGTATTTAATTGCGGCTACATCAAAATACTCAGTCATGCTCTCTCTCCTGTATGTTTCAAATGTCGTATAGCCCTCTGCTGGCGTGTTGGTTAGACACTCGCAGCTGGGGGTACCTCACAAAGTAGCGACCGGAAGGTATAGCAACTTTTACTGGATAGGGACATGAAATATTTCACCCATGCGTTCTGCGCTAGATTCGGAGAAGATACGGGGGATTTAAATCAGAGAAGAATCAACGTATTAGGATCCGACTCAGTAGCTAACCGCTACATACTGCGTTTGTATCTCGCTCTCCTCTGTGGGTTGGTAGCGTAACGGTCCCAGTACGTTGCAGAGTGCCCCAGCCCTGTTTCCAACCACTTATTGCCTTCCACAGCGCGCGGCAGGCAACGAAATACATAAGTTGCCGATAGATGAAGCGCTGGAAAAAGAGAAGCCATAGTGGACGCATGTTCTCTCGGTCAAAGTAGAAAGCCAGTACTGAGATGAGAAGCTCTACAACGAAAAATATAACATACAGCAACGCCGTAGTGATAAGGGGCAGCACTAGGTCTGTATATTCCTGGGAACCATAGACAATCGGATGGTCAGTAGTCATAAGCGAGATAGATGTCACTACGGTGAGTAACATCTTTAAATCAGCAAGCGGTGAAAGCAGTTCAAAGAGACATCCAAAGAGTAGCACTGAGGGCACACCGAGCCACCCAAAAAAGCCATGCTTGCAAAAGGCTCCGCGGTGCTTCCATAGGCACTGTAACGCGCCATACGACCAACGGAAGCGTTGCTTGTAAAGACCTCGAAGATCCTCTGGAGCTTCGGTGTATCCTATCGCAGCTGGTTCATTGATTACTTTCCATTCGAGTCTACGAACGCGCCAGGTAAGATCCATATCTTCCGCCAGCGAGTCCGAGTGGTACCCACCTGCTTCAGCAACGGCAGAACGGCGCCACGCGCCAGCAGCACCAGCTACTACGAGGATCGCATTGAGATAAGCGTACGCCCGACGGCCGATGCTTATATTTGTAATGTACTCCATCGACTGCCAGTGGGTAAGGATACTCCTGCGGTTACCTACCTTTATATTTCCAGCAACGGCGCCGACCCGTGGGTCAATAAAGTGTTTGGCAAGATGCGTCACCGCATCGGGGTCGAACTGAGTGTCTGCATCAAGACATACAAGGATATCGTATCGAGCATATTGAATGCCGTGATTGAGAGCCGATGATTTTCCTCCGTTGTGTTGACGGAACAGCTTGACGCGGGGGTCATTACTGAAATGCGCTTTTACCTCGTCGCTCGTGTTGTCGGTTGAGCCATCGTCAACGATAATTATTTCGTAAGCTCGATGCCTCCCTTCTAAAAGACTTGAGATAGTGCGCGTGATAACCTTGCCCTCGTTGTATGCAGCAATAACTATACTAACAGGGATATCTCGGGCACGTTCCCATTCCTCAGGGATGAATGGTTTTCTAATCTCCTGCAGTCGAGCGAGCACCGAACAGATCAGTATGATCGCAAGCCGTATCACGCCTAGCGTAACGATGCCGATAAAGAGAGCTCGGAAGGCCAGGGACCCGTATGATATGAGCTCTAGAACCACCGTATGCATGAGCCGTAGCGGATTGGGGGACGTTGTCGGTAAGAGCGAATCACGCGGGACTCCCATCAGCTCGTGCGTAGTGACAAAGCGCAATCCTTTCTGTTTAAGAGCTGGAATCAGGATCGATAGAGCTTCAACTGAACGGGATCTTTCCTTGGGTCCGTCGTGCAGGAGGATGGCATTTCCGTCCATCTGGTCGACCGTAGCCAAGATCTCATTAGCAATATCTCTTCCCGTCCGCTCAACAGATTCGCCGTTTGCATCCGTGTCATACTGCACCCAATCGCGGCCATTAGTGGATATGCCCACCGTCGTGTATCCCAGGTCTTGCGCGACAGCGAGCGCGCGCAGCTCCTGGAAAGAGAGTGGGGAACCTTCACTGATGTAGGGCGGGCGTAGAAGGCGCACCGAACGACCTATAATACCCTGAATCGCTCGCTGCGCTGCGTTTAGCTCAAGGGTTTCTCGGCTCCTGCTGACGAGCGAGAGGTCGGGATGTGAGAAAGTGTGATTACCTATATCATGTCCCTCGTTGAAAATGCGGCGGAGCAGGTCGGGCTCTTCAAGCGCGCGTTCGCCCACGATGAAGAATGTTGCTTTGATGTTGCTCTCTTTCAATATATCCAGAATTTGAGCAGTAAAAGGTTGAGCAGGACCGTCATCAAATGTAAGTGCTACGGCGCGGGGTTTATACCCAGAGTGTATGACTGTAGCAGATGGTTGTGGTGGGGGGGCGCTACCATCTGCACTTTGCTTTGGTGGTTGGGTAACGGCCGAAGTGCGCGCGAGCGTCCGCGCCGCTGATAGAGAGATCGTGATAATATCACCCCGTCCGGTTGAGATGATGGGTGAGGTTGATGGGATTTGGTCTAGCTCCGTGACCGCCGGGGTTGGCTCTACGAGCTTGCCTAGTCTGCCTTCCTCACCGCTTGTTCCGGGCGGGCGGTTTGCCACTAAGGGAGAGCCAAGGAACATTACCCAGGAGAGGATGACCGCTGTAAATAGGGTGATTGCGAGAACGGCAACTAAACCGAGAAGTAGAGGGCGACGCTTTCCTGATGGATCAAAGAATATGTGAGAGGAAGACGACATAGGGTGCTACAACAGGCAGCCGGGAGTGTACGTTTAGCGTTGCAACAACACAAGCCGTTATAGCCAAGAGATAGGCTAAAGCTCTATTGTCGCCAAATATTCGGGTACAAATACATCCCACCCAAGCTCACTCTGTAGTGTGGCTCTAAAATGTTCGGCACTTTCCCGCTCCCCGTGCACAACCGCTACCCGGGTGGGCTTTCCTGAGCACGACCTGAGCCAGCGCAAAAGCTCATCGCGGTCCCCGTGAGCGCTCAGGCCACTTAACTCACACACCTCTGCTCGGATAGGCAGCTCCTCACTCAGGATACGCATCGTTTTGCTTCCCCGCTTCATCCAGTCACCGCGTGAGCCCGGAGGCTGAAAACCTACGAAGAGCACGGTGTTTCTTCCGTCCGACACCCGGTGACGGAGGTGATGCAGGATACGACCGCCAGAGAGCATACCGCTTGCGGAAATGATGATCATCGGCTCATCAATCGAATTGAGAGCAATCGATTCGGAGCGTTCCCTTGTGTAGTACACCTTAGATGGTTGGAAGGGCTGAAACCCCTTGCGTAGTAGCTCACGCGACGTAGCATCGAATTCGTCTGAATGGCGACGGTAGATCTCTGTTGCATCGCGTGCCATCGGGCTATCGATGATGACAGGGAGGTCGGGTATACGCTTTGCCTGCTTCAGTTCGCGCAGATAGTAAAGGAGCGTTTGTGTTCTTCCCACTGCAAAGCTTGGGATCAGCACAACTCCCCCGCGCTTTGCGGTGCGGTTGATAATGTCAGCGAGCTTCTCGTGAGGGTCAGCTTTTTCGTGTAGACGGTCGCCGTAGGTCGATTCAATTAGTAGTAGGTCCCCGTGTGAGATTGGCGCCGGGTCGACGAGGATAGGCTCCCCGTAACGACCGATATCTCCTGAGAAGACGATCTTCTTCCCTCCGATCTCAAGTGTGATAGCGCAGGCGCCAAGGATATGACCTGTCAGTGACCATGTGGCGTAAACGCCATCGGATACCTGAATACGTTCCCCAACAGTCTTGGGCTTCAATAGACTAAGCGCTTGCTGAGCATCGTGCTCGGTATAGAGAGGCAGGGGTGGCTGGTGCCGCGAACGCTTCCTTTCAGAGCGATAGGAGGCCTCTTCTTCTTGGAGTCTGCCGCTATCGAGAAGAAGGAGCGACGCAAGGTCAGCTGTGGCAGGGGAGCAGTACACCGGCGCTCGCAGGCCATGCACATAGTGTCGTGGCAGCATGCCGATGTGGTCGATGTGCGCATGGGTTAGAAGCACTGCAGTAATAGTCGCTGGCTCAAATTGAGGGCGGTGCCAGTTCTTCTCCCTCCAGGAGCGTTCTCCTTGGAATATCCCGCAGTCAACGATGATTCGTTGATCGCCATAGGTGACCAGATATGATGAACCGGTAACGGTTCCGGCTGCGCCCAGGAATGTAACAGAAACGCTCATACTCTCACGCTATCCCGACCATCCCTGATTTTCAATAAGAGGTTTCTTCAGCCTCCCTGGACCGCGAACCTTCCAGGTTAGCTAGGGAGACCGGAGTCTCTACATTCACCGTGCCCCTCATTTTTCCGCAACCTAATGGCCTCAACCTCTTGCCTTCACACTGCTGCTCTGATTTTATCGATGGGTGCGTTTCTCAGTTATCTCTTCCGGCAGTAAAGCTAATTGTACCTACGTTGAATCGGGCGGCTTTGGGCTACTCGTTGATTGTGGGCTCTCTGGGAAGCAAGCAGAGGCGAGGCTCGCCACTCACGGCATCGATGCCGCTTCAATCAAGGCTATCCTAGTGACCCACGAGCACTCAGATCATATCCACGGTGTTGGTACCCTAAGTCGTAGGCACGGCATCCCGGTTTACGCCAACCGAGGAACGATGGAGCAGGTAGGGAAGGTAAAGGGGAGGGAGATCTTCTCAACAGGGCAAGAGTTCTCAGCTGGGCCTTTTGAGATTACCCCCTTTAGTATTGCTCACGATGCAGTCGATCCAGTCGGGTTTGTTGTAAAGTCTGAAGGGTTCAAATTGGTCTTGGTAACTGACCTAGGGCGAGTGACTACGCTCGTGCGTGAGCACGTTAAAGGGGCCAATGCTATCTTGCTTGAGTCAAACCACGACCAAGAGATGCTCCAAGGATGTAGCTACACCTGGGAGCTTAAGCAGCGGATATCCTCCACGCACGGGCACCTCTGTAACGATGCAGCCGGGCAGCTGCTGGAGGAGATAATGCATCCTGAGCTCTTTCACATTGTGCTCGGGCACCTTAGCGAAAATAGCAATACACCGCAGGTAGCCCTAAAGACGGCTAATCGTTACTTAGATCAGTGTTCTGACCGCTCCGGGGGGCTTCGAACCCTGCTTTGCGGTAATGTATATGAAAGTTTACCCCTCCTTGAGCTTGATGAACCGCACCGCGGCGCGGTATTAGTTAACGCATGATTCCACGCTATTCAAACCCCGAGATGGTAGCCATTTGGTCTGATGAGTCCCGTTACTCAATTTGGCTCGATATTGAACGCTTCGCCCTCGAGGGGTTGGTCAAGGTTGGGAAGGCTCCGCCTGAGGCTCTAGCCGCTTACAATGAGAAGGCAGCCTTTGAAGTCGAACGGGTGCTCGATATTGAGCGTGAGGTAAAGCACGACGTTATTGCGTTTCTCACAAACGTTGCTGAGTACGTAGGGCCACTCTCGCGTTACGTGCACCGCGGGATGACCTCAAGTGACGTGGTGGATACCTGCCTTGCTGTGCAGATGCGAAAGTCTGGGCTATTGCTTTCTGAGCGAATAGCCAAGCTGTTAGAGACCTTAAAGGCTAGGTCTATTGAATTTAAGCACACCCCGTGTATCGGTCGTTCGCACGGTATCCATGCTGAGCCTACCACGTTCGGTATCAAACTAGCCGGCTGGTATGCTGAGCTTAAAAGGCAGCAAGAGCGCTTGGCGAGCGCAATCGAGGAGATCTCCTGCGGTAAGGTATCAGGTGCAGTTGGAACGTATGCCGGGATAGACCCAAGCGTAGAAGAGCTGGTTATGCAGCGGCTTGACCTAAAAGCTGAGACCGTTGCCACTCAAGTAGTACAGCGCGACAGACACGCACACTTTATGGCGACCTTGGCAGGGGTTGCTTCATCGATTGAACGCTTTGCTGTTGAGATCCGCCACCTTCAACGTACAGAGGTGCGTGAGGCGATGGAGGGGTTCACCAAGGGCCAGAAGGGGTCGTCTGCGATGCCGCACAAGCGCAACCCAATCCTTACTGAGAACCTCTGCGGTCTCGCTCGCCTGGTGCGATCGTACGCTCAGGCGGCTTTTGAGAACGTCGCCTTGTGGCACGAGCGTGATATTAGCCACAGCTCAGTTGAGCGTGTGGCGGTGCCTGATGCGTGTATTGCGCTTGATTTTATGCTGACCCGCTTTGAAGGGGTGGTAAGGAACCTCGCGGTATCGCCAGAGCGAATGCTTGAAAACCTCGAGATGACGCGCGGCACAGTGTTTTCAGGGCATCTGCTCCTTGCATTAGTCGATAAGGGGGTTTCGCGCGAGGATGCTTACGCTTTAGTTCAGCGCCATGCGTTGGCTGCATGGGATGGTGGCGCAAGCTTGCAAGAACGGGTCACCCAGGACCCGCAGATTGCAGGAGTTATGAGCGCTGCCGAGATAGCATCCGTTTTTGATCTCCCTCGGCACTTGAAAGAGGTTGATAGGATAGTCGATCGAGCGCTAGTGTAGGGTCGGTGTATTCAGTGGGTATACCCAAGGAAAGGGTTGTTATGCGTTATCAAGTTATCGTCAGATTGAAGCCAGGAGTTCTTGATGTGCAGGGGAAGGCCATAGAGACTGGCTTGAGAGATAAGAAGTACGAAGCGTTCAAGAATATCCGCGTCGGTAGGATCATTGAGCTAGAAGCTGAGGGGCTCGATAAGGCTGCGGCACTCGTTCAGGTGGAAGAGATCTGTAAGCTTCTCCTCGCCAATACAGTAATTGAGAGCTACGAGATCAAGGAGGCATAGGTAAGCCGTGAAGGTAGCTGTTGTCGTATTTCCTGGAACTAACTGCGAGCAAGACGTTGAGCACGTGTACGGTACACTCCTCAAGGCTGAGGCGGTTCGTATTTGGCACAGGGACCGTGATCTCCAGGGTGCAGATGTAGTGGTGCTGCCCGGGGGGTTCTCCTATGGCGACTATCTGCGGACTGGGGCTCTTGCAAAGATATCTCCGGTAATGGACTCCGTAAAGGAGTTTGCGCAGGCCGGAGGAAGAGTTCTTGGTATATGTAACGGCTTTCAGATCTTGTGTGAGGCGGGGCTCCTGCCGGGAGCTCTGCTTGAGAACGTTGGTCGCAAGTTCCTTTCGCGATTTGTTCGCGTTTCAGTTGCCTCGCAAAAGAATTTCTTTACCGCAGCTATGAAGCAGGGTGACGTTGTAACGTGTCCGATAGCGCACTTTCAGGGGAACTACTTCGCGGATGCAGCTACTCTTGCCGAACTCGAAAGTAATAATCAGGTAGCCTTTCGCTACTGCTCAGCGGCGGGCGAGGTGGCGCACTCAGACATTGAGATCAACGTGAATGGGTCGTGTAATTCGATAGCCGGAATCTCAAATAAAGCGGGTAATGTAGTTGGCTTGATGCCGCATCCAGAGCGGGCCGTTGAGGCGCTTACGGGATTTGTCGGTAGTGATTCCGGGTTGGGCCTTTTTAAGGCCGCTTAACGCGATTTATCCACACAGCCGTTCCCAGAATTAGAGCCACTGCTGCTGCTAAAAGTAGTCCCCAGTTTTTGGAATTGTCACCGCTGCTATCTGCCGAAGCAAGGTCGTTTGGTGTCAAAGGGGGTTCAATCACAACACCTTGCGCTACCCTGTAGAGCGCATCTTTTGAGCCCTGGAACCCCTCTGCCCGGTCCAAAAGTGTTACGATATAGCTTCTATCAGGTAGCTCAAACACTGAAACCAGTGCCCTTAAGTCTCCGGCCTGCGCTGTAAATGAGACCTCTGCCGAGTAGCCGCGCACCTTCCCGCGATTGATGGAGCGCAGGTCGCTAGCCTTAGCACCTGATATTCCAACTGAGGTGTAGCTCTTCTCTAGATACGCTAGTTTTCCTGCATCGGAGTCAGTTTCCCGGGCTGTTATCGGGGTTGTCTGTACTACGGTAAGTGACGGAAAACCCACGTTTTTACTGCGAAAAATGCATAATGCTTGGGGATGGCTCGCGGTAACTTTTTCCCACGTTGGAGGTAGCGGAATTCGAATCATTTCCTGCTTGTCGCATACGGCGAGTTCGGGCTCTGGTTGCGCTGCGTGAGTAGTTGGTATGAGCGTGCTCACCAGAGTCGCAAGGAGAGCCACGAGCAGGATAGGGCATTTTACCGAAGAAAAATGCGAATTTTTAATTGGTGACATAAAAAAATATTATTGATCAAATGCGAAAAGTATCACTATCATCCACCTTGTTCGAGCTTGAAGACGAGAAGTTATTTTCCGGTCGATGTTTTTCCGGCTTTAAAATGCGTCTTAGAATCAGCTCGATGAGAGCACTCTGCGTGGGCATTCTACGCACTGAGAGTGCTTTGTACCAAACTGTAATTTAGGAGAACAAGCGTATGGCAAAGAAGCCAGCGAAAGTTGCAAAGAAGGCTGCTAAGAAAGTAGCTCCAAAGAAGGCTGTTAAGGCTAAGGCTCCAGCTGCAAAGAGCGGCAAGGTTGTTGCTGCGCCAACTGCTAAGGCACGCGTATCAAGTAAGCCTCGTAACACCTCGACCCTCAGCTACACTCAGTCTGAGTTCATCGAGAACGTTCGCGCGTTCTGCGGACTTGTTAAGCGTTCCCAGGCTAAGGAGCTCGTTGAGGATATCTCCCTCTTCGTTATGGATTCTCTAAAGCGTGGTTACAAGATCCCTCTCATGGGTCTTGGAAAGCTTTATGTTCGCGAGTCGAAGGCTCGTCAGGGACGCAATCCAGCTACGGGTGAGGTTATCAACATCCCGAAGCGCAAGCGCGTTCGGTTCACACCAGCTAAGGCTCTCAAGGAGAGAGTTCTCTAGTTGAGTCGCTATGATGTTGGCCCCGCTCTGCGGAGCTACTTCGTGGCGTAGAAGTTTGTGACTTCGGTCAACACTTCTAATGGCGCGGGCACCTTTATGGGTGCCCGCGTTTTTTTTGGGGGGATGCCCGAAACTCCTGCTCCTCCTCCTCTTCCTAATCCTCCTCCTAATCCTGCACCTGCACCCAATTCCTCATCCCTAACTCCCAAACAGGAAGGAGAAGGAGATTGGTGCAGGTGCAGGAGGAGGATGATGAGGAGGTGGAGTAGGAATTTGTGTTTTGAATCGCCTCAACATTATCCATACGCCCTCTCCCTATCTCCACCTCCGATATCCTCCTTCCCATCACCAACTGCGCGGTGTAGCATCGAAGCTATGAATGAAGTTACCGCACCAGAGCCCTCGCGAGAGGCAATAATCGAAGCCTTAAAGCTGGTTGAAGACCCAGAGCTTTTCCTCGATGTATGGTTCTTAGGTTTAATCTACGGAATCACAATCGAGGGTTCTCAAGTTATAATCGAGATGACCTTCACATCGCCGATGTGCCCTGCAGGTCCTCAGTTAAAGCACGACGTAAAAACTAAGGTCGGCGCAGTGCCGGGGGTTAGTGACGTAGTGGTGAATATTACCTTCCAGCCGGCGTGGCAGCCATCGGATGAAGTTAAGGGTCTCTTAGGGATGATGTAGGCAGAGTATGCAGCTTTCTTCTGAACAGGTTGAGTTGCGTAACTTAGTTCGAGGGTATCTTGAGACGCACGTGACTTCAGAGTACCTACGAAAGCGCATATCGGGCGGGGTGCGCCACGATACGCACTTTGCGCAGACGCTTTCTCAGCTAGGGCTAGAGCAGGAGTTTGGTAACGAGCAGAGCTCTCTTACGTTCTTTGATTTCAGTGTGGTTGCTAGCGAGATCGGTCGATGTCTAGTGCCTGAGCCACTGCTTGAGGGGCTCCTTTTCGATGCGCTCGCAAAACGAATCCTGCCTCAGTCAGAGCGCGCTCTCTTTGCAAATCCTGCGCATATAACGGCGGTAGCGCCTGAGCGGTGTTGCCAGGGTGTCGAAATAGCAAGCGATGGTAGGGTGACAGGCAATATCTTATGGGCCTACGCGGTTGAAGGCTCAACGCGGCTACTGGCCTTTATTCGTAGAAATAGTGAGCTTCTGGCGTGCCTGGTTAATCGCGTACAGCCGGGGTTCTCGGTGTACCCAACTACAAGCCTTGACCTTACGACTCCGCTGTCAAAAGTGAGTCTAAAAGATGCTGAGGTTGTGTGGTTAAGTCGCGATGCTACCGGTCTTCTACAAGACTGCCTTGAGGTTGCTAAGGCGTGTGAGGTGGCAGGGCTTTGTCGTCGCGTTATTGACATGACCGCTGAGTACGTTCGGACGCGTGAGCAGTTTGGGGTTCCAATCGGGAGTTTTCAAGCTGTTCAGCACAAGTTAGCCGATGCATATGCACTTTCGGAGTCCCTTGAGGCGCTATCTCGGTTTGCTGCCTGGTCAGTAACTTCCTCTCCAGTGCAGCGCCCGCTAACAAGCCGCGCTGCAATCGGTAGGGCGTGTGATGTTGGGGTTAAGGTCTGTGAGGCGTGCATTCAGGCCCATGGCGGAATAGGGTTCACATGGGAGTATGACCTGCACCTCTATCTGCGTAGAGCTAAGGTTACCCAGGCAGCGTTTGCTTTGGATGACGCGCGTGCGCGCGAGTTAATTGCTCGGGCGGCGGCTTAGGGGAAGAGCCTAGTAAGACCCGTCTCGTGTCGCTGCTGGGTTTACGCCAAGCCGTGTTCAGTCTCTAAAAGCTCGCACCATGCGTGGATAATCGTAATGTGAACCTCTTGGATTCGCTCTGTTGCAGATGATGGAACCACTAGGTTTATATCAGCAAGTTTTGCTAACTCTCCGCCATCCTTGCCGCTTAATCCAAGCACTGTGGTGTTTTTGGCTTTTGCGGCTTTAACTGCCGCGAGGACATTCTTTGAGTTTCCCGAAGTGGAGATAGCTACTAGGGTGTCGTGGGCCGAGCAAAAGGTCTGTGCATAGCGTTCAAAGGCACTCTCAAAGGAGAAGTCATTTCCCCAACAGGTGAGTACGGATGGATCCATGAAGTGCATGGCCTTGATTCCAGCCCTGTTGCGCTTGTAGCGCGCCACGAGCTCCTCTGTCAGATGCATTGCATCACACGTTGAGCCGCCGTTACCGCAGGCGTAGATGGTTCCCCCGGCCTTTACGGTGCGAGCTAGTGCTTCGCCCCCTTGGACGATGCGCGCGAGGAACTCCTGGTTAGTTACCAGCTCCGATTTTAGGCTAACAGAGCTCTGGAAGATCTCTCTAATAGTGTCAATTGATGTCGTAGCCATGGTGCCCCCTCGTGTGCATGTTCCGTCTCGAATCCTAACCGTCAGGGGGGTGAAGGGGAAGGGGGAAAGGGTACCGTCTGCGTGGTCGATAAAAGTCGTGGTGTCAAATCGACAAATTAACTACAATAACCCGGTCGTACGAAACCTTAAAAGGAACTCCCCATGCGTGAATACAAGATCTGGCTTGCTAAGATCGTTACCGTTTTCTTTCTCGTTATTTTTCTCACAACTGTAGTAGGGCGGTTGCGCGGAGCTGTTGATATCGTTGGCGGCGAAAAGGTGGCAGTCATCGAGTTGGGCGGGGTTATCGAGGATGCAACTGACGTGCTTAAAGCGCTCTACGAGGAGGCCCGCGATAAAAACACTAAGGCGATCGTTCTTCGAGTGGATTCGCCAGGCGGTGCAGTTGCGCCATCCGAAGAGATATACAATGCAGTGAAGCGCCTTAAATCAGAGAAGCCCATAGTTGTATCGATGGGTTCTCTTGCCGCTTCGGGCGGGCTCTACTCGTCACTCGCTGCGTCCAAGATATTCTGTCAGCCCGGAACTCAGACCGGCTCGATCGGTGTAATTATGCAGATCCCAAACTTTACGACGATTGCAGACAAAGTTGGTTTCTCAATGGTCACCGTAAAGAGCGGGGCACTGAAGGATGCAGGGAATCAATTCCGGCCGATGACCGACGACGAGCGTAAGTTCCTCGAAGATACAGCCCACAAGGTCCACGCGCAGTTCATCAAGGCCGTTGCCGAAGGACGTAACCTTCCTGAAGAGAAGGTTCGGCAATTTGCAGATGGTCGGGTAATCCTCGGTAGTGAGGCGAAAGAGCTCGGGTTAGTAGATGAGTTTGGTGATATCTACGATGCTGCGCGTAAGGCGCTTGAGCTTGCTAACGTGACCCTTAAGCCAGATGAGCTTCCGCACCTCGTTTTCAGCTTGAAGAAGAAGGGCTTCTTCTCAAAGCTAACGGATGCGTCATCGTCCCTTCCTAGTCTGGTTGGGGAACATGCACTACCTACGCTTAAGTATTTGGCGCAGTAGGCCAAGGCTTTTTAGCGGGCGGATGAAATCTCTTGTTGTTGCAGGGATTGGAACAGATGTCGGAAAGACGTTGGTTTCTGCTGTATTGTGCCAGGCTTTAGGCGCAGACTATTGGAAGCCAGTACAGAGTGGAATCGACGATGGCCCATCTGACGCGGAAACGGTGCGGGGACTTGTAACTAACAGTGCGGTGCGTGTTCACCCAAGTGTGTACTCACTTCGTAAGAGCCTCTCACCTCATGCAGCAGCGGCAATTGACGGGGTTGTCATTGAAATTGATAAGCTTTCACCTCCTGAAACTACAAACCCACTAGTGATTGAGTTGGCTGGGGGCGTCATGGTCCCGTTAACAACCACTCACACAAGCCTCGACCTGATAAGTGCGTTAGGCTGCCCGGTTGCAGTCGTTTCTCGGCACTACCTTGGAAGTATTAATCACACGCTGCTTACCGTGTTGGCCTTGCAAAGTAGGAACGTTCCTATCGCGGGGCTTATCTTTACTGGAGGAAGCGAGCTTCCACAGACAGAGTCAGTTATAGAGGACTTAACGAAGCTTCCGGTGTTGGCTCGTATTCCTCATTTAGACGAGGTAACACCAGCCTCTGTTGTTCACGTAGCACGCGAGGTTTCGATTAACGTGTGAGTAATTTATCCACTCGCGATGGGCTCGTCGTCTGGCATCCGTTTACTCAGTCCGGGATGCCGCAACCAGAGCTCCTCGAGGTCCATTCAGCTTATGGTGCGCAGATTCGGCTCAACGACGGGCGTACCCTCATAGATGGCGTCTCTTCGTGGTAGTGCAATGCTCACGGTCACTGTCATCCGAAATTGGTTGAGGCGTTGACTCAGCCCTGAGAAGCTTCGGTCTCAAGGATTGATGAGCTTTCGTTTTGTTCGCTCCACCAGGCTAAAGCGGCCACCCACGCTAACGGCAAGAAGATCATCGCCTTAACGAAGAGGTAGATTACGAAGGTTTGATATACAAAGTCGTGGGTGCTCATAGCTTGTTAACCTGTACGTTAGGAACCTTACTGTAGCTTACTCGCCGTATCAACCCCGCTGGTGAGGCAGAGCTGATACCCCCTTATCTGCGAATACGATGGAAGTGATTCAAGGCGCGCGAGTCGAGCTTTTAGCCAGATATCATTCAGCTAATGGGCGGGCTCTGAAATGGAAGGGATAACGAGCACATCAGCTCCTGGAAGATGTTGTAAAATCGCACCTTTAACAGACATGACGGTCTCGTGGACGGAGCCAAATGATAGCCCCGGCTGAAACGATATAAAGAGCTCCAGGTGTACCCGTTTAATCACCCGTCGACTGCGCATCCTCTCGAGAGCTATGTATTTGTCCTCAAACCCCTTTAGGATCTCGCGCACCCTCTGCTCTAGTGTTTCCTCAAGTGCGCAATCGATAAGGTCGGGTACCGACGATGATATAAGTGAATACGCAGACCAGAGCATAAAGAGCGATAACCCCACCGAGCCAACCCCATCTATATAAGCGCTCCAACTGAAGTGCGGAAGGAAGAGTGCTCCGCTTAATGAGAGCACAACAACAACAGTTGCAAGAGTCTTGGCGCGAAAGAGCCGCCACTGAGAGTCCGCAACCGGTGAGGAGGTCTTTGAAAAGGAGACGTGGTTTAATATCCAAAGAGAGCCGTTTCCGACCACTGATAGTAAGGCGAGAGCTAGCCCAAATTCTGCGTTAACAACCGTCTCTGGGGAGATAATTCGGCGTATTCCGAGCACAAATGCCAGTAGGAATGTTCCAAAGAGCGACGCCGCAACGGCGACACACGCCAGTTGCTCAAGCTTGCCGAATCCATAGTTAAACCGCGAGGTCTCTGCTTTGGCTACCTTTCGCAAGATTATCCACGAGAGGAAGATTGCGGCGAATTCAGCTACGCAGCGTAAAAGGTCAGCCAGCAATGTGGTCGAGTTTGAGACAAGAGCCGCATAGGCAGTTGGTACTAAGGAGAGGAATGTGGTTATAACTGCAACCGATACGAGGCGCTCTTTCGTTAGAGCTTCGGTGATAGACGACTCGTTGACCGATGAATTCATCCCTTAACATTACAACGGCGCGAAACGAGCCGTAAAGTGGCGAAGATAAGGGGGGTCATAGATAAGCGTATAACCTTTAAGGCTCTCCTTGGTAGCAACGATCTCCTTCATTCCCTCCAAGATATAATCAAAGTGGCTCTGAGTGTACACTCGACGTGGAAAGGCAAGCCGTACTAACTCAAGTGCTGCAGGAACGAACTGCGGCGTCGCCCCAGAGGACTTATCTCCTTGGAACTTTCCAAACATCACAGATCCAATCTCACAAGAGCGAATTCCTTCTGCCAGATAGAGCTCACAGGCGAGCGCCTGGCCTGGAAAGTGGTGTGATGGGATGTGGCTTAGAAACTCTTTTGCGTCGATATAGACAGCGTGACCACCCGGCGGCTGAACGGTTGGGATTCCAAGCGCGTTTAACCCCTCCGCCATGTATCGTGTCACAGCCACCCGGTACTCAAGGTAGCTTTCATCGAGTACCTCACTTAAACCCACAGCGAGTGCTTCAAGGTCTCGCGCAGCTAAACCTCCGTAGGTTGGAAACCCTTCGGTTAAAATAAGCAGGGAGCGTAGCTGCTCGACCCAACTGGCGTGCTTGAGGGCGATAAAGCCGCCGATATTCACCAAGCCGTCTTTCTTGGCACTCATCGTACAGCCATCTGCGAGTGAGAATATCTCTTGGGCGATTTCGCGCACTGCACGATTAGCGTGCGAGGCCTCCCGTAGCTTGATAAAATAAGAGTTCTCTGCAAAACGGCACGCATCGAGGATAAATGGGATATCGTAACGGCGGTAGATTTCAGCTGCGCCCCGAATGTTTTCAAGCGATGCTGGTTGGCCCCCTCCGGTATTGTTTGTGATGGTGAGCATACCGAAGGGGATGTGGGGCCGCTCTGCTGTGCAGAAGGCTTCTAAGCGGGCAAGGTCGATGTTTCCCTTGAAGGGGTAGTGTGACCTTGGGTCGCGCGCCTCGGTCACTACCAGGTCAACTGCTTCTCCTCCTGCTTGCTCTATATTCGCGCGAGTAGTGTCAAAGTGGTTGTTCGAGGGGATCTTCATCCCAGGCTTGATAAGCGCCTGGCAGAGTAGTCGCTCGGCGGCGCGACCTTGGTGGGTTGGGATTACGAAGGGGTATCCCGTGAGCTCCTTTACCACCGCTTCAAATCTCGAAAAGCTACGCGAGCCAGCGTACGACTCGTCAGCCACCATCATCGCTGCCCACTGAGCGGCGCTCATGGCTGTAGTTCCAGAGTCAGTAAGGAAATCAAAGGTAACTTTCTCTGCAGGAACGGCAAAGAGGTTGTACCCCGCATTGCGGAGCACTTCATGCCGCGCCTCTCGAGAAAGAAAGGTGAGCGGTTCAACCATCTTGATTTTGAAGGGCTCGATGATGGTGCGATGCTTCGTCATACCGGCAGGCTACCTCTCAAGTAGTATAGCACAGCAGAGGGCGGCTAGTACGAAACTTTGTCTGAGTACTGCCTGCTATCGAACGAGGTCGTCGTTAGAGCTTGAGTATTCGAAGTTCTTTTCAAGCGGGGCTCCTGTCCAGATCGGGCCAACCACCTCTGGTTTAAAGAGTAGTAGTGCTTGACTTATGAGCGCTTCCGCACGGTGCCAATCATTTACTGATATCTCCAAGCTAGCGTAAGTGCCTTCTGTGCGACGTAGGGCGATGTACTGCGTGCCACTAATGGCAGTAATCATAAACGATTCAGGGCAGGGCCTATCAACCAGTACAAGGAATTCTGGAAAGAGCTCGAGGAGAGCGCTGCGACACGTAATACTATCAGAGCTATCAACCAGGCCGTGAAAGAGGAGTGTGAGCGTCTGGGGTGGAGATTGGGCCAGTGTTGGCTCAATTACCCACTCGTGTACGGTTCCGCTTTCAAGCCGCGCTGTAACTGGTGGGAGTTGCGACTCATCAAGTCCAGCGATTGCTAAACTGAGGAGGTCTTCTCCAACGGGATACCGTCTAGTTATTGAGGCGTAGGTGGGTTGCTTCTCGCTGAGAGCATTGTACAGGTAGGTAGCCGGTTCTACCAACCCACGGGGCGAGTTGCTAACGAGCACGCACCTATTGTTGAAGACCAGTAGAAAGCCTGAGGTGAGGATATAGGAGTGACACTCGGGGTTTTTGCCGTGAGATGAAACTGCACAGTCGCCCAGGGCTATGGCGGTTGTCCATACCGTAGGTGGTACAGCCAGGAGTGAGCCACGCACGCAGCATTCAAAACGGTGCTCGTAGGGCCAAGTTGTAGTGGGTGTTGTGTTCATCGTGCAAGCTCTTAGGGTATCAAAGATGGTAGTAGTGACCGAATGGGTTCCTAAAATGGATAAGGCTCTAAAAAGTCGTGTGAAAAATAGCCTATGATGGGCGGATGAATCCTTTTTGAACGATGGTGCGTCGGGCCTTTTTCCCTATCGCACATCTGGGGGCACTTTTGTATTGTTGTGAGACTGAAACGGAGTGCATCTATGACAGCTACCAGCCAACTTTTTCCCCCCTCATCCGAATTTTCTGAATCTGCGCTGATAAACGCTGAGCGGTATGAGGAGTTGTATGCTGCCTCTGTTAAAGACCCTGAGCGGTTTTGGGCAGAGCAGGCACGCAGTCTTCTTCTTTGGCACAAAGAGTTTGAAAAAGTGCTCTCGTACGATTTCACCAAGGCTCATATCCGCTGGTTTGATGGTGGAACGATTAACGTCTCAGAGAACTGCCTCGATCGGCATCTGGCAGAGCGTGGTGATAAGACCGCAATTATCTGGGAGGGAAACGAGCCCGGCGATGTACGAAAACTGACCTACCGCGAACTTCATACAGAGGTGTGTCGCACAGCGAATCTCCTGCGGTCGCTTGGTGTTGTGAAAGGCGATCGAATAGCTGTTTATCTCCCGATGATCCCTGAGGCAGCTATCTTTATGTTGGCGTGCACTCGGATAGGAGCAATACACACCGTTGTATTTGCTGGTTTCTCGGCTGAGGCGCTGCGGGATCGTATCAACGACTGCGGCTGTAAGCTGCTTATAACAGCAAACGAAGGCTTACGGGGTGGAAAGGCTATTCCGTTGAAAGTAACCGCAGACGATGCGGTTGCTGAGTGCCCGAGTATTGAGCGTGTTGTCGTGGTACGTCGGACCGAGGCGTCTGTATCGATGCAGCAGGGCAGAGACCTCTGGTATCATGAGGCTCTTAGCGATATCTCTTCAAGTGCAAACTGTCCGGCCGAGGCGATGGATTCTGAAAGCCCACTCTTCGTTCTCTACACGAGCGGCTCAACAGGAAAACCAAAAGGGGTACTGCACACCACAGCGGGATACCTCTTGCAGACAACGATCACGCATCGGTACGTGTTCGATAGTAAGGAGAACGATGTGTTCTTCTGCGCTGCTGATGTTGGGTGGATTACGGGACACTCCTACGTTGTTTATGGCCCTCTTTCAAATGGCGCCACAACAGTGATGTTTGAGTCCCTGCCCACATATCCTGACGCTGGTCGTTATTGGGATACTATCGACCGACACAACGTAACTATTTTCTACACTGCACCCACTGCAATTAGAGCTCTCATTAAAGAGGGAGATTCGCACGTAAAGCGTTACAGTCGTAAGTCGCTTAGGTTGCTGGGTTCAGTCGGTGAGCCGATAAATCCAGATGCGTGGCTCTGGTACAGGAATGTTGTTGGAGACGGGAGGTGTCCAGTTGTTGATACCTGGTGGCAAACTGAGACGGGGGGAATCTTAATCTCTCCGCTCCCTGGAGCTACCGCGACAAAGCCGGGCTCTGCTACCAAGCCTCTTTTTGGAGTTCAACCCGTGCTCGTTGATGAGAGTGGTGCTGAGATTCATGGTAACGGAGTATCAGGCCGGTTGTGCATGAATTTTCCGTGGCCCGGGATTATGCGCTCGGTGTACGGCGATCACGATCGATTTTTTAAGACCTACTTTTCTATGTATCCAGGGCTCTATTTTACCGGAGATGGGTGTAGGCGTGATGAGGATGGATACTACTGGATCACGGGGCGCGTTGATGACGTTTTAAATGTTGCCGGACACCGACTCGGTACTGCTGAGGTTGAGAGTGCGCTTGTTCGTTCTGGGCTCGTTGCTGAAGCGGCCGTCATCGGAATACCGCACGAGATTAAGGGGCAGGGGATCGGTGCCTTCTGCGTCTTGCGCGAAGGTGTAAGTGAGGATGCTGATACGGTAAAGCGCGTTGTAGACACCGTGCGAGAGGTAATCTCTCCGATCGCAACGCCAGATTCTCTCTGGTTTGTGCCAGGGTTACCCAAGACACGCTCTGGAAAGATCATGCGCCGTATCCTGCGCAAGATCGGCGAGGGCGAGTTCGAAGCTATAGGTGATGTTACAACGCTTGCTGATCCTGGGGTGGTGCGTGAGATCGTTGAGAGGGTTAGAGGGGTAGCGGGGCATCGGTGAAGAGTGATGATACTCCTATTGATGCCACGTCAAAACAATTTGTGGCTCTTCGTGGAATCGAGTGGGTAACACTCAGTATTATCGGGACGTGAGGGTGCTTGTGCACGCTTACGTTTACGTCCAACGTCTACGTTAACGATCCCGTGAGCAGCCGCAATTTATGGGTCAAGACACGGGCTTACGCTATCTCTATCCTCGTTGCCACCCACTCGATTCCACGAAGAGTCCCCATAAGCTCAGCTGCATATCGGACTCACACTTATATGGGAAGAAAGACAAATCGTCAAAAGCCCGTAAAATGGGCTTTTTATCAACGATCGAGATGCTCAAAATCTGTAGAACTGTGTAGAGGCTGAGATTGGGCAAGCCGAGCTTCTTCCTGTTCGATTCTAAAGAGACGTCCATAATCCAGATACCCGTGGCCCCTGACGTAGAATGCCCCAGGCTCTAACTGCAGGGCACGGGACCAGCTAAGCTGGCCCGACAGAGTATCGTTGTCGGTATCTCGGCAGCCGCTTATTTCGCTCGCCCGATACTGCGGAGATACTTTAAAATCCCGCTCCGTATCGGCGATCGAAATAAGCGGTAGTGGCATCTGTGCTGTGCGAGCGGGATTTTCACGGTAAAAATATTTTCAAAAACTCTTGACGCGAATAATTGCACGCCAAAATTGATGAGCAGTGGTCGCTCGTAAATTACTTGTAGATATCAGTGAAATCGATATAGCCAAGCGCTAATCGGTCAAAACACCTCGCGAATCAA
>JBIKKT010000055.1:0-17663 GCA_044360195.1 Bdellovibrionota bacterium | reverse complement strand
GTTGTTTATCGGCTCTCCGTAGCGTGTATCCAGACCGCCACCCATCCAGAGTATATCAAAGCCACGTTGGTGAAGACCCACAGCGAGGTAGGCTTCAGGGATGTCAGGAGCTGTGGCGAGAAGAAGAACTTTTCCCATAGGGCGACAAAACTCTACTGCGAGTTCAGAAGTCGGGGAAGGGGGTGGGTGTTGTTGTGCTGAGAGGTTTGTATACTGCCTGTAACAAAAAAAGGGGCCGCGGATCGCTCCACAGCCCCTTTGCATCGAGTCAGGCTTGAGTTTACCGCAGCAAGCTCAAACGCTCCTGGATTGCCTCGGGATCTCCCTCGTATTGTTTGAGGCTCTCTTGCAGAGAGAGCGGCTCTAGGTCGAGATGAAGAGCTACCCACGCGAAGCTAAAGGGCCGCTTCGGCGTAATCTTTCCGAAGAGCCACTGGCGTGCGCTACGAACCACGTGACGCTCGCAGTGTGCAGTACCAAACGCATCGCAAATAGCTCGCGCCAAAACGGCAGCTAACAAGTTGCGCTCGGGCTTTACTGGAGAGGATGCCTCGCTCTCCTCTTCAGGCATGAATTTATTGGCAGAATTGCTCATAAGCTATTCAAAACTCCAATTCTTACAGTTAATTAAACGAATAACGATGGGTGAAAGGCTGACTGTTTTTCTCGAAGCGACACCGCTCGAGAACCCGTCGCCTGAAAAGGGCCGGACAAAAATAAGTAGGGACTCGAAAACGCGGATACTACAGACACAACCTTCAGAAAGTTAAAACCACTACGACTAAAACTTACACAACCTGTCATTAAAGGGCCTCCCCTAAATGTTAAGGCAGCTTTTAGGAATTTCTTCCGTCCAACCTGTGTAGATTTCCTCCTCAGCAGCCTTGTGGTTACCCTTGTGCGTCTCTGGGACGGCTCGGGTAACTACTCCTGCAACTGAAGACTAAACCCACGCAAGTAGCTGTGCTCGCTTGCGAATCCTGGGTTAGGTATGTACATGGGTTAGCTTGCAGCGTCAATACTAATTTTAGGTTAGTTGTAGTTAAATCTTCAATCAGGTCAGATTTTTAGCTCGTTTTTCGACTGGCGGACTGTGGTGGCGTTGGCACTGTCCTTGCTGCCGGAGCTTTGTTGGTGCGGTTTTTAGCGCCTTTGCAGGTCTGAGGTTTGACATTTCTACCTTACGAATGTAGCCTCCTGACCTCTAAAAGTTCGAGGAGTTTTCATGAATTCGGGTGTAACCAAGAAGAAGCTTTTTATCAGCAATCTTGATTTTGAAGTGACCAGCGAGCAGCTACGGCAGCTATTCGACGAAGTTGGTCCAGCGCTAAGCGTTGTTGTAGCAACTGACCGCGAAACAAAGCGTTCGAAGGGTTTTGCGTTCGTTGAGATGGACCGCGAAGAGGATGCTGCTAAGGCTATCGAGACACTCAATAACCGCGTAGTGAATGGCCGCCCAATGAAGGTGTGCGAAGACCGCGGTAAGAATTCAGGGCCATCATCATCAGGCGCAGGTGCAGGAGAGGGTGGAGAGGGAGCTCGACGGTTCGAGCCACTTCCTTCAATCCAACGCATGCAGCTCTTCAAGCGTCGCAAGAAGCTAGATCCTTTTACAGAAGATCCTACTAAGACGGTCGACTATAAAGATGTCACCATGCTCTCAAAGTTTGTGAGTGAGCGCGGTCGTATCCTATCGCGTCGGTTGACTGGACTGAGCGCTTACAATCAGCGCAAGGTTGCTAAGGCTATCAAGCGAGCACAATCGCTCGGAATGATGGCTTACACGTCAATTCAGGGCGAGCGATAATCGTTCATCACACATAAGTGATGGCGGGAGTGAACTTTAGGTAGTAGCTCATCCCCGCACAGTGCTGGCGATACCCGAAGAAGGCGCAGCACTTTTGCGTGGGCATTTGACGACTCAGTGGGCTACTTCTCCTAAAGCTCCTTTTCTCTTGATCTCTGTCCCCTTACGGATTCGCCCGCTAGGTGCGCATAGCGATCACCAAGGCGGGATAGTTTCCGGTCTCACTATTAATCGTTCGGTTGAGAATGGATAATTAGGGCTACACAACGGCATCCTGGACCGCAGAGCTTCTAGCTCTGGTCTCGATTCATCTTTGCGACACTTCGATTTTCTCCCGCCCCGATATCTCAGCAAATATTTCAGCAAGCTGAGGATACTCTGATCCGCTCAATGTTGTCCGGCGACTCGCCTCATCATTGCTCATAAATGTGACGAAGTATGAACTTGAACTTTTTTCCTGTCGGGTGTGGTGTGAGTATGAATCCGATCGAGTTCGAGAGAAATTTATCCTATGGGAGTCAGTGGTCACGCAAAGAGTCTCTCTGTCGATGGTATGCCAATCCAAATGTCGGTGAGCAGAGGGATTACGGCTAAAATCGCTCAAGGAAGGCTTGCTAAAGGGATCACAGAGACGCTGTTCGCTAAAGGAATCCATCGGATTTAGGGGGCTGCCGCGCCGCTGGGGATCGAACGGTCCACCGCTCTCCCAGACCTTGCGATTCTTAAACTTCGTGCCTTGCCAGTCAAGCGCTGGATTCTTCAACTCGTTTAGTAGGGCTAACTCGCGACACGGTAAAGTCGGGAAGACAGGGACTTGTTGATGGATGGTAGTGGTAGTGGTCGACGGCTGGCTCATAGGTATACTCCTTTACTTTTGAAGCAACCCTTGCTTACCATGAGGAAGGCGCACTACGTGCCTGAAGGGGATTCAGCGTTCGAATCAGAGGCTCTCTATTGCTGGGAGCAGGTCGGGGACTAAACGACTGCGTGTGCTTTCTAAAGAGCCGCACAAGGTTGATGAGAAATCGAACCTTGGCGGCTTGCGTATCAGGAAAATGGATATTGGCACATAGGACACTGTTCGAGAAATTGACGGCGATAGGTCTTTTCAGGGTGCCGTTCATTCGAAAAAGCCAACCTTCCACATTTCATGCACACATGCGGCAAGACGCAAAACAAGTTCAAGCGCATCGGTATCACCTCCTTTCAGTCGGTTTGAATTCGACGCACGACCATCGGTAAAAACCTTTTCACCAACCTCGTGCGACAAAGCAGCAAAGAGACTCCTTTTTCGCGCGAGATGACTCACTTCTACCCATATGAAGCAACTAGGCCAATCTAAGGCGCGACCATGGGGATAGCAAAGAAATAGAGACGGTCTGCTTACTTATCTGAAGAGCTACCAAACTGAATCTCTCTACAACCGAAGCGGTTGCTAGCGATGAGAAAAGGTCGCAAGTGGTTGGTGTTTTGTGAGGGAGGACGCCTCTCCCTCGGGATCGGGATATCTCTCTGAATCCTGGTTTCAAACCTAGATGGCGTCAGCTGGTGAAATAGTCTGTCTCATTTTTAAGGCGACCCTGATCAAGTCTATACCCCATAAGTTCACTTGGAATGTAATTTTGAGGCGAAGGTGTCGCTCTTGTGCCGCCAGAAGCAATACTATGGGGTAGCCAGGGTGTCGAAGTTTAAACTCGCAGCAGACTACTGGTTCGGCGCGCAGTGGTTGTCGATCGCTGCCGCAATCTTTGTGTCTACGCCGTCGGTATCGGCCCAACCTCCTGACTTCGAGGGGTGGACCAACATTAATTCTCACATCTCCCTGGATCCCCAGAAACGTTATGAGATCTATCTGGAAGCGCAGCCGCGCCTCGGTAATGACTGGCAGCGCCTTACTACTACGCAAGTACGCGCTGCATTGGTGTACAATATCGATGAGTCAATTAGTGTATACGCCGGCTATGCTTGGGCCCCCGCCTTTGTTGATTCGCAATATCATCGCGACTACAGGGAAGACCACCGTCTTTGGCAACAGATTGCCTATCGCCGCGAGCTCTTTGGTATGCAGTGGCTACACCGTCTCCGTCAGGAGCAACGCATGATCGCGCGCACCAACGAGGTCGCACACCGAGCGCGGTACATGCTTAAGGGAAGTCAGCCCCTATCAGATAATGGTGATTTTGGCGTGACAGTGAGCGATGAGGTTATGGTCAACCTCAACGGAGTCGATAACGGCCCGTGGGCCGGATACGACCGAAATCGTATATTTCTCGGGCCGTATTGGATCGTTGGAAGGACTCGATATGAAGTGGTGTATATCGGTGAGCACCTCAAGCGCTTCGGCAGCGATGAGCGCTGGGTGAATGCGCTTGGATTGCAGGTTTTGATGCATTTTTAGAAAGAAATTGCCCAACAGCCCCCTAGCGCGTATACATCAGGACTGCGTGCCAACGTAATCACGATGCATCATGTTAGCAAATAAAAAAGTTATCGTAGTGATGCCGGCATACAACGCCGAGCTTACTCTTCGTCAGACCTACCAAGAGATAGACCGAGCCATAGTCGACGAGGTTATTCTTGTTGATGATGGCAGTCGTGACTTCACTGTGCCCCTAGCCCGTGAACTTGGTATTCAGTGCCACGTTCATGAGCGTAACCGAGGGTACGGAGGCAATCAAAAAACATGTTACGCAAAGGCACTTGAGGCCGGAGCAGATATAGTTGTCATGCTCCATCCGGATTATCAGTACACCCCGAAGTTGATACCTGCATTCGCGGGGATGCTCGCTTCGGATGTCTACGACGTTGTTCTAGGGTCTCGAATTCTTGGAGGAGGGGCGCTAAAGGGCGGGATGCCTCTGTACAAGTACATCTTTAATCGAATTCTTACAGCGATTGAAAATATCTTTACTGGCCTTAAGCTTTCGGAATATCACACCGGTTATCGTGCGTTCACAAAAGAGGTCCTGCAGTCGATCCCCTTAGAGAAGAACTCAGATGATTTCATCTTCGACAACCAAATGTTGCTTCAGATAGCCCACAAGAGTTTCCGCATTGCTGAAGTATCTTGTCCTACAAAGTATTTCCCTGAAGCTTCATCAATTAACTTCTCACGCAGCACTGTCTATGGACTTGGCTGCCTCTTCTACGGTTTTGCACTATGGTTGCAAAGACGCGGTCTCCGAATTACTTCGATATTCGATTAAATCCTAGTTAATGCTGTGTGCTGATATCAACCAAACCGTGCTCCTCCACCAACTGCTTCACGCGTGCTTCGGACTCAGGCGCTAGGCTGGGGAAGCTACCACCTTGAGGGAGCTGAGAGAATGTGTAGCTATTCCCTTCATCATCGACCCAATGCAGCTCGGAAAGCGGTGGTAGTTCGGAGAAGGGGAGCTTGGCATATTTCTCAACCGGCAGATCATCTAAGCGCGTAGCAGCGAGTGCACGCTTATCTGCTAGAGTTCCCTCCCGCACCAAGCGCTGCGACATACGCTTGGAGAGATCTTCAACGAAGTTTTCCACTGAACCTGCGTTGCCGAATTTCTCTTGCTTAATAGTTTTATGGAGCGCCATTACAACGCTTACCTGGGCAAGCATCTCAGGCGTATGTTCTAACTGAAGCTTCTTCATCTTCATTCTGAAGATATCTACCAATTCGCCCGAGCTGTTTGGAGGCAGCTCTATAATTCCCGCTAGTCTGCGGTCAAAGCCGGGGTTAGCAGCGATGAACTCTGCCATCGGCTTAGGATACCCGAGGAAGAATGCGGCGAATTTGTAGCGGTCATCCCAGAGGCGCTTTACAAGGACAACCAGTGCATCCTTAGCGTAATCGTCGTTTTTACTCTCTGTTAGGGCGTAGATCTCATCGGCGATGAGTGCACCTCCAAGTGAGTCGTCAATCAGCTCGTTGGTTTTGCTAAGTGACTGACCGGCATACCCAGCGATGAATCCGCTCTTATCGGTTTCTATAACCTGACCTTCCTTCAGCAAGCCCATCGAACGAAACAGCTTAGCCATAATTCGAGAGCAGGTCGTCTTTCCAACCCCTGGAGGACCAACGAAGCAGTAGTGTAGCTTTCGGTCAAATCCCGGAAGTCCAAGCCGCTCACGCGCCAGAGACACTTTAAGGTGACTTAAAAGCTCTGGTACCATCGCCTTAAATGACTTGAGCCCTATAAGGTCATTCAGTTCAGCCATCGCTGCGTCAAAGAGCACCTTATCGGTACCTGGGAGGCCATCTATTAGCACCTTGCCTTCATCCACCTGCGCTGTCTTGGGAAGAAGCCCCTCGGGCGGTACCCCTACCTTGCGGGCATTTCGCAACAGTTCAGGCGAAACAGCATCGCGGTGGGTAAAATCCTGTACCCAGGCCCCTTCAAAGGTCGTTGCTAAGATCTTTGTGTCGTCGACCTTTTGGTTTGAGCTGCTAAATTGAGATTCAACAGCTTCAGCGCCGAGCAGGATGGCATCTTTAAAGCTTATGTCTCGACCCCGCGCTTGATAGAGCCGCGCTTCATCAAGCAGCGCCCCATCAAATTGCGCTCGATTTAACGAAGCGCGGGCAAAAATCGATCGTGACAGCGTCGCTCCTCGAAAAGTTGCATGGTCAAGAGTTGCTGTTTGTAGCTTTGCATCCGTCAGAGATGCTCCATCGAAGTTACCGTAGGAGAGATCGGCAGTTGAGAGATCTACGGCTGCAAATTGTGCACCCTTAGCGCTCACTACCTTTTGCAGATTAGCGCGGCCCATCTGCGCCTTGAAGAACTTAGCTTCAATCAAAGTTGATCCTTCAAAGACTGCACGATCGAGGTTTGCATACTGAAGCAGGGCTCCAGTTAGATCTGTCCCAGAAAAGTCAGAGCGCGCCAATTCACAGTAGCGGAGATCAATCCCTGAGAGGTTTCGCTTTGAGAGATTAATACCAGTAAGGTCAAGTCTGCCGGCCGGCCGCAGTGAATTGAAAGTCTCTACGTCCCCATCTTTTAGTGCTTTTATAAGCTCCGGTGATGGTTTAATCCGTGGTAGCTCAGGAGTAGCCTTGGCCGCTAGCTTCCGGACGCTCTCGCCCTCTGTAGGGGATAAGCCACCGCCTCCAGCAATGTCCCTTTTGTGCGCCTCAGCTTCAACCATTTCGGCTGGTGGGGCAGCGCTTGCCGCGGCTGATGGTCCACCCATCCCGGCCCTTGAGAACCTATCGCGAATGGCTTGGGTTGCAGCTCCCAAACTCTTTCCCGCCAATTGGAAATCCATTTCGGAACCTCGGGCCCCTTTAGCCCCTCCCGTATTCTCGAGGTCGCCGTTTGCGGGCTCGCCAAGGCTCAAGCCCGCTTTTTCTAGTTCCGATACCGCATCTTTACCTAAGACGCTACCTATGAAAGCGCCTAAGCCACCAGCTTGCTTACTCATGCTTCTCTCGTCTCTATTTCACCGTTAGAGTCTGGCAAAGCGCTGCGACTCTCACCAATTCGCAGCGCTTCACTTTATGGTCTACTAGGAGCGCCCAGGCAGATTTCTGCCCGATAAGTCTGAAATCATACTCGCCACCTCCTCCTGCGAAGCGCGGGCCGCCTGAGCAGTCCGTTCGCTTGCCTGCGCGCTGCGCTGAGAGATCTGACTACTCATCTCAAGTAGCTTCGTTTGTGCATCCTTACAGCCTTGAATGAGTTTGAGGTTTGCCTCTTCAGCTCTATCAATTGACTGAGTGACTGCGGCGATCTCTACTACTCCAGTCTGAAGTATGCGCATCGTGTCTTCGACGCTCTTAACGGTTGCATCGCCACGGGCCTTCAACCAATCTCCAGCGGCACTTCGTTGAGCATCGATCGCCTCCTGCACTCCCTTTTGACGAGCAGCATGGGTGAGGATCGACACCGTGTTGTTCCATGCCTGACGGTTATAATTCGCCTGGTCCTCTGCTGATTGAATTAACACATTGTATGTTGCCTGAAGGTTTCTCAAGTTTTCAAGTGTGGTGAACTGATCGGCTCGTGACGCCACCATCGCATTCACCTTCCGCTCGAGAAGCCCGAGCACCATCTGAAAGTGTTTCAGCTTCTGAGTTACCTTTTCATCTTGGTCGTCTTTGTTCTCTTCCATGAATTTGTCGACTTTGTTCTTGAAGCCGTTACGATTAATTTCAAGCTGAGCAATCTTCAGATCGAACTGCTTTATAAGCTCCTCAGACTCCGCAATGTCTTGCTCTGCGGCGCCGCGGTAGGTCATAAGCTTCTTCTTCTCCTCTGCCAATGCAGCGAGTGAGGTGCGTACTTCATCTGAGATATCGCGGTGCTGAGCAAGGACGCCGTTAATGCGCCGCGCCGCAACCTTAGGTAGAAAGCGGTCCACCACACTCGGCTTTAAGTCGCCGATATTTAGTTGACGCATCTTATCGGTTACAGCCTGGGTGCTGTCTCGGATTCCGGCGAAATCGCTCTTACGCGAATACTCAACAGTCTTCTCTGCCATGCGTGTGGCAGCTCGTTGCAGGTCGATACCAAAATCGACTACTGCTTTATCATCTTCAACATCGAGCTCTTTTGCCCCTTTGAGCGCCTCCTGGAGCGACTTCTCGTCGAGTCGTTTGGCCTTATCAAAGTGTGCCCCGCCGCGGATCTGCTCTAAGGAGGGAAGATCGTCGCTTTCTACCGCGACACGTGCGCCGGGCGCTCCTTTTCCTTTCTCGACTTCAATCGCCACTGCTGATGCCATGTTTATTCTCCTTTTTGGTTTCGCTAATCACTGATGCTTAAAAAACGCGGTTGAAAGGCTCAGGCTGTTTGCGGCTTCTCCCGAGCCAACAGTTGTCATCTTATCGAGTAAGCGCCGCGCCCAGGGGAGCCTGACTTCGGCTATCTCTCGTTCTATAGTTTGGAGTCCGCTATGTTCGGTGGTGGCAGGTATTGGATCGCTGATTGATTCAGCATAGTTGTCAACAGCGTCAGCTATCTCTCCAATGATCGCGGGAAGAGCGAGCTCAAGGTCGACGTTGGTTGGATTCTCCCTACAGCTCCGCCCCATGGCGCGCGCTGTTGCGACGAGAGCATTTAGATTCTCGCGAAATCCGCGAACAAGAACACCCTCAGTTGCTAGTGCAAGGCGGGCTACCTGTCTGTCTACGTGTGATAAGTAGGTGTCTAGAAATCTGGGAGAAGCAGTGAGCTGCCGCTTTACTTCAGCTGCCGCAAACGATTCGACAAGCTTTGCAACATCATCAGCGGGCGCCTTATCTCGAGCGGCCTGTGCTATGTCAGATAGATTAGTCACGTACTCCCCTTTGCTAGCGTAGCTACGCCACGCAGCTCCTTTTACTAGGCGCTTGAATTGCCTTCTTATGGGTTAAGCAAAGGAGTGTTTGAATTGTCTGGTGAGCAAAAAGGCGTTGAAAAGTTCTTGGTTAACGAGCAATACTTGTGCTATCGCGCGGGTCGGTAAAGGGCTCGCAGCAGAATCCACGAAAGAAGGTATGAGACGCTACAAGTCACAAAGGGCACGATAGAGGAGCCAGTGTACTCAAGCACCAGACCTATGACGATAGCAATCAACATTCCGCCGATAGCCCCCAGCTTCTAAGCTCACCATGCGCCAAGATTTGGCGCAAGCCATCGCTCAGCTTCCTCAAGCGACATCCCTTTACGCTTCGCGTAATCGTGAAGTTGGTCTTGGTCAATCTTTCCAACATTAAAATACTTTGCGTCTGGGTGTGAAAAATAAAAACCTGAAACGCTGCTAGCAGGGGTCATTGCAAAGCTCTCTGTAAGGGATAACCCTATGGCAGACTGCACCTTCAAGATATCCCAAATCTTCTGCTTCTCAGTATGCTCTGGACACGCAGGATACCCCGGCGCTGGCCGGATGCCGCGATACTCTTCATTAATCAGCCCTTCAACCGAGAGTGCCTCGTGCGTACCGTAACCCCACAGATCTCTGACCTGCTTATGCATGTACTCAGCGAGTGCCTCAGCGAACCTGTCACCCAGCGCCTTGGTCATAATTGACTGGTAGTCGTCGCCGCGGCTCTCAAACTCGCCAGCAAAATCATCTACGCCGTGACATACAACAGCGAACATACCCAAATAGTCTTTTCGATGGATCTGCTTCGGTGCAATGAAGTCGGCAAGGCAGAGGTTATGAAGGCCCTCTCGCTCCCGTTGCTGCCGCAGGAAGCAGAAGCGCTCAAGTTCGTGTTGCGCAGGTGTTGTATCATAAATCACCACATCATCATGGTCGGCAGCCGCCGGAAATATGCCGATGATTCCTTCGAGACGGAAGCGTTTCTCACTTATAATCCGACTAAGCAGCGCTTGGCCTTCCTTGAATATCTCTCGCGCTTGCTCCCCGTAGCTTCGGTTCTCTAGGATCGACGGATATGACCCCTTTAATCCCCATGTCCAAAACAGCGGGGACCAGTCAAAGAACGCAGCGACGTCAGCAAGTGGTACGTCTTTAAAGGTGTGAGTCCCAAGGACAGAGGGCGTTTCAGTGTCGTACTCGCGGTATGGGAAGCGCTTCTGGCGAGCTGTTTCGAGGGAGATGAACGACTGTTCCCCGCGACCAGCGGCAAAGGCACGTCGTACTTGCTCTTGGTTGTTCTTTAAATCGTCTACATACTGCGTGTACCGCTCTGTGCTGAGGAGATTTGAGCACACTTCTACTGCAAGCGACGCATCAGCTACGTGAACTACGGGCCCCTCGTAGTGAGGAGCAAGCTTTATTGCTGTGTGAGCGCGAGAAGTCGTGGCGCCACCGATAAGCACTGGGGTATGGATACCCTCATGCATAAACTCCTTTAAGTTGTTGGCCATCTCGTCAAGAGAGGGTGTAATGAGGCCACTCATACCGATAAGGTCTGCATTGTTTTCGCGGGCAGACTTCATGATCTCCTGGCACGAGACCATTACGCCAAGATCGACAACGCGGTAACCATTACATGCCAACACAACGCCAACGATGTTTTTACCAATATCGTGCACGTCGCCCTTAACGGTTGCGATAACGAAGGTCTTCTCATCTTGAGATGCCCCCATGGCAGCTTTTTCAGCCTCCATGAAGGGTTGTAGATAAGCCACGGCACGCTTCATGACTCGCGCGCTCTTTACGACCTGGGGAAGAAACATCTTGCCTGCACCGAAAAGATTGCCGACGTGCTTCATGCCGTCCATGAGTGGACCCTCAATTACGGCAAGCGGTTTCCCGAGGGTCTGTCTAGCCTCTTCAGTATCGGCCTCGATGTATTCAACCACACCCTTTACGAGCGAGTGAGTGATTCGCTCTGCTAATGAGAGCTTGCGCCATTCGAGGGCAGCACTCGCATCGCGCTCGGTTGATTGCCCCTTGTAGCGCTCAGCTATCTCAATAAGAGCCTCGGTAGCACCGTCGTGACGGTTAAGAATTACGTCCTCAACTTTCGCGAGTAGCTCAGGCTCAATCTCCTCGTAGACCTCCAACATCCCAGCGTTGACGATACCCATGTCGAGGCCAGCTTTGATCGCGTGGAAGAGGAATACGGAGTGCATCGCTTCGCGTACTTTATTATTGCCGCGGAATGAGAATGAAACGTTGCTTATACCTCCGCTTGTGAGGCAGCCCGGGCAGGTGCTCTTAATCTCGCGCACCGCCTCGATGAAATCGTGTGCATACGAGTTGTGTTCCTCTATGCCTGTTGCGACTGTTAAGACATTTGGATCGAAAATAATGTCGTGAGGAGCGATTCCGACCTGCTCAGTGAGAATTTTGAAGGCCCGTTGGCAGATGCGTACCTTATCGTCGAGGGTAGCAGCTTGGCCCTTCTCATCAAACGCCATAACGACCATCGCTGCGCCGTAGCGTGAGATTGTGCGAGCCTGCTCCTTAAATTTCTCCTCGCCTTCTTTAAGGCTTATTGAATTTACTATCGCTTTGCCCTGAACACACTGGAGTCCTGCTTCAAGCACTGACCACTTGGAGCTATCGATCATTAAAGGCACACGAGCTATGTCTGGCTCGCTTGCTATCAGGTTGAGGAAGCGTGTCATGCACGCTTCGCTGTCGAGTAGCCCTTCATCAAAGTTTACGTCGATAATGTTTGCGCCGTTTTCAACCTGCTGCCGCGCAACTGAGAGAGCATCTTCGAATTTGTCTTCTTCGATGAGCTTGCGAAACTTAGGGGAGCCGGTGACGTTAGTGCGCTCACCAACGAGGATGAAGGGATTGTCAGGTGTTACAACGAGTGGCTCAAGGCCAGCTAGCGATAGGGTACCTTTCATCGGCGCCGCTCTGCGGGGCGCTGTATCGATGATGCGCTCGCGGATAGCCGCGATGTGTTCTGGAGTTGTTCCACAGCAACCACCGACTATGTTTAAAAGGTGGTCATCAGCGATATCGCCAAGCGCTCGGGCGGTGTCAGTCGGGGCTTCATCGTACCCAGTCTCGCTTAAAGGGTTTGGAAGACCCGCATTTGGGTAGCAGCTCATGAAGCACGGAGCAACCGCAGCTAGCTCTTGAAGAAAAGGTCGCATCTCGTGTGCGCCAAGGGCACAGTTGATTCCAACGCTAAAGGGCCGCGCATGTTGCACAGAGTACCAAAAAGCTTTCGCTGTTTGACCCGAGAGCGTACGCCCTGATTGGTCAGTTATAGTGACAGAGACCATTACCGGAAGCTGAAAACCCACCTCGTTAAAGCACCGCTCAACGGCAAAGAGAGCTGCCTTGGCGTTTAACGTGTCAAAGATGGTCTCAACCAAGAGAAGGTCAACTCCGCCCTGGACGAGAGCTAGGGCCTGTTCGAAATAACTCTCCTCTAACTGCTTAAATGTAACAGCCCGGAAAGCTGGATTGTTAACATCAGGGGAGAGAGAGGCAGTTCTATTGGTAGGCCCGATAGCACCTGCAATGTATAGCTTTCTTCCCGGTAGCTCTGCTGATACCTGTGCGACAGCTTCCTTTGCGAGTACAACGCTTGCGCGATTTATCTCGCCCACCAGTGATTCGAGGGCGTAATCGGCTTGGGCTATGGAGGTAGAAGAGAAGGTGTTGGTCTCAATCACATCCGATCCAGCTCGGAGATACTGGGCGTGGATCTCGCGCACCACATCCGGACGGGTGATACTCAGCAGGTCGTTGTTGCCTTTGAGAAGCTTGGAGTGGGTTTTTAGAGCCTCGTTGCGGAAGTCGGGCTCCTCCAGCTTGTACGACTGGATCATGGTTCCCATGCCACCATCGAGGATAAGGTGTCGCGATTGCAAAAGTTCCGTGAGATCCTTAAACGAGGGGGCCTTTTTCATGTAAAGAGGCTACCACGTGGGATCAAGGCGTTCAATCGGGTGGGGTGGGGCTCGATGCGGCCAGAAATTGTGCGCGTTCGCGGTTGTGTTCAACAGAGGTGAGCTCGTTGGCCGATTTGGCAAAGCAAATCTTTGCGCTCCGAAGGTCCCGTTGGGCTGCGTAACTGTGGTTACTCCTCCAACTGCTTTTGTAGCCACCGTCTCCCTTTTAAAGAGCTTTGCAGCTTGGTAAGGATGTTGGAATACAAAGCTGCGCCCTTGATATTTGCGGTAGCAAGATAGTCTTCATTTTGGTGCGAGTAGAACTGCGACAGGCTGGGAGATACGGCGCCTGTGTCTGCGGGTGTTCTTTGAAATAAATCAAAGGTAGTAGAGCGACGATCGACCTCGTTAGCGATGTTCGGTTCAAGATCGGAGAGATTGAGCTGATAGCTGCGCTCAAGTTCGCGACGGAATGACGGCTCGGAACGCCCTCGGTCGTAGAAGTCGGCTATGAGTCGGAGGCAGACCAATTTTTCAGGGGGAATTTTGCTTGATGAACCGCTTAGATGAGGCACTGATATGTCGGCGTCATCGGTGCTAAGGATTGGAACGGGAGAATCGACATATCCAAGAGCATATCCGCCACGCGCTACCTTGGTGCAAAAAGCGAGGAATTCACCGAAGCCAACAAGTGCTGGGTTCTTGACGAATTGGCGCTCGATAGTAGTCAGACTAAATGTGGACATGCCCGCTACTGTATTAACCAGAGTTACACCCGGAAAAAGCTCTTGATTTTTTTCCTGGGGTTCCCATGCATAGGGCTTAAAAGGCTTATGATTGCGAGATGAAGGGAATCCAAGAACTGCTACCTTTGATTTGAGAATGCTTCGTAGAGCCAGTTCGGCGACGTTTGCTCCTGTGAAGCGGGTGTCAGCATCTCTAAATAAAAGAAAATCGCCCCGAGCTTCCTGGATAAGTCTCAGTCGAGACCAACTGATGTTGAATTTCCCCCCTCCCGGCCTAAGATCTTGTATAACGCGTATGGTCTTCCTTTTATCCGCAAGGTGGCGATTGTTTTTGAAATTCTTCTGGGAAGCCACCCAGTCGTCAATTCTCTTAGCGGCTTGTGGGACTGTAAGTACATTCTGAGTGAAGAGGAGTACCATCTCAGAGCTCCCTGGAAGTGAATCAGTGGGATCGTCCTGAAGATACTCTGCGACTCTGTTGAGCCAGTTGTGATTGTTGAGGGAGGAAACTACAGCCCAAGTAACTAGGGGTGCATCATGCTGAATTGGTGGTTTTGGTAAAGTAGGTACATCATTGTTCCACTCAAATCGAAGACCAGTGGTAGCCCATTGAAAAAAATCCCGCTCAACAAATGGACCGTTGCTGCCTCTGCGAGGAGCCCTGTGGCCTGACGGGGAAGATGGCCGTTCGAAGTCGTTTTGAAGCATCGTTCGTCATTCCAAAGTGTTGTGGGCGACTGACAACAGTTTCGAAGCGGACAGGCCTTCTTGGTTGCTCGCTTCTGACCTGCGAAGACGGGCGGAGTTGCCGTTATGGTAACTCACCAGGCCTGACGGTTGCGCAGACCCTAACTGTTGGGTGCTGACTAAAAATTTCAACCGCCTCGCCAAAGCCTCACAAGCTTGAAGATCAGTGTTTTTGTTGGTCCCGTCTCAAGCTGCTCCCAGTGGGGCAAGACGATAGCCTGAGCGGAGAAGGAGGACCAGCTTTTTAATCATTAATCAATCATCAAACGAGACATTGAGTCCCATTTGGTCAGCTTAAAACCAAAACCGACAGCGATAAAGCATTCGCCTGTCCTTCATCGAGAGCCCCAGCGGTTCGTTTATTCGCCATAGCAAAATGAGAAGAGTGCTCGGGGGCATAGTCGAATCATTCACACTGCTCTTTCCTTGGCCGCCAGAACCTTATCAAGCCGCTTGGCAGAGATCGGATATGCCGTCCCGAGCTCTTGCGCAAACAGTGAGACCTTAAACTCTTCGATCATCCACCGAAAGTCTGGTGGAGTTTGCTGTGGCTTGTTTTGTAAGATCGATTCATAGCGAGCAAGTTCTAGAGAGAGTTCCTTGTGTCGCACTGGATCGTTATCTGCACGCTCTGCTCGAAGCCGCATCGCTTTAAGATAGCGCGGTAGGTGAGTAATCTGCTCGAAGGGCGTCGCAATAAGAAAATCTGCTGGAAGAAGTAGGTCCAGGTCGCGACGCATTCCAGGATAAGGCTTAGGGGTAGCAAGAACATCGCGACGCAGCTCTAGGGCACTCTTAGTCCAACGCACTATAGAGTCCATTAATCCAGGTATGCGGCATTTTGCTGTGGTAATTAAGGAATCGAAATCAACTCGGCGCAAAGGATACAGCGGCTCACGATTAAACATATGCCGTAGGGCGCTCGCTACCGCAGAGCTCCGTAGCTGCTCCGCAGTTGTATAGAGCGTTATAAGTGGCTTAAGAGCATCGAGCGCTTTGCATTGCTTAGTGAGATCCTGAACTTCACGTGAAAGCACCCGCACAGCGAGCGCTTTACATAGAACTCAACTAAATTCTCTTCCAGGGCGTGGCGGTTAAGTTTAAGGCTGTAATCTTGATTGGGCCCGGGCATCTTCAGCACAAGTAGATTCCTTCGGATGGGACCGCAGGAATATGCTGATGTAGTCAGCTATGGCCAGAGTCTTGGTATACCGCCGCATCAGTTGGACTTTGTGTAATCTCCCATAGTCGATGCCTAGAGGGGATTAGCGGGCAGACAGGGATAAATCGTTGTTACAGATCCAGTCATTATGGCAAGTTTGCCAAAAAACGCCCGAGTGGCACGCTGCGTACATCGCAGCCGTTAATTTTAGCATGCTTATATTCGCTTTTGCTCTTTAATTGCAACTGAAACGCATATGGGCACCGTACTCGTTCTAAAAAATATTCAAGATTTGGATCTAACGGTTGCTCGCTACTCTTTACTTCTATAGCAATCCAAGGTTCTTTCTTGCGAAGTAGAATAAAGTCGACTTCGCGCCCTACTACATCGCGGAAATATCGAAGCTCTATCTTTTCACCTACAACGTCCTCGCACCAATGGGTAAATCTAAGAAGATGAAGTGCTACTAGGTTTTCTAATCTTCCGCCTGGAGACGGGACTCTTGACCAGTCCCACATATAAAGCTTCTGCTCTTTATTAACAGTTCTAAACTTTGGAACACCAAATGGTGGAACTCTAAAGCAAGAGTATAATTTCTCAAAAGCGATTACCCACGAGCGAACACTCTCGTAGGACGTTTCAAGATCTCTTGCAAATGGCTTTAGTGTAAGAGAAGAGCCCACCGTTTCAGGAAGTCGCTCAAAAAGAAGCTCGATTAAATCGAGGTTTTGAAATTTATATAACTCATTTAACTCTTCTCTTATTAGTCGCTGCGAATACCCCAGCTTCCATCTATTAGAAAATCTTGCTGAGCCAGAAAATAGAGGCTCAGGAAAGCCCCCTAGCTCTAATAGCTCAGCTACGCCTTCTTCTACTGCTTTAGAATTAGCAATTGGCAGTTTTGCAACGTCATGTAGCCAGGTCTCAGGCTCTCCACGTTTGATTCCTAGATACTCAGATAACGTAAATGGATGAAGTCTATAAAAAAAGTATCTCCCCTGCAGAGAATCTCCACCACGACTAAAGACATCCAGCTTGGCACTTCCAGTCACCAATATTGGATGCTCTTCGTGATGCTCGTCGTAAACCCCCTTTAGCCAGTTTCGCCACCTGTTATACTTATGAATCTCATCAAAGACCCATACTCGCCTTTCTTCAGGGAGCCTGTTCTTCAACAGGAGAAGACGGTCTTTTGCAACATCCCAGTTAAAATAGGCTGATGTCTCTCCTTTAACAATATCACGCGCCAGCGTTGTCTTGCCTGCCTGTCTGGGCCCTGCCACCCAAACCATTTTAGTCAGCAGGTCTTCTTGGATAAGTGGCTGTATTCTTCTTGTATATGAACCCATAGCCATGCTCAAGTAGCTCTTTTATATACGTGTCTAAAGTAGATATAGCTCTACTTTAGACATGTGTAAAGTAGATGATTGTCTACCTTAAGCGTTCTCACAGTTGATCGTAATACAGCCACCGATGATATGCTTCTTTAGTCGGCTCTATTGCTTATACTGGCGGAACTTGTGAGTAGTTTGCGTGTCAAAAAGGCTGTAAGCTTGATGGGGCGCGTGAATCTTCAACACAAGTAGATTCCGTTGAAGAAAATCCCCCTTCAATTCGGGCCAATAACCTCTAAGCCCGTGAAGCCTTCTCACGTCCTAAGCCTTCAATGCCAGAACCTTATCAAGCCGCTTGGCAGAGATCGGATATGCTGTTCCCAGCTCTTGCGCAAACAGTGAGACCTTAAACTCTTCGACCATCCAACGAAAGTCCGGGGGAGTTTGCTGTGGCTTGTTTTGTAGGATCGATTCATAGCGAGCAAGTTCTAGAGAGCGTTCCTTGTGTCGCACTGGATCGTTATCTGCACGCTCTGCTCGAAGCCGCATCGCTTTAAGATAGCGCGGTAGGTGAGTAATCTGCTCGAAGGGCGTCGCAATAAGAAAATCTGCTGGAAGAAGTAG
>JBIKKT010000054.1:0-17738 GCA_044360195.1 Bdellovibrionota bacterium | reverse complement strand
TATGGATAAGTCTGCCGCGGTGCCTAACGTTGAAATGTCACTGATGAACCAAACTACAACATACCCTTTGATGATAGGTGGTGCGTTTACTTATTGAACCCGCCCTGAAGAGCCTCCTAGCTCTCGATAGACGTAGGTGATGACATCGCTATTTGGAAGATGCTGTGTGCTCGCTTGAATAGCCATATCGCGTTTGACCACAGGGGGTATCTGTCCTCTGGTAAGCCAATCGCGGACTGTGTTTTGGGGAACTGAGGTTATACGAGCGATATCAACAGGCTTTTTTTGGACATCGTGCGAGCATGCAACGACTGCTTCGAATTCAGCTATCGTGAAGGTGCGTTTTGCCTCAGGGAGCTGGCACAGCTTATTGAGAGATTCCTGTTTGTCTTGAATAGAACTACCGATGACCTGCGCGAAGTGAACCCACTCAGCTTTTTGCCGCAATTTTAAACTGGCGATGGTCTCTTCTCGGATAATCGGTCGCAGGCCTAGTCGAACAAACACGCGAGCCATATCTACGAGTAGTTCTCGACCGTGCATTTTTGTAAGGCCTATTGCAGGAGTGTTGCTAGTCAGGATGTGTCCGCCATGATCGAAAACGCCGCGCAAAAAATGCGCGCACTCGGCCTCCGTTCCAAGGTGCTCCCACGGAATGCGACTGTTGTTATCGGTTACGGAGTGAATGTGGGTTGCAAGCTCGTTGTGTGTCTGCTCGATGCGATAGTACAACGACTTGCCGATTGTGACGGTGTTGATGCTCGCAGTGAAGGGAAGGACCGTTGATAGGTGGTGTTTGAGAGTCTCTATGTGTGAAGGGTCTTGTGAGGCGTAGCAGATCCGCCCGGAAGGTGTTGTTCCTACCTCGGTTAGAGAAGACCAGGCACCGAGTAGGTAGGGTAAGGAGACCCCCTCACGTCTGAGGGCATGATCAAGTCCGCTGTTCTTTAGCCCGCGGAGTTCTGCCGTTCCTGGAGAAGCGGGTTGTGCTGACGTTGATGGGTGTGTGTCTCTCATAGCTGCGGGGGGTGCTCACCACTCGTTGCCAAGGGTTATGCCAACTTATGGCGGAGTGTGACTGAAGAAGTGGGCTGTTTCCAAGAGGTCAGGTCTCGCTGCTGCTCGGGTACACCCTACTTTTTTGTACTCGCCAAGTAGTCGTGGTTCGTTTTGCTAGCGGAATGGTTTAGGTAGTTATCAGTATGAAATAGCAGTTATTGGATGACGAAAAAGGTACAGGGTACCAGCGGGCAGGGATAGCTGGTCCATGTTGGTTCAAAACATTCAAGTAATTTAGGCTGCCCGCCCACCAATCGACAACAGCCCAGCAACAGCAGCAAGCTCTGCCCTTAGGATAGATGGACCAAGAGAGGCTTGGGTAAAGCCACCGTTGGAGAGTAAGGCATGCTCCTCTTCGGGAGTAAAATCTCCTTCAGGTCCTATCGCAACGACTGCGCCGAGATGGGGCGGTGTGGTGGAGGCTGCGACCAGCGCTTTTATATCCTGTGCGCCCGGTGCTAGGGAGCAACACACTCGTAGGCTCCCTTCAGGGAGTAGTTGAAGAGCCTCAGCAAGAGAGAGTGTGATTGAAACTGTAGGTGGCCGCGGCTGGCGGCTCTGTTGTGCGGCAGCTAAGGCTGTTTTTTGCAGCCGAGTCGCTTTCGCGGCTGCGTCGCTGCGGTCTTTTAGTCGCACGATGCTGCGGCTAGCTTGCCACAAGATGATATGGCTGCAACCGAGTTCTGTGGCCCAGTCACAGATCAGTTCGTTTTTCTGTCCTTTGCACAGCGCACACAGAAGCACGAGAGGAGGGCGTACCAGGGAGCCGTCTTCAACCATCTCAGGCGATTCAAGTGTCACCGCGGGTGAGACAGAAGCGACGGTTGCGATACAGGTAAAGCCATCCGCAGGATCGGCCAACTCTATTCGGTCGCCCCGCACACAGCGGAGTACGTCTCGCAGGTAGTGGCTATCCTCTGAAGAGAGGGTGGGTGAGCTTCCAGAATGAAGAAGGGCACGCAGGTCAGCGACGAAGAGTCGAGGACCTTTGTGCCCACGCATAGTCATATTTCTTACGTACGACTACTTCTTCTTAGCGCCCATCTTCTCGAGGCGAGCGGCGAGGTAGGCTATCTTGTCGTAGCCAACTACTCGCTCTCCATCTTCGAATACGAACGTTGGAGTATCGAAAACTCCAAGCTTGCGTCCACGCTTGTAGATACCCTTCACGCGTTCACGGGTGTCAGAGGAGGATACCTTGCTGAGGAAATCGCCGAGGTCGATGTCGAGGTCATCGCATAGCTCAGTCATGAAAGCATCTTCATTCGGATTCTCTCCGGAGCCCCACCACCTATCGAACACCTTGATGTTGTACTCAAGCAGCACACCCATATCGTTTGCGATGAGAGCGCCACGGGTGAGACGACCTGGATCGAACTCAGTTTCTGGCCAATTCTCAGGGTAGTTCAGAGCGAGGTTGCGTTCAGCAGCGAGGCGCTTGGTGTCCTCAAAGAGGTATGACAGCTTATCTGGAAGTACTCCCTGCTGGGGGAGGGGTTGTCCCGAAGCCTTCGCTGAGAAGGGCTGCCAGAGGAGTTCTACGTTGTACTTGTCTTGGATGTCATAAATCGGATCCATAGCAAGGTACGAATACGGGCTTTGGAACGAATAATAGACCTCAATTTTTACCGTCATATAATCACATCATCAAATAAACTTCTTAGTTAAGGGTGCCCGGTAAGGGGCGCTCCACCACAGGCCATACTACGGCAGCACGGGGTATAATCGTATCTCGAGTGGAGGTGGGTTGCGTGACGCCATCCTCCCTTGAGGCGCGTCAACACGGCGGGCAGCCTTAGGTATGGTGTAAACCACAGAAAACACCTTCAAGGTAGTCGCAAACGGCTCGGTTTGCAAGGAGTTCCGCACCACGTGTTGCAATAAAAAATGGGCTCTGAACCGGGGGCTGTATTTTCAATCCCTTATGCGACATGGTGTCTGACATTTGTCTATTCTCTGGATGGTCCAGAAGAACGAGATTTTGTATTATCGGCGAGATTTTTTAGAACGTTTCTTATGACTAACCCTGTCCTTAACGCACTGCGCTCCTCAACGGAGCAACCTGTGCTGTGTCTCGAAATAAATCCCCCACGAGGGATCGATGTTGAGAGCGTATTAGACCGCTATCGCGAGCTCAAAGGGGTAGATTGTGTCAACGTAACCGATAGTGCGCTTGCCAAGATGCGCATGTCAGGGGTTGTGTTTGCTTCGCTTTTTAAGGCGCGCTTCGGTATAGAGCCACTGGTCAATTTCTCGTGCCGGGATCGTAACATTATCGGGATGCAGTCGGAGCTGCTAGGTGCGTGGGTGAGTGGGATACGCTCGATAGTCGCCCTAACTGGTGATGCAGTTACCGTCGGGGACCTTCCTGATGCAAAAGGGGTCTTTGAGGTTAACTCTATTGGACTGCTTAATATGATCCGTTCCCTGAATGAGGGGCGAGATCTAGCGGGGCACGAGCTAAAAGGGGGCACAGGGTTTGTTCCTGGGGTCGTTGTTAACCCAAATGTAAAGAATCCAAACGCTGAGCTAAAGCGACTTGCTCGTAAAAAAGAGTCTGGTGCCGTTTACGCATTGAGCCAGCCTGTCTTTGATGCGATTCATGCGCAGGATTTCTTTAAGCGTGCGGCTGAAGAGGTTGGTATTCACTGCCTTGTTGGGGTGTTGCCCTTCCGGTCGGCGAAAGGTTTTGAGATGATCGCAAAGGTTCCAGGTATTAAGACGCCGGAGGCTGTGTTGGCACGCGTTCAAGCCGTACCGGAGGAGCGGGTTGCTGAGGAATCGATAGCTATCGCCCTTGAGGTCGCTGAGGCCACTAGTCCATATGTGCGTGGAGTGCATGTTATAAGCGGCACTTCACCACTACTTGCCATAGAGCTGTGCAACCGACTAGTCTCATGGCGTTCGCAACGTACTACGAGATGATGAGGTTTTTATGAAACGCCGAGAGCAGATGACCTTGCTCGAAAAGATTTATGTAGTTGAGATCGCCAAGGGTTTGCGAGTTACCTTTGGTAAGCTCCTTAGTAATTTGGCTGGTCACGTTATTAGGGCGGTGACGGGTCGAACTGATGTTCAGGCTGGCGTTGCGATTCAATACCCGAACGTTCGCAGGGCATATCCTGCTCGTTATAGGGGACGCCACAGATTAACTCTCTACCCTAACGGCGATATCAAGTGTACCTCGTGTTTCCTGTGCGCTACCGCGTGTCCCGCTCGATGTATTTATATCGAGGCGTGCGAACACGAGGACCCTCAGGTAGAAAAGTTTCCTAAGCGCTATGAGATCGATACGCTTCTGTGTATCTACTGCGGTTATTGCGTTGAGGCGTGCCCTGTTGATGCCATTCGTATGGATACAGGGTTGCACCCGGAGGTTTATCCAGCGGACCCGCGCCTTTTTATCGAGGATAAAGAAACGCTTATGAACAGGTCGCGCATCCTTGAAGACCTGGGCCCTGAGAAGCTCTATGACATGCACATGAAGAAGATACAGGAATTAGAGAAGGTAGTTCTGTAGCTTTGCGTGCGTCTGCCTGTTTTGTAGGACGTCGCTGTGACTCGACCGAAGGTTATCGTTGCTGTTGCTCTTGTTGCATTTTTCCTTGCGCCGTTCTCGGTAATCGCTGCTCCCCAGCCGGTAGAGGTGCCCAAGGGGGTTGGCCCATTACCTGATATCTCTTCAGGCCCTGTTGTCGTTGATAGGGAAGGGGTGCGGCTCTATAGAGCTGTGTTGCCTGACCCGCTCTTTGATCTTGTAGCTCAGGGGGAGTTTGCATTTTCAGCGGTAAAAACACCGCAGTTTGCGGAGAGATTTTCAGATGCTTTTCTTTCTGGTGACCAATCATATCGAGTTTCGGATTCTGGCGAGATAGCTCCTGCGCCCCTTAAACCGCGAGGAGTTTTTTTTGCTCAAGATGGTGTTGGGGGAGATACTCAACCATCGGGTATCACAGCGCGGGCCTTTAAGGCGTTGTGGAATTCAACAACGGGGTTGTGGCGTCACGGCTACGCTAAATCCGACCTTTCGCTTGTGATATTTAAGGAATCAATAGCAAGTGGTCGGCAGGTACGGTGGCGGATAGAGCGTATGTATCCTGCTGCTCTCGGGTCCTATCCGGGAACGCTTCAGCCCCTGTTTCGCGAGAAGATAAGTGCAGCGCTTCCTGCCGTGCTCGAGGGGATGCGGTGGCTAACGATTAGGTTCCTAGGACGAACAGAAGATTATGTGTGGGCTGCTTCTCCAATCACCGGCAGTGTAAGGCAGATGACAGCCAGCAATCGGGCAGATGATCTCTTTACAGGAGCGTTCTCTCCCGATGATCTCTTCGTCTGGTCGGGTAAGGTTGAGATGGTTCAACCTCAGCGGGTAACGGCGCAGGTCATGCTGGTGCCATTTTTGGCGCGCCCGCTCGCCCGTGCTAGTGGTGATAGTGTCTGTGAGAACCGGGCGCCGCAGCCAGGTCCGCTCCTAGAGTTAAATCAGGTTAGTCGTCGGTTCGGACAAGCTCGCGGGTGGGTGCCAACGAATGTGATGATGGCGCCGCGTCGTGTTACTCAAATAGATCTTTCATCTAGGGATCCTCTCTCTCCTGATGTGGCGCTTTCGCTCTTTGTCGATCAGGAGTCGGGTGTTCCGGTGTATAAGATCGTGTGGGGACGTAATGGTAGAGTTCGCTCGTTTGTGATTGGTATTGTTGGTGCTATCTCGGTAGGTGATAGCTTTCAGCCTCTCTCGCTGGCCCAGATTGTTGTACGTCCTCATACGAGTGAGCGTTCGGTGATGACGATTGATACCCTCACAACCTGCAACGCTTTGCCTACGGGGGTAGTCTACAACGACTTTGACCCGGCTGGTCTCGGTAGTAAGGTTGCTACACAGAGTGCCACTCCTGCTGCACCCGCAGCGAACAATGACCTCGGGGAAGAAGAGGCGAACGACTAAGTTGGAGCGCAGCGTGCTGCTGCGACGTTGCCTACTTTACGCGTCGAAGGTGTCCCGGGTTTGGACGTCGAGCGCTGGTGTGCGTCGGTCTTCGTTGCGGTGGTGTGCTAGAACGTCCCTGTTGTTGGTTGAGCACCATATGGAGAATCTCGTCAGGAGCTGAGCTAGCCCACACGAATTCATCGCCTGTGATCGATGACGCTCCCCAGATAGAATCCCACGGAAGAACGCATGTGCTGTACTGAGAGCCGAAGAGCAGCTCGGCGGTAACTTTCTCTTCATCGGTGATAAGCTCGCCCTTAAAATATCTGCTAAGGCGCAGGGTCACGCTGCGGTTTTCAGCCAGGTGTTTCGGAATCTCTACCCCTGGTCGTTGGGGATTTATATGTACCAGAACCTGCTCGTCGTTGAGCAGCTTTTCGATGGTGGTGCGTTGGTCACTCGTTTGTTGTCGGTCGGTTGTTATCATGTGTCCCAAGATCCTGTTTTCCGGTTGGTCAGCTCTTCACGGAATTACCACCTTTGTAGATAGATGCGGGACCGTCCAAAACCGCTTCCTTTGATTGCTGCTTAGTAAAAAACAGTAGTGTCTAGAAGGGTCTATATGGCATGAAGGGGGGTCAATACGCTGCCACCATCCCTGGACGGCTCTCCTGCGGTGTAGAGTTGATACGTGTGGTTAGTATATTGACTGAATATCCACAAGTTTCGCCGTCATGTAGCCGATGTAGGAGGTGTATGGGGGCGATTGAGGTAGGGGACATCGTTGCGGGGAAGTATGAGGTGCTCAAGTTGCTCGGGTCGGGCGGCATGGGTGAAGTGTATGTTGCCTGTCACGTGCAGATGCCCGAATTCAGAGTGGCGCTTAAGACCCTTAATGCCAGCCACACCTGTAAAGTTGAAAATAAAGAGAAGTTCCGCAACGAAGTTATCGCTGCGTATCGGGTCAATCATCCCAACATCGTCCAGATGTATGAGTACTTTGACCTTGGAGAGCTTCAGGCTTTTGCCATGGAGTTTGTACCGGGTGCAACCCTAGCAGGAGTCATGACCGAGGAGCGGCTTCCTGCAGATGTTTCTATAAGTTTTGCAAAGCAGATTGCGATGGGGCTGACTGCACTGCACAAGGCGGGAACGTATCACCGCGATCTGAAGCCAGAAAATGTGCTCGTCGCAGATGATGGAAGGTTAAAGTTAACTGATTTCGGGGTGGCTCATATTCGTGGTGGTGTGTCGCTAGAGATGGAGGGAGTTCTTGTCGGTACCCCTCACTACGTACCCCCCGAGTACGTTGAGAACCACGTTAGTGATCATCGTGGGGATATTTATGCCCTTGGGGTAATTCTGTATGAGATGTTGGCTGGAGTTACCCCTTTTACTGCTCCAACCCGTAATTCGCTCCTTAAGGAGCGTCTTGTTCCTCATGGCCTCGATCTGCGGGAGCGAGTTCCTGAGTTGCCCGAGGCGCTGGTTGCCGTTGTTGAGCGGTGTTTGGCTGTTTCGCTTACGCAGCGATATCCACATGCATCAGATGTCGTGGAGGACCTGGCACGAGTTCAGAAGGAGTTCGGCCTAAGTGATACCATCGATTGCGCCCACAAAACCTCGGAGACAAAGGTGTATTGGAGCGCTCTATTGAGGGAACGCGAACAGGAAGCGCGTGCTCAGTCTCAAGCGAATGATAGCAGCTCTGATCTCTCAGTGCATGTGCAAGGGACGGGGAGACAGTAGTGGCTAGTTTTTTGAGCACATTAAACAAGCGCGGTAAGAAATCATCCGGTTCCAAGGGAGAGGGGCTTCTCATTCGTAAGAACGATGCTGCCGTATGGCCAAAGAGTCGTGACTCCAAGAAGCCTCAAACTACTATCCTGATAAGTGCACGTGAGGCATCTCCTGAAGGTTTACTTGCAGAGCTTGCGGGGCACAACAAAACAAAAGCTGCTCAGAAAAAGGGAGGAGTGGGCAAGCGCGAGGGGGATGATATTCCACCGTGGATGTCGCTCAATACAAGTCGAGTGGCGCAGCTTAACGCCTTAGTACCGCTGGCGCGGCGACTGCTGCAGCAGAATAATCACCGAGATGTATCTGGTCGCGAGCTTGAGGTGTTGGTCAAGCGAGCTGTATCGATGGCCGTGCATGAACTCTCCGGAGAGATGCCGATAACTAGTCGAGATGCGCTTGAAGCGACCCGAGAACTCCTCACCCTGGTGCGTGGTAAGGGTCCTTTGCAACCCCTTTTTGATGACCCGCTCGTGACGGATATCTTCATCGATGACTGGAATAAGGTGCGGTGTAAGCGTAAAGGTAAATCGATTGAAACACCGTGCACCTTCAGATCCCCATCGGACTTTGAGTTGTTGTGCTCGCATATTCTAGAGCAGGCTAACGAGCGTCTTACAGCGCAGAGGCCGCGAGTTGATGTAGTGCTTCCTGATGAATGGTGTAGTCGGGTCAATCTCATTCACGGAAGTTTGCGCGGCGAAAGTAAGCCCGGTGTCGCTATTCGTATTCCGCGCTTGCGTTCGGCTACAATGTACGATCTTCTGAGATCGCAAACGCTACCTGCGCCGGTTGCGGCCTGGCTATCGGAATTTATGGCGTTCGGAGAGCTGAGCACGCTTGTCCTCGGTCCCACGGGAAGTGGTAAGACTACCTGTGCAACAGCACTTCTCAACGCCGTCGGGTCAGACGACCGGGTGCTGCTCTTGGAGCATTTGCCTGAGATTAGACCTGCTTCGTGTCACGTCGAGCGACTTCGTATCTCGCACCCTTGGTCCGAGATGCAGCACGGTGTTGGGGTTGCTGAGGTAGTAGATGTTGTCCGTGCACGGGGACCACACCGCGTGGTTTGGGGTGAGATACGGGAGCGCGATCGGATCTCTTTTGTAGAGCTGCTTGCCGATGGATACTCTGGCTCAATAGCCACCATGTGTGGAGAGGATTCCTATGAGGCGCTACACCGGCTTACGCGCGGACTTGAGGGGACGGCCCACTCAGCCAGCCTAGCAACCACTATTTCACGTACAATTGGCCTCGTGATGCGACTCAATAACGTAGGAGGGAAGTCCTGCATGCTTGAGCTCTGCGAGGTTGTTCCATCTCACGAGGCACGCCCAGCTTTACGAACTTTAATTAGATATGAGGGTGAATCAAACGGCCGCAGGGTCTGGCGCATGGTAGCTACTTCAGGCGGAGTGCTGGATGCAATGGCTGCGCGTGGCGTTGAGATACCGCTTGGCCCAACGCTACTTCCACCACTTGAGGGGAGTGCGGTCACTTCTATCCAGGAGGATAGACAGTGAGGGAGAGCGACTATCTTTCTAGTATCTCATCTTCTGGTCCGTCTGCGCGGGTTACAGCGCTTCTGCAGCAACCGCTACCGCTTGTCGATGCTGGGACGACTCGCGATCGGATAGAGCTGTTTATCGAACGCTCTGGTATTCCACTTGCACCGCTATGCTACATCGCTCTTTGTGTAGTGGCGTCGTTTTTTCTTTTCATACTCGCGCTTAGTATTGGACCGGTCACCGGTGTTAGTGCGGGGTTCGTGACACTTTATCTAGGTGTAGTTTTTCTGCCGCTTGAGCTCTTCGCGCGGCGGGTACGGAGCGCTGAAAGTGAGCTGGCGGGTGTTGCCCAGGCAATCGGTGAGCAGATATTACGTGGTCATGCACCGGATCATAGTGTGGCTACAACTGCACAAACTGTTCTATCACCGGAACTGAAGCAGATGATGCGGAACATTCAGCGACAGCTGCTCATATCGACCTCCTTCGAGGGGTCTAGAGATGCAGGAATAGCTAGTTGTCGAGGAGTAGTGCTGCCCGGATTTTTGGCAGCGATACGGTATGCAGCCACTCACTCTCACGAAGAGGGGGGCACTCTCTGCATAGAATATGCGCGAACTATTGAGGTTACCGTGAATGCTTTGCGTCGTCACGCAGTGATGCTCACGGCAGCACGTTATTTGGCATTGTTTATCCTCGCCATGATGTTGTACGCGGCGTTAAGTACAGGGTTTTGGTCAGCCAATCTTAGTTCGCTCTCTCTGGCTTTTTTTGCGCGCGATTTAGGTTCTGTTGTGCTGCTGCTTGCACTGGTCGCCGTATTACGAGTTACTTCACTTGCTGAGTGGGAGCAATATGGATTTCATTAGTGTTTCTGCTCCATTTCTTCTTGTAAGTTGCTTCGTACTGCTTGCGCTGTTTGTGGTAAGGCGCGGAGTGCATAGGGCGTATGAGCTACGAAGGTTTGAGGTGAAAAATGCCGACGAGTCCTTCTTTGGTTTGACGCGGATTGCTCGAGGTGTTCTGAGAAGGCCAGCGACTCAACTTGTGAAGGAAGGGCGCTTACTGATAACAGCAGAGGAGCTGCGTCGATTGCAGGATATTGGGACGGGTGATGCGAGCGCGGTAGTTCGATATGTAGTGCTACGCGAGGGGTGGATCGGTATCACGGTGCTAGTGTGTTTTTACTCCCTCTCTACACATACTGCGCTCTTTGCAGCCTTCTTTACATGTGCAGCTATTGTGCTTGCGGTGTGGGTTCCGCGCGGGCTTCTAGACCTTGAGTGGGAGGCTCAAAGACGAGCTGTGCGACTTGAAATCCCTATAGTTTTTGGTCTGTTAGCTTCTACCTATCGAGCTAGCTCAGAAGTAGTTCGGGTTTTTGAAGATTGTGCCGATATTCTCTACGGGAAGCAGAATCGTTCGACACTTGCTAACGCGCTCATGCGAGCAAAGTGGAGGTCGCGGGTCATGGGCAGTTGGCTCCATGGTCTGACCTCCGAAGCTGGCTCTTCGTCAGGCCCGCTCGTAGACGATGCATTAGGCAAGCTATCAAGGGTTGTGCAGCCAGAGGAAGAGGATATTGACGGCAAGTTTCAGGCGATTACGTCGGAAGCGCTTGGCCAACTACAGCGTGAGTTGGTTGAGCATAACAGGTTAGTGGCTATCAAGGTTGTGGTTATCCTCTCTGCTGGCAGTATCGGAGGAGTGCTTCTGAGTGGTCTACCGTTGTGGGGTTCGTGGGGGGGATAGATGGCACGTGTATTGATTGTAGAAGACTCTCCGGCGCAAGCGGCTATTATAGCTGAGATCGTGAAAGAGGCGGGGCACGATGCGCTTGTATGTCGCGAGTACACCAAAGGTGTCGGTGCTATGCTGCAACCTTCTACCCCAGATTTAGTACTGCTTGATCTAACTCTGCTTGGTCCCGATGGAAAACCGATCGGGGATGGGTTTCAAATCTGTCGTGAGATTAAGCGACTCACGAAGAATTCTGTGGCTGTCGTGGTCGTGTCTGCTAAGGAGGATGATACCTCTGCTGAGTGGGCATTGATGCAAGGGGCCGATGCGTATCTACAGAAGCCGTTTGCTGTTGAGGACCTCGTGGCGGTGATGCGCGAAGCGCTTTCTGTGATGGGGAAGTAAGGAGCGGATATGCAGCTGATCGTTATTGATGTCTCGCCCGCCCTTAGAGCGACCCTACTTGGGCGAGTTCAAGAAGCAGCTCGCGAAGCCGGCTTGCAGCGTATCGCTGTGCTTGAGGTAGATCCTCACAATATAGATTCAGTAAATTGGGATCTTACGATCGGATGTTTCGTGGGTGCTGGATGCGGCCCTCTTTTGAAGGAGCTCCTTGAGCGTTTTGAGGGACCTCAGCGGGAGTGTCCTTTGGCGTTCGTACTGGATGTTGATACCTATGCTTCAGAGGCCGTTTCGATACACAAGATCCTTAATCGTACGGTTCTCTCGGATACCGACCTTACGCAGATGGCAAACTTCGTTGTCGACTGTGAGCGCAAGGCATCGGGGCGTGGCTCAGGGATTCGGAGTCGGCACATTATCGGCGTAGCTCAATTAAAGGGCGGAGTTGGTGGTACGTCTTTGACCGCTGCGTTAGGGGTGTGTTGGGCCAAGCAGGGAAAGACGGTGGCGCTTCTTGATCTCGATGATGTAAGTCCCCAGCTAACTGAGTGGGCCAGAGTTCCCGAACATCAACGTACCCTCACCGGTGAGCTCCTGAAGACAGGAGAGGTGGGTATCGATAAGCTCTCAGATTTCGTCTTTCCGGTTGAGGGGTTTGACGGGCGTTTAGTCGCTATAGGTCAGCCCATTCAATATGCAGAGGCCTTCCATTTCCGTGCATACGTTCTGGATGGTGCACCGAGTTCTAGTGAATTCGTTTCAAATGTTCTCTCACTACTCTCGAACGAATACGATGTGGTGCTGGTTGATATTGGTCGCTCGTGGGGTGTCGCGACCTTCGCGGCTCTGCCGTGGTGTGAGCGTGTAGTTTTTGTGGTTGATGATGATGGTATGAGCGTTCGACGGTCGCTCGATGCGTTGGCACGCCTCAAGCAGGAATCTGGAGACCCGGAGGAATTTAACCTCGGTCGCTGGGTCGTTGCTCTCAATAAAGTTACCGGAGATAGACTTTCAGAGGCTGATGTGGCAGCGGCTGCCGCCCACCTGGAGCTCTTTCCCCGCAAGAACTCCCTCTTTTCAATCCCATATTCAGCAAGTGGTCGTGCGTGGGGGGTGAAGGGTGAAACCCTGTACGACCGTGGTAGTGCACGGGTTCGCACCGCGATAGAGAGGCTTGCGCACTTCCTTGTGCCGTGTCCTGGGCTCGTTGAAAAATTCTCGAGGAAAGGCTGGATCTCACGCTGGGCTGATTCTATTGCGGGTCGCTGGTAGTTCGTTCAATCGCTCGGCGATGATCAATGCCGCATGTAAAGTCGCTATAGATATGTGCCACGAGTCGCTGCGGGGAAGTACCTTGAAACTCGCGCTTTCCTTGCCTACACTAACCAAACTAGGTTACTGAGCGGTGCTTTTACCGCTGTAAGGGGTGCAGTGTGAAGTTCAAAAATGATCTCTTGTTAGTTATCTTCCTGTCAGCCCTCTTAACTCTACCGTGGGTTGATCGCGCCTTCTACAGCAGGGGAGAGCCGCGTGAAGCGCTCGTTGCGCAATCTATGTTGATGACCGGTAACTGGATCTCGCCACCGGCATACGATGGAGCTGTGCCTTCCAAGCCTCCGTTCTCTCATTGGTTAACGGCGCTTACGTCTCTTCCGCAGGGCGAGGTCACAGAGAGTACGGCACGTTTGCCAACTGCAGTTGCTGTGATTCTTTTTAGTGTCGGGTTTTATCTCTTTGTTAGTCGCCGGTTGTCAGAGGATGGGGCGCTCTTTGCTGCGATGATACTTCTTAGTTTTTCGCAGTGGTTTATGACGGCTTCAAGCTGCAGGGTTGATACGATTCTGTCAGTTAGCTTCGCCGGCGGCCTGCTAGCGCTCTTTTCGTGGCATGAGCGCAGGAGTATGTGGGTGCTGCTCCTTGCGATGGCTTTGCTCACTTGTGCCACCCTTACCAAGGGCCCAGTTGGATTTATCGTACCGCTTGGTATCTTCGGTTTTTATCTCTGGAGTGAGGCGCGCTTTGCGCCAAGGGCTGCTATCCGTCTTGCTGTGCTTGTTATCGGCATCGCTTTGCCCATCCTAGCACTATCGTCTCTCTGGTACATTGCTGCCTACCTTGAGCGAGGCGGGGAGTTTCTGGATAAGGTGTTGTACGAGAACCTTGATCGCGCCACGAGTTCAATGCACGACTCCCCGCACGAGCACTCAATTCCTTGGCTCTTGGGCATGTTCATTGTTGGATTGTTACCTTGGTCGCCGATGTGGATCCTTAATGTTATACGGAACCGAGGATGGGCCTTAAAGGGGGTGTCGCTTACTCAACTTGAGCGTTTCTCGCTTATCGCTGTGGTGTTTATCACCACCGTATTCTGTGTGCCTTCTGGTAAACGAGCAGTATACCTTTTGCCCGCCTTTCCCTTCGTAGCGATCGTAGCTGCTAGTTCGGTAGAGAGGTGGGGCGTACGTTATGCCCGGGTCGTTATCGGGTTTACTGCGCTTCTTAAACGAATCTCGTTGATCGTCGGCTCGCTTGTGCTACTCGTTTTTGCTACCCGCCAGTTTGATAGTTTTATACCTCATCTAGAGGATTTTCGACGGGCTTTTATTGATGGAATCTCTATCTTGAAAATTGTCTGTTTGTCTGGGACCGCGTACGGGATGTGGTACGTCCTGCAGCAACGCTCTGCGCTGTCAGCTCACTGCCGTGCCGCTCTGTGGATGGTTAATGTCGTAGCGATAGCGTCCTTCTGCATTATCGATCCCGTGATGCTCTCTCTGTCTCCCAAGCGGTGGCTCTCGAAAGCTGAGTTTGCAGTAGGGGTGCAGAGGATACCGTCCGATGTGGAGGTCTATTCGTTTGGCTCTGAGGCGTATGCAGCGAGCTTCTATCTTAAGCGACCGTTTAAGCGCGCCCTGGAAGCGGTGCCCGCTGGATCTATCGTTTTTGTTGAGCAGCAAAATGTCGAGCGGATGCGCGCTGAGGTTGCTCCGCGCTTCGTTGAGCTTGGAAGGTTTCTCTCGCCCTTTGAAAAAGAGAAGAAGGCGGTAGTGGTGGTGCGGGTTAAGTAGAATAGGGGACAGAGCAGTAGGTAACTAGAGGGCAAAAAAAAGCGGCACCCTTTCGAGTGCCGCGCTTTTCCCGATAACGAGAATCGAAGCTACTACCAGCTCGATTTCGTAACTCCAGGCAAGAGGCCCTTGTGAGCCATCTCACGGAAGGTGATGCGGGAGATCATAAACTTGCTGTACACACCGCGAGGGCGCCCGGTGAGCTGGCAGCGATTGCGAACACGCTCTTTAGCGCCGTTACGAGGCAGAGATTGAAGCTTCATGCGAGCTTGATAGCGTTCTTCATCGGACAACTTTTGATCAATTGCCTTCTTTCTCAACTCAATACGGAGAGGGAGTTGCTTTGCTGCCATCTTCTGACGCTTCTGGTTTCTTAAGGTTACGCTTTTCTTTGCCATACTAACTAACTAACGCTGATATTAAACTTCTACAATTTTCTGTAATTGTAATTTCTACAAAAGAGCTTGTGCCTTGAAGGAGTTATTTCACCGTTTCGGTGCCCCAAACAGCCCTGAAACCACAAACCCAGTTCACCTCAGAGCTGGGGGATAATAGCATATCTTTACAACGTGTCTATATGAGCTAACCCATTGATTTTGATGATTTAGCATCGTCTGGGGCTTTTCTGAACCCTCGCCGTAGAGTTTTTTTCTAAATTGCAGCAGTATGCGAAGGGATGTCAGTAAACACTAGAGAATCAAGACAGGAGGTCCTATCTCTTCTTCGGGCCTACTGCGCGCAAGATGCGCGGGACGAGCAGACGTGGCGGTCACTCCTTGAATTTATCGAAAGGGAGCCTGCTGCCGCGAGCAGGGAGACCGTAGAAGGACACCTCACTGCCTCGGCGTGGATAGTGAACCGGACTGGCGACCGTGTGCTCCTGATGCACCATAGAAAACTTAACAAGTGGCTCCAGCCGGGCGGTCACGCCGATGGAGATTGGGATTTGGCGTTTGTAGCTTTTCGTGAAGCGAGTGAAGAGACAGGGCTAAGTAGCATAGAGATTCGAGCTGAGCGGGTTTTTGACGTCGACGTGCACACGATCCCAGCGTACAAGAATATAGCAGCGCATAGGCACTTTGATATCCGTTTTGTCTGTGTGGCAGATGATGAAGAGCCAATCGTTCAGAATAGTGAATCGTATGCCATCGCATGGGTTGCGATAGAGGCGATCGAGCGATACACCACCGAAGAATCAATCCTGCGCATGAAGGGTAAGTGGTTGCAGGGGAATTCCGTTCCGCAAGTTGCTCGGTAGCTAGCTTCCTAAGGGCTTCTTACTCGTTTATAAACCCCCGCAGCTTATCAATCTCACTTCGTGCCCCATCGAGGCTCTCAAGAGCTGGGGTCTCAAGGATAAATGGAATGTGAGCTAGTTGAGGATGCATAAATATCCGCTTGAGCGCCTCTGTGCCGAGCAATCCATCGCCTATGTTCTCATGTCGATCTTTTCGGCTGGCGAGTTCGGTCTTGCTGTCGTTTAGGTGAATGGACCAGACCTTCTCAAGGGTAAGCTCACGCTCGATATTCTTAATCACCCCTTCGAGGTCATTAACGAGATCGTAACCACTTGCCCACATATGTTGCGTGTCGAGACCGAAACCCACAAGCTCTTTACGTTCAACTTGGGAGTAGATAAGGGCCAGTTCCTCTACGCGGTCACCTATCACAGCCCCCGAACCCGCAGCTACCTCGAGGATGAGACGTGAGTCTTGCGGTGCTTTCTCTAAGATTCGATTCAGTCCGGATACCACGCGGTCATAACCCACAGCTTCATCCTCTTGGTCTTTCATACTGCCAACGTGAAAGATTACTCCGCTTCCATGGATGCGAGCGTTGAAGTCGAGGTAGTTTAGGAGCGAGGCTTGAGCGAAGCGAAACTTCTGCTCATCGGGTGTCGCCATGTTGATGAGGTAGATGGCGTGAAAGAAGACCTTCTCTAGGCAGCTTCCTTTGCGGTCTCTGTTAAAAATGTCTTCAGCACCGGGTGCAAAGGGGGTAGTGTTCCACCGTTGAGGAGCTGAGGGGTGAACCTGGATGGTGTTGATTTCAAGCTCAATCGCTGCAGCGACAGCGTTATGAAGACCACCGGCAGAAGAGACGTGCGCTCCGAAGTATCTTTTCATACAATCGTCCTAACGAGTAAAAAACTAACGGGTGCATAGTAGCCGTATGAAGATAGGAAAGTCGAGGATTGGGACCTACGTTTTGCAGGGGCTTGGGTGTGTGGCATGTGGGGGAGTGGGGTATGTTCTGGCCGTTACACTAAAGCCGTGCACTCCGCGGGTTGAGGCTGCCTCCTCTGTTGCTGCTCCGGTTGTGGTGCCCAGCGCTGAAGCGTCCGTTGAGCCGAAGGTACTCTCTGATGCACAGGAGAGAATACGCGAGCTAGAAGCTAAGGTCAGTGAGCTTTCAGCGCAGGTTGCACGCGCGAGTGCTCAGGCGGGGACGGGAGATTCTAGTGAAGTGATTGCGACTGATGGGGATCAAGCCTCTAAGGACGAGCAGGCTCAGCGCGATGAGGCGCTCGCTTGGAAAGTTTCAGCGGTAGAGAAATTTGTGCCCCTCACAGAGGAGCAGAAGCTGCGACTGCGAAAGAAGTATGAGGCAGAAGCTAACGGGCAAAGCGAAGGGGTTGAGACAGATACCCTAGAAGAGATTATCGGTCAGGAGAATGCAACTTTTTATAGGCAGCAGGTAAAGGCAGCGTTTCAAAAGGTGCGAGATGAGGAGCTCAACAAGGAAGTCGTGTGGCTTGCGAGACAGTTAAATCTCTCTGCGCAGCAGGAGCAGGCGATGCAGCAGACGTTTCTCTCCATTGAGGAGCAGCTAGCGCAGGGCGACCGTGCGGCAGCTTCATCGCACGACCGTGTTAAAGCTATGATCGAGGAGAACCGCAAGCGCAACGACTTGCGTGCTGCTCAGATGAAGGAGCTACTCTCCCCCGAGCAGTACCAAGCATACGCAAAGAGCCAAGCCGATTCCTCATCCTCGGATGTTGAGGTGTTTCATGATAGTGGGGGGAAGTAGGGGAGATTGGTATCGGTGCCGGTTTTTCGGTACCCCCCTGACATAGCTTTACAACGAATCTACTTGTGTCGAAGATACACCAGCCCCTCAGGCAATACTGCGAGACATTTACGCCACATCATCGTCAGTGATGAGCTCTAGCGCACGAAACTGGGACCGCGAAGCTTCCGCTTCGCTTGTGTGTGTAGCAAACGCACTTCTAGCGGG
>JBIKKT010000102.1:0-5132 GCA_044360195.1 Bdellovibrionota bacterium | reverse complement strand
TCGTACCTATGTTTGCGCTCTGGCCGTTAGACAGCTTAGCAGTAATTAAACCGGAATCATCGATCGAGATGTCTGTCACTGCTCCGATACCTTTACCGTCCTGAGAGATAACTTGGATATTAGACTGGCCGGAGTACTGAGTGAAGGAGGAGAAGCTTACATCTATAGAACTTGCATTCGAGCCGTTGTTCCATGCAATTGACGCTGTAATGTCCGTTGCCGGAATCGTTCCTGTGCGTTGCCCATCTCCGCCGAACGACAAGGTGCACGATCCCACTTCGCGAGGATAGCCTGAGAATGTGCCAGGAGTTGCATCCACCTCTTCATTCCTCGCGTACATCTTTACAGTGTACTGCGGTGCAGTTGCTCCGGTCTTGAAGAAAAATGCTGTGAGCGTGTGCCCCTTGCCCAATGAGTCAAAAACGTCTATCGCCTGAGAATGCGCAGCTCGTGCATTGATATCGGCAAACGAGGTTGTTGGTGGCGACCCTGTAGTTGCAGGAATCCCTGCTGCAGAGATAACGGTTGCACCGGCACTAACATTCCCAACCATCGACAAATCAGTTGTCGCAACTGAGCTCTGCTCGATCGTGTTAACATTGAGACGTTCAAGGGCACCACTAGCATTTGCAGGAAAGCCAAGGACTTCCAACCCGTTCTGATTCACCACATACCCTGAGGAATCAACCTTAAAGTTTCCTGCTCGTGTATAGAAGCGCTGCTCACCCTGAGCAACGACGAAGAACCCATTGCCAGCGATACCTAAGTCGAGAGGGCGACCAGTAAACTCGAACGTTCCCTGACCAAATATCGTGGTAACCGCAGCAAGCGAGGAACCGCTTCCGACAGTCTTTCCACCGCCCCCTTCACCCGCAATCAGATCTTCAAATTCAGCACGACTAGCTTTGTAACCAATAGTGCTTGCGTTGGAGATATTATCTCCGACTACCGCAATAGCTGCTCCGTGGCTTGCTATTCCTGAACGCCCGGCAAATAGACCATTAACGATGCTTGGCACGTGATTCTCCCAAAGAAACCTTCTTCATCGCACCCACCGCATACACAACGCGCAGCAGGTCGAGCTTGTATAACCGTATTATTTTCGTCATCCGTGAAATTCACTCGGCAAGCATCCGTGAGCCGAGCTTTTCTGCCATTATGCCGTAGCAGCAGGCAAAGAAACTTCTTTTACGTCACTCATTGATACTTCTCTTCCCCCAACGATCAACTTAGGATCTAAACCGGGGATAAAACCTGAAACGATACCACTAGCCGCTGCCTGCGGCTCAAACTGCGCACCTGTACGACCTATCGCCTTGACACGCACTTGGTAAGCTCCATCTGGAACCTTCATACCTTCCAGCGAAACCATGCTCTTGCCAGTTGGAAGAGCCCCAACCGCCCTCTCTCCGATTACAGCACCAGCCTTATTCAGGAGCTGAACGGTTACAGACGCAGCTTCCTGACCAAGTTGAAGCTGCAGCTTGCCTGCATCACCGCCCTTGGCCTGCACAGTCTTATCATTAAGAATTACCTGCTGGCCCAAGTATCCGGCCATCGAGCTCGTAGCGCTTGCTTGATTCGTAAGCTTCTGGTCGATCGAGATCAGTTTCTCTACTTGAGTAAACTGCGCTAACTGCACCGCGAATTCTTTACTATCCAGGGGAGCCTCGGGATCCTGATTTTTTAGCTGCGTCACGAGCAGGGTAAGAAACTCATCCTTCCCCATCTCAGCTTTCTTGTTTTTGCTGGTTATCCCAGCTGAACTGAGAGCTCCCGAGAGCTGGGCACCAGTTGTTGAATTGATATTATCAGCCATTTTCTATACCTAAAGTCCTAAGCCACCCAGTTATCCCGCCAAACAGTAGTTGCGGTTTTTGCCTCATCGGGAACGGCTTCTAACCCTTGAGCAAGTTCATTGCCAAACGTATTTTCAACTACTTGCCCATCATCACGCGGCATGTTGTTCCTATTATCCTGGAATCCTTTGCCGTCGCCGGGCTGGTTACCATTAAAGGGAAGCTCCTCACGTGCCTCTTCCCCAGAAACAGTGACAGTTACCCGCTCAACATCTAAACCAAGCTTGCGGAGGGCAGCCTGTAACTCATGAGCATGCTCCCTAAGCCTCTGAACAACCTCAGAATTCTCAGGGGTTAGCCTGGCGTGCAGAGCTCCCTCCCTTAGGCTTACATCAACTTTAATGCGGCCCAAGTCGACCGGCTCCAAGTTAATCGAGAGAGTCTTTCCATCTCGTGCTCGTGCGGCTTCTTTAAGGGTCACCTGCACTCGCTCAAGCATGCGCAGAGCAGTTTGCCTTGACATGGGATTGGACTCGGCGCGCCCCCTTTCCCGCAGGTCGCTTGCCGATCCAGACCGCCCACTCAAGCCAAACGAATTCGAAGAGAGTCCATTTGAATTACTTGCAGATGCCCCTGAGGGAGCACTGATGCCCTCGCGGCCATGCGAAATGCGGTGTTCAAAAGACTGCCGCAGTAACAACATCTGAGCTGAAGCCACTTCGCTGCGCCGCGCCGCTGAGCTAGCTGCGTCCGAGACAAATCGAGAGATCTCGGCGTCGCGAGCATTGAAAGCTCCGCGTCCGGTCTGTGCAAGTGCAGGATGTGGTCTCTCTTCAACCTCTTTCTGTAAAGTAGCTGGCTGTGCTGGCACTGCCACAGAAGCATCATCGGATGGCCCTTGGGTGGTCACTGCGGTTTCGGCGTCGACCGGGGCACTACCCTCAAAGCCAACAGCAGGTGCTGATTTATCGCTACTTTGAGGCGATTTCAGCTTACTTTCAACTACTGTTCTTGGGTCAGAACTGACCAGCTCTGGTGCGCCAGATTGCCCGGTCGCCGGCTGGGAGAATGCGCTTATGTCGTCCAACGCAGCGGTATTGTCTGGGGCATTACCCTCCCCTGCTTGACTCATTGCAGCCTTAACGGAAGCGCCAGAAGCATTATGCACTAGCTCCACTTCCTCCCCGGCACCCGCCTGCTGCACCTGAGTATGCTCAAGGGTATTCTCAACAGTATCGCCGTCGGCGCGCTTTGAATTAGGCAGCAGAGGCCCCTCTCTATCGCCAGTGAGTGATTCGTCAGCTTGGCGATCACCCAGCGCCAACCGACCACCCAGCTGCGACAACACCTCCCCCTTGCCCATATCTCCATTTTGAGGATTATCGGTGCAGGTCGCAGTCGAATCGCGTGGCTCAACCGGCCCTTGAAATCGCTGCGCCGCGGTCGGTTGCATCATCCCAGCCATCACGGCCGCGGCCACGATCTCACTGAGGTTATTACCGCTATCGGCTCCAACGGCACCGCGCGCATTCTGCAGCAAATCGCGAAATTCATCGCTAATCTGCGTATCTTCTGGGGCAGCGTCGTAAGAAAGTATAGGTAGAGAGAGGGCGTTTTTCGCTCTCTCGGCGTGCAGGACCTTAAGCATCTATATACCCTAGTAGTGTTGTTTCATTGCGAGTGGTCAGCTTTCCCTAAGCCGATCTTTTAGCGCGTCCTGCTACCACCACTCTGTTCGTACCGTTGAAGTTAAGCAATTCTATTGCCATCCTGCGCGATCAACCATTTTGAATGGTTAGCTCAATACAACCCCGGCATTTTAGTCCCATCGAGCATTTTTTTCCTCGAGAGCCCTCGATATTTGGCTATAGCGGCAGGACGCCATCAGCCTGAGATTACGCATTGCCAAATTAGGCTAAAAATACTACTTAGGTCCCATTTGCATATTCCGCCAACTTTGTGTGTGGGACTCTCCTGAAGTGGAGAAGCTGTATGACAGTATTGAGAGCACTAACGATACTAACTTGCCTGACAGTCATTTCCTTAAGAAACTGTTTTGCGTGCCCCGCCATAGGACGACTGCCGGACTTTAATTGCAACGGTCGCCTTGACATAGTTGTCATTGGAGACAGTCTCGTATCTGGTGTGGGCGATAAAAGAGTCAAGGGTGGTTACGTTACAAGAGCTCAGGCTGAAATAACCGAAGCGCATTTCTACAATTTCGGCGTACCGGGCGAAACGGCAATCCGACTAGTTCGTAAGCTACTCGGTGAATTTCAGGGTAAGACCAATTCAGCTCTGGCTAGAGAACTAATAACGGCCGACATAATCTTCATCGATACTGGAAGAAATGACCGCTGGCTTCAGGAGTCCCCTCGCTCGACCTTTCGCAATTTAAAACGCGCGCGCTCCATAATTGAGGAAAACGTTCGCGCATTAACCGGCCACAAACCGCTAGTCGTCCAAGCCGTTCTGATGCATCCCAATCGTCAGGTTCAGACGTTCTGGGTTAAAAAACTGGATGATATCCTCATAAGCTCTAACACATTATCATCTCCCGCAAACCTCCGCTTTGATCGAATTAGCAAAGCCCTCTTATCTTCAGACAATATTCATCCCACACCTGCCGGCTACAATGAGATAAGTCGAGTATTCGTAGCATACCTTCTTGAACACCTGCCCAGGTACGCCAGAAAACTCAGGCCAGACCGCAATGCAGACGGCCTCTATGATGAATTCGAGTATCGACGGAACAACAGCTAGCCTCGCAAAAGGACTCCCCGCGGAACCTTTCATGACCGTCTTGTTACTGTCTCATTAGCGCCTTGCTATGCATGGCGTGGCGTGGCGTGTTGCGTTGCCAGCTGAACCGGGTACTCAAATTATCGACTACTATGATCCCCGACTCGTGCACGCAGCCAAAGCGGCATCAGCAGCGTCTGCTTTCAGCTTTGCTGCATCCCTATCCGTCCTGGTCTTAACGACCTTAACCTGCAGATTACGAAGTTGTCCGTTTGGACACCCTTGCATCGTTGAGTCTGTGCAGGTCGAGATGAAAGTAGCGCTTGCTAGCTGATTAGTAAGCAAGTCTGACCTAACTCGAAGAGAGACCGCTTTTACGCAAGATGCCTGAGCCAAACGGGAACACCGCCGTGCATCTGCCGCTATTCTAGCTTCACACCTCTGCTGACAAGCGGGCACAGCCTCTAAGATACCGCACTGAGCTATACAAACAAATTTATCTACGACCGTTCCAACGATCCGACCGATAATCGGATTAGAAGTACATGTTGCTCGCGTGACGTTACGGTCATTAAATATTTGTGTCAGTAT
>JBIKKT010000024.1:0-55324 GCA_044360195.1 Bdellovibrionota bacterium | reverse complement strand
TCTGCTCGAAGCCGCATCGCTTTAAGATAGCGCGGTAGGTGAGTAATCTGCTCGAAGGGCGTCGCAATAAGAAAATCTGCTGGAAGAAGTAGGTCCAGGTCGCGGCGCAGTCCAGAGTAGTGTTTAGGAGTCGAAAGAACCTCACGGCGTAGTTCGAGAGCACCTTTTGTCCAACGCACAATAGAGTCCATCAATCCAGGTATGCGTTTTTTTGCTGTAGTAATTAGGGTATCAAAATCAACTCGGCGCAAAGGATAGCACGGATCACCATGAAATATGTGGCTAAGAGCACACGTTACGGCGGAGCTCTTGAGCTGGTCGGGAGTAGTGAAGAGCGTTATAAGGGGCTTAAGGGAGTCGAGCGCTTTGCTCTGTTTAGTGAGATCCTGAACTTCACGTGAAAGCACCCGCACAGCGAGCGCTTCGGCCCCGACCTGCGATTGGCTGATTGCAGTAGCGCGATCGTCAAGCAAACGCAGAGCAACTGACTCTCCCTCTTGTACTAAGGCTGGATAGAGATACACCGGCACCCCCGACACCGTTGCTACCTCAATTTTCTCCGGTAGCTCGTCGAAATCCCATGACGTCAGGGGATGCCGTTCCCAGTTCGCACGGAGACTGGCCCAAGCAGGGGTTGATGTTTGCTTCTCTGCAACTGGGAGTTTGTCGCTTAGCAACGAGAGATCTCGTGCGCTAGCCACAACGCCATCATTTGTAGCAACTTCAAATCGGGGTCGGAGATGATCGGGAAGCTCATCAAGCGATAGAGCGCTTATAGGGATGGAGACTGAGAAGCGCGATTGCAGCACATGCGCGATGCCCTCAAGCAGCGGAAGCCGCTGCAGCGCCTCATCGGCAGCGATGCATCGGGCTGTCTCAGTGAAGTTATCGAGCTGCAGGCGGTACTGTTTTGGGAGTGCTCGAATAAGGTAGAGCACCTGCTGCTCTCGTAATCCCGGAATAACTCCGTCTAGCGCACGCGGAGGTAGTCGCTTAGCGAGTTCCAGTGGTAGTGAGAGCGTAACCCCATCGCGTTCTCCGCCTGGGCTATACCGGTAGTGAACATCAACGGCAGTTCCAGCAATATCGATTCTGTCTGGGAAAAGCTGCTCGTCAACCACGTTCGAAATCCCTTCCCACAGGTCGTTAGGAGTAGCTTCGAGCAGCTCTGTTTGTTTGTGCTCTTTGACAAATCGCTCTAACTCCATCAGGGATGCTATCTCTGGTAAGCGCTTTACATAGAACTCAACTAGATTCTCTTCCAGGGCATGGCGGTTAAGTTTACCGACATGCGCGAGTCGACTGGCGATCTTATCGCACAGCTTTCGGTTTGATTGGATGAATGAATGTGGTGCTGTAGAATCCTGGCTAACAAGCACGGATCGAATGAAGATCTCGCGGGCCTCGACTGGTGCCGAGCGTGAGTACGGCACTCGCCGAACCGCTAGCACGAGCCCCTGAAGCGATGTTTGCTCGTTTGCCATAACGCAGCGTTTATCATCGCTCCATAGGGGGTCTTCTACGCGTCGTCTAATGAGGTGACTACCAATCTCCTCTATCCAGCCAGGAGCGATGCGAGCTGCAGTGCGCGCAAAGGTCTTTGTGGTCTCAACTATTTCAGCGGCCACTATCCAGCGCTCTTTTGAGGGATCTTTTCCGGGTTTGCGGTGCTTGGAATCACCTTCGCTGCCCCGTTGCCTTCTTTCAAGCAGCGCTGAGCCAGGTGACACGGTGAGCTGTCTGCCTGCTGTGCTGCGATATATATTAACATCGGAGCGATAGGCTACTTGGCTCACATGACCGCTAAGAACCGAGCGATGTATCGCCCGGTAGGGGCCGTCAAAAAGCTTTATCGTCGAACAGTCAGTGGTCTTTGCGCCGCGGTTATGTGAGAGAACTGACGCGAGCTCTCCGTGCACGTCAGCCCATTCGCGCATGCGCATGTACGAAAGGAAGTGTTCTTTGCAGAAGCGACGTAGGTTGTTTTGGCTCTTTCCAGACTCACGCTCTTTCTGGAACGAGTTCCAGAGGTTCAGGAGCGTTAAGAAGTCGGAGTCTGGGTGAGAAAATGCGCGATGCTTCTCTTCCGCCTGCTGTCGTTTTTCAACCGGGCGCTCACGCGGATCCTGTATACTGAGCCCAGCGGCGATAACGATAACATCGCTAAGCGCATTTTCATGCCGCGCTTGCAGTAACATTCTCCCGATCGTTGGGTCGACCGGTAATCGCGATAAGTCGCGACCAATTCGTGTAAGTCTGTTTTCACTATCGAGTGCTCCAAGCTCGTGGAGGAGTGAGTACCCACTCCTAACTGCTCTCGGGTCGGGCGAGTTGAGGAAAGGAAAAGTCTCAATCTCGCCCAAATGAAAAGCTTTCATACGCAGAATAACGTCTGCAAGGTTTGAACGAAGAATCTCTGGGTCAGTGAAATCAGGCCGTGTCGTAAATTCCTCTTCATTATAGAGCCTGATGCAGACTCCCTCGCGAACACGACCTGCGCGGCCAGCTCTCTGATTAGCACTGCTCTTTGCGACCTTCTCGATCGGTAGTCGTTTTGTCCGGGAGCGCGGGGAGTAACGACTTATCCGAGCTAAACCCGTGTCGACGACGTAACGGATATTGGGGATCGTAAGCGATGTTTCAGCGATATTGGTTGCTACAATTACTTTGCGACGCCCGCTAGACCGAAATACGCGCTCCTGCTCGCTAGCAGAGAGGCTTCCCATGAGTGGGAGTGCCTCAAAAGTTTTATCTGTTAGCAGTTCACAGGTCTCTCTGATATCGCGTTCAGAGGGCATAAATACCAGGATATCCCCATCTATGGATTCAGCGAGAAGGTTGCGCACCGTGTGGACAGCGTGTTCGACGTACGATAGCTCCTCCTGGTCGTCATCAGCTAGGTTAGTCCCGCTGTAGCGAATCTCAACGGGGAAGAGTCTGCCGGAGACCTCAATGATCGGGGCATTGTTAAATGCCTCTGAGAAGAGCAGTGTATCGATAGTCGCGCTGGTTATAATTATCTTTAGATCGGTCCGCCTGGTGACAAGATGTCGCAGATACCCCAAAAGAAAGTCGATATTGAGCGAACGCTCGTGAGCTTCATCGATGATGATGGCTTCGTAGGAAGAGAGGAGCGGGTCGTGTCGGGCTTCAGCCAAGAGCACACCATCAGTCATGACCTTTATGACGGTATTTTTCTTAGTGTGGTCTGAGAAACGGATCTTACAGCCAACCTCTTCACCCCAGGTGCACGAAAGCTCTTCAGCTATACGGCGTGAGATAGAGAGCGCAGCTATGCGTCGTGGCTGTGTGCATCCTATGCTACCTTTCTGCCCGAGCCCTGCTTCGAGGCACATCTTGGGAAGCTGCGTAGTTTTACCAGAACCAGTTTCGCCAGAGATGATAACAACTTGGTGAGCCTTTATTGCAGCAACAATCTCTTCTCGTCTCTCCGTGATCGGCAATTCCGCCGGGAAAGAGAGAGCGAAAGGCCGGATAAAGGGGCTAGGTGTAGTGGTGGGTGTAGTAGCGTTCGTCATTGCAGCCGAGGCCTTATCAGGGTAGCGTATCTGGGTCAGCGAATAAACGGAAGAGTAACCACATGAGCGAAAAAGCACGCTACATTCTGCCCCGTCCGGCGGCCCTCGTGGTAGGAGGGGTGTTTTTGATCTGCGCCTACGACCTTTATGAAGTGGCCCTTACAACCGGAAACTACCGCGGGATGTGGTTTTCGCTTGTGCATATGGCGGTAGTTGCAGCGGGTGCTTGGTATGCGCTGCGCGTTCCGAAGGGTAGTTGCTGAAGTATATTGAGTGCACGCTAAACTGAGTGCGCTCTAAGCAAGTCGCAACAGTTTAAAACCGCGCACCCCTTTTTTCGCGAAGAGCGGCAATACCTTCAGCAAATTCAGCGCTATTGTAGTTAATACTTTGACACTCAGCTTCGCGTTCAAGGGTTGCTGGAAGGGCAGCATAGTCAGAGCGCAGTGTTTGAAGGAGCTGCGTGCGCGCCTCAGGACCACACGCGAGCATCTCACGCGCTACGGTATACGCCTCTTCAAGCGCAGACCCCGACTCAGCTATTCGCGAGACAAGACCAAACCGTAGCGATTCTTGAGCATTGATTATTCGGCCCGTCATCAGAAGCTCGGTTGCAGCAGAGCGACCGATAATGCGGGGCACGAGAAATGTGGCCCCCATACCAGGATGAAGCCCAAGCTTAAGGAAAGTAAATCCAAGCTTCGCCTCTTTGGATGCGATTCGTATATCGCACGCGCAGGCTACGCACAAACCCGCGCCAACCGCAGCGCCGTTCAGTGCAGCGATTAGCGGAACGCCCAAATCTAAGATCCCTAAAAATGACCGATAGAATGAAAGCATCCCAGATCGGTTCTCTTCCCTGGTTCGGGAGCGCTTTGCGTCGAGCATTTCAAGGTGCCCACCAGCCGAGAACGCTTTACCGGCGCCTGTAATTACAACAACCTTAGCTTTTCCGCTCTGGGCAAGAGCAGCAACCGCAGCAGAAAACTCAATCGCCATCTCTTCGCTCATGGCGTTTAGGTTTGATTCGTCGTTTAAGGTGAGGGTTGCTATCCCTTCATCGTTTATAGTCGATAAAACTAGGGCCATCGGTGCTCCTGGGTAAAATGAGGCCATAACAGGCTGTTAAGCAACCTATAACTACTCTATCATGGCCCCACTACTATGGCTTTGCAACGTAAACCTATCACCTGTCTTCAAGAATTCATTGCAACGCTCCGTCGTGAACAGGAAGTCGTTGAGATCTCTGCTGAAGTCGATCCGGTGTTGGAGGTCGCAGAGATTCATCGACGCATCATTGAGCGCGGGGGGCCCGCGTTACTCTTTACTAATGTAAAGGGGAGCGATTTTCCATTGATTACAAATCTCTTTGGAACCACAAAGCGTGTTGATCTAGCTTTTGGTGGTCGTCCTGAAGAGCTTGTGCGTGAGCTGGCCGCGTTTCCACACACATTTATCCCGCCAAGCCTATCTAAGGTCTGGCAGCATCGCGCTACGTTGCGGGATCTAGCTTCAGTGGGATTGAAGCGACGCCGTTTCTCAAATGAGTTTATAGTTGATGCTCCCTCTCGTCTGACGCGGATGCCGATGCTCACTACGTGGCCATTAGACGGCGGACCTTTTATAACTCTGCCGCTCGTGTACACCGAGCATCCAGAGAACGGCATTCACAACTTAGGAATGTACCGCATCCAACGATATGACGACGCAACAACTGGACTTCACTGTCAGATCGGAAAAGGTGGCGGATTTCACTTGGCAGTTGCGCGCGAGCGGGGAGAGAAACTGCCCGTTAATATCTCAGTTGGTGGACCACCGGCATTAATTCTATCAGCAATAACTCCGCTGCCTGAGGATGTACCAGAGCTACTCTTTGCATCGTTTGTGATGGGCAGGAAGTTGCCTTTACAAGAGAATCCTCTCGGGCCGCTGCCGCTTGTATCAACGAGTGAGTTTACACTCGTTGGTGAAGTAGACCCGCGTGAGATGCAACCAGAAGGGCCGTTTGGCGACCACTATGGCTACTACTCGCTGCAACACGATTACCCCGTTTTTCGGTGTAAGGGAGTTGTTCGCCGTCCGAATGCTATTTTTCCAGCGACTGTAGTAGGCAAACCGCGCCAAGAAGATTTCTTTATTGGAGAGTATCTTCAGCGTTTGCTATCACCGATCTTCCCTCTTGTGATGCCGCAGGTGCTCGACCTCTGGTCGTATGGCGAAACAGGCTTCCATTCGCTCGCCGCAGCAGTTGTGAAGGAGCGGTACTCTCGCGAGCGGCTCGTGTCAGCTTTCCGTATCTTGGGCGAAGGACAGCTCTCACTGACTAAGTTTCTACTCTTAACTGATAAGCGCATGCAGCTAGGAGATTTTAGAGCTGTGTTAGAGCACATCTTGGCGCGAGCCGATTTTACTTCAGACTTGCTTATATTCCCGAACACGTCGATGGATACGTTGGACTACGCTGGGCCAAAAGTGAATTCGGGGAGTAAAGGCGTTTTGATGGGGTGTGGTGAAGCGCGGCGGGAGCTTCCTAGAGCCATTCCCTCGAGCGTTCGCGACCCTATTACGAAGGCAGGGGTCTTCTGCGCAGGATGCCTCGTTGTTGAGTCCTATCCCTATACGCAGGACCCTAAGATCGCACAGCGTATTGCAGAAGATGAGTCACTTACTCAGTGGCCGCTGGTTGTGCTCGTTGATTCCGTCGCGGAAGTCACGAAAAATGCGAGTGCCTTTTTATGGAGTGTCTTTACGCGATTTGACCCTGCTTCTGATATCTATGCAGCCAGGACATCGCTTGATAGGCATCGGTTGCAGTATCAAGCTCCAATAGTCATCGATGCTCGCAAGAAGCCGTGGTATCCAGATGAAGTGGTGTGCGATGACGATACGTCTAAGTTGGTAAGCGCACGGTGGGGGGAGTACTTTCCGGGTGCTGGGTTAGAATAGTGCAAATCCCCTTGAAATTTAACCTCACAGTGCGCACCTATAGAAGATGAAGAATCGAACAGAAGCCCTAGCGCTACTACACTCCTACGTCACCTCTGATAGCTTAAAGAAGCACTGCCTGGCCGTTGAAGCAGCTATGAGGTGGTATGCAAAGAAATTCAATTTATCAGATAGCGAAGTAGAGCAGTGGGGTATCTGTGGATTATTGCACGACTTTGATTACGAAAAGTTCCCAGACTACGCCAACGGTGGACACCCCATGAGTGGAACGCCGATCTTGCGGGATGAGGGTTACTCAGAAGAGATAATCGAAGCGATCTTAGGTCACGCAACTTACTCAGGAGTTCCCCGAAGGAGTCAGATGGCTAAGACTCTTTTCGCTGTTGATGAGTTAGCAGGGTTTTGTGTCGCGTGCACCTACGTGCGTCCAGATAAATCCATATTCACTTTGGAACCCAAATCCGTCATCAAGAAGTTAAAGACTAAAGAGTTCGCAAAAGGTTGCAATCGCGATGACATCAACCTCGGAGCGCAGGAGTTAGGGGTGCCTCTAGAGAAGCACATCATGAATGTGATTTTCGCTCTCCGCGAGGAAGCTGACGCGTTAGGAATAGGTGGGTTTTCTGCGTGAAACCAAACTAATGCGCTTCCCCAGAAACAGATCGGTATTACTTCCGGCTTCTCAATTTTTCAATGTCAGCTAAGTCCTGCTTCCTGCCGGCCAGTTTTTTTAATTTAATCAGATCCTCAACGGTAACGACCTTAAGAAAAGTATTCCCAATTTTTACTTTCTTCGCTCTTCGGACTACGCCTTCACCATCGACTCCCTTGATCCGATTTAAGATATCAACTCTGAGGGGCGGGATGCCGAAGACATAAAGCAACCCTGGCTTGGATAGCTCTTCAATGCTCAGGTTATCTACTGGAGCACCAAATTCAGTCAGTGCCTTCAAGACCAGAGCAGCATTTTTAGGATTCGCGGAGATGAGAATATCTAGATCCTTGGTGTATCGTGGCTCCGCGTGTATGCCTACAGCGTAGCCCCCAATTAATGCGTACCTAACCCTATGCTTTGCGAATACACGCAGTAGTTCTAAGAAGTCTTGGTATATCATTTGTTTTATTTGTGAGTTGATAATGAAAGAGCGTCAATTCACAGATCAAAGCAAACTTTTCCTCATAGGTTAGATTTAAGGTGCCGTCTAACTGACTAAGCTCGGCGTGCCGTTCATCGCGACCTATAAAGCTAAACGTATTGCCTTGTCTTTTGCGCTTGCTCATTAGCGCAACGGTACTACAAAGTGCCGGCGAAGGCTATTTGCTGATGACGGATTAGCTAACTAGCACATTCCTTCAGTAGACCCTCTGTCTCCTCCCACGATATACAGGCATCCGTTATCGACACCCCATATTTCAGCGGCTTATGATCTAGGTCTTGCTTGCCTTCATGTAGATTGCTCTCGAGCATCCAGCCAACTACCGAGGGGCTACCGTTTCTAATCTGCTCAAGTACCGCCCGAAAGACGTGCCCCTGACGCTTATGGTCTTTGTTCGAGTTGCCGTGGCTACAGTCTACGATGATTGATGGTTCTAGGCCGTTCTGCTTCATAAGCAGCGCAGCAGCAGCAACGCTTTGCTCGTCGTAGTTTGGTGTCTTTGCGCCGCGGAGCACCAGGTGGCCATACTTATTACCGCACGTTTGAACAACGCAGCATTGTCCCTCTTGGTTTATTCCCAGAAAGCGATGTGGCTGCATGGCTGAGATGATGCCTTGTATAGCGACGAGGATGTTACCATCGGTTCCGTTCTTGAAGCCCACTGAAGAAGAGAGCCCGCTCGCCATCTCGCGGTGGGTTTGACTCTCAGCCGTACGAGCACCGATGGCTGTCCACGATATCAGATCACCAATGTATTGCGGCACGATGGGGTCGAGGGCTTCGGTAGCTATCGGCAATCCAAGCTCAGCGACATCGAGCAAAAGCTTCCGTGCGATACAGAGACCCTCCTCAACATGAAATGAATCATCAAGGCGTGGGTCGTTAATAAGCCCCTTCCAGCCGGTTGTTGTTCGCGGTTTCTCAAAATACACACGCATCACAACAAGGATAGAGTCACGAACCTGCTCCGCAAGAGCGGATAGCCTGCGAGCGTACTCCAGAGCGGCCTCGGGGTCGTATACAGCGCACGGCCCCACTACTACTATTTTTCTGGAATCTTTCCTGGAGAGAATGGCTTCAATCGCTGCTCGTCCTTGAAGTACTGAAGCCTCCGCCGTTGGTGTTAGTGGTAATGATCTCTGCACTACCGTTGGTGTTGGCAGGGGAGTCAGCGATTGGATGTGAATATTCTCTGTTGTGGCCATATACGAATTCTACCAGTGAATTTTACAACACCAGAACTTTGTCTGGCTGGGCATCTCCTGAGGAGCTAAAAAAATATATTTTGGAAAGAAACGATTTTTACCCGCGGGGCGGGAAATAGAAGAAAAATGCGTATGACCAAGAAGTCGATGTCATAAGACCTGAGAATATGGGCCGTAACTCGGTAAGTCAAGAAAAATCGGGGCCGGCGATTGCACCCATGTCACCGGCTTTGGTTCAGAGTCGTTAGCAGTGCAGCGGCGAATCGAGAACCAATTTTTCGATCACCAGCATCATTTGGGTGCACTCCATCGAGTTGCAATTCTTTACTAATAGCGAAGTCCTCGTTCATATTCACAACAGTCACAGGGTGGCTGGGCGAGTCCTTACTTCTCGCTAGCTCAATGATTTGACGGTTGAGACTCTGAATCATGCGTGCTTGTCGCTTTGATGGAATAAGCTGCGCAATAATGGTGATTGCTTTGGGATTTTGAAGATGAATCAGGTCTATTACAGAAGCCAGCTCGTTTGTCGTTGAGCGGATGCTCTGTTTTTGGAATATATCATTTGAGCCGAGATGAATGAGCACGATATCGGGAAGGGCCCTCTTTAGCCACTGTTTAAGATGTATAAGGATTTGGTCAACGCGGTACCCCCAGTGGCCTTCGTGGTCCTGGTCGAAGTTCGGGTTGGCTGGAGCTACACTAGGTCGGTCTCGGTATCCGACAGAGACCCCCCGCCGCGATCCCACAAAATTAACCTTACAGCCCGCAGCGCGAAGTTCTCTCCATAGCGTGAGGCGATAGCTTGAGAATTGCTTCGACGATTCGGTGATGGAGTCACCCAGAGGCATAATCCTAAGCAGCGGCAGCTCTGCGCTGCACACGTATTTAGCTGCGGGGCTGGGAGCTTCGGCATATGCTGGAGGACCCACGAGGCCGATGTCGCCCACACAGACACACAAAGCGATTGGCACTAATGCACGTTGAGACCAGCGCATAAGAGAAGATGGCGAGTTATTCAATATTCTTTGTAAGCCTTGAGCGTAGCAGCGCAAGGTGCTCCGGAGTGCCCATGTCGACCCAATCTTCAGCAGGGATAGTTACGCCCCACACTCGACTAGTTGCTCGTGATGCTTCAAGGTACGGTCGTATAAGCGAAAAGGTATCGGCCTCCGCCATGTATGAGAAGAGCTCACCTGAGGCTATGCTGATACCGGAGAACGCCAGCGCCCGGCCATCTTCTGGCGCACCCTGGCTCTCTTGTGTCCATCCTACAAGCACATTATTTCTGTTAAAGTACAGTCCTCGTGAACTTTCCTGTTCCATCACTGCCAGCGTCCCGACAGCATTGCGAGCGCGATGAATCTGAATGAGCGCAGAGAGATCGCACAGCGAGAAGATGTCAGAATTGTGAATTATAAAGGCATCCTCCTTTTCAAAAAAGGAGCGCAATTTTTTGAGACCGCCACCGGTATCGAGCAGCGTTGCCTCGTGAGAGAAAACGACCTCGATGTCGAAATTGCTTTTAGATCGCACGAAATCGATAACTGCGTCAGCCAAATGATGAACGTTGATGGCGATTGCTGAAACACCCACTGACTTCAATCGCGAGATAACGAGCTCAAGTATGGTGTGGTCCCCAACCTTCAGGAGGCACTTGGGTGTGGTGGCGGTAAGCTCTCCTAAGCGAGAGCCAACTCCGGCTGCAAAAACCATCGCTTTCATGAATGACTCCTTACAAATGGGGTGTGCGACGGGATCATTCCCTAAGGAAATGAGTCGGGCAAGCGGCTTTGGTCTTGGGCGCGCTAGCTCTTGGCAATGGTCGTCTCTTTCAGAGGAATTACAGCCACTTGCATCGCTTTTTGTCGTGGCCGTGCCCCCTCAAACTAAAGCACGATTTGTTCAGAGTTCAAGAGCGACGAGTCCTTATAGGCGCACTTGTCATCATAACCCTCTGAAGGAAGGTGTGCGTACATGGCTCGTGATCTATCAAATACAGAGAAGGCAGCTCTGACCCTACTAAGTTTGGGCAAAGACCTTGCTGCTCAGGTCATGCAGAGCCTCAATGAGCATGAGGTCAAGCGCATAAGCCGCGCCTTCATGTCTGTATCTGAAGTAGATAGAGAAACGCAGTTTAACATCTCGCAGGAGTTCCGCCGTCTGTTGAAAGCAGGCGACACGATGCTGGTGGATGGCCGTGAGTTCGCCAAGGACGTTATCGCCAGTGCCTTCGGAGAGGGCGACGGCAAGGCTCTACTTGAATACATTACCGGACAGAAAAAAGAGCCTATAAGCTCAATCATATCAGAGGTCCCTGAGAAGATTTTGCACGGATTTATCCAGGCCGAGCATCCTCAGACAGTTGCATTCCTCATGACCAAGATGAATGCAGACCAGGCAGCAAACATTTTGACGCATATGCAAGAGGAGATGCAAACGGACGTTCTTATCCGCATCTCGAACCTGAATACCGTGAAGGCAGATGTAGTGGACGAAGTGCGAGAAGTTCTCCGAAGCCAACTTCGTAGTAGCGATCTTCAGGACGAAGAGATCGGTGGTCCAAAATCAGCAGCAGATATTCTCAATTTCGTTGACCGTAATAATGAGGAGCGGATCATCACTGAAATTGAAGAGATGTTCCCGGACCTCGCTGAGCAGATACGAAACCTCATGTTCACGTTTGAGGATTGTAAGAAGATCGACGACAAGGGCGTCCAGACTGTACTCAAAGACGTTCCTCGAGAGCAGCTTGTACTTGCTCTCAAGACTGCAAGCCCAGAGCTCAAGGACCTACTGTTCCGCAACGTTTCTCAACGTGCAGCACAGATGATCAAAGACGATCTCGATGCTATGGGCCCCGTAAAGCTCAAAGATGTCGAGAAGGCCCAACAGAGTATCGTGGATGTAGTTCGCAAGCTCGAGGCCGAGGGCAAGATCATGATCGGCGGTGGTGGAGCAGAGGATCAGCTGGTATAGCAGTAGTATCTGCTGCCTCAGTGGAAAACAATTTTCTTGTAATCAGATTCACCGAGCTCCACGTCCGGATGGCGGGTCCTAGCAGCTTCTGAGTGATATTGAACTTCAACCTGCTGAGCCATCTCCTGTAGCTTCTTCTTGAACTGCGATATTTTCCAGGCCACGTAGCACCCTAACACTCCAATGAATATAAAGAGGGCGGCTAGCGCACCGAGAATTAGGCGCGGTGCAATAATTACCACAACACCCATCGCTATCAGGAATAATCCGGGTGCAAAAGAAAACCCCTTTCGTCCATGAGTCGAGAAGCTAGTTGTAATCACTTTTCCCCACCTGTTCGAATGAATTTGCATCTCGCCATTATATAGCACTTTCGCGTAGATCACCACGCTCTTACAGTCGGCTTGATATATATAACGTATGTCACCCACAGATGTGCGGCGAGGAGAGTAAAGCTCTTCCAGAGCCCGGCATCGGCGTAGTAGCGTAGGGTAATATGTATAGTGGTACGTTAGAAGGGCGTGTACTCGAGGTTTCTCGGCGACATGTAACCATATTGTGTGGGACAGATACCGTGACAGGGACTGTATCCTCCAAGGTTTTGGAGGTAGCACCTGGGGACACTGTCCACGCAGAAGTCAGGGATGACAAGATTTTCGTAGTCTCGGTGCTACCTTCTCAGCGCTGCATCTTTCGTTCGTATAGAGGCTCGGTCAAAAGGATGGGGTCGAACATCGACCTGATGTGTGTCATCACGGCAGTTGGACCTGCGCTTAATCCCACTGTTGTTGACCGTATGCTTATCGCCGCTAAAGTCGAAGGTATTCCGGCAGCTCTGATAATCAATAAAGCTGACCAGGGGCTCACGGGCATGGATGTATTTATCGCTGTGTATAAAGATCTAGGCATCGATGTGATTACGTGTAGCGCAAAGCATAGTCCAACCTTGGGAGAGATCGAAGAGCGTATCCAGGAGCAGTCTGTAAAAGTCGTGGCGCTTTGTGGCGTCTCGGGAGTTGGCAAGAGCACCATCCTAAATCGTTTGGTTCCAGAGGCAAAAACTCGAACCGCTGACGTGAGCGCGCGTACAGGCCAGGGTAAGCAGACAACCTCGCAGCCACGGGGATTTTTATATGACACGCCTGCCTTATCGAAAAAAGTGATCATCGATTTTCCGGGTGTGCAATTCTTTGGGCTTTCTCACCTTAAGCCAGAGGCGATCGTAGCCGCGTTTGATGAGTTCGTAGAGATAGGGCAGGGGTGTCGATTTTCAAACTGTCGGCACCTGCAGGAGCCCGATTGCGCCGTCCGAGATGCTGTTGAAGAGGAGAATATCGCAGCCTGGCGATACAATTCATACCTTCAGATTTTACAAGAGATCGAGGATGCTCGTGAATACTGAGGTGAGTTTCGCGGTTTATCGTAGTACCTGGAGTGATGTGCTACACGACGAGCGCGAGCAGCCTTATTTTCAAAACCTTCTTTCGTTCATTGAGCATGAGCGTCGCGCAGGAAAGACTATTTATCCTCCGAGCGCAGATGTTTTCAACGCGCTCTCCTTTACAGCTTTTGATGATGTAAAGGTGGTCATCATAGGACAAGACCCGTATCATGGACCGAATCAAGCGCATGGGCTCTGTTTTTCAGTAAAACCTCCGACTCCTCCACCACCGTCTCTCGTAAATATATTTCTTGAGTTGGAGCAGGAGTTCGGTTTTAAGCGACCGGCTAACGGATCTCTTGAGTCATGGGCTCATCAGGGCGTTTTGCTGCTGAATGCAGTCTTGACAGTAGAAGAGGGGAAGGCAGCCTCTCATGCCAGTAAGGGCTGGGAGAGGTTTACTGATCGGGTTATTCGAGAGCTTAACGATAGGCGTGAGCACATCGTGTTTCTGCTCTGGGGTGCATATGCTCAGAAAAAAGGAGCCTTTATTGATAGACAGAGGCACCTCGTGCTTGAGGCACCGCACCCCTCTCCGCTCTCTGCGTACAGGGGATTTCTTGGGTGTGGTCACTTCGCAAAAGGTAATCACTACCTCAAAGAGCACGGCATCGCCGAGATTAACTGGCGCACGGAGCCGTAGTGCCGTAGTCAGCCAGCTTCTTTGGCACAGGAGCTGCATGATGAGTCTTTGGGAAAGGATACCCACTCATCATGCGAATAGATTTTGGCGCACAGTACAAGGAGGTTTCACAGCTGCTACGGGCTTCGGCCCATCCGACAGCTCGTGGTGGCGAATCTTCTTTTGAGCGCAATCTCAACAGCCTACTACCTGAAAATGTTGAAAAAACAGGTAGTTCCGCACCTCAGCAACCCTCCTCTCAAGCTGCTCGAAGCTCTCTAGAGGAAGTAAGAGCAAGTTACAAGTTTGCCGGACCCGAGCTGTCGCTTCCCGAAATTAAGCTGACTACACCGCAGGTGACAACGCCCGTAGAACCGTCACCACAATCTCAAAGTGTCAAAACACCAACACTGCTTGAAGCGAAAAGGATTGAGTACACCGAGCCTGCAGGTGGGGCTCCAGTACCACAATTAACTAAGGAGCAAATCCGTGAGCGCCTAGCGCAGGCCGGGCAGAAGTTTGGGGTTGAGCCAAGCCTTGCGATGTCCGTGGTTAAAACCGAGTCGGCCTTCAATCCCTTGGCGATTAGCTCTGATGGACACGCATCAAAGGGCCTATTCCAACTCCTTGACTCAACCGGTAAGACGCTATTGGACCGCGCAGGCACACCTGATCGCACATACAATCCATTTGACCCTGACCTTAATATAGAGTTGGGTGCCTCATACTTGAAGTACCTGCAAGGGATCTTTCAGACATCAACAAATCTTCCAAATGATCACCGTACCAGAGCGGCAGCAGATAAGGCCTCGTTGGAAAAACTTGCCGTAGCTGCATTCAATGCCGGGGAGGGACGGGTGGCCTCTGCTCAGCACCGAGCTGAACGGGCGGGTAAGGATCCTTCGCAGTATGAGCACGTCGCTCCCTATTTGCCTGATTCTACCCGGACGTACGTAAGCAGGGTTATTTCAGGGAAGAGTTTGTTTTAAAGACGGAGCAAATCAGGTAGCGGCGCTTGTAGGCTGCCGTTGCTTCGATGTGGCGGTGTTTGCCGCTCTGCAGAGTTCGGAAGTTATTGGGCAAGGTAGTTGGCAAGCTCTTTGCTCTAGTCAGGAGTAGACGTAAAAGCTCGGCAAAGTTTGCCGAATACAGCGAGCCGAAGGGATTCGAGCTCATAAAAAGGGGATTTTAGTTTTGATCGGTTCGCTTAGCGGGCGATCAAGCCACGGAGATAAGGACAATGGCAATTAACATCAGGACAAACATTCCATCGTTGCTCGCACAGCGAAACCTCGATCAATCAAGCGGGCGATTAAATACTTCCTACGAGAGACTGTCGAGCGGTCTCCGTATCAATCGAGCTCGCGATGATGCTGCGGGTCTCGCGATTGCGGAGAATCTCAAAGCAGATGCATCGGTTGCCGCGGTGGCAATCCGAAATGCCAACGATGGTATATCGGTGGTAAATATCGCCGACCAGGCAATTGGCCAGATAGCAAACAGCTTGGCGCGACTTGGTGAGCTCGCTGAGCAGAGTGCCAACGGCGTATTTGATAACAGCCAACGATCGGCACTGCAAAACGAATTTTCGGCTCTACAATCCGAAATTGAGCGTATCGCGACTACTACCAAGTTCAACGGCCTTGCGTTGTTGAGCGGAGGGCAGTCAGTTGTGTTCCAGGTCGGATTCGATGGCACTTCTCTATCGCAGGTGAGCTACGGAAGCGTCGAAGCGACCTTGGCGGCGCTAGGGCTAGCTGCAACCGGCAGCTCTGCTCCTTCATACTCAATCATATCTGACACCAACTTAGCGGCGCAGTCCGCGGCACGACTTGCCCTGAATGCAATTAATGCTGCTATCGGATCGGTTAACCGCAACCGCGGTAACTTGGGAGCAGCGGAGAGCCGGCTTGAGGTAACGATCGGAAATCTTCAAGTGGCTCGCGAGAACTTTAAAGCTGCGGAGAGTCGAATTCGAGATGTTGATGTTGCAGCGGAGTCCGCTGAGCTTACCCGCCTTAATATCTTACAGCAGGCGGGTGCTGCGATACTTGCTCAGGCAAATCAGCAGCCTCAGTTGGCTCTTCAGCTTATCGGTCGGTAAACCCAGGAGACTAAGGTATGAGTTTAGGGATTAGGACAAACCTCTCCTCGATAGCAGCGCAGAGGAACCTGGGAGAATCGACGGGGCGGTTGAGGACCGCGTACGAGCGACTCTCAAGCGGTATGCGCATCAATCGGGCCAAGGACGACGCGGCTGGATTGGCGATAGCTGAGAGTCTCAAAGTAGACGCTCGAGTTGCCCAAGTGGGAATTCGAAACGCTAACGACGGTATCTCGATTGTGGCGATTACAGATGGGGCGATCGGGCAGATTACCAACATCCTGAGTCGTCTAGGAGAGCTGGCAGAGGAGTCCGCGAACGGTGTGTACAGTAACGGCCAACGTTCGGCGCTCCAATTGGAGTTCTCGGCTCTGCTCAGCGAAGTTGAACGTATCGCACTATCCACTGAGTTCAACGGGGTTAAGTTGCTCAGCGGTGGTACCAACGTAACCTTTCAAGTCGGCTTCGACGGTTCGTCGATATCTCAGATATCATACAGTGGTGTGCAGGCAACGCTGCAGGCTCTGGGCTTGGCTCAAATTGGCACCTCAACGGCGACTTACTCGATCACTGGGGCAACGGAGATGGACTCGCAGTCGGCGTCAAGAATAGCTCTTGACGCAATTCGAGTCGCTATTACGTCGGTGACGAGAAATCGAGGAACTCTGGGGGCAGTTGAAAGCCGTCTTGAGACGACGATTAATAACCTGACGGTAGCACGAGAAAACTTCATGGCCGCAGAAAGCGTCATCCGAGATGTTGACGTTGCGGCAGAGTCTGCCGAGTTGACTCGATTGACCATCTTGCAGCAAGCAGGAACAGCCATCTTGGCGCAGGCCAATCAGCAGCCAAGACTAGCTCTCCAGCTGCTCCAGGGCGGTTAGTAACAGGGGCTAGCCCCTCGTAAGTGGAACATGAATAGCCCTCCCCGTGGTAGTAAGTCGATGGGGAGGGTCAGGGAAGCGCGGCAAAACCCCTCCCTACTGCGAAAACGGATTTTGGGTCGGCCTTCGATTTTTGGCACGAGAGAAAATCCTCCATGTATCTCAGACTTCGGCGAGCGCTCGACCGAGCTCGCGCCGAGGTCTCAGTCGAGTCGCGGATACGGTCCGGTTTTTCCCCGCACCAAAAATCAAATATCAACCCAACCTCCACTTTCTCGTTACGGGTAGGTTTTGCCGCGCTTCCCCAGTTTTTTAGCCCCATAGGCTTGATCCCCCAGCCTCCCCCCTCCTATAGTGCGGTTATCGTTCTTAGGAGTCGTATATGAATCTTAGTCACATCGCAGAGCTTTTGGGCTCAGAGGCCAAGGGCCTTCTTGAACATAAGTGTAAGACCATCCCAGCAGAGCACCTATGTGTTCCTCGCCCGGACTACGTGGATAATGTTTTTTCCAATACGGACCGTAGTATTCAGGTGCTGCGCTCGATGCAGACAATGTTCAGCACTGGACGTCTTGCAGGTACCGGATACCTCTCGATTCTTCCGGTTGACCAAGGTATCGAGCACTCTGCCGGTGCTTCCTTTGCTAAGAATCCAGAGTACTTCAACCCAGAGAACATCGTTCGCCTCGCTATCGAGGGTGGATGTAACGCTGTTGCAACAACTTTTGGCGCACTCGGACTTGTTGCTCGAAAGTACGCTCACAGGATTCCGTTCATATTAAAGATCAATCACAACGAGCTCCTGACCTACCCTAACAAGGCTGACCAGATTATGTTTGCGCAGGTGCGTGATGCATGGAATCAGGGGTGTGTTGCTATCGGCGCTACGATCTATTTCGGCTCACCGGAATCCGGTCGTCAGATAGTTGAAGTGGCCAAGGCCTTCTCTGAGGCTCATTCCCTTGGAATGGCTACAATCTTGTGGTGCTACACTCGTAACAATGCTTTCAAAGTAAATGGCGTTAACCATGAGGTATCTGCAGACCTAACTGGTCAAGCAAACCACCTCGGTGTAACTATTGAGGCTGATATCATTAAGCAGAAGCTTCCTGAGACAAACGGAGGCTTTAAGGCGCTTAACACTGGCGCGTCATCATACGGCAAGCTCGATGAGCGCATGTACACTCAGCTTAGCTCGGATCATCTAATCGATCTGGCTCGCTACCAAGTTGCAAACTGCTACATGGGGCGGATTGGATTGATTAGCTCGGGCGGTGGAAGCGGATCGAACGATATCGCTGAGGCGGTGAAGACTGCCGTCATTAACAAGCGAGCAGGTGGTATGGGTCTCATCTCTGGACGAAAGGCTTTCCAGAAGCCGATGAAGGAAGGCGTTCAGATACTTAACACAATACAAGACGTTTACCTCTGCAAAGAGGTAACGCTAGCATAACGGAAACCTCAGTGTGCGTAGTCAGCACGTAGTAGTACTAACTGGCGCTGGAATAAGCGTTGAAAGCGGACTGGCTACGTTTCGTGGCACTGGTGGGTTGTGGGAAGGGCTGCCAGTTGCTCAGGTGGCCACGCCAGACGGGTGGAGGAAGGACCCGGCTCGGGTTCTTCACTTCTACAATCTGCGTCGCCGCGAGGTCCTAGCAGCTCTACCGAACGAAGCACATCAAGCGCTAAAAGATCTTGAAGATATGTTTCGGGTAACGATAATTACCCAAAACATAGACGATCTGCACGAACGCGCGGGTAGCTCAACAGTGATCCACCTCCACGGTGAGATACTTAAATCACGCAGTAGTAAAAACGAAAAGATTGTTTACCGTTGCACCGCCGATATAGGTTTGGGTGATACGTGTGAACTGGGCTCTCAGCTACGACCGCATGTCGTGTGGTTTGGAGAAGCAGTGCCTAAGATGGACGAAGCACGTCGCGTGGCCAAGACTGCTGACTTTTTTATCGTTATTGGTACTTCCCTTGAAGTATACCCCGCAGCGTCTCTAATTGAAGATGTACCCCTGGATACCCCGAAATTTTTTATTGATCCCGAGCCCTCTGGCCTAGCAGATGAGAGCTTTCATGTGATGCAGGCAAAAGCGACGGAAGGGGTTCCGATAGTTGTTAGCCAGCTACGTGCGTTAATGGCCTGACCCTTAGTTGTTAACGACGACATCTGACATCGTTATGTCAGGAGCGTTCTCTCGCAGCAGCACTTCCGTGGCGTGCTGTACTGTGATGCCTCGTAGAGAGACCGGACCAATCGGTGCTTCCGGAGAGCCTACGATAGTAAATGCGAGATCAGCTTTGTTGCAGCGGATATCGTCGAGAGCAATATCGCGTAAGGCCGAAGGGAAATTTCCACCGCTGTAGCTGTGATAGGCAGTTGTGATGCGGAGAACATGCGAGCAGTTATTGATAGTCATGTTCCACAAGCGAATGTTCTCTACAACGCCGCCGCGATCAAGATTTGATTTTACCGTCAGGCTTGAGTCTACTTGCTCCATCGCGCAGCGGATGATGTAGACATTTCGCACCCCGCCCGACATCTCACTTCCAATGGCTACTCCAGAGCTATCAGTGTGAATCATATGACAATCGCGAATCACTATGTCTTCACTCGGTCGCCCCACGGCCCGGCCATCCGCGTCGCGTCCTGACTTAACAGCGATGCAGTCGTCTTTAGTTTCAAAGCGGCAGTGCTCAACGAGAACTCTACTTGAGGAATCGATATCGATGCCGTCATTGTTGCTTGCAAAGCTGTTAATAGATACGTGTCGCACAGTGATGTCGCTTGAGTAGAGTAGGTGCAAACTCCAGAACGGCACATCCTCAATGCGAATCCCTTCTACCTTCACTGATTTGCAACCGTAGAACTGGATAAAAGAGGGGCGTAGGGAGTGACCTTCACCAAAAACGCGATCTTTAATTGGTGTTAAATTTCGACCCATTTCGCGGAGGCGGGTTATATCTTCACCCTCCAATCTATCCCTCCACGAAGATGACCGTGAGGAGCCGTTTCCATCAAGGGTACCAGAGCCTGTTATTGCGACATTTGATGCTTGGTACGCGTATACGTACGGCGAGTACCCGATCATATCTGTTCCCTCCCACCGAGTGAGCACGGGGGGAAGATGATATGACTTGTCGTCAACGAATCGCAGCGTTGAACCCTCTTGAAGGTGAAGATCGATGTTAGATGTAAGCCGCAGTGGTCCAGCGATCTCCCACTCGCCCTTGGGGACAACAACGCGCCCACCACCGCCCTCGCCTACATGGTACACTGCTTGTTGAAGGACTGCGTTGTTTCGCTTTGCGGAATCTCCCTTCTGAAGAGGTGCAGTGTAAGACACATCGGGGATGACTGGAGGTTTTATTTTTTGGACGATTCGAGCTGCTCGAAGTAGCCACTCAGCCACAGGCTCTACGGCCGCTGCAGCGCCTCGAGTGGGAATGAACGCAGATACAGCTGCGCAACCAGCGGCTCCGACGGCTGTACGCAACAGAGTGCGTCGGGAGAAGTTATTTGGTCTTAATTGAATACGCATCAACCTGGGCTGCAAAGTCACGAAAAATTCCAAGCTTCGAGGTAATAAACAGGTACACGCGACTCCAATCTATTGATGCGTAGCGGTGCACAAGAAGATTTCGAAAGCCAGCAGCACGCGAAAGCTCTTCGGCAACAGGTGCCGACAAGACCCCATGTTTTGTCATTTCGAGAAACATGCTCGCCGCTGAGAAATCTCCTACATCATCAAAGTCAGCCGCTATGTGAGCAGTGATATCGAGACAGCATTGCACTGCCCGCTCTAAGTTTACTGAGATTATATCTTGGACGTCATAGTCACTCGACATTGTCTCAACCGCTTGCGGCGTTTTTGATTCAATTCGGACGATGCAGTTGCGAAGGCTCTCTAGCTTCTGGTTAATGACTCTTCTTTCCACTCAAAAAACGCTCCCTGCGTGCCTGTAACATCTTTTCATAAAGCGGCATTAAATCAGATTCTTCATACACTCTTCTAGCCACCAGGTTTCCGTATAGTTCAGGATCCCGGTTAAGGAGTGTTTTTCGGTGCGCCAATATCTGTTGCAAAAGAACCCCGCGAGCTTCGTGCAAATCGATCAAGTCGACTTCTAGCTTCAGTGCCGCTGATAATGATTGAGCCTTTGCAACGCGATCCTCAAGACTCAAAGTTTGGGCGTACGCGACTGCAACATCCACATCGCTCGCGGCGTGAGTTCGTCCAGTCGCATAAGAGCCGAATAGGATAACAAGTCGAACGTTCGGATCCCCTTCAAAAAATTCCTTAACTCGAGCTGCTACGTTGTTCATGTGTCATAGACTATAGTTGAGTGGGTGTTTTTATGAAACTGCTGAACGTTAGGCTAACCTGGACCGCGGACCTTCCAGGTCCGCCAGAAACCATGGTGGTACTTGCTGTATTTTCCATCCTGTAACAGGGCTACTCAAAAGCTCAAACAGCAAGATGTCAACTCGGAGATCAATCAAGTAAATTGCGAACAAGCGGCAAAAAAGTGCCGAAAATAGAAAAAGTTCGAGGAATAAGAGTAGCCTTGCTTCTACAGAAAAGCACCAAAAAAGGAGATGTAACGCTCTTAGAGCTTTGAGGCAGGAACAACATGGATGATTCTTGATCCATAGTGTAGCTCACGCTCTGCGTCCTCCATCGTTATGATGTAGAGGTTATCTACTTGCAACTCGTCTGCCGCGGCTAGGAGCGCTCTGGTCTCACGCTCCAACGTATGTGGCGCTTCCAATGAAAAAGTTACTTGGTACAGCGCACTCTCTCCTGAGGAGGGAGTAGTATAGAAATCGACTTCATAGTCTGCCTTGGTGCGGTAATGATACAGGGTGCTATTTGGTTTCAGTCCTTTACGGCAGAGGGCAATAAAGACAGCATTTTCTAATAACTTCCCGTGGTCTGGAGTGGTGCCAGTATGATGGGCTGTGAAGAAGCCGTTATCATAGAGATATACTTTCTTCTCGGCGCTGACTCGCACCCGTGATTTGAACGAATAATTCTGCAGTAATATGCACAAATAGGCCTGTTCAGCATACTGCAGGAACTTGTTGATTGTTGAGTGATTAAGATTGGCATGTAAAGCTCGCTCAAGCGACCGGCCACTTGTTCTGCCACACATCATCGTTAGTACAATGAATAGTAAGTTTTTCAACTCGGCGGCACGTCGGATCTTATAACGATGCACAATATCTTTTAGGATGATGGAATCCCAAAGCACAGTGAGAAAATCCCTGAGGGTCGTATTCTGCAGTGCAACTGATGGAAATCCTCCATTGGAGAGATACTGCGCGTAAGTGCCGGTATGCGTTGCGCGTTGGTACTCCGCAAAGGAAAACGGAAGCAGCTCGTAACTCAAGTGTCTCCCTGTAAGCGAAGTAGCAAGTTCGCTACTTAACAACTTGGAGTTAGAGCCGGTGACGATCACGTTTTTCTTAAGTCGCTCTAATCTGTTTAGGTATTTCTCCCAGTGGGGAAGGAGCTGTATCTCATCGAGTAGTATGTAGTCATACGAGGGATAAACAACATCAAAGCTCTCAAGGAGGTCGTTCGCTGTAAATGGAAAGTTGAGTTGCTCATCTTCAAAGTTGAAGTATGCAAACTTCTTATCTCTGAGCGCATGTAATGCCAACGTCGACTTTCCAGATCTTCTCGGCCCTATTATGATCTTTATAAGTGGTGAGGATAGGCTGGCGGTAAACTCTCCCAAGCAGTCGCGTTCGACGGTAGCGCGCGCGAGTAGAGAAGGTACCTCTTTTTTCTGTTGCCCAATGAGATTGGTAAGTAATTCATTCATATTAGCCAAAGTAGCATATTTTGGCTAATATGGTGAGTCTGTTATTCGCTACTGCCTAGCCTCCTGATTTGACTGACTTATTCGTAATGAGGGCGCTCTGGTATACGCTCATTAGCGATCAGTATATCTTGATTTGCTTTGCCCTGCGAAAAGCTAGGCGGGGCAAGCCCTTACCGTTCTATCCAAAGTCTACTAAAGAAAATGCCGTTACCCCCCAAAGGTAAGCCGTATGCTTTGTGGGGATTGATACATGACAGACATAACGTTGCGCGGGATGGTAGCAAAATTGCTCTCTCTCTCTCTCTCTCTCTCCTCTATATAGCTGCGCTTCCTGCTCAAGCACAGTTCAGTCGCAGTTCATCAACTAACAGCGCGCCCGGAATCAGGGCCACTCCCACCGCTGTGTCGTCAGCTACGGCAGAGTCCCAGGAGGAGCTGCTGTACTACAACAGTTGTGTCGCTCCAATTTATAAATCACGTAGTGGAGGTGTTCCTTAATACTACTCCCGCGAAATGAGCCTAGCTCACACCATCAAGTCTTTAATCACTGACTACCACGCCGGCAGTGCCTCCACTCACTCAAGAACTAAAGCACCCGACTGCAGAAGCCATAAAAGAAGTGATTGGCTTCCCTTATCTTTTATAAATGGCAGCAACAAAGACGCCTCGATAGTAACTGAGTTGCTGATCATTTCAGCTAGCTTGGCTGGCTTTCCGGATAATTCGCGAGATTCTCCATTGTGATAGAAAGTTACCTTTTTAGTGCCCTTACGAATGAAAGCAAATCGTGCTCCCTCAGTGCGAGTGAGCGTGCTTGAGCGTTTGACCCGCGCTGCCAACGACGAAGCAGATATACGAGACGCCTGTGCGCTAAGATCAACGTCCGGGTAGGTCTCTGAGGCGAAAGAACCGAGCCAATCACCTATAAAGTCATCAGATAGCAGCTTCTCGCGCACGATCTCTTTTACCTTAGCGATTGAGCCAGCCGAAATCTCTCCTGGTTGCTGTGGTGTAAGGTCAGGATCGGAGTAACGCATCGGTGTAGTGCTTTCACCAAGTGCCTTGGTAACGAGGCTATTAAGGATGTCGTCGTGTGTTGGCGCTCTGTATCCTACAGAGATCGTCATGCACTCATTTCCTCGTGCAATGCCGTGGTGGGGGATGCGAGGTGGTAGATAGAGGATATCTCCGGGTTCAAGCAGCCAGCGGTGAGTTGGCTTAAAGCGCTTAAGCAGCCGAATCGGCAGGCCAGGTACGAATTCATCCGTTAGACGCGGCCTATCTTCTATCAGCCACTCACGTGTGCCATGCGCCTGAACGAGAAACACATCGTAGTTATCAACGTGGGCGCCGACGTTTCCTTGGTCAACGGCAACGCTAATCATAATGTCATCCATGCGCCAAAAAGGGATAAATGAGAAGTGATCAGCGAATGCCTGCACAGAAGGAACGAATCGATCAACCCCGTTCACCAGAACCGTCCAATGAGTGGGGGGTAATTTCTTAAAGAGTGAGGCTTTAAAAGGCCCGCGCTTGGTTTCCCACGGGGTAGAGCCACCTTTTTCGCGAATCAAGCGAGATTCAACTCGCTCGTCTAAGCTCATGCCGAGCACTTCATCAGGGGTTATGATATCTGGAAAGGGAACAAGAGCTCCCTTAAGAAGAACAGGCCTTTTCTGCCAGTACTTAGCTAAAAACGTCTTTTGTGTCATTGTGCCCAAAACGGGCCATGATCGGGTGGACATAGAGGACCTCGCCTGGTATCTCGGAAGAAGCGTATACTACAACCCTTCACAGAGATTTGAAAAGCAGCACAATGGGCTCTGCAAACGAAAGATCATCAACGCGCCGATTTGGAGACCTTATCCCCGCAGCAGAGCAGGGTGGGGGACTTGTGGTTGTCCTTGTAGAGGCACAAGACCCAAGAAACATCGGTGCAGTAGCGCGCGCTATGAGTAATCTAGGAGTGAGTGATCTTCGGCTCGTTTCCCCTGGGGGATTCAATAGAGATATCGCTCGAGGTGTAGCGTGTTGGGGAGCCTCGATAGTTGAGTCTGCAAAAACCTTCTCTGAGCTGCGAGACGCAGTAGCTGATGCGCAAGAGGTTGTGGGTTTTGCTTCCGACAGCGCGCACCACCGCGTGCCGCAGATGTTGCTCGGTGAGTGGGTTAAAGAGTCGATGGATCAGCCGCCGCATACGAGTGCACTGGTGTTTGGCTCTGAAGAGAACGGACTTCGGCGGGAGCACTACCCGCTGTGTCAGTACCTCGTGCGTATCCCATCCTCAAGCGACAACCCGTCTTACAATCTGGCGCAGGCGGTTCTTTTAGCTCTCTACGAAGTGCGTCGCAACGAGCGCAGATACGTTGGCGGAGAGAGCCCAGAGTTTCCTACCAGCGCGCACCTTGATAACTTGACGGATATGGTGCTTCGCGTTGCAACGGATGTAGGGTTTCTGAACGAAAATTCGCCAGAGCAGATATCAGACCTGCTTGTTAATGTTACGCGCAGAGGGCGACTTACGACTCGTGAGCTAAAGATCCTTACAGGGCTCTTTGGGCAGATTCATCGCAGGACGAAGGGGTAATATAAGTAAAAGACAAGTAGTTTAAAAACCAACCATCCCAATTAACTCCAGGAATTCAAACGAGTCTAGCCTTTGTTTGGCGCTCTGAATAAAAGCTTTCGTCTCCTCGGGTGAAGGACCTGGAGAGGTCGCAGGGCGTTTTTTTCTTGCAAGCCGGTGGTAGGCGCCAACAATTTCTATCAGAGTCGCCACAACTTTCTGAGCATCGGTCTCAAGCTGCCTAGCGATGTCGCTTTGCTCGAATTTTGTTTGCTCACTGAATGTATTCGGCCTTCCCAATGTCTGCTTGCTTGAGCCCTTGAGCCCGACGGTCAGCCCAAGATTTTCATTTAGGTCTTTCAAAGCGGCTGCGACCCGCCTCTGAACTGGCATCTCTGGTTCTGCTAAGCCAAGTCGTACGATCTGAAGTGCGTTATGAAGCAGGAAGGCTCTGGTTATGAAGAAGCTTTTACTGAGTGCCTCCTGAGCATTTCTTCGGTTGCCAATGTTTAGGGCGATGTCTAGTTCTTTGTCTGCCTTGACTAGCGCTTCTTTGATTTCAATAAATGGTTTGGCTGTTACGCGCACCAGAGCCTCAGTGCCGAGGGAGAGTTTTGCGCGGATTGCATTTCTCTCGCGAGGGACCTTCCACTTGGGGAAGCTCTTTGCATCAAGAAGCCGCTGTGGGGCGGACAAGACATCAGCATTGAATAGGATGCTTGAGTGGATTCCGCGAAATATAGCCGTATGCTCCAGCAGAGTTTGCTCAAGCAGGCGGCCGTCTTCAGTGTTTCTTCCATCCTTGCCGGTGACTTCCTTTATGCGCTCCTGGGTGCGCGCTGAGTTTGCTTTTGCTTGAAGGTCGATGCAGATTGGATTGAATGATCCACTAGACTCTGCTTGCAGAGCTTGCTGCATTTTTACCAAGCGGTCACGGATATCCTGTTTCCAATGACCTTTGGATCTCTTGAAAAAATCGACTGAGTCTTGAAGAAGGGGCCCGTAAACGGCCAAAACAGCTTCATTCTGCGCCTTAAGCTCTTGACGTAATCGAGCCTTCTCATCATCTGTCGCGACATTTGCCAGTCGGGCATTAACGTCTACGCTCGTTATCCACTTCTGGTGTGTCGTATCACGGTAATTTTTCCAACGCTCATTTAAATTGATTAAAGCGGGATGCTCTGTATTGTAATTTGACCTCTGGTGATGTGGCTTACGAGCGGCATCGTATAAGGAGGTAAAGGCCTGGATCTGAAGCGGCTTAAAGAAGGCATCTGATTCCTTCTTTGCATTAACCGATTCTCCACGAGCGTAGCTTTGATGCGCCCCAGATTTTTCATGCAGGTAAAGTATCGTCCCATACACGCGCGGGTCTGGCGTAAAACCTACTTCATTGAATACTTTTTCCCACTTGTGGAGGGTGCTTCGCGAAGGTGTCTCTATCACGCGTAAGCACCGGTTGGGCATCTGTCTTGATCTCTCGCCAAGCCGACGCGAGCACTCAATATAAAACTTGAAGCCAACTAGAACTTTTGGATCGCTTAGCGCAACGACTTCTTCTTCGCGTGTTCGTTTCTGTTTCTGAAGTAGTCCCAGTTTTGCTGCCACCTCAACAGGGATAAGCCTAGGATCGATAGTGCACCCTTCAAGCGAGTACAGCCCAGGTGCGTCGATCGCTTTTGGAAGTAGGGGAATACCTTTAAGAATAGCTGCTCGAATATCGGTTGGAACAACGACATCTTCTTTTTGACACACAGCCCGCTGCAGTAAGCCGAGGTCCGTGGAGCGTATTGCCTTGAACAGTGCGCGCTGCAGATATCCGAGAGAGAGTCCTTGCGCCTTCGGTAACGAGCGCAGCTCCGAAAGTGCAGTGTAACAATCACGCCACGTCCCTCTTACATTGACCCGTGTAAAAAGCTCCCTTTGGGCTTCTTTGGATGTTTCATAAATGTCAGCCAGCCGTTCTTGTAAGGACTTGCCTTGTTGAACAGGACTTTTGGTCTTACTGGCGACATGGTTGGGAATGCCACCGCAAAGCTCTGTTTCATTTGATAAAAGCATACGGGCCACAGAATCGCCGGGCCAGGATCATTAGTCAATTGTAGCGATACGGAGAGTACAGCAGCTTGCTAAACTTGACTATTTGGTACAACCCAAAGGGTCTGAAAATATAAACGGGGCCCTGATGTAACGCCTCTGATGGAAATGGAACCCAGGCTATGCTAGCTAACTTGGTATCTGAGCCTTTTAGAAGGAAGGTACCATGGCAAGAAGGGGAAGACGTAGATACTTCAAGGCAGCTGAGAAGGTAGCGATTCTGAAGCGGCATCTCGTTGAAAGAGAAGAGGTTTCAGCAATATGTGAGGATCTTAAGATCCATCCTAACCAGTTCTATGAGTGGCAGAAGCTGTTCTTCGAGAACGGGGTTAAGGCGTTTGAGTCACAAGAGAATCGAGAGGAAGAGGTGTTGCGCACCAAGGTGTCGGCACTCGAGTCGAAGCTGCAACGCAAAGACGCAGTGCTCTCTGAACTGATGGAAGCTCACCTGGCGCTAAAAAAAAACTTTGGGGAGATTTAAAATCCTGCTGGGTTGAGCCAGACCGCCGTGACCAGGTGGTGGACTTTGTCCACCACTGGCACGAGCGGGATTTTGGTAAAGGGGTGCTGGTAAAAGGGCTAGGAATCGGCATTAGCAAGTTCTACTCGTGGTGTGGCCGATACGGGAAGGATAACGACCATAACGGCAAGATTCCCCGGGATTATTGGATCCAGGAATGGGAGAAGCAAAAAATTATCGAGTTCTTCCGACAGCATCCTCTCGAGGGATATCGGAGAGTATCCTACTTAATGCTAGATCAGGGCATTGTTGCGGTATCACCAGCTACTACCTACAGAGTGCTAGCAAATGCGGGCCTTTTGAAGCGCTGGAATGATGCCTCGACTACCTCCAAGGGCAAGGGTTTCACCCAGCCTCTAAAGCCCCATCAGCACTGGCATGTTGATATATCTTACCTCAACATCTGCGGCACCTTCTACTACTTCATCGGCATCCTGGACGGCTGCAGCCGCTACATAGTGCACTGGGACATCAGGACGTCGATGAGGGAAGATGATGTCGCCTTAGTCATCCAGAGAGCTTTAGAGCTTTTCCCTGGCGTCACTCCTCGGATCATCAGCGATAACGGTCCGCAGTTCATCGCGAAAGACTTCAAGGAATTCGTGCGAATCTCAGGCATGACCCACGTACGAACTTCGCCTTACTACCCACAATCAAACGGAAAGCTCGAACGCTTCCATCGTACTATAAAGCATGAATGCATTCGTCCAAATACTCCGGTATCACTTGAGGATGCAAAGAGGTTGGTTGCTGACTTTATTCGCACTTACAACACTGAGCGGCTACATAGTGCCATCGGCTACATCACTCCGCTTGACAAACTAAACGGAAAAGAGGAAGAAATATTGAATGCTCGTGATAGAAAGCTTGAGGCTGCACGAGCTGCGAGAAAGCGCGAACGAGAACACTCTATCGCTCTCTCTTACAAAGCAAATAACTGCTCGCTTACCAAGGAAGCAGCTATAGCCTGATTTCCATTTTCCGCTGAGGCACTACACTGAGAAGAGAAGGCCTTTAAGATCTCTACTTCCGCTGTTTCGAACCTTTTCTCCTGGTTGGGATTACTACCCTTGTACGATACAAATTACTAATTGAAGTATGTTTTATCCGTCATATATTACAAGAATATATCAATTTTCTGCGTCATATTTAACGCGGAAGACACATAACTGTCTGATATGCAGAGATGTTTTTGGGGGGGTGGGACTTGAATGCCTCAAAGAACAGGCCGCTACGTTTTTTCCAAAAAAAAACTCTAGGGAAGCGCGCCACCGCCTCCCTAGAGTCACTCGTCTAACCTACCGATGATTACAGGGTTCGACCATCGCAAAGGTCACGAACCTTTACGTTGTAGCATTTCCCTGCATTCGGAATCCGGATGCACATATTATCTGCAACTTTCACAAAAGCACCTTGCTGCGTTGCAGTGCGAATGGAGGTAGTTGAGCACGGGAACTTGTAACGCGCCAAACACTCTCCGCGATTAACCGAACATCCCTGGCGAGCTGTGCTTGTGCATATCCGCTTACCGGTACTGTCATATATTGTGGCCCGCGAGAGTCGGAATGGATTGCGTCCCTGAGTCGCGATGATCGTCGGCTGTCTGAGGAACCCGGTCAAAGTGGTACCAACGCCACCTGTGCGCTGAACCTGATTGTTTTTGTACTGAATTACCGCGCCGATAGCTGAGCGCTCACTAAAGTTGCGCACCGTGGGGCAAACCGCTGAGAGTTGCGCCTCAGCCAACTGCACGCCTATACCTAGAATTGCAAACAAACATAGAAAAAGTCTTTTCATAATACCCTCGAGATACCTTAGTTCTTGTGATGGCTGAGCACTACCGTTTCCGATATAAACTAAACTATGTGCTGTTGGGAACATTAGCGCAATCCTTTACGTAGAGGAATTCTATGGTCAAGACATCAAGGTCTACTCTATTGCTCGCGGCCTCTTTCATTCTCTTCCTCGGGTGCGGAACCTCTCCGACGTCCGATCAGACACTTACACCCGATACCGTGTGTGGCGAAGAGCGGTTTCTCGCTCAATCAACAAAGATTGTCGGTGGCAGGAAGTGTGGGTCGCCCAACGGAACCGTAGTGAAAATCGTTCTGCTAGATGAGGAGGACAATCAAACAATCTGTTCCGGTGTTCGAATGAATGCCACTACCGTCCTCACAGCGGCGCACTGCCTTGATGAATTTGTATTCTCTGTATTTATTGAGCTCCCCTCAGGGGAGCGGATCACACCCACCACGATCGCACTTCACCCCGAAGCAGCGAACCTCGGTTCGCTATTCATCAACGATGTCGCAGTTCTTAAGATCTCGCCACCTAAGGGAGATACGCCGCCACCTATGGTTCCGATAGCAGACCGTGTAACCACGGGCGATATGCTGACGATACTCGGTTACGGAGTTACTAACGGGACAAGCCAGGTAGGCGCTGGGGTATTGCGGATTGGTGAAATGCAGGTCAACGAAGTTACGACAGATTCAATTTTCAGCACCTATGCACCCCCAACACAATCCAATACCTGTTTCGGCGACTCAGGGGGACCAGCTTTCGTCGAAGATGAAAATGGAGGACTCGCTCTGGTCGGTATAACCTCAACGGGCACCAACGTCATGTGTGCACTAGGCGACCGAAGCGCATTTACCAACCTTACAACTAAAGCGCTTCGCGCGTTTATTGAGGAGCGGATGTAAACCCTAAAGGCGAGGGCAAAAAGGATGAAGATAGCGCAGCAGTCAACAAGCAAAGGTGCCGTTGACACCGGGGCTTGCTTCAGCCCCCGATGCATTCGCTTGTCCACTATTGGTGACGGTACCATAGTTGTTTCAGTATGTTGCAGAACTAACGCGGGCACGGGTCTCGGCGCCTGGCGATAATAGGCTACGCTGTATTTCAAGCGTGCATCTTAAGGCTCATGCAGAACCAGGCCCCAGCGACACCTCGAGCGCCCTATCGTCAACCAGACATTATGGAGACTGGCTTCGTCCCCGCCCTCCAATCGGTTTGTGCTTGGCTTCGTCCACTTCTTACAGAGAGCCTCACTTCTGATGTGTTTGATCAACTTGATTACCGGCTAGTCGAGTTCTCGAAACGCTGGCGCGGCGTGTCACCTATGAGTGACCACACGCTAGACTACCTACAGCACATCTGGATCTCTTCGCGGGAACACCGTGCTGAAGACCTTGCCAGAGCTGATGTCACAGCACTGCTTCAAAGGTACTACTGGCCACTTGAAAATATTAGTAGTCAGATTGCTTCAAACTTTGAAGCGCTCGATATGAGTAGCGGAGCGATGCTAACTCGCAGCGCACTTATTAATGAGCTTGTGCGACGGACTGGTGCGGCCCTCTACCTGGAAATTGGCTGTTGCAATAACGTGTGCTTCGACCAGATAGAGTGTCCTCAAAAAGTAGGGGTAGACCCAGCTTCGGGCGGAACCTTACGAATGACGAGTGATGAATTTTTCAAGGTGAATGCTCAGACGTTTGATGTGATCTTCATCGATGGTCTGCATGAAGCGTGGCAGGTCGATAGAGACATACACAATGCACTTGAGTGTTCTTCTCCGAACGCAGTCATTATTTTGCACGATTGTAATCCTCTCTTTGAGGTGCGCGCGCATGTGCCGCGTATGTCTCAGACATGGAACGGGGATGTCTGGAAGAGCCTCGTCCGCGCTCGCTGCCGACCAGATATTGACTGTGCCACAGGAGCTTTTGACTATGGGTGCGCAATCATCCGAAAGCGAAGTAACACAAAGCCCCTAGCTGGTGTTCAAGAAGATCAATTAACGTGGCCAAACCTGGAGAAAAATCGCATCGAGTGGTTGCGTCTTATGACCTATGACGAATTGGTGCTGTGGTGTTTTGGGTAATGGTGAGCTTCCAAAGCAGCTTATCACCACTACAACAGGCACTGGTCACAACCCTGCGCGAAGCCGTTCATACTCTGATATAAGGCGCGCTCGAAGCGGTACTGCCGCCTCAGCTAGTCGGCGTTGTTCGTAGATATACTCTTCCCGACCGTGGGCATGTTCTATCTCTATAGGAGCAAAACCGTAAGCAGATAGATCGTACGGGCTTGCCCGCATATCAACTTGGCGCGCATCTGCTGCTAGCATAAAGCAGTCAGCAATAAGATCGCTTGAACACCACGGTGCAATCTTATGAGCAAACTTGTATAGGTCCATGGTCACATGAATGCATCCACGCTGGTCAAACTCAGATGTATTTTCGCGCATCAGCAGCGACCGATTGCGGGGCGCAGCAGAGGGAGTGAAGAATCGAAAGGCATCGTAGTGGGTGCAACGCAGGTCTGCATCTTCAACGACGCGATCTATCTCAGTGCCCGAGAGACGTAGCGGGACCCGTGCATGACGCGGAGTTTTGCATTGATACATCATCGCCCACTCGTGCAAACCGAAGCAGCAAAAAGATGGAGCTCGCTCGGCGATCCCTTGCAGATACTTAATCGCCCAGGCGAGATACTCGAGTCGATGTTCGGGGAAAGAATGAGCTGGAATAACGCACCCAGCCTCTGTCTTGATGAAATCGTCTGGCCAATCGAGTTCGTCAGGGGCGCAGTCTTGCAGGATTACGCCACAACCCGGGCTCCAACGCATCAGATGGCTCGGTCTGTAGGAATAGTAATCAAAGAGGAAGTCGTACACCGGGTGCCAAGCTGCTTTTGAGCCACGCTCTTGACGATCTATTGCCCATGAGCCTACCCGTGCGATGTGATAAGCGCGCCTTGCTTGCCATTCGTTGCGCGTCAGAGCAGGGTAGTACCGAGCACTATCCTGGATCGCAAGTCTCGTACTATCCATGAGCAGCGGTGCGATAGGGAAAGTTCTCTTGCTCGGTCAGCTGCGGCCTTTTAACGATTGTGAAGCTACTATCGCGCTGAGCCGGGGAGAATCCTGCTTGCTGGATGTGAAGTTGTAGCTCTTCAGGGCTCATGCTCCACTTCTGAGCAGTGGGTGCACCAGCTTTAGAAACAACATTCTCTTCCATCATTGTGCTACCGATATCGTCGCATCCGGACTGCAAACCGATCTCAGCAACAAACGGCCCGCACGTAGGCCAGCTCGATTGATGGTGTTGAATGTTATCAAGAACAATTCGACTCCAGGCCACGTTCTTCAGGTACTCCACAGCGCCCGCGCCGTATTTAGCAACGTGTCGACTGCGGCCTAGCGAGGTGTTCTGATTAAATTGATGCGTCCAAGAGATAAACAGATTAAATCCCGGAAGCCCCTTGGCGAGAGTTCGGTCCTGTAGATTGCGCAGTAGTTCAAGGTGATTGATGCGGTGCTCAATCGTTTCCCCAAAACCGATTACCATTGTGGCAGTTGTAACAAGCCCTAGGGCTTGAGCCTCTTCCATCACTTCTAACCACCGCAGCCCAGAGATCTTTTTTGGGCTAATTCGGCGGCGAACTTCATCGTCTAGTATCTCGCCACCCCCGCCCGGTAGCCCATTTAATCCAACAGCCTTGAGGTCTGCTAACACTTCACTGCTTCTTTTGCCGGATACAAGGGTCATCTGGTGAATCTCAGATGGCGAAAAAGCATTGAGGTCGATCTTGTAGGTTGTATAGAGCCACTCAATCATCTCAACGTAAAAGGAGTAGGGGAGCTCATCGTTGTGTCCACCCTGTAGCAAAATGCGTGTTGCTCCAAGGGCGAGCGCTTCTTCTACCTTCAGCGCAAGTACTTCACGAGAGAGAACATAGGCCTCTGGGTCGCGTGGGTTGTGACGATAGAAGGCGCAGAAAGAGCAGTCAGAGTTGCAGACGTTTGTGTAATTAATGTTCCGGTCGACTAAGTAGGTGGCAGTCATGGTTGGGTTGTGGCGGAAGCGAACGCTCTGCGCCATGGTGGCAAGCTCTGTAAACTCGAATAGGTTCCACACGTCCACTGCCTCAGCTCGAGTTATTCTCTCGCCGTTAAGGACTTTGTCTGACAGGTAATGCTTTCTGTTCATTAGATTACTCATTTTTCAGGAAAAGGGGGTAATTGTCCAGTCTCAGTGCTTCGCAATATAGGCGGTTAGAGGGCTTCTTTTCTTGCTTCTTATGTCTCCATCGTGAGATCCTGTCGAAATAAGAAGGTACCATCCTTCCTTCAACAGTAATGATGACTATGGCAAACAACGCCTACCTCGGGATCGACCAAGGCTCAAGCTCTACCAAGGCTGTGCTCATCGACGAAACGGGTAAGACCTTAGCTTCTATGCAGTTTGCAGTTCCTCCGCGTATAGAGGAAGGTCGACAAGTGGAGCAGGATGCAGACGGGCTGTTGGAATCTGTTGTATCAGCGTTTAAAGAGGCTACGGTTTGGGCGGCAGCAAGCGGCTATACCATAGGTGGTGCTGGAATCGCGCTGCAGCGTTCAGGTGTAGTGGCATGGAGTAGTCGAAGTGGAAAGCCGCTTGGTCCGATGATGACGTGGGCTGATACCCGCACTCAGCGAATAATCGATCAGATCGGGCGTGGCGCTGAGAGGATCTCAGTGATGACGGGTATTCCGACCATCGCCAACTTTGCAGCGGGAAAAATTCACCTCTTACAACGTGGCCACCTCGACCCCATCAATCATGTTGGAACTCTCGATTCGTTTCTTGTTTATAAATTAACAAACGGCGAGTTGTTCATCACCGAAGAGACCATGGCCGCGCGCACTATGTTGTATGCTCTCGCCGACAAAGGGTGGAACGAGCGTCTCTGTCGTGATTTTGCAGTTGATCAAAAGAGGCTCGCAAAGATTAGCCCTTCAATCACAAACCACTTTACCCATAACGGTGTGCCAGTGGTTGCCCTTATCGGGGACCAGCAGGCGGCTCTTCTTGGCCGCACTCGTGAGGCTCGTAGGCCACTCTTAAACTTGGGCACGATTGCTTCGTTGGCGGTAGCGACTGGTAGTGAGGCGGTTCAGAAGACCGGATTGATAACAAGTGTTCTCTTTTCAAGGGCTTTGCCTTTTGGTGGTGGGCGAGAGGTGCAGTACCTAGTAGAAGCAACTTCATCCGTTACCGGCGCAGTGTTACTAGAGCCCCTCCGGCGTGGGTGGGCGCTCGATTCTGATTCTCTCGACAAGCTGTGTAAGGTTGCAGCAGAGACAAATCCTCCTGGGTTAGCCACGGCTTATTTTGTAAATCGCAGAGCATTAATGCCGAATTTCCCTGACGGGGTACCCAACGTGACGGTGTGTAAGCCGGGTGCAACAGAGGCTGATCGTGCTCGAGCAGTGGTGGAGAATGTTGGAAATCTTATCGTTCGGATGCTGGAGGAGTTCCAAGATAAGGGGCTCTTCGGAGACGTTTTCCCCGCAGAGATCGATATCGCGGGTGGTGGCTCTGAGGTTGATTATTTAATGCAATACATCGCGGATGTCTCGGGTTACGTTCTGCATCGTATGCGCGAGCGCGATGCAAGCGCACGCGGCGCTGCCCTGTGTGCATGGATGCAGCCGCACAATACAAGTGACATCTCAGTCCTTAATCAGGAGAATCCGAGCAAGACCTATCGCTGCGTAAATCCAGAGCGCCGGCGCCGATATATGATGTGGCAGCGCATGGAGTTTGATGTTCTCAATCGCTCGCTTCCTGCTCATGCTGAGATTGAGTAGGGCGGGGTGTCGTTTTCGGTGGTAGTGAGAGTGCTTTAACGTCTCAATTGATTGCTTAGAAGATCGGCATGGCGGCGGTCCTTAGCTGGTTACTAAGCGAAACGACAGCTGTCTGTGGTTGTGTTTCCAGTTTTTCGTCACATAGAGGTGAGTGCGCGGATCGGGATAATAAAATTGTGATCCTTCCCGCTCCACGTTCCGCTGCATCGGATTTCTTGGTGTTCTTTACGACACGCTATATCAGATGCCCATTGTTCTAAGGGGTACGGAGTGAGGCGTACCTCCTCCGTTTCGTTGGAGATGGATGCGGCCAAAAGTCTTAGCGCTCCGATGGCTTGGGGCCAGTGACGCTCAGGAGGGCGAGAATAGTGTGTCCACATTGAAACAAGCACGGCTAGATGCATTGCGAAGGGTAGCGCCACGGCTATTCGCCCAATTCGCGACGAGGCTAGTAGTCCCCACGGTACTAGCGCGGCCCAGCTCAACATCATCGTTACGGATTGGATGGAGTTGTGTCGAGAAATAATACCGAATACCAGAGATGTAAGGCCTAATCCAGAGTGCGCACGCCCAACTGCATATGCGGCCACGAACAGTAATGAGCCCAGTGTAATAGCACCTACAAAAAACGGTATAGGTTTTGATGCGGCACGACATAGTGTTACCCACACACCAAATCCCATCAAAATAAATAGGAAGTTGAGCGGCCATACCTGATAACAAAAATACGCGACCGTGCTCCCCGCAATTGGTCCGATAAAAAAAGATTGAAGCCAGAAGGTAAGAAACTCTGCAGTCGTATGGAGATAATTACTGGCGACAAGCGAGGGTGGGGAACTACTGAGGCTATGATTTCGAATTGCCCCCAAAAGCACGCTGAGAGTAATACACAAGAGAGAGATCGCAAATGGCCACCTTCTCTTCTCTACGATGGCCCGCAGTAGCAGCACAGGAGCTGCTATAAATGCTGTATGACACGAGAGGCTCGCTAGGATGCTCACAATAACAAGAGGCGCGTACCGCTCCTCGCAGCGTTCCAGGCTCATGATTAAAACAAGTAAAGAGAGCGTATAGCTGGTGTTAATCAGGCAACCAGCTATGTCAACAGTGCCGGGACCTAGACCTATCCATACAGCAATTGCAGCACGAATTCGAAGACCGGGAATTAACCACTCAAAGCCCGGTCGCATGATGTAGGTTGACACGTACGCTAAAAAAGATATTGAGAGCAATCCAAAAAAGTGAGGCCCATGCTCAAGGCCTATGAACGGCTCAACGACTCGAGCGATGATGCGTTGAACAATAAGGGGGTTGTCGTATACCGGAGTGAGGAGAGATACCCGGCTGTCCATAGATGCTAGCAGTAGCTCGATATCCTCAAGCCAAGGGTCGCTGAGGCTACGAACCACGAGGCTTCTCGCCAACAGGAGTGTAAAGGTCACAACGAAAAAAAATAAGCGAGGGCGGTTAGACATGCAGTACGGTCGTTGATAATCGGCTTGGGCAAAGCGCATCTTCCATGAAGAATACTTTGCTTTGGTTCCTGGGACTACAGGGTATAGTTGGGTGAAATACAGGTCGTGGAAAAAATAGAAAAACGTGCTGCTAAGCTACCTGGGGAGATGCTTCACGTTTCAAGACCTATCGTTGTGTAAATCCAGATCGCCGGCGCCGATATATGATGTGGCAGCGGATGGAGTTCGATGTTCTCAATCGCTCGCTTCCTGCTCATGCTGAGATTGAGTAGGGCGGGGGTGTCGTTTTCAGTTTTAGCGATAGCGCTCTAACGGCTACATGGCGACCAAAACAAACTCATGTCGACGCGTGACCGACTGGAAAGTTAGCCGACAAGGCAAAAATTATTTCTAAACATTCCACATAGCGTTTTAAAAACACGTATACTCTGCGCGTTGCAGGGGACTAAACCGATGCCCTTAGCAATCGAACACTTGTCTTTAATTCAGGGTTCTCACTATGGGCACAACTCCCTCCGCAGCTACGCCTACACCTCATTTCGAAGTATCTCAGCCACGTTACTTTGCTGGTGCCGATGTTGGTGGTACCGAGGTTAAGGTTGTCATCGTCGAAGTGAGAGATTCCGTAGATCCAAAAATAGTGGACCGCAGCGATTTCGGCGCTCCAAGCGAGGTATCGCAGGGACCTGAGCATGTGACGGGCAATGTTATACCAAACGCTCTGCGCGCATCGCTCGATCAAGCGCAAGTTTCTCCTAAGCTCATTGAAGGCCTGGGCGCTGACTTCCCGGCCCCTGTAAATGCTCGCGGAGGCACAGTCCTCGATATTGCTAATTTAAAGCACCTAGCATGGCCTGGGGCGCGTGTTAGAGAAGGGTTGACAGCCGGAGTGGCTGTTATTGAAGGATTTTCGCCGAAGATAATCGCTGTAGATAACGACGGTGCTGCTGCTATGTATAGCCTGACTCATGAACTCCCCGTGTCGGACAGGCGAAAGGGCGTGTTTGGCTTATTCATTGGTACTGGCGTGGGAGGTGCGGCGCAAGAAAATGCGAAAAATCTCTTTAATAATGAAGGTGGTGGTACTGAGCCAGGAGCTACCTTCATGTCCTTTGATGAACAAAAGATCCTTTTGGGTCAGAGCGGGAGCTTCGAAAAGCGCAAGTTAGAGGAGTACGTATCGTTAACAGCTATCGAACGGCAACTCCAGATCCTACACCGTGTAGGGGCTATTCCGGAAAATCACCCCCTGCTTGATCTGCAGTCAAAAGGCGACAAAAACGAATGGCGTGTGCGGGCGGAAAAAGTAATATCCTTCGGAGTCGAGGCGTTGCAACAAGAAAAAATGGATGATTTCTCTCTGCGCCTATTTAGGGTGCAACAGGGGGCCCTCGGCATGTACTTAGCTACCATCATTCAAGCCAATCGGCCTAGTCACATTTTCATCGGCGGAGGCGTTGCTGACCCAAGGCGAGCTTCGGAACAGTTTCGAAAATGGTATCTCGATGGAATTGAGGCGGCTGCGCGCGACAACATCCATCAAGAACTCCGAAAGACAGTGGGATTTCCGAAGTTTCATATGCCAGCGGACGGTGACTTTGCAGCACCCAAAGGAGCAGCGTTGATGGCAGCTAGGCTGCTTGGAGCGGTTGGCAAAAAGAGAGACAAGCGATAGTCAAGTTAGATAGCACGCGGGTTCCAGCAGAAAGCTTACGGTCGAGACGCAAGTAATAGGTTGCCGCGGGCTAGCCCATTAGCTGCTGATTATCCGATTGAAAACTAGGTTCAAAAGACCACCCCTTATTCCGCTTATAAGCCGGTAAAGTCGAATTAGTACGTCGGCTACTGCTGTATAGCCATTTCGCGTCACGCCATAATATAATTACTTTGTTGGGGGAATCGCGCTTGGTACACTAAGACTGTAACTATTGTCGAGGAGTATAAATATGAAAGGTCCAGCCCTATCAACCTCATCGCCGGCAGGTGCTCCCATTCCCTCGGTTCAACCTACCGAGATAGTTGGTGCCAAGGAAGTCCAGGCTCTTGAGGATTTAGCGCTTACATCCCCGCCAGCGCGGCTGCAAGTGTCGACCGTCTCGCAGCAGGGAGAAAAAGATGGACAACGTATCGCAAAGGAGGCGTGGAAGGAAGTTCTTAGTAAGCTCTTCCTCGCTAATGGGAAGGAGCACTACGTTTATTCGGCAGAGGCAGACGAGCGTGCGAAAGAATTTGGAGTTTCGGGAGAGGAGTTTATACAGCGCGCATTGAAGGAGATATCCGACGAGGCAGGGGTAACGCTTGATAGTAGTGGTAATCTTTTGGCATCTCCATCACGCGGCGTACACGCGTCAGCTGCCATTGAGCTTGCTAAGAAGCTAGCGCATATTTACGTCATCGCTGATGAATCACAGCTTGCGCATGAGGCGATGCCGCTGCCTGATGGTTTTGCGCGGAGGATAGCTCGAGCGAATCAAAAAGGAGAGGCCGCGATGCTGTTGGTGCTCAAAGAGCCTTCGGAAACAGCTGCTCTCGAGATACGAAAGGTATCCGATGAAAAGTTCAACGGGCTAATGTTTCCGTGGGGTGATGAATCGATGCTGAAAGCAGCAGGAGTTAGCCCAGCGCTGCTATCGTATATGAAGCATGCCTCGGTGCGTCTGCTGTGTACAGGTAACAATCCTGAGGTCAGTTCTGACATTAGTGAGCTCAACGTGAAGCTTGAGCGTGACGAGGGATTTGAGCGAAAGCATTGGCTGAAAATGGTGAAGGGCATCTCTCAAGGAGAGAAAGAAGAGTCACTAAAGAGTGTCCTTAAAGCATGTGTGCCGATGTTGATCGGTGCCAAGGTGCTTGAGCATTTTTTCCCAAAAGGGCTCCATGCAGTAGGTGGTGTGATGGATGATCTCTTTGGCGCGATACTGCCAAACGTCTCGCAGTCGATGGGTCGAAAGGAGTTGCCGTTTTGGCAGCGACTCAAAGAAGCGCGCTCTGTGCTTGTGGGAGGTGCAGTCGGACTGGCCGCAGCCGGTGCGTTGGGAGTTGCATCGAGTGCGGTTTACGGTGGGACTCAGGGAGTAGTGCCGCATATGATAGCTGGCGTCCTCTTTGCTGGAGCTTGTTGTGCGGGTACTGTTGGGACCAGTATCGCGGCCATGACCAAAGCTGCTCGCGGGTTGAAACAATTAGGATCTAAGCCTGAGTTCGCTGAGTCGCTAACTAAGCTTTCGTTTGGTGATAAGGCTAAGGTAGTGCTGCAGGAGAGCATCTTTGATGTGCCCTTCCGTATTGGACATACAGTAATCGGTGTTCCCTCGCAGGTTGCACTAGGGGCGGCAGCAGGTGCGTTCGGTTTCTTCAATAGCGGCTACTTCGTAGCTGCAATCGGGGCGGCAGAGACCCTCTTTGGAGTCGCAACAGCTTTTCTCTACCCAAAGTGGGCTGATAAGCAGCATCTGCAGCGTTTAAAGAGTGTTTAGGCTTTTGCTGGCGACTGCAGTGCTGCTAGTTAGGTTGCAATGCCAGACAGCTAGCTGTTAATATTATGTGATGGAATTGCACAACCAGAGAGCGTTGGTTTGTGTTGGTGTGCGTTATCGCCGTTCTGGTTGGTATAAATTAAATGAACTTTATTGAGCGTCAGTATAATCAAGCGCTAGACCGCCTGAGTGGAAGAGAGAGGGTGGAACGTACAGTGTCCCTTTTTGGATCTATGTGCGAGATGCTCACCCTTCAAGCTCGACGGGAGTTTCCGGAGCTAGGAGACCGAGAGTTGCGAAAGAAAGTTGCTGAACGGCTCTACCTTTCAGATGTTGGGGCTCAAAAACTTCTGAAGGAAATTTCAACGTCGTGATAGCACCTGAAGATCTGAAACGGACCCTAATGGACGTTGTGGCGGTCCTCGCGACGCGGCGCATAGGTTTTCATATCACGGGCGGGCTCGCCTCTTCATTCTATGGAGAGCCACGCTTTACGCAAGATATCGACATAGTGATAGTTATTTCGCAAGGTCCAGCTCTTGCTGAGCTAATGATTGAGCTCGAACAAAAATTCTTACTTGATAGGATCGCGGTTGAAGATGCTGTTAGACGTCAGGGACTTTTTCAAGCGCTCCACGAAGAAACGATGATAAAGGTCGACTTTCATGTTGGGGAGGCAGTCCCAGGTGAGTTAGGAAGAAGTCGTCACGAAGAGATACTACTCGGAGTTGTCGTGCCGTTGGTCTCTAAAGAAGACTCTATCCTTTCTAAGCTAGTTTGGATGAGTAAGGGGAGCCATAAGAGTCGGCAAGATGTTAAAATGATGTTGATACGACCGGCAGAGGTAGATTTGGATTACCTCAGAAGTCAAGCGGTGCAGCTCGGTGTGGTACAGTTGTTGAATGAAGTCACCACAGAAATTGAGAAGGATAAGAGAACTGATGCTTAGCGGCACTCAGGGCAGGAGCAACCGTGTTTGGAGTCGCAACAGCTTTTCTCTACCCAAAGTGGGCTGATAAGCAGCATCTGCAGCGTTTAAAGAGTGTTTAGGCAACCTGTTACGAAGCGGCAAGTGATCCACATGAGGCGCGGATATCAGCTCCGCCAGAGTACCTTCGGGCTACAGGCTGCTTAAGATACAATCCCAGGGCATCCCGAAATGTTTTCAGCTCACTCTCACTCGGTGCAGAAAATCGTCCGGTGTGATCAGTAACATCGATTAGATCAAGTCGTATCGGAGTGTCACCGACTAGCTCCGCCAGAGCTTGAGCGTCTTCAACACTGACGTTTTCGCCGCTGATGCACACATAGGCCAAATTTATGCGGTCGTTGCGAGCTAAGGCGTGTCTGCGAGCCGCCTTCATTACCTCTGCCACAGGGGTGCGTGCAGCGACGGGAACGAGCTTTGCTCGCTTCTCGTCAGTCGCTGCTCCGAGGCTGATAGATAACCGAAACGGGAGATTGAGGTCTGTGAACTTTGTAATCTCTTGCACGAGTCCAACAGTGCTTATGGTAATAGCTTTTCCAGCGATAGCGTGTGCTACGGGGTGCCTGAGCCATTTAGCCGTACGAATTACATTGTCAAAATTTAGAAACGGTTCTCCCATTCCCATAAATACCGCACCCGTCACACGTCGTCCCTGAGCGTGCACGAGTTTTCGGGCCTGAATTAATTGGTCTAGGATCTCCCACGATTGCAGGTTACGACGTTGAGTCATTCGCGCTGTCGCACAAAACGCACATCCCATGACACAGCCCACCTGTGAGGAGAGACAGATCGAGACCGCTCCTTCTTTCTTGAGGGGTATCAGGACGGTTTCTAGTGGCATCTTGTCGTGAGTGTGAAAAAGTAGCTTCTCAAATCCATCTCGCGCAGAACGTTGATGCTGGGCGAGGGTAAGGGCTGGCAGATCGCGTACAAACGGCGAAAGGCGTTTTGGTACATGACTTGAACTCATGATTGAATCGGCTGAGTACTCGCCGCGCCCAATAACGGCTCCGCACCAGCGCCTGATGGAGTCCTGAGAGGCTCCGATACTTGCAGCCCACTGGATAAAGTCTTCGGGAGCAAGGCTGCGCGGATCTACTGCCGTTGCCTGACCGATAGTTGTCTCTACACTTTCCATACCGGGGTTAACCGTAGCACAGATTTCTTTTATTTACAGAGTAAGTGACACCGATCATCAGGGATCTGCTGGCTATAGGGATACGATTTAGCAAAACAGGGCGGGAAGGTCCCGCTTGGTATATGGAGGAATCTATGTTTTTCAGTGATTATTTATCTAGACGACCACGGCTTTTGAGCGAGGATATCTTTCCGATTCCGCGCTCATTGCAGCATGCTATTGACAATATGCTACTCGATGTTAATCAACCAAGTTGGTTGTCATCAGCGACTACCACGTTCTCACCCTTCGTCGATGTCGATGAAGATGAGAAGCAGGTGAGGGTGATTGCTGAGCTTCCAGGACTTAAAGAGAGTGATATCGAGGTAGTTTACCAGCCTGGTGCTATCTTGTTGCGAGGAGAGAAGAAGGAGGAGGAGCATCGTGAGGCTGTGCGCGGAAAGGGTCGATACGAAGAGCGTCGATACGGCGCCTTCGAGCGGCGAATCCCGTTGGCTGCTGAGGTAGACGAGAAACAGATTCAAGCGAGTTTTGATAGGGGAGTACTTACGGTTGTGATCCCCAAGACTCCTGAGGTGCAGGCTCAAGCTCGTAAGATTCAGGTTAAGAGTGGACCGTTACAGATTGAACAGCAACCATCGCGTTCAGCGCGAGGTCAGCAGTCATCTGAAGGAGCGGCTGCGTCACATTAAGAGGAAGGCGTGCTTGTGCTTGTTGAAGTATAGGAATACGTCAGCGTTCACGTTCACGTTCACGTTCACGTGCCCGTGGACGTAGACGTGCACGTGGGGACGTATACGACAACGTTTACGTGAACGTCTACGTTTGCGTGATGCGAGCACGAGCACAAGCACGTTAACGCAGCGAATCCTCAATAAGTTATCTCACGTAGGTAAGGCTTGATTGACCCCGTTTTTGATGGGGTTCTCCTCCACAGCAATCATTGGTGAGTCGCGAAGCTTTTTGGTTAATTAACGCGGAGGCGCGGAAGCTACGGAGGGCGCAGGAGCGCATCGATCGGCATCTGCGATCTCCGCGGTTTCCGCGCCTCCGCGTTATCTAACCAAGAGATTTGGACCTGGAAGACTTAGTTGTTTACGCAACGAGGCATATTAACATGCCGTGGAGAACACAGGCGTCGACGAGACTGTTGCTCGTCAGGCAATCGATACCCGTGCCTTCGTGCTCGTACTCGCCAGCTAATCTAATCCCAAATTTTTGCCTGAAATATCCGCGCTGATGAGTGGCAGAAATAAAAATCCCGGCTGTCTTTCGATCAGCCGGGCATGGGGTTCTAAGCCGCTTAGGCAAACGGCACTTGTTGCTACTTTCGCAGCTCTTGAGGGACGTACAACACTCTCTTACATCGCACCATCTTTATCCGATGATACTTCAAGTAGTGACCATCACTCCATTACGGTCGTGATATTCCTAAGTCTCTAAGTCGCAGAGTTATCTGCATCTCAGTTGCTCTCAGCACCACACAATTGCGATGGTAGCGGGAGTCGTATTCTCTCGCGATGACCGCGATCACGGGCCGTGGTTTGTACGGGATTCCCTTATGCTTGAGCTTTTTAGCCGACAGAGGTTAAGCCCATCCGTAACCTTGCCGAGCAGCTCTTCGTCGTATGTTTCTGAGGGAGGTTTCTCATGGGTTTGTTCTCAGCAGGGCGGTCTCTTTTTGGGGGTCTACTCGTCGGGGGTGTTTTTAGCGTGATGGGTGGCCAAGAGATCAAAGAGGCCATCGGCAATCCTGAACCTACCAATGCGACGTGTCAGCAGTTACACGCTGGACCCGTCGGGAAGGAGTGGTTAACTGTGTCTGGGTGCGTAATGGACCTCAGGCGCGCCACCTATTTTTTTAAAAAAGACAAACCAAGCGAGGTGACGGACCTGTATATTCCGGTCTTTGTCGATGACGAAAATGGGCCGGAAAGGGCGAAGCTCTCGTTGCACACTACTGACCGTGAGTTAATCAAACGGTACAGTCTTTTGAAGGCACTAGGCGATAAGGGCGAAGACCTACAGGTATATTTTCAGCAACATGCATCCGACTTGATCATTCGCGAAACGCTTTCGGGGATGATTGAAACAGGGATGAATAAATCGAGTGAGGAGCACAACAAAATAAAGGAGATTGATACTGACCTAGCGCCAGACTTCGTGGTGCTCCGACACAATAAGAAGCCCAACCTTGGAGGTGGAATCACCATGTTGGGATTGGGCGCTATTTTCTGTTTGGTAGGAGTATTTCGAGGTATCCGTTCGGTTCGGCGCTAGGCTGAGCGTTGCCGTCAGACTGCTAGCTAGCTCAACTTCCCGGCAGCCTCATACACACGTGGCGGAGGAACTCTTAAATCCCATACAAGACCGCCCCATGAGAGCACCTTAAGAATATAGTGCGAGATATCGATCTCCCACCAATAGAATCCTTGGCGCTCAGAACCTGGATAGTAGTGGTGATTGTTGTGCCATCCTTCGCCTAAGGTTATCAGCGCGAGTAGCCAGTGATTCTTACTGCTATCAGTGGAAGGGAAGCGACGCTTTCCGATTAGGTGTGTTAGCGAATTTATGCAGAAGGTGCCGTGATACAGAAGCACTGTGCTGATAAAGAACCCCCACACGAGCATCTGAAAACCAGTGGTTCCTAATTGAGGATACGCTACCGCGAGGTAATCACCGAGGAAGAACGTTCCAAAGCCGAGCAGAATCGGCGGTATAATATTGTATTTCTCTAGCGATAGGAGCTCTGGGTACTTGGTGAGGTCCTTCACTAGGTCGAGACGAGGCTCAAGAAACTGAGAACATAATACCCACCCTACGTGGGAGAAATAGAGACCATGAACGATAGGCGAGTGAATATCCTCTTCGGTATCTGAATGTCTGTGGTGGTGGCGGTGATGTGAAGCCCACCAAATTGGACCCTTCTGCGCAGCAGTAGTGCCGAGGAACGCTAGAACAAACTGGAACCACCGACTTGTTTGATACGATCGGTGAGAGAAGTAGCGGTGATAGACACCGGTGATTGCGAACATGCGCACGACGTAGAGGGCCAAACATACGGTGAGAGCAACCCAGCTAAAGCCCACAAAGAACGCCAGGCCACACGCCAGGTGCACAGCCCAAAAGATGCCCTGCTTGAAGATGTTCATGAACGAAAAATCGTCTTTGCCTGCCTCTATATCGCCGTGATACATGCTTTCCCTACCTATCTCTTAATGCGGCCGGATCGTGCCACGATCTTCAGTTGGTAACAAGTGTAGCTGGGGGACAAAAGCTCTCTCCTTGGTGAGTAAGGCCCGTAGAATCGTTTATTGACCGTAAATCAATATAATCAGGTATATACACAACAATAAATCGCGCTCCGGTAGAGCTAGGTTCTCTCTAACATACGGGGAAAGTTGTTGTGTCAGCGGAGCTTGAAAGTACCCTGGTGTAGAGCTGCCTAATCGAAAATTAACACAAATTAGCTGGTTTGCTTGAACTGTAGCTACCAAGTCAGACGGTTTTCGGTTACGAAGACCTGCACGCCGCGAGTGTAACGTGTAAGGGGTAAACGGATATGTGGTTGGATAAAATAATCAAAAAGCTTCTGCCTCGGGAGGACCATTTCTTTACCCTGATGGAGCGCGGCGCGCGTTGTGCGCAGGATGCAAGTTCAGTGCTGGTGAAGTGTGTTTCAGCATCTGATGAGGCAGCTCGTGAAGAGCTTCAAAAGAACCTGCGTGACATTGAGAACGAAGCGGACCGAGTTATCGTTGAAGTGTACAAAGAGCTCAACAGAACCTTCGTCACTCCGATTGACCGCAGCGATATATACAAGGTCGCCACTGAACTTGAGAGTATAACAGATGCAGTATACTCAGTGGTTCTTCAAATATCTTTACATGCGATGGATGATCTCCCGCAGGGTAGTCTTGAGCTTGCTCAGTTGATTGAGCGTGCAACATCTGAAATCCTCTCCGCCGTTTCGCACATAAGTAATCCAAAGAGTCACCTAGAGGTTCGAAAAAGCTGTAAGAATATCTCTTCATTCGAAGACCGAGGTGATGAGATCTTTCGAACGCAAATGGCAGCGATGTTTAAGTACGAAACGAACGCTATCCGTCTCGTTAAACACAAAGAGTTCCTTGAGGGCCTCGAGGAGGCGCTTGATCTGTGTGACGATGTCGGCACGGTAGTGTCGGGTGTTGTAATTAAGAATTCATAACTCGCGGAGTTAGGTTAAGAGTATGATGCTCTATCTCGTTATCTCCGTAATCATCCTTGCGCTGGTCTTCGACTTTATCAACGGCTTCCATGACACAGCTAACGCGATTGCAACCGTTGTAAGCACTGGCGTGCTTCCGCTTCGGACGGCGATAATGCTTGCTGCAATCTTGAACTTTGTCGGGGCTCTAACTGGTACCGCCGTCGCTAGTACAATTGGCAAGGGAATTATTACTGCCGAGACCCTGACGCTTGTAGTTGTGTTAGCCGCACTAAGCGGGGCGATATTTTGGAATCTCTTTACCTGGTATTTCGGAATCCCCTCCTCGTCATCGCATGCGATGGTTGGTGGATTAATTGGCGCAGGATTCGCGCACAGTGGACTCGCTTCGATTCAGGGCGCAGGGCTCCTCAAGATATTCCTGAGTTTAATCCTCAGCCCACTGCTTGGGATGTTGGCAGCCTTTGTTTTAATGATCTCCTTGTACTGGATATTTCGTCGTGCCGCTCCAAAGGGTGTGTCAGTTCTCTTTCGTCGATTGCAGATGCTCTCTGCGGGCTTCATGGCGCTCTCTCACGGTAGTAATGATGCGCAGAAGACGATGGGTATTATCACCATGTCCCTTGTGGCGTACGGTGCGCTTGAGATGACGGGCCCTAAGCTTGAGGTTCCAATGTGGGTGATTCTCTGCAGCGCAGCGGCGATGGGCCTTGGAACAGCTGCAGGTGGGGTACGAATCATCAAGACCCTTGGTACGAAGATAATCGACCTAAAGCCGGTGCACGGGTTCGCTGCTGAAACTGCTGCAGCAGGCATTATCTTGAGTGCCTCTCACTTGGGTCTTCCAGTATCAACCACGCACTGTATCAGTGGCTCGATTATGGGGGTAGGTGCAAGCCAGAGCGTATCAGCAGTACGCTGGGGTATTACGGTAAAGATTCTCTACGCCTGGGTGCTCACCATCCCCATCAGTGCAGCGTGTGCGTTTGCTGTTTACTGGCCGGCTTCAGTTATTACAGGGTTGCCCTAGCAGGGTGGTGAAAAAAGGTTCCGTCGTGAGCATTTTGAGAGTTTAGGCGAAACGAGGCGGAGATGCCGAAAAAACCGGAGGCGTATCCTCTGAGATACGTTGAGGATTTTTTTGGCGTTTCCAACGAAGTTGCCTTGTCCGCCGAAGCCTTGGCGCAGGAGGAAGCCAAACTATCAAAATGCGCAACAGGAAATCCTTTTTCACCACCCTGCTAGGGCCTCATCCTATAAGTGGTGTTGTGCATCATCCGCAGAGATGGAGAGTTCTTGGCGGAGATGGTGTCTTGCTTGTTGCCTAACCTACTGTATTTATTTGATTAGCGGTTTTGTTAGCACCGCCTCCCAAAATTACTCATTGCATCTCGTAAAATTGAAATATAGTCTTATCTCATGAAGATAACGAGAGATTTTGCTCGGATTTTAGAGCAAAGGGTAAGCAAGTTTGAGCCGCTCATACAGATCATCCTAGGACCAAGGCAGGTCGGAAAAAGCACAGCTATCAAGGACATCATTGGTAAATATCCGGGCCAGGCAATCTACGTTCTGTTCGATGTTCCGGGGGCTAATCCTGAGGAAACCATTCGCTTCAACTGGGCGCGAGCACGAGAAATTCCGGGGCGAAAAATCCTCGTCTTTGATGAGATTCAAAACGTCCCGAGTTGGCCCGCGATCGTGAAGGAGCTCTATGATTACGACCGCCCTAAAGGGGAGCTTAGTGTAGTGCTTTTGGGTTCTTCGGCGCTCGACCTAGCCCTTCGCGGCGAAGAGAGTCTTCTCGGTAGGTATGAGATAATTCGTGCCCCCCACTGGAATCTTCATGAGATGCAGACCGCATTTAACTGGAATCTTACGCGCTACCTCCAGTTCGGCGGCTATCCAATCTTAGGAGAGATATTTACTGAGGACACCGATAGCACTCTTTCACGCTGTCAGCTATTTATGCGCGATTCAATCGTTGAGCCTGTTATTTCAAGGGACATCCTTGCGTTGAAACAGGTAATGAATACGGCTTTGTTTCGTCAAACACTACATACGTCATTAGCAATGCCCTGTGTTGAACTATCGCTGACGAAACTATTGGGGCAGCTCACTGATAGAGGGAATGTGACTACCATCAAGGGCTACCTAGAGCTGATGGAGAAGGCTTTTCTGATCAAACTTCTTTATCGCTATTCAGGTGGTCAGATGCGCATGCGCACCTCAATTCCCAAGATTGTTCCCCTTGCCCCGGCGTTAGTGCATGCTTTTGCAACTCCGCAGCTCGTGTCAACTGATTCAACATGGTTCGGTAAGCTCTTTGAGGCATCCCTTATCGCTCGCTTTGTAGAGCTTGGATTTGACTTGTTCTATTGGAGTAACTCGCGGGTAGATGTTGATGTCGTAGCGCGAAAAGATGGCGTTCTCTACGCTTTTGAAATTAAATCCAACAGCACGCCCGATTGGAGAGGGCTAAAGGCTTTTGGTAACGAATATCCCGACTCGCGACGCGCCGTAATTACAAGAGAGCTCGGTGAGGCGCTCCTATCGAGCCCCGAACCGCTAAGCATTATCAAATCACTTTAGAGAAGCCCACCTACTGGACCGCGGACCTTCCAGGTCCGCTTAAACCTGACGAGCGGCGCTGTATCGGAGGCTTGTAGTCCTCCTTCGCTCCTGCGGAGCTACGGCGGGCGGAGAGGGGCGGCAAGCCCCTGGGCAAGAACGCCGAGTGGGAATAGCCGCAGGCGTAAGAGGAAGTTCCAGAAATTTTACAGTAGCGGGGTGAAGCCCCGATGAGGGGCGAGAGGGGCGGCAAGCCCCTGGGCAAGAACGCCGAGTGGGAAAAACTGGAGCCGCCCACGTGACTCGAACACGCGACCCTCTCATTACGAACTAACATCTCCCCATTCGTGGGTTCTAGACGGCAAATAAAAACAAGCTGAATTCAAGCACTTATCTTGATTCTCTGATTTTCCGTTCATAGAACCCTATCAAAAAACTTGAGTCAGTCTTGTGTCAGGACGATAGAAAACTAGTGGTTTTCACCCTTCTGACAGACTGATTGTGTCAGAAAGGGGTAATTATGTCAGTAGAGGAAGAATTGAAAACGGTCGATCACAAGTTCTGGGTTGATTACTTTGAACTCAAGAATGGGCGCATAAAAGTATTCAGAAGAAAGAACGTCTCCAATAAGTTCTATGCTCGTTTTACATTTCGAGATCAGACTGGCTACGTTCAAGAATCGCTGAAGACTACTGACATAGATGAAGCTGCATCGATAGCACTTGAGAAATACCTTCAATACGAGTTTCGCAAGAAGCAGGGTTTGGCTGTAAAAAGTAAACCCTTCGATAATATCGCTAATGAATACATTCAATTCCTTAAAGCTCAACTTGAAAGAAAGCAGATTAAAAAGGCGAAGTTTGATAATCGCAGATTAATGATAGCTCGATATTTCATAGCTTTTTTTGAAGACACGCTGATTGGAGATATCAAACGACCACAGATTGAAGCGTATCGTGAATGGCGGCAAAGCTATTGGGTAAATGGTCCTGGTTCAAAGAAGCGACGCAATATCTATGAGCGTGACGGGAAAACTATTCGGTCTCCAATTCCTGATAGCTGGAAAGGCAGAGTTCCCACTACGTCTACTCTTAACAGCGAAGAAACAGGACTTAGATCGATATTTAAGTTTGCTATTAATCGTGGATATCTTGCTGACAATGAGATGCCGGTCATTCGTACTGAAAATATTACCTGGAAACCACGGTCAACATTTAGCGATAAAGAATACACAAAACTATTGAACGCTGGTCGCAGGCGAATCAAGGAATGTGAAGAGGCAAAGCGTGAGCGCGAGGCACATCAAAGGTTCATGGTTTATCAGTATGTTCTGATAGCTGCGAACTGTGGAGCGAGGGTAACAGAACTAATGAATCTCAAGTGGAAAGATATCACTTGGGAAGACAAAGATTCATCAGGGCATTCAAGCATTCTTTTTGATGTCTCTGGTAAATCAAAGTATCGAACACTTGTTGCCAATGATGACTGTAAAGATTACCTCATTCGTATAAAAGAACGAATGAAGGTAATGGCTGAAAAATACCATTATAAACTCGATGAAAAGAACGGCTATGTTTTTACTGATTATCGCGGCAGAAAAGTTGGCTCATTTAAGAAAGCCTTTAATGCTTGGATGACTAATGCGGAAGTTATTGAAGACAAAGACGGCAACAAGCGATGTTTGGGGTCTTTGAGAATATTCTATGCAACCATGCGTCTCTTGAAGGGCGATCTTGATCTTTATGATCTTGCGCTTCAGATGGGCACTAGTGTTCAGATGCTTCAGAAAACATACTCTCGATTAACAGCGAGATTAAGGGCATCGAAGATTAAGAAGAGCTCATTCACTGCTGGGAAATCAATCTCTGAAGGAACACAACAATCAATACCTGAACAGAAATCTAAGGCTGGGCAGACTAAGATCGTTATCGTTGATTCTGATGACCCACGTAGCATCCTTTCTGATTCGTCGAGTGAGGAAGAGGAGAATCTTGATAGTGGCACTGAGAAATGGGAGCGCTGATTTAGGCTTAGTGTTTAGTTGACCCCTCAGTGACTACCGCTCGGGTTTAATCGATACAAAGCCTGCTAACTTACTGTTTGGACACACTTTTCTTTATGTGATGGAAGTTCGCTAATAGCTATTTATTTTCTCGTAACAATTTGATATTACGTAACAATCTTATGTGATGGTTATGTGATACCGAATGAGAAAAGAGCTGGAATCAAAGGCGATTGAAATACTTGAGGCGAGCCTCAAACCATTACCACACGAAAAAAACGAACTCGATTGGAAAGCTGACCTTTCAGAAAAAGGCGACAAGCTCGCACAACACATTTCAGCATTTGCTAATCAGCCAGGTGGTGGTTTCTTTGTTTTTGGAGTCAACAACGATGGTGTTCCTGTCGGAGTCAGAAATCACGACTACTCAGAGATAATAAAGAAGCTCGGGAACATTGCTCGTGAAGGTGTGGTCTCTTCTGTAGCAATCGATCATTCAATTCTTGAGTACCAAGAAAAAGAACTTCTCTTTATCTATATTCCAGAGTCTTTAGATAAGCCCGTCTATACAAGAGGCGGTACGGTTTATGACTCTTATGTTAGATCCGCTGGTCAGACCAGAAAGATGACTCGACAGGAAGTAGCGCGATTGATTGCAACTTCAAGCGGAGGAAGTTTCGAAACTGAATCTGCATCTACAGCTCTTTCCAATGATGAAGTTATCAAACGACTCGATATTCAATCCTTCTTTGATTTACTAAGTCGACCCTTCCCTCAAGATAGCGCTGCAATCGTTACAGCATTGCAAGCTGAGCAGATGGTTAAGCAGGTTAATGATGGAATAGAGATTACTAATCTTGGAGCTCTCCTCTTTGCAAAAGACCTTCATCAGTTTGCCCATCTCAAACGCAAATCTGTACGAGTTATAGTTTATGAAAAGACCGACAGATTACGCACTGTAAAAGAGCAGGAGTTCTCTAAGGGCTATGCTTCTGCCTTTGAATCATTGCTTCAATATATCAATGACCAGCTGCCTCGAAATGAAGTAATTGAAACAGCACTTAGACGTGATGTGAAGATGTATCCTGAATTAGCTATTCGAGAGCTAACAGCGAATGCCCTTATTCACCAAGACTTTGCTGAAACCGGCACTGGTCCGATGATCGAGATATTCTCTGACCGACTAGAGATAACGAACCCAGGAAAGCCGCTCATTAGTACAATTCGATTTATTGATTCACCTCCTCAATCACGTAATGAGGTGCTGGCATCTTTCATGCGTAGAATAAACGTATGCGAAGAGCGTGGAAGCGGAGTTGATAAAGTAATTTTCGAAGTTGAGTTCTTTCAACTTCCAGCACCTGAATTTGTCAGCACCGAAAATCACACCAAAGTAATTCTTCACTCCCATCGTTCGCTTAATAAAATGGAACGTGAAGATAAAATCAGAGCTTGCTATCAGCACTGTTGCTTGAAGTATGTCTCAAGCTCGCGCATGAGCAATCAGACTCTAAGAGAACGCTTCAAAATAGAGGAGAAAAACTACGCAACTGCTTCACGAATCATCGCCGACACTATTGAAGCAAAGCTGATTAAACCAGCTGATGCTCAAAGTAAGTCAAAGAAGTTCGCAACTTATATTCCATTTTGGGCGTGAGGAGAGATGACAACACAGTATCACGCTAAATATTTTGCACATGAACTGACGAGACGAAGACCGTCTGACAGTCTTGAAAAGTTTGTGGCTTCGCTTTCTGATGCTCGTGTTGATCTAAACCCTCACCAAGTTGATGCAGCGCTATTTGCTTTTAGGTCTCCATTATCAAAGGGAGCGATTCTTGCTGATGAAGTTGGTCTCGGTAAGACTATTGAAGCTGGAATACTTCTTTCTCAGAAATGGGCTGAAAGAAAACGCAAACTTCTGATTATCTGCCCTGCAAACCTAAGAAAGCAGTGGAGTCAGGAGTTAATCGATAAGTTTTACCTTCCGTCAGTAATTCTGGAAGCCAAATCATTCAATGAACAGATTAAGGCAAAAAACCTTAACCCATTCATACAAGATAAGGTTGTAATCTGTTCCTACCAATTTGCACGCTCAAAGGAACCCTACGTTTCACAGGGCGAATGGGATTTGGTTGTAATTGATGAAGCTCACAGGCTTCGGAATGTCTATAAGAGCTCAAGCAAGATTGCCAATGCGATAAAGACAGCATTATCTCCGTTCCCTAAGATTCTACTTACAGCTACCCCACTACAGAACTCGCTTCTAGAGCTTTATGGACTTGTAAGTATTATTGATGATTTCACCTTTGGGGATATTGATAGCTTCAAAGATCAATTTGCCAGACTCGCATCTCAAGATCGATTTGATGAGCTTAAAGAACGGCTAAAACCAGTTTGCAAACGAACCTTACGAAGACAGGTTCTTGAATACGTTCGTTACACCAATCGAATTGCTCTTGTTCAGGAGTTCTTTCCAACTGATGCCGAGCAACAGCTCTACGATAAGGTGTCAGTGTATCTACAACGAGAAGATCTCTACGCTCTACCGAAGGGTCAGCGAAAGCTGATGACTCTTATACTTCGGAGATTATTAGCATCTTCAACCTTTGCCATCTCCGGCACTCTTCACGGCATGTCAAAACGATTAGAAGGTCTTCTTGCTGAGCAACCTCAAACAGCTAACGTCACTGAAGATGCTTTTGTTGCTGAAGTGGCACAAACCTATGAGACCTTCCAAGAAACAGCAGAGGAATGGATTGATGACGAAGAGGAAGACGATGAGGATTCCGATGAGCCAAAGGTTCTGACGTCAGCGCAGAAGGAATCAGTTCGTCGTGAGATGGAAGAGCTACGAAGTTTTGGCGACCTTGCTCAGTCAATCATCAAGAACTCGAAAGGTGAAGCTCTTCTAACCGCGTTAAAGCGTGGCTTGATTGAAGCGACTGCAAAAGGTGCAGCGCAAAAGGCAATTATCTTTACTGAGTCGACAAGAACTCAGAACTACATTCTTGAGCTCCTTGAGCACACTGATCTGAAGATAGTGCTGTTCAACGGGTCGAATACGGACGCGCGGTCTAAAGCTATTTACCAGGAGTGGTTAAAGGTTCATCAAGGAACTGATCGCGTATCTGGTTCACCTACAGCAGATAAGCGTGCTGCATTAGTAGATTACTTCCGTGAGCAAGCATCAGTCATGATTGCTACAGAAGCAGCGGCAGAAGGAATCAACCTTCAATTTTGCTCTTTGGTAGTCAATTACGACCTTCCTTGGAACCCGCAAAGAATTGAGCAGCGAATCGGCAGATGCCACCGTTATGGGCAAAAGCACGATGTCGTTGTTGTAAACTTTCTCAATAAGGCGAATGAAGCTGACCAAAGAGTCTATGAGCTGTTAGCTCAGAAGTTCCAGCTTTTCAGCGGTGTATTCGGTGCCAGCGATGAAGTTTTGGGCGCTATTGAATCAGGTGTCGATTTTGAAAGACGTATCGCAGAGATCTATCAGCGATGCCGCACTGAGGAGCAGATACGATCTAGCTTTGATGCACTTCAACAAGACCTTGCCGGTGAGATTGATACTCAGATGAAGCTCACAAGGCAAAAGCTACTTGAGAACTTCGATGAAGAGGTTCAGGAAAAGCTAAAGATCAGTCTCAAGGAAAGTAAAGAGTATCTTGGGCGGTTTGAGCAACGTCTTTGGGCAATGACTCGATATTTTCTCAGAGACATAGCGATTTTTGAGAAAGAGGAGTTCTCCTTCCAACTACGGTCTAACCCATTCCCTGGTGAAGTCATTCACCCAGGACCATATCGATTTGTAGTGCCTCAGCGGAAAATGGAAATCAGGCTATAGCTGCTTCCTTGGTAAGCGAGCAGTTATTTGCTTTGTAAGAGAGAGCGATAGAGTGTTCTCGTTCGCGC
>JBIKKT010000023.1:0-56077 GCA_044360195.1 Bdellovibrionota bacterium | reverse complement strand
ATAGTTCCTGTTTTGTAGACGTTTGCATACACCGTAGTTATAGCAGCGCTTCCCAGGTGTCGCTATAGCGAGAGTTCTAACTTACCAATCAACTGCCGACGCTTTCTAGCTTCTCCAGCACCATCTGAGGGCTTATAAGCCGCATGCAGACCTTTCCTAAACCGGGACAGACCCGCCGTTTACACGGGGAACACCCAACCGCAGACGTTATCGAGAGGTGCTCGCTACCACGGGGTGAGTTCCGCACGGCTGGCGTTGGGCCAAAAAGGGTAACATGCGGCGTCCCTACGGCAGCTGCGATGTGGGCTGGACCTGAATCCGGGCCCACTACGGCCTTAGCCCTAGAGATAACCCCAACCAACTCCCTGAGGGTGGTCTTACCGACCAGGTTCACAACCCGGGCACCGACTGGGAGAGAGGCAACCAGCCGCTCACCCATCTCAAGCTTACTTTTATCCCCCAACAGCACCACCTGCTCACCGCCACCACGCGGCTCAAGTAACCGAGCGATTAGTTCGCGGTACCCTTCCTCGGGCCAATCTTTAGAGTCCCACGATGAACCGAGCACCAGGGCCACGTAGGGCGACGAGAGTGCGGTCAATAACTCAGAATCCCCACTGAGCTTTACCTCTTCAAGCCCTGAACGTAGCGCTTGTGGTTTGGGAATCCCTAGCTTCTCAAGAAAGAGAAGGTAGTGTTCGATTTTTGAGATGCGCTCGCCGTGCTCTGCTATAAATTCATTATTGAAAACCCAATTGAACTCCTTAGCATCGTTTGGGTGAAAACCCACTCGGCGCGGTGCTCGCGAAAGCCACGAAAACAGGCCACTTTTTAGATGTCGCTGCAGATCGAGGGTAACATCGTACTGGCGCTTCCGTATCTCTCTCATCAGAGATGAAAGACCCCGGACTCCGGCCTTACGCTGAAAGACCACCACCTCATCAACCCGAGGATGCATCCGCACTATCTCAGAACACGTCGGTTCTACAACCCAGGTGATATGGGCGCTGGGAACGTTTGACTTTATTGCATCGACAAGGTGCAAGCCACGCACGACATCGCCGATTGCCCCCATCAAAACGATTAAAAATCGCGTCGGGGGGCCGGCAGACTCGGCCCTACTCGTCATGATAGCTCCGCAATGTAAGCGACATGCATTCACTCAACACGGGTGAGAGTCCGTGTTTAATGACGGCTCTTCGCCACCGCCGTAGATAGAAATCACATAGCGCGCTACTCGAGCCGGCAAATATGTACGCCTTATCGAAGTCAACGATTGAAACCCGATTATCTTTTGACACCAACACATTTCCGGGGTGGAGGTCTACGTGACACACCCTATTTTTAACAAGGATTCGCACCTGCTGGGCAACTTGGTCCATTACGCCAGGCACCATATCTCCCTCGTTACGACTCACCTCCACCAGCGTGCGGCTATCCGGTATCTCTTCCATTACCAGCCAGGTACTGTACAGGTAAGAGCCCTTGGTCACATAGAGGAGCGGTTTAGGCGCAGAGATTCCGAGGTGACGAACGGTCTCAAGCATCAGGTATTCGCTCATAGACCTGTTCGGACCCATGCAAAGAAACTTTCCTCCCGTCACGCCGCGCAACAAGCCACCGTGGGTGTAGCGTTTAATAAATACCCGACCGAGCCCCTCAACCTCAAATACGCGCGAATATCCGCGTCCACCGAGGGTAGCACGTGGGGTCTCTTCAAAGCCCCCCTGCAACACCTGAACAAGACGAGTAGCAACATCGTCTGCTACTTTTCCCAAGGCCCCCACCACAAATGGCCCCCTCACAAGTGACGAGAATTCACTAAGCGAGCCGAGGGGGGAGGAAGTTGCTACTACTGCGTTCATCGTAATCCTATCTGTGCACAACATGCAGCTGACTGCTGCCTGCGTTTAATTCTCGGTTACTGCGGAGTTGGCATACTGCCTGAACCACCTGTGAGCTTGTCACTCCGGTCATACAGGCGTTTGTGCCGTTCGGGCATACACGCCTTCCGTGCCGAGAGCATGGCTTACAAAATAATCCATCCTTCTCAAGAATGCGAGCCTCTGTTCCCCACGGCCCGAACCCAAAACGAGGGCTCGTAGAACAAAAGACCACTACCACGGGTGTTTGGGTAGCAGAAGCGATATGCAAGGCGACGCTGTCGTTACACACAACCACTGATGCACCACGGATTAATTCCACAAGGTCAAGTAACGACGTTTCACCACACAGATTCTGTACACCGGCCAGTCCATCTGCCACCTGACTACATACATCACGCTCGTTTGGGGCTCCAGCGATAACAACTTTCACTCTGTGTTGTTGAACAAGCTCGTGCGCTGTATCTCGGAAGTGTGTGGCATCCCAGCGCTTAGTTTCCCAGGCGCTGCCCGGTACAAGAACTACATATGGAGCACCCCCATGGCGGATCTCTTGCACTGCAGTTGGCACCTGATGTTGCGCCCCATCAGCAACTCGTAGCCGCCCAAAAGCATCGCCAGCTTTGGGGCCATGCGTTGCAAGCGTACTAACTCTCTGCGCCACACTTTCTGACAAACCACGTGCCACAAGGTCAAAATTTCGAATAACATCATGCGACACATCTCGCCGCCCGACGCGCTGCGTATAGAGGAAGCTAAAAGCTGCATCTGCAAATCCAACTCGCTCTGGTATACCAGCAGCATAAAGCATAAGCGCAGTACGCGCAGAGCGCTGAAACGAGTACGCCACTGTAAAGTTACGCGCCTTCAGCTCTGCAGCAAATCGTCTAAGCCCTTTTATGCCTGCATGCTCTTTATCACGGGCAAAGGGAATAACTTCATCAACTAACGCATCCCGCCGCAGAAGATCAGCGGCCTGCGGGTCACATACAACGGAGATTCTGCTTGCTGGATCGCTCTCTTTTAATGCAGCGATAACCGGAGTACTCAGTACTACATCGCCAAAGAAGCCCTTGGATACAAGAAGGATATTCGCTCCCGCCACGCTTAAAGGCTCCTTACTAACTACCTACGCCGCGGCTGTCTGGTTTTCAACCACCTGGAGCCGCTGAGCACGACGAGACTCTGTAGCTAACTGTCCACACGCTGCTGCTATATCAGCGCCCTTAGACCAGCGAATAAACGCTTGGAGGCCCTGTGTGTTCAGGTAACGCTGGCACGTGTGCACCCACTCTTTCTTGGGCGAACGCCACCCAAGCCCTGCATTCTCGTTGTATGGAATGAGATTTATCTTTACCGGCATGCCACGCATCATCTTTGCAAGGCGCTGCATATCTTCGTGCGAGTCGTTAAAGCCAGAGAGCATCACGTACTCAATCGTTACCTTCTTGCGCGGCCCAACCGGGAAGTCCTTGATGGCAGCGAGCAACTCACTCATATCGAAGCGGTCGTTGATGGGCATGATCTGAGAGCGAGTTTCATCGGTAGTAGCATTGAGCGACACTGCAAGACTGACTGAGATGCCACTTGCTGCCAACTTGCGGATAGCGGGCACAAGACCGACCGTTGACACCGTCACCTTGCGAGGTGACATCGCGTATCCACGGCTATCGGTCAGGTTTTGTACAGCACGCGTCACACCTTCAAAGTTGTGTAGCGGCTCCCCCATCCCCATAAAGACAATATTCGAGAAGCTATCACCGAAGTTCTTAGCATCCTCGATCACACCGTTGACCTGGCGCAGGATCTCACTTGTTGCGAGGCTACGTTTCAGTCCCATCGTAGCGGTGCGACAGAACTTGCACCCCATCGCGCACCCAACCTGCGATGACACACACAGCGTCATCCGGTTGGGTTGCTTAATCATCACGGATTCAACCAGGTCACCCCCTTCTACGCGAAAGAGGTACTTGCGGGTTCCATCACTACTGACGTGCCGCTCATGGATCTCGGCCTTCGGGAACTCAAAGTGCTCAGCTAACTTAACACGCAGCTCACGGCTGATGTTCGTCATCTGGTCGAGGTCGGTTACCCCCTTTCGGTACACCCACTCAAAGAGCTGGGTTGCACGGAAGCGGTTCGCCCCTAGTTCGTGCTCCAGGGTATCGGCTAGCTCTGAATAACTGTAATTAAAAAAGTCTTTCTTTGCCGCCGTTGTCACACTACTACCTCGCTCTTTGCTCTGAGTTTTGTGTCAACTACCCCTGAAGCTCAGGGAAGAATAACTTGATCTCAGTCTTTGCGTTGTCGAGGCTATCAGAGCCGTGCACCGCATTAGCTGCGATACTCTCTGCGTACTTAGCGCGTATAGTCTCTGGATCTGCCTTCTTAGGATCAGTTGCTCCCATAAGCTTGCGGTTAAGATTTACTGCATCTTCGCCTTCAAGCACCGCCACGAGCACACGGCCTGAAACCATGTAATCAATCAACTCGCCGTAGAACGGTCTCTCTTTGTGGATGATATAGAACTGACCTGCCTGCTCAGGGGTAAGGGTCATCATGTGCGCTGCAACGATAGTCAAACCGGCCTCTTCGAAGTGCGCGAGTATCTTTCCGATGAGATTGCGTGCGGTAGCGTCGGGTTTAATGATGGATAGGGTTCGCTCAACTGTCATACGTATCGTTCCTGTAGTGTTGTAACTGCCCCGTTTTAGAGCGAGGCAGGCCGCGCTTGTGTGGCGGCTGGTTAAGCCGGAAGAGGAGTTTAATCTTCAAATTTTCCAGCCTGGGTACTATAAACGGGTAGGGGCCGTAACTCAAGCCGCCCACGGGTAGGTAATTTACCATTATTACCAATCAGTTACCGTTGGTCATACTGGCCCAATGAGGGGCTTCTGCTTCCGTTTCTCAAGGTATTTTTGGTGCAACGCCCGAGCTACTACCCCTGGAACCATCGTTGAAACATCCCCCCCGAGGAGCGCCACCTGCTTTACAACCGTTGAGCTAATGTAGGAGTGCTCCTCACGCGCCGTCAAAAAGAAGGTCTCTACCGACGGGGTAAGGTTGCGATTTACCAGGGCCATTTGGGCCTCATAATCAAAGTCAGATATCGCCCGCAGACCACGAATGATAACCCGCGCGCCCAACGTCTGCGCGAACTCAACCAACAGTCCAGAGAAGCTGTGAACCTCTACCTTACCGCGGTAGCGAGAGAACTGCGCCGCTATTAGATTAACGCGCTCCTGTGCTGAAAGTAGCCCCTGTTTTGCGGGATTATCGAGCACACCGATAACAATCCGGTCAAATATCTTGAGAGAACGCTCAATAATATCGACGTGGCCGTTTGTTAGAGGATCAAACGAGCCTGGGAAGACCGCCACCGATCGTGGACTCTCTTTCTGCTGCACTCGTCGCCGTTTTGTTGGTTTATTTTTCGCTTTCATCACCCCCAAAGCTCATCACAGAGCACGATCAAAGTAAATCCGGCTGTTCTCCGAAATAGTCAGGTCGTGCTACCCTCTGGGCGCAACGAGAACATTAACGGGTCTTAGGAGAACGGTATGAACCTCACTCGCTTAGCTGCTAAGCAGAAACGCTACCTCGATATCCAAAATTTCGCAGAGACCGAAGCGCACGATCCTACAATCAAGCTGCGCCTCACCCAGACTCTAGAGCTATACAGAAACGCACTCGCGCAGATCTGGCGCGAGAAGGACGCCCCACAACCTGAAAGCGAAGGCAATCTTGAGTCAATCGAACGTGATTTAGAGCGACTACACAATGAAGCCCGACTAAAAGGCAACTGCTGAAGGAAGAGCTGATAAGTGCGCTCTGGGCCCGCAGATTCCCGTAACCATAAAGATGGATACCATATGACGACCCCTTCATCCCCCGCTTCCCGTGAGAACGACGCATGGTCTAGCTCTGAGAGCCCCATAAAGAGGGGCTGGAAAGGGGCTATCTTCCTTGTTGGGTTGCTGTTGATCTCTGGAATCACAGCCTCTGTGGTTGGCTACAAGGTGAAGACTGCCGATATAGAGCGAAAAGGTGAGCTCCTTAAGGTCTATGAGACGCACGGGGGAACGTTTGAGGGTATCATGACCCTCTCCACAACGAAGGCGATACCGAACGATACCTCGCTAAAAAATATCTACGTTGCAACGTATGAATTTAACGAAAGAGCTCGCAAGATAGGGCTGTATCTTACGTTAGAATCAAGCCCTCCTTTCGCTGTCGAACTGGCGATTGCGGGGTTAGAACTGTTAGGGTCGAAGGAGTGCTACTTAGCTACCAAGGAGGCGTGGCAGCTATTCCTACAAGATAAGCCCTCAACTCCGCCAGGCGGCGTGGTTCTCTCTGCCTCCCGCATCTCAAAACGGTACGACAGAGCTCACGCTCGGGATGTAGAAGTTAAGCTGTACAAGCTTCTAACAGAGAACCGAGCGGAGCTTACCGGAGTTACAACTAACTAAGCCTTAGCCTTCTTAGGTGCTGGGCTCTTTTTAGCTATACCAGTTGTTGTAACGACTTTCTTAGCGACTGGCTTAGCAGCCTTCTTGCGAGGGCGAGAGTTGCCGTGTGAAGCCTTAAATATCTTGCCGCGCTTTGTTCGTGAATCACCTCGTCCCATAGAACCATATCCCTATTGTTATTAAACACATCACCCCTGCATCTTCATGTAGGGCAAGGAATGGTGGTACCACAATCCTTTTGGTTGGGTAAAGGGAAAACCCGTGTCAGTCATGACTATCCCGACTTTTTGACGAGCAAACCTTCTTCCAAGTCTGGGTGGACAGATACACACGCCGGACGAGAGGCAGCAAGCGAAGTCACCTGTTAGAGCTTTGCTAACAGAAAAGGCAGGAAAGTCATGACTGACAGACATTTGCGACAGACATTTCCGTTTCCAGAACACGCGCTACAGACCATTTACCACCTCCTGCTAAAGACTTCCTCAAAACAGGGTCGTCGTTCGACATCCGGCGACGTGCAAAGGACAACAAGCTCTCTTAGAGGTTGAAGATTACTATTTGAACCCTCAGGTGAAGCCCGCATCACAAGCTCTTCTAGCAAGATTCCAAATGCACGCACCTCTACTCTTTCAACAAGGTGACTGTTGAGCGCCTCATTGACGCGGTAAAAACATGCTGCACCGAAGTCGCTTACGAGCGCACGATTACCTGACACTAACGTGTTGTGAGCATAAAGATCACCGTGCACGAGCCCACACCGATGAAGATGGCTTGCACCCTGTGCGATATCTCTCCCAATCGAGACGATTTGCTCGTAGGAGAATCTCTCCTCCTCTGCATACACATCACGGGTGCAGCTATCAAAGCTGGGTGGCTTAGCCAGAGGTTTAAATGAGCTGGGAACAAGATCTAGCACTAACCCTCCCCTGCCCTCTGGATGATCTGTGAGAGCGGCACGGGTTGAAACGATGCACGGGTGTCTTCCAGCTGAAACTGCAGCACGTATCTCATCTGCTGCATCTCCATCACTTGAAATTGCTCGAGCGAATACCTTAACGGCAACGTCCTCTATACTTCCATGAACATTCGTTAACGTGGCTCGGAATGTTTCCCCCGAAGCACCCTGCCCAAGCTTCTCACCGAGCGCTATTTGATTCCACGAGATCGCTTGATTCAACGCACCCTCTACGCCACTCCCCTTGGTGCATGGGTTTCCAGCGAATGCAGCCCAGGCGAGGCTTGGTAGGGTAAAAAGCCATTCAGGGAAGGATTCAAATCTATTCGCTGAGAGTCGAATTAACTCAAGCGCACTAGCCTCTCGGAAGGTATCTGGCAATCGCTCCAAACGGTTACCTGCAAGCAAGAGCTTTTGTAGTCCTGGCACTCTTCCTAGCTCTGGGGGAACCGTATGCAGAAAATTATCAGTGAGTGTTAGCCAGATGAGGGAGCTGGGAAGAGCCGTACCCGAGAGCTGCTCAATCTGATTACCACGCATCCCGATCATTCGAAGGCGCGGCATTTTCCCAAGTATCTCTGGGACATATGAAAACCGGTTGTAACTTAGAAAGAGCACCTCTAGCTCCGTAAGCTCAGGGAGCCAGTCAGGAAGCGACGTAAGTAGATTGCCACTTAGATCCAGCAACCGCACACGCGGCGCACAGTCGAGGATACTGCGTGGCACCTCGGTTAGCCCCTCTTTCAGGGAGACCCTTTCGATGCGATCGCCCCGACTGGCAGCAAGCTCTGCACTACTCCGTACTTCTTTTATCATCGATGGATTTGTCATGACTCGGTATGTAATGTAGCCTGACTTCCGTTAAGCATCTAGGCTGGATCTCTCCCGTCTACCCACGTAAGATATCGGCTCTATGAACGTATCCCGACCAACCGAAATAAAACGCAACGAAACAAAGGGGCTCACGATCACGTGGCAAGACGGAGCCACCACCCCCCTATCGTCTGAACAACTCCGCCGCAACTGCCCCTGCGCTGCGTGCAAAGAGAAGCGCGGCGATACAACGCACGCCAAGCCCCTTACCGGAAAGAAGCGCTCACTAATGGTGGTTGAAGCGACCCTCGATCAAGAGCTTACCCTGCAAGAGATCTGGGGAGTCGGTCAGTACGCTATCGGTTTACGGTGGGGTGATGGCCACGATAGTGGCATATACACTTTTGAATACCTGCGCGAGTTAAGTGACTTAGTCCAAGACAACTTGTCGAAAGCCCTGTAGTGCGCTAAGGCTGAGACGTGCAGAGCGTTAGCGTTTATATTCCGGCGAAAGATGCTGAACACACCCTACGAGAGGTGTTACCCGCTGTCGTGTCGCAGACCTATCCAATTGTTGAAATCGTCGTCGTAGATGACGGTAGCATCAACCCCTATGAATTCGAGTTAACACACGCCACTATCCCTATCCGAGTTGTTCGACACCCTCGCAACCTTGGCATAGCGGCTGCACGCAACACCGCACTCAAGGAGACCTCCTGTGAGCTAATCGTCTCATTTGATGCCGATATCGTTCCAGAACCTCACTGCGTTGAAAAACTCGTGGATGCAATCACGCGCGACTCGACCCTTGGCGGTGCTGGTGGACGAGTTACTGAAAGACATACAGACACAGTCGGCGATCTGTTTAGGGCTCACTTCATGAGGCAGGATCGAGGAGAAGAGCCCCTCGAGAATGTTGACCTCTTCGGGGGATGCACCATGTACCGGCGCGCTGTACTAGTTGAGGTGGGAGGATACACCGAAACTCTTCGAAGAAGCTTTGAAGACTTCGATGTCTCTCATCGTGTGAGGGCCCGTGGCTGGAAGACAGCCTACGTACCCTCAGCCCGCGCTGAGCATATCAAACGAGACACCATCATATCAGCGGTCGATACCCTCTATCACTGGAGCTACCCTCATTGGGAGTCAGATGAAGTACTAGCAAAACATAACTGGCTTGCAGAGAGAATTGATCCTCCCATAAATTACTACGAAAGTGCCGTGTCCGTGCGCATCCAAACGCTTGACCTGAAGCTTCATAAGGACATGTCTCTTGCACGTGAACGTATTCAACGGTGTGACAACGTACGGCTCCTTTATCCCCTTATCCTTTATCCTGTACGAGCGTTACTACGAGACGTCATCACCTATCGGACCTGCGGAGGCCCCGAGAGCGAGCAGGTCATTGAAATATGTACCAACATGCTGGTGCATATCTTTCAGAAAGCTCTAAAACCCCCGCTTGCGGCAAAAATTGAGGTGGATATAAAGGATCTTATGGATTCCGTTTGCGATAAACCAACCTGGCAGACCCGCTGGGAGACAATGTCACAAACTAACAAAGATCTCGTATCCTTGGCAGAAGCAGGTAGCGAAGCTGCTTTACCAGCAAGAACGTTCCTTGAAGCGTACTCAGAAATCCTCTGTATCTACTCTGAACGATTTAGCGGATTATAGTCCGATGAATAAGAATTCAGGCTCTTCGTGAAATCGAGTGGGTAACACTTGGTGTTATGCGGACGTGCTCGTGCACGTGAGCAGCCGCAATGATTCTGACATGTTCAGCGCCTCATTATCGATCGCAAACAACATCGCTACGCCTGCTTTGAAATTTGCCCTAACCCCTCTATATAAAGGCAGATGCAACGACGCTCCTTGCGCGTTTTGAAAAGGAGCTAGCAGTATTCGATGAGCTAGGGCCGCAGGTGAGTTGATTCAAATAGCTCGAATCTGTTCGCTCTAAGAACTGCTAGACAGGCGATGAAAGAAAGTCACAACGCCCCTTGCACCTTTCTCTTAATTGTCGCCGCCATTTATTGACTAGGATCTAAGGAGGCGATATCCCTATCGGGCAGTAAAAAATATCTCCTGTTGTAGCAGTATCTTAGGAAAGCGATGATAAACGGGCATCATCATGGTGAAGGTTCGAAAGGTCACCTAGTCATCCCTCCAGCAAGTAGCGCCATTTCGCTCCCCCCAGCGCCACGTATCGCCAGTTTGGTTGAAGAGTTCCTCAAGTCGAACAAAGTTGCAGGAATCAACCTCCCTGGGTTTAACCCACACTCACGCGAAATGGGAGTTACAGAGGCCGTTGCCGCGGATGTAGGGGAGTTTACGAGGGCTTTAGCCCAAAGGCTAGGAGTCGATACACTTTCAGCAGTCCTCTCCGAAAAAGGCAGATTATTCATTGGCCTGCCAAAAATGCATGCCCATCCAAACTGTTGGGGTGATCCCCTTGAGTGTGCGATAGGCATAGCTGTGACTTCAGGACACCACTCCTTTCCGCTCGTTGCAACGTACAGTAACGCCTCGCAGAAGGTTCCCTTTAACGGAACCGTGCTTGACCGTCTGGCTGAGCATTTTGTTCGCACAGATCGTCGGATGAAGATTCTGCACGTGCAGGATGGGGGCACAGAGGTCTATCAGCACAGACAGCTATTACCCTCTTCTAAAGCCGGAGAATCTCGCCCCTCCCTAAAGCCTCGGGCATTGTGCGCATATAAAAAGTATGATGTGGAACTCATTCGCCCTGGCGGGGTGTTTATACCGCCTTCCTTCATCGCTTCATTGGCTCAGGATCTGAAGCACGTACTACCTAATTCTACAGCAGACGGAGAGACTCGACCTGGACGCAAACGTCATGCAGCAGGTGTCTTTACCCTATCTGGAGATGTCTATTTTGGCGTCAATCTTCGCTCTGATGTTCGCTCCATCGACCGATGCGCGGAATGGAATGCCTTGAGTGCAGCGCTAGTCGGCGGCCACAATGAAATTGCCGGCGTCATGGTTTTTTCGCCTGACTATAACGAAGGGAAGGTGTGTTGCTGTGGGAAATGTCTCGACAGCCTTGGTGACTTTATGAGCTCCGAACTCGGGAATATGTTTATCGTGTACGTGTCTTCTGAGGGGCGTGTCTCAGATCCGGTCCTCTATTCCTCCCTAAGACCTGTCTCTTATAAACAGGCTGAGGCCGGCTCTCCGAAGCCGAGCCTTTCCTAGTTAACAACATTCCCGTAGGGACCGCGCAGGCTTAGCTTCGCTCGACGCATGGGTATCAGAGCTACTACGGCCCAACATCTAGGAGAAAAACCAGACAAATAACGAACTACACAGTAACGAACTACACAGTAACGAACTACACAGACGGTCCCTAAGGATTTCCTCCCCCACCTGCTCCTGAATCAGCCGGTTTGCCACGACCTTCCGCAATACGACGAACGATACGGCCCTTTGAGAGGTCGTATGGAGATACTTCAACAACTACTTTGTCTCCGGGAAGAACGCGGATGTAGAATTTTCTCATCTTACCAGCGAGGTGCGCCAAAACTTCGTGCCCATTATCGCACTGAACGCGGAATGCACTTGGGAAGCACTCCTTTACAACTCCGTTTAATTCAATCGCGTCCTTTGCCATGCAAAAACTTCACTCTCGCTAAAACTGCTACTACGGCCACCACGCCCTATGCCCGGTGCAACCTACCTCGTGCAGGGTAAGACTACCGCCGGTTGCATTCTAAAGCAACCAACGCTGTTTCACCCTCTCTACCTAATTATCACCTGTAAAAGCCCCAATGCGCCTAAACTTATCGTAACGCTGGGCTACGAGCTCCTTAACGGTGAGCTTAGCTAACGGATCCAGCGCCCGAACAAGGGAAGCTCGAAGCAGCTCAGCGGCTTCCTTATGGTTACTGTGAGCTCCGCCAACTGGCTCAGGCACAACCTCATCCACAAGATTGTGTCGTTTGAGATCTACTGCGGTAAGGTTTAACGACTCAGCAGCCATCGCCGCTTGCTCCGGAGAAACCACGGCTGTATCAGCCGAGTGGTACAAGATCGAAGCACACCCCTCTGGCGTAATAACTGAGTAACACGCATTCTCCAACATAAGGATGCGGTCTGCTACCCCAAGTGCAAGCGCCCCTCCACTTCCACCCTCACCGATAACAACACTGATAATCGGAATAGTTAACTCTGAAAGCTCCGCTAAGTTGCGCGCAATAGCTTCAGCTTGTCCGCGCTCTTCAGCCTCTAGTCCAGGGAAAGCCCCCTGAGTGTCTATGAAGGTAATCAACGGAAGCCCAAATTTCTCGGCTAAGCGAAAGAGCCTTAGCGCCTTTCTGTAACCTTCAGGATTCGGCATTCCGAAGTTTCTTCTAAGGCGCTCAGCGGTTGTACGACCGCGCTGATGGCCGATGACCATAACCGGCACCTCGCCCAAGCGAGCCGTTCCGCCAACGATAGCCGGATCATCACGGAAGAGCCTATCGCCGTGAAACTCAATAAAGTCAGTAAAGATAAACTTGATATAATCCAGAGTGAATGGACGATCAAAGTGACGCGATAGCTGCACCCTCTGGTACGGACTTAACTTTCCGTATATCTCTTTTCGAACCTTTGAAACCTTACTCTCAAGCGCTGCGTATTCTCCGCGTCGAGATTGATTCCCGCTTGCGAGTTCATCCTTTAAACGCTCAAGCTGATACTCAAGCTCAACGAGCGGGCGTTCAAAATCCAACGGATGCTCAATAGGACTCATGCGTGTACACCTACCTAAATTCGGGTTACCAACGATAGAGGGTGGGGCCTGCCATTATCAAAACCGCACGCCTTCTAAAGCCCGAGGATGATTCCACATTTCAGGGTCTTAGGTCAAAGGGGACTAGCGACAAAACCAGCTCTATAAAGCAACATATTATCAACACCTTAGAGTCACCACCCGGATTGGCAGGTAACTCGCATTTGGCTCTCCGATTGATCCTTAGGTGGTAAGCAAAGCTTCTAATTGAAAGGGACTTGCATTATCGCTGCTTGAATCTCGGGTGTTTGAGCAACAATCCGACTCATAACAGTAGCATAGGGAGATAGCTTGCTGTGATATGGCTTTTTGGCACTTCGGCTGATCTCATTGATACTGTAACCCATGAACTCAGCCAAATTAGCCATCCCTTCAGCAAGCTGACCTAGATTGTATTCAAAGGGGCCCTTATTTTTCAGGATTGATGTGGCAAATTCTACTTCGGTCCCAAACGATTGATTATTCGCTCGCTCAGTCCAGAATTTTTCAGAACCAAAAACGGCTTCTCTGACCGTTGCCGCCAAAGTGAACAGGCAGGAAACATCTAAGAGATGTTGGGCCAAGTCTCCTTGCTCCTCTGGAGTCAAATCCTTGACCTGACCAGAACCCGTAATCTTCGCCCATTTTTTTGTAGAATCTTCCAACCTCCACAGCAAGCGCTGATTACAAACTCCAGCAAATACGCCAGTTTCATTAGCTAGACTAGAATCATAGCAGCGAGCAATCAAAAAGAGATTCACTTTATCCGCAAGCGCCTTGAAAAATATCTCTCGTAGTGGCTCCACCAAAGGAAATGAGACTAGAAAATCTTCTGCCACGACAGAACTTTTAATAGTCCCGAAGGAAGTCACAACTTCATCGCTACCGAGATGGATATTCAGTTTCCCTTGACCAACTTCCGCTCTGGGAGCAGGCACGTTAGGTGCTACCTCACGAGCTGCTACCAAATGCATCAAACCCACCATCGAATCCGGATTCAGATCCTGTGGGTTAGGAGAGACACGGTTAATTAAGTATTGAAAGCTTCCGCCCACAAACTCGGGAAAAGCCGGCTGGAAAAGAGGTGTATAAAGATGCTGACAGCGCACGGCAGCCTCAGTACTTACATAAGCCTTAAGAGACATCCATTTTAACGTGGAGGTAGTGCAACCAGAGAAAGGTGCTAGCAAGGCTCTATCAACATATTCAGAGTACACTGAAACTGCCAGGCCATCACGCAGCAGCTGGACAAAGTCTTGAATATCATCTGCTTGCAAGCCAGGATTACTGCCCTCCCTCAGCAGCTCTAACCAGTGTTTAGTGCGCTGATAAATATGCGCCTCAAGCGCTTGATTTGTAGAGAGCAGCTCGTCTACTCGGGCAATAACACGGTCGTGTTCAGGCAACTTATTTTCAGCGTCTACTTTCGCTGCCAACTGTAAAATCAGTTCGGTAGGGCTTACGTTAGCTGCCTTGAGCGCGCTTAAAACTTCCAGCATGTGCTTGAGATCTGACAGCGTGTCAGTAATTAGAGCTCGCGGAAGCTCAACGCCAGCAATGTGCAAGCGGTCGGCTTGTACGCGAATATCGGGAAAACAAATATCAGATTGTGGGAATTCGCTTCTTGCGGCGGCTGTTTGAGCAGCATGAGAAGATTGTGCTGCGTCGCGACTGTCTCTAGGTGCGGGACGCTCTGCGTTAGAGTTTAAACTTGGAGTCGCGTTTTGCATCACCTAATACTACTGAAGATGCAGGGTAATACAACAGAGGAATGGAAATAGTAAGAAACGCTCGAACCCGTGTGAGAGTCCCTCTCTACGGACCCTTCATCTCCTCCCGCACCCGCACGTACCACACTTCACTCCTCTCTAGCGGCTCTCTCAAACGGGTACGCGCAGCTTCGATGATCTGTTCAGGAGTAAACTCAAACGCCCTAAATCCGACCATTCGTTTCTGTGCCCGCTTAGGCGCCGAATCAAAACCCTCAATCTCAAGGCCCTGCTCACCTTCTGCAGGTCGCGTCACCCAACCCCGCTTACCAGGTTCATTACGCCAAAAAGTCATCTGACGCTTAGCGAAGCGTCTGGTGTGTAGCGCTATCTCGTGGGCTACCTCCTCCCGGGCAAGACCCCCATCAAGATAGTCCCGCGCTTGCTTGTAGCCCAAAGTGTCTAACAGAGCTACATCACCGTACCGCGCTCGCAGCTCACTTGTTTCCTCGATAAGACCAGCTTTAACCATCTCAGCCGAACGCTGGTCGATACGTTGATACAGCTCATCTCGCGGTCGACAGATGACTATCAGAAGGGAAACAACATCAACCGCCTTAAACTGATGTTCACGAAATATCTCCGAAGGAGCTCTACCACTGACTCGGTAGATCTCAAGCGCTCGAGTCACCCGCTGCCTATCATGCACATGCAAACGTGCGGCTGTTTCAGGATCAATCCGCATCAGTTCGGCGTACGCCTCTTCAGCGGGGATACGTGCTACCTCCTCGCGTGTAGAGGGTGGCGTGGGAGGAACATCGGCTAATCCGTGCAGGAGAACGGTAAAGTACATCCCAGAGCCACCAACCAAGACAGGTACTTTTTCCCGCGCCGTAATCTCTGCAAGTGCTACCAGGGCGGTATCTCTAAATTCGGATACATTCGCAGGTTTGTCAGGGGAGAAGATATCAAGCAGGTGGTGAGGAACCCCTTGCATCTCATCAACAGATATCTTGGCAGAGCCAATAGAGAAGTCCCGATACACCTGCACAGAATCAACGTTAACGACCTCACCGTGCAGTGCACGCGCAAGATCAACTCCAAGCCCACTCTTTCCCGATGCGGTCGGGCCACATACAGCAAGCGTCTTAAAGGGCGTTGCCATTGTACTAACGGTCCCTTCCAAACCATCGCTCTACAATCTGACGCGGAAACTCTGCCACGACGGGACGACCGTGCGGACACGCACCGGCTAGGGTTGCTTCATCGAGTTGAGCAAAGAGCGCGTACGCCTCTTCTTTCTTGAGAATATCACCTGAGCGCACGCTTGCATGACACGCTAGCCGAGCAGCGATGTGATCTATCCGCTCTTCAAGCCGCTCGCGCCATCCAGCGCTTATAGGCTCAGCGGCAAACTCTTTTACAAGAGCCGTGCAATCGAGGTGCGAAACGGCACTAGGAACACCTGTAACAAGGACCTCAGTATCACTATCTTGAGAAACTTCAAAGGCAAGTTCACGCAACAGATCACTCTGCTCCATCAAGGACACCACCTGCTCAGCAGTGAGGTGCACTCGCTCAGGGATGAGAAGCTTTTGGACCGTGAGCGCTCGTGCCGCCCGTTGTGCGCGTATCTTATTGTAGTTCACCCGTTCATGGGCTGCGTGCATATCGACTACAACGAGCTTCTCGTTGTGCTCACACAACAGGTAGCACTCAAGCACCTGGCCTACGTAGCGCAATTCCGAGAAACGAAAATCGGAATCGACAGCCGCCTCTTCCTGCACCGCATACAATGCCGTCTGTTCACCAAAAAGCTTCGGAGCGACAGAGCCAACACCTGGACTCTTATACCGCGGAAACTCTTCAATCCTACGTGCAGTCTGCGGAGGTACAACCACAGGGGCAGCACGCTGAATCGGCCACACATCACGCACATCGGGTTGGCTCGCTGAAGGAAGGGCAGCTTCGCGCACAAAGGTTGGTTGCGCATCGGCAGCAGCAGGTATTACGACAGGCTCAACCACCTGCGCCGGCATAGGCCGTCGAATACTCCGCACGCCAGCAAGTACGGCTCCCCGCACCACGGCAAAAACCTGGTCGGGGTGTCGAAAACGCACCTCACTCTTTTGCGGATGCACGTTCACATCAACTTCATCCGCTGGTAATGATAGGGAGATGTAGCCAACCGGGAACTCCCGATCCTTTAACATCGAATCGTATCCCTCGCGCACCGCTCGCACCATTATCTTATCTGAGACAAGTCGTCCGTTCACAAGCAGCACAAGCCCGGTCGCATCAGCGAGCGCTGCCCCCGGATGCCCCACCCTGCCCTCTACCGCCAGTCGCTCCTCATGCAGCGAGATCGGTATGAGGTCCCCAGCGAATATCTCTCCACCGCGAGTTGCAACGTCAGTAACGGCTGCAAGATTTAAAATCTCTGCGCCATCGGCTATCAGACGGTAGCGCACGTTCGGCCGAGCCAGCGCTGAGTGCATCACCCACGAACGAATCCTTGCTAGCTCTGCTCGCGGCGATTTAAGAAACTTCCGCCGAGCGGGAGTGTTAAAAAAGAGGTGTTCGATATCTATCTCTGTACCCTCACTCCAGGCACAGCTCTGCACGTCAATCAGTTTCCCTCCGCGAAACGTAACAGCGGTACCCAACTCTTGCCCCTTACCACGCGTGGTAAGTCGAACCTTTGAGACGGCAGCTATTGAAGCGAGCGCCTCACCACGAAATCCGAGAGTTGAGAGAGAATTAAGATCTTCGATTACAGAAACTTTAGAAGTAGCATGACGCTCAAACGCAAGTAGCGCTTCATCACGCGTCATTCCGCATCCATTATCACGAACTTTAAGCCGTGTGTGTCCTCCGGCCTCAACAGCGATGAAGATGTCAGTGGCGCCGGCATCAACGCTATTATCAACCAGCTCTCGGATGACAGACGCCGGCCGCTCAACAACCTCGCCTGCTGCGATTTGGTTAATGACTGTGTCGGGTAAAACTTTAATCTTCATTCGTTACTGCCAATCGGGAACAATCGTTACTTCGCGCTCCTTCCCGTGCAAACCTCCGCGCCGAACAGTAAAGCGCACTTCGTTTTCCCTTCCAACTCGCCGGATCTCATCTTCTACTTCATCACGATTACGAACGCGTTGGCCGTTCACCTTGTAAATGAGGTCAGCTCCATCGATATTTTGCCGGTAACCGCGGACAAAAGCATCTCCTCCAACCAAACGTTCAATAGGTTGAAAACCGCCCTCTTCAGCAGCACTTCCCTGCGCAATCCGTAGCACCATCGGCCCCTGGTCGGTATCAACAAGCTGCCACCCCATGCGCGGCTTGCGCACCTTACCGTTCGTTGCAAGCTCAGGCAGGATACGCTTGATGTTATTAATCGGCACCGCAAATCCTATCCCCTCAGAGCCACCGCCTTGGGTTAGGATCGCTGTATTTATCCCGATTAACCTACCATCAGAATCCAAGAGCGGACCACCGGAATTACCCGGATTGATAGCGGCATCGGTTTGAATCAGCTCTTTCAAGACCGCCCCGCGCGGAGTTTTCATCGAGCGATCAAGCGAAGAGATTATCCCCGATGTAAGGCTACGGTAGAGACCAAAAGGGTTTCCTATCGCAAGCACCCTTTGCCCAACTTCCAGACCAGACGAATCGCCCATCGGGATACCAACCAAGTTCTTCGGTGGGTCCAGGAGCTTAAAGAGCGCTATGTCGCTGTCAGGGTCATAGCCTAACAGCCGCGCCTTACTATTGTGTCCTGTAGAGAGCATGATCTCTACGCTGCCGCCACTCTCCAAGACATTTTCGATAACGTGAAGGTTTGTTATGACAAGCCCCTTATCGGCATCAATAATAGTGCCGGTACCAGTTCCCTCCTGAGGGCGTATCTCGTCAAAGAACGCGAAGGGATCCACCACATAAACGCGCGTGGTAATAAACACTACCGCCTGATTGGCACGTTTGTAGACATCGATGGTCTTCTGCTCTTCAGTCGTGCGACTAGCCTGAGGTACGCTCTGCGCTTCAACTCTTAAGGTATACGCCCACGACGCAACGATCGCTACCAGGGTTACTCCCCTTGCTACAACCTCCATCATTAGCCGAAGACGTCTATTCATCGTCATCATCAGCCCCATCGGCACTAGCCCCGCCGAGATGTAAGACGCGTTCAACTTTGATCACGCCTGACACCATCTCTATTGCGCGCTTAATCTTATTTAATTGCTGCGCATCGCTAACCGTGAGTTCGAATTTGATGATAGCTTTGCCACGTTCAGTTTTGATCTGAGCGCTGGTGATGTTCACACCCTGCACAGTGATGGCTGAGGATACATTAGCAAGGAGTCCCATCTGGTCCTGCGAATGTACGGTGATCCGAACCCTTCGCGGAGGCGCTTGCGCTGTGTCCCAGCCAACCTCTACTCGACGCAACGGATCACTGTTTAAAATTTGGGCACAGTCAGCGTAGTGCACCGTAACACCACGACCACGAGTGATGAATCCTACGATCCGGTCTCCAGGGAGCGGCTCACAGCACTTAGCAAAACGGACAAGGATGTTATCAAGCCCTGATACCTTGACGCCAACCCGATCGCGGTTAGTCTTTGCAGCGCTCTGAAATATGCGTTGCAAGGGAGTTGGTTGCTCTGCGAGCTTTTCAACAGCGTGAGTATCCTCTGGCAATAGCTTGGCGATTACCTTTGCTGACGCTATCCGACCGTATCCCAGGCCAGCCAGGAGGTCCCCTTCAGATTTCAAGCCTAAATCAGAGGCTATTTTTTCCAGCGCTCCTTCTTTTTCAAGCTTCCTAAAACTTAACTTGACCTTACGAAGATCCTTAGTCAGCAGGTCTATTCCGAGAGCTATAGAGCGTGAGTGCTCTTCGGTTTTTACAAATGCGCGAATACGCTGCTTTGCCTTGGAAGTCTTAACGAACCGCAGCCAGTCCCTGCTCGGCACATGCGTTTTAGAAGTAAGCACCTCAACGGTGTCTCCATTTGCAAGCACATGGTCAAGCGAAACCATCTGACCGTTAACACGAGCCCCGACGGTGCGGTGTCCCACATCCGTATGTACTGCATATGCGAAATCAACCGGTGTTGAGCCATACGCGAGACGCACGAGATCTCCACGTGGTGTAAAGATAAACACCTCTTCAGGGTACAGTTCACCCTTTACGGATTGAATAAACTCATCTGGATTCTTGAGATACTGTTGAGTTTCAACGAGCTCCTTTACCCACTGCAGGTCAAAGGTCGGTGCCCCCTCGCCCTCCTTATACCGCCAGTGTGCCGCGATTCCCTCTTCAGCCACTCGGTGCATGTCTGGGGTTCGGATCTGTATCTCAATACGTTGCCCATCAGGACCGATCACCGACGTGTGCAGTGACTGATACATATTTGGCTTGGGCATCGCGATGTAGTCTTTGAACCGATTCGGTATCGGTTTCCACGTTGAGTGAACGATCCCAAGAGACTCGTAACACGCACGCACCGTAGGGACTATCACCCTAAAACCGATCAGGTCGTATACATCCTCAAAGGAAAGATTATCTTTGTCCATCTTTACCCAGATGGAGTAGAGATGTTTACCGCGCCCCTTCACTGATGCTGAGACTCCCGCTTCCGCTAAGGTCTTCTGAAGCTCCCGCGCTACTCGCTCAACGTAGAGGTCTCGTTCTGGGGCGGTTGTGTTTATGTGCTGTTCGATCTCCGCGTACAGCTGCGGCCGGAGGTACTTAAGGCAGAGATCCTCAAGCTCAGACTTCAACCAATGGATACCGAGACGATTCGCAAGAGGGGCATAAATATCTTGCGTCTCTTGAGCGATGCGGCGCTGCTTCTCTTCACTAAAGAAGTTTAGCGTCCGCATGTTGTGCAAACGGTCGCACAGCTTTACGAGCACTACCCGAATGTCTTTTGCCATGGCAAGAAGCATCTTTCGGAAGTTCTCAGCTTGCTTCTCCTCGCGCGATTCAAATTCGATTCGGGTAAGCTTGGTCACTCCTTCCACGATGTCAGCTACGCCAGGGCCGAAGATCTTTTGGATATCTTCACGCGTAACATCGCTGTCTTCGATCGTATCGTGCAGCAATGAGGCTATGACGGAGGGCTCATCGAGCTTGAGTTCGCATACCAGGAGAGCAGTCTCCTCGATATGCTTCATGAATGGGTCGCCAGATGCGCGCACCTGCCCCCGATGACACTCAGAGGCAAAATCGTGCGCCTTCTTAAGAAGATCTAAGTCTGGGTGCGGATGATACTTCTTTAGGGCCTCGGCTATCTGCTCGAAGGACATACGTGGCCCGATCTAAAAATTCCTTACAACCCTACTTACTCACACCCTCACGACTGACTACTCACCTGCATCATCATCGTCGTCATCGTCTGCCGCCCCGACCGGGCCGGTCTTCATTAGTGCATCACGAAGGAACGCCGCAGAGCGAGCCTCCTCGCCATTCTGGAATAGTGATGCTCCGATCTCTTGACGACGCTCGCGCTCTGCTGCCTCTGCAGCTTTTGCAGCCTCGACCTCAAGAGCCTTCTGCTCTTCGAACGCCGTAGCCTCTTCGGGGGTCATAAAACGGACTTGTCCACCTGCGATTTCACGCAGGGCTGTAACAACTGGTTTATTTTTGCGGTCAGTAATCCGCACAGAGGATCCTTGAAGTAGTTGCTTGGTACGCTTTGAGGCGAGCTGAACGAGCGCAAACCGGTTATTCTCACGCGTCAGACAATCTTCAACGGTAATTCTTGCCATCTGTGTTACTCCATCCTTCTACTTACGACTTTCAGACCATTGCTTAGAGAGCGACCTCAAGGTGCGATCTGATGCGTTCTATCTGCGCCTTAGCGGGCACAAGGTATTTATCTAATCAATGCTTTAGGTTAGCAAGAACAGGTCAGACTGTAAAGCATTGCCGTTACTACCGTAGGGCCTGTCAAAGCTACCCACAGCAGCCTGATTTAATTAAACTTTTCTTGCACCGCAAAGAACAAAGGGTGTTACTCTCTGTGGGCTCTGTATTCCGTGCGGTTTTAATGGCCCAGAAAAAGAGGCCCTTTTCAACCATACAAACCACCGGTATCAAAGAACTCCCCTCCTCTACCCGTGATAATCCTGAAGCGCCCGCACCGAAAGAAAGCTTCTGTCCTTCACCATTCCAATCGCTTCTGAAACCGCTCCTGCAGCGGCGATAGTTGTAGTTACGCTAGGTAATCCTGAAGCGCCCGCACCGAAAGAAAGCTCCTGTCCTTCACCATTCCAATCGCTTCCGAAACCGCTCCTGCAGCGGCAATAGTTGTCACAGTTGGAACTCGCAGTTCGTTAGCAACCAGCCGGATAGAGCGCGAGTCCATAAAGGGCTTCCATCCCTCTGGGGTATTGATAACCATCGCGAGGCTTCCATTGCCTAGCATATCAACTACGTGCGGCGACCCTTCGCGCACCTTATTGACTGGGGTGACTTCAAATCCGTTCTCCTTAAGGAATTTCGCAGTACCGTGAGTTGCAACAAGCTTAAAGCCTTGAGCTACGAGGTTCTTTGCAATCTTACACAACTCATCCTTATCCTGATCCTTGATGCTTAGAAACACGGATCCAGCAGATGGCAAAACAGTTCCGGATGCAAACTGACTCTTAGCGAACGCGCCACCGAAGTTTGGATGGATCCCCATCACCTCTCCGGTCGACTTCATCTCAGGCCCAAGGATCGTATCAACGCCAGGGAACTTGCTAAACGGGAACACGGACGCCTTAATCGATACGTACCCCGAAGGAACGACTTCTTTGACCCCAAGCTCCTTAAACTTCTTCCCTGCCATAACACGTGACGCCACCTTGGCCCACGGAACACCCGTAGCCTTACTAACAAACGGCACGGTTCTCGATGCACGCGGATTTGCTTCAAGGATGTATGTCTTATGATCGCGGGTTACCGCAAATTGAATATTCATAAGCCCACATACCTTAAGCTCGTGCGCAAGCTTCTTAGCTTGCTCCTTAAGGCTCTGCACAACATCCTGAGGTAGCGATTGCGGCGGCAAACAACACGAGCTATCTCCCGAGTGAATACCCGCAGGTTCGATATGCTCCATTACACCAGCTATCAGCACGTCATCTCCATCGCTGATACAATCGACATCAACCTCGATAGCACCTTCCAGGAAACGATCGAGCAAGACGGGACGGTCGTGAGATACCTCAACACCGTCGTGCATGTAGCTGACAACCTCTTCCTCAGAGTATATGACCCGCATGGCGCGCCCACCGAGCACGAACGAAGGTCGTATCATCAGTGGAAACCCGAGCTTTCGAGCAGCTACAACGGCCTCCTCAGTCGAACGAGCAGTAGCGGATTCTGGCTGGCGAAGCTTGAGCTTATTAACCAAATCCGAAAAACGCTCGCGGTCTTCTGCTATATCGATTGAGTCGACCGATGTTCCGATAATAGGAACTCCGAGCGCTGCCAACTCTTCAGAGATTCGAAGTGGCGTCTGTCCACCAAACTGGACGATTACTCCGACCGGCTTCTCTCGATCTACTACCTCCATCACCGACTCAACGGTGAGAGGCTCAAAGTACAAACGGTCGCTTGTGTCGTAATCGGTCGAAACCGTTTCAGGGTTGCAGTTCACCATGATGGTTTCAAAGCCATCATCTTTCAATGCCATGGCGGCATGAACGCAACAGTAATCAAACTCAATTCCCTGCCCGATTCGATTCGGACCGGCACCGAGAATAATAATCTTTTTGCGGTTAGTAGGTGGCGCATCGCTCCCTCCATCATACGTAGAATAGAGGTATGGTGTGTGCGCAACAAACTCGGCTGCGCATGTGTCTACAAGCTTGTAAGAAGCCCGTACCCCAAGGGCCTTACGAGCCTCTCGAACATCCTTCTCGGAAGTGCGCAGCAGAGCCGCTAATCTGCGGTCAGAAAACCCCATACTCTTAAGCTCGCGGAGTTCATCACTCGAAAGCGCTTTAAGCGTTGTCTGCCCAAGGCTCTCTTCGCGTTGAATTATCTCCTCTATCTCAGCTAAGAACCACGGATCGATCCTGGAAGCACCGTGCACGTCCTTGACGGAAAAGCCCTGTCTGAGGGCTTCGCCAACGAGCCACAAGCGATGTGGGGTCGGCTTTTTGCAGGCATCAAGCAGCTCGTCTCGACCAAGATCCTTACATAATTTTTGACGATCGAACCCGTACGAGTCTATCTCCATAGACGACATCGCTTTTTGGAGCGCCTCTTGAAAGGTGCGTCCAAACGAGAGCACCTCACCGACCGACTTCATCTGCGTTCCAAGCGATGGATCTGCCAGCGGAAACTTCTCGAAGTTAAAACGTGGAATCTTGACTACGGTGTAATCAATAGACGGCTCAAAACACGCCGGCGTCTCTTTGGTGATATCGTTAGGAATCTCATCGAGTGTGTACCCTACTGCGAGCTTGGCAGCGATCTTAGCTATAGGAAACCCGGTAGCTTTTGAAGCGAGCGCCGAACTACGCGATACTCGCGGATTCATTTCAATTACGATAATCCGTCCGTTAGCAGGATTGAGAGCAAACTGCACGTTTGATCCGCCGGTGTCGACTCCGATACGACGGATAACCTTTATCGCCGCATCACGCAGCAGTTGGTACTCCTTATCAGTCAGGGTCTGAATCGGAGCAACGGTTATTGAATCGCCCGTATGAACACCCATCGGATCAAAGTTTTCGATACCACAGACGATGACTACGTTATCCTTGAGGTCGCGCATTACCTCAAGCTCGATCTCCTTCCAACCAAGAAGAGATTCTTCGATTAACACTTCGTTATTCGGACTGGCAGCAAGGGCGATTCCAACTTTTCTGTGAAGCTCGTCCGACGAGTAAACAATACCACCACCTGTTCCACCGAGCGTTCGCGAGGGTCGTAGCACAAGCGGGTATCCCAGCTCCTCTACTGCCTTCTCCGCATCAGCTATAGAGGTAGCTAATACCGACCGCGCAGACTCTAATCCGATCTCATCCATCGCTTGACGAAAAAGCTCTCGATCTTCCGCTGTCTTAATAGCGTCAACCTTAGCTCCTATAAGCTGACACCCATAACGCTCAAATACTCCGCGTTCATCAAGCTCAAGAGCGGTGTTGAGAGCGGTCTGCCCTCCCATCGTCGGAAGCACTGCATCCGGGCGCTCGCGTTTGATTATCTCTTCGACGAAATCGGCTGTTATCGGCTCGATGTAGGTGCGGTCAGCGAACTCAGGATCGGTCATTATCGTTGCAGGATTGGAGTTAACAAGGATGACCTTATACCCTTCCGCTTTGAGCGCCTTAATCGCCTGCGTTCCGGAGTAGTCAAACTCACACGCTTGGCCAATAACTATCGGCCCTGAGCCGATGAGGAGGATCGATTTAATATCAGTACGCTTTGGCATAATACTTTCTGCTAGGCAGCCCCCTTATGTTTAATCTGATCTGCTCCTACAACGAGGTCGAAGAAACGTTGAAAGAGGTAGCGTGAATCGTGTGGCCCGGGTGACGCCTCGGGGTGATACTGCACAGAGAAGGCCCGCAGGTCTTTCACCTCCAACCCCTCTACCGTGCCATCATTAAGATTTATGTGCGAAACGAACACATTTTTTGGTAGCGAATCTTTTGCAACAGCAAAGCCGTGGTTCTGGACAGAAATTTCGACTTTGCCCGTAGTCTCATCGCGCACTGGGTGGTTTCCACCGCGATGACCGAACTTCAGTTTATAGGTTTTTCCACCTAACGCTTGTCCTAATATCTGATGACCGAGGCAGATACCAAACAGTGGAAGCTTGCCGAGCAGCTCACGCACCGGGTCTACCACGTAACCAAGGGTAGCCGGGTCACCTGGACCGTTAGAAAGGAAGACACCATCCGGCTTTAAAGCTAAAATAGCAGAACTCGTGGTACCCGCTGGAACTACGGTAACTCTAAATCCAACATCAACAAGGAGGCGCAAGATGTTGGTCTTAATTCCACAGTCGATAGCAACTACGTGCGGACGGCTTACGAGTTGCTCCTGAGTCAAACGCCGAGAATTCCCGTCAGTTAAGGTCCACGATGGGTGATCCCAGGTGTAGGAAGCAGCACATGCCACTTCACGCACATAATCCTTACCCTCCATCGTTCCCAGCGACTTCGCTTTTGCTACAAGCGCCGCTGGATCTATCCCCTCACCCGCTGCCATAACAGCCATCTGCGCACCCTTGTCGCGCAGGTGGGCAACGAGTTGACGAGTGTCTATACCTTCCAATCCCATCACGCCACTCTGCGCAAGATACGCAGAGAGCGACTGAGTTGAGCGAAAGTTAGAGGGAACTTTGCAGGCGCGCCGCACAATGAGCCCTTCGGTGTAGACCCGCCCGGACTCTACATCTTCTTCATTGCACCCAACGTTGCCGATATGTGGATACGTGAAGCACATAATCTGCCCCGCATAACTTGGATCAGTGAGGATCTCCTGATACCCATACATAGAGGTATTAAAAACAGCTTCTCCTGTGATGGGCTCGTCTTGCCCCCTCAGCGCACCAAACGCTCGTCCATAAAAGACCGTTCCATCTGCAAGCGCTAACACCCCCTGCTCACCACGCGCTTCGGTATACTTCTTATTCTGTGGACCACTCTTTTTTGTCATGACCATTACTCACCTCTAAGCGACCCGTTTCTCTTTTTGAATTTCTGATATCAATTTCCCATCAGTCACAATGCGCTGCCCATTCACGAGCACATGCACCGCCTGACCACTCAACTCACGACCAATAAAGGGACTATTTTTCGATTTCGAACGAACCCCTTCCACCTCAAACTTCCACCGCAGAGAAGGATCTAGCACAACGATATCTGCTACACTTCCAACCTTGAGTGTGCCGTACGAGAGACCAAACGCCCGTGCCGGCCCAGCGGCTAAAAGATCAACCATGCGTGTGCGCGAAATCTCACCCTTTAGCGCCATCTCAACTAACAATGGTAGGCTGGTCTGAAGCCCGAGAATCCCCACTGTTGCCTTTGAGAACTCAACGTTCTTGCTATCATGGTGATGCGGTGCATGATCACTAGCAATAGCATCGATAGTGCCGTCTTTGAGTCCAGCATGAAGCCCTTCGATATCTTCACGACCGCGCAGGGGCGGCATCATCTTGTAATTTGTATCGTAGGTAGAGACCCCTGTTTCATCGAGCACGAGGTGATGCGGAGTGACCTCGCAGGTAACAGCTATGCCGTCGTTCTTCGCTCGTCGAATAAGCTCTACGCCGCGCGCAGTCGAGACGTGACAGATGTGGACCTTACCCTTGGTAAAGCGCGCAAGCTCGATATCGCGCGCTATCATTACGTCCTCTGCAACTCCGGGGAAACCCTTAAGGCCGAGCTTAAGAGACAAGGGCGACTCGTTCATGCACCCAGCGCAACTTAACGAGCGGTCCTCTTCATGACATGAAAGCGGCAACCCGAGCATAAGACACCACTCAAGGGCGCGTCGCATCACACCACCATTAGCGACCGGATCACCATCATCAGAAAATGCTACACATCCAGCTTTTGCAAGTTCATGATAGGGGGCTAGCTGCTCACCTTTTCGGCCCATCGTTATCGCGCCGATAGGAAGCACTCGCGCTGCATTAGCGGCCTTCGCCTTTTCAAGGATAAAGCGCGTCACTTCTGGTGAGTCGTTCGCCGGCTTTGTGTTCGGCATACAGCAGATCGAGGTGAATCCTCCAAGCACTGCCGCTTCAGCCCCTGTTTGAACAGTCTCTTTCCACTCTTCCCCTGGCTCACGCAGATGAACGTGGAGGTCAATACACCCCGGAATTACCCAATTGCTCTTCGCATCAATAACATCTGCTTCTCTAAGATCAGAGAGAACATTTGGCTGCTCGATCGCTGCTACTTTGCCATCTTGTACAAGGATATCGAACTCGCCATCACGATTACTTGCGGCATCAATTACCGTTGCACCTTTGATTACGATCGGCTTAGCTTCCGACATCCTGCACCTCCTCATATGACTGCGCTGTTCGAGCCAGCAGGTAGAGCACAGCCATCCGCACCGCCACGCCACTATTTACCTGAGTGCGAACCAACGAGCGTGGCCCATCAGCAACCTCTCCTGTTATCTCTGTTCCGCGGTTCATCGGGCCCGGATGAAGCACCACGCTGTGCGGCGCATACGCTTGAAGCACTCGCTCTGAAATACAGTACTCGCGGCTATATTCATCAAGATTAGGCACGAAGTTGTCATCTTGTCGTTCAAGCTGCATGCGCAAACAGACAACAACGTCCACACCGCGAAGCCCCGCTGCGAGGTCGTGAAACACCTCAACACCCCCTTCACCGAAAGCCGAGGTAAAATCTTTAGGAACTAGTGTGGTCGGACCGATAAGCCGTACGGAGTTGCCAAGCGCTTTGTGAGCCCAGATATTACTCCGCACTACGCGCGAGTGACGAACATCGCCCACGTAGGCAACTGTAAGGCCCTCTATTGTGCGGCCCTTCGTTGCAAAATGTCTCTTGAGAGTAAGCAGGTCGAGCAGCGCTTGAGTGGGGTGCTCGTGCGCACCATCTCCCGCATTAACCACCGCTACATGCGATAGGCACCGCGCTACAAAGTGCGCCGCACCAGCTTCGCTGTGTCGCATAACGATAATGTCAGGATTCATCGACTCTAAGGTTCTAACGGTGTCAAAGAGGGTCTCACCTTTCTTTACCGAGCTTGAGCCGCTACTAATATTGATTGTGTCCGCCGAAAGGCGTTTGCCTGCAATGTCGAAACTGGAGAGTGTGCGGGTACTAGGTTCAAAAAAGATATTTACTATCGTCTTTCCGCGTAGCGTCGGAACTTTCTTGATGTCCCGTTCGGAAACTTCAACAAATGACTCCGCCGTCTCGAGGTACCGATAAATTTCGCTCTTCGAAAGCCCTTCAATGCCCAGCAAGTGGTCGACCATTGAGCGGAAAGTAAACCTCAGCAACCGAAACTTTACAAGACTTTAGCGCGGTATTTTTGCTACCAAGCATCCGATAAGGTACGAAAAAAACACGCGTCAGTTCAATTCTGAACCCTATTCGCGCTCGATAAGATAAGCACCGTCGCGGTATCCAAGCTCCGCCAACCGCACCCGGACTAGTTGAGTGCGTTGCGATGGGATTACCTTTCCAACGTAATCGGCCTGTATAGGGAGCTCACGAAAACCTCTGTCTACGAGGACCGCTAGTTCCATCCGACGAGGGCGCCCGAAATCGATAATTGCATCCAGCGCAGAGCGGATAGTGCGGCCAGTAAATAGGACATCGTCTACGAGCACGATCCTCGACCCTGCAATTCGAAAAGGAAGGTCCGTACCCCGCAGCGTTGGTTGCGATTGATTGTGGGATAGGTCGTCTCGGTAAAGGGTTATATCAATAACCCCATACGGCACCTCAATCCCCTCAATGCGCTGAATCTCCTGTTGTAAGCGACGGCCAAGAAACTCGCCCCCGGTTCGAATCCCAACGATTGCAAGGTTGCTGAGATCTCGATCCTTCTCCACAATCTCGAAACTAATGCGCGAGATAGCACGGGATATCGTATCCTCATCCATCACCAGTTGCCACTCGCGGGGAACTGTCTTTACCTTGGTCGCGTTCGAACTAGCCATAGTTCACCAAACGGAACTCCTACCTTTCATCTTGCACCGCTCTACTTTATATCTGCAACAACGGATATATCAAACCCCATTGAAAAAAGCTCAATGCTCCTGCCCCGTACGGTCACTGTGCACGCCTCATTATAGTGCAGCTTGACCGATATAGCACCAGTACTTCTCGCAAGGATAAAATCCCGCGGCTCACTGTCGATGCCAGCTTTTTTTACCACCGAGGCCAGCTTCCGCTTTAGCTCCTCATCGGTCTCAACTGCCCCATTTCTCGCTACTGCCGCAATCTGATTGCGCGCATCGTAGTGGTAATAGTACCACGGGATAACGGTGTAGAGGAATCCAATAGTACACACGATAAGCCCTACCGTGAGCACCCCCTTTACCAACGTCACGAGAATAGACCGCCTAGACGGGGTTTCCCCAGATGTCACCATAGTCGAAACCGAGACAACACTATCACGGAGCTTTCGCCACGAGGCTTTTTCCTGTTCTCTCTACCGTCGCTTCCTCGAGTAAGAAGCGCGACATAGAACGAAGGGTTTTACTTCCAATATCGATCGTCTGCGCTCCATCCCCACTCTTCGATACGCCCTGCTCAGACCGACTACCAGCCACTCCGACAAAGGCTAGAGGAACAGGAGAAGGCGCTACACCGAGGTACTTGAGGCTCTCTGGAGATAACGATGCTCTACCGGCGCCAGCCACAATACTCCCCCACGGCTTTGCCATGATCCACCGACCAACCTGCTCTCCGTTGTCCGAGACGAGCGAATCGACTACCTCACCTGAGACCGGGTCAACAACCGAGACTGCAAAATCCTCACTCGTGGAGAGCCTCTCTGCTCCAACCCGAAGCTCAGATACATGCTCGTCAGCAAACACAGACACGGGCACCGGCACTGACGCGTCGGAGGTACCGATACTATCTTGCGCATCTCCAGGGGAAGCGACCGTTCTCACACTCAGCTCCACAAAGGGCAGATTCATAAACTCCTCTGGGATCTTAAATCGAACCCGCGCTGAGTCGCGCTCATTGAGGCGTTTATCGGCCACAAACTTTCCGTTTACCGTAAACACAACTCGGTAATATCGCTTCGAGGTATCCAGGTGTCGAATCTTAAAGATCAGATCTCCCCCCGACTCGCGCGGATTAACTACAACGTTGACGGCCTCCCCAAGTAATCCTGAAAGCTGATACTCCGGAAGCTCGCCTTGCGGGGCATCAAACTCAGGGCCAAATGACTTTGCAACCTCTCCATCTTGAGCACGTTGAAGAGCATACTCGGCCAGTCGCTGTGCGGTTACTACTGCAAGCTCACTCATCGCCTCAGTGGATATGAGTCGTCCTCGCGCGCCAAGATGTCGGTCTCCATTTCGCGTTTTGACGGCCTGCTCCGCATCCACGTAAAGCACTCCTGTTTCTTGTGCCACGCTCTCAAGAGCGGAACGATAGAGCGCCTCCTCTGGATGCACCGTATGGGGCTCAGAGATTAGCACGACCGTAATCCCGAGCGCCTGAAGTTCGCCGACCATACCAGCCAGCTCTGTTCGATACTCTTCAACCGGCACACGGGATGGAGCAGATTGCGCCCGAGAGTCACTATATTCGCTGGCGATATACCGGAAGAGCCGACTTGAAAGCACCTCCGACACCCAAGGATAGCGCATCAACTGCTGCGCTTTATCTACATGCTCACGGGCTCCTAGCTCGGTCAGTCCGGGGAGACCAAAAGAGTTAGTCCCTGGCGTTGCATCACTCGCCCATCCCATGATGAAGACGAGATCTGGCTTCTGAGCTGCCATTTCACGCCTTGCTGCTTCGTGAAGGTCATAAATGCTCGCATCGGGACGCGAGAGATCGCGCACCTCAATATCAACGCCTCCGCGCCTCAAGACATCTTCGATCTGCGAACCGAAGTTGCGTTGCCCAGAGAACAACTGCGAGGAGGATGGAGAACCACTCAAAACAAGCGCGTTCAATCCATCGCGACTCACAGAAAGAGCTGAATCCAAGCCGCTGCGAATACCACCCAGAACCGACTTGGGCACAAGCGACTCCAAGGATTTTAGGTCATCACGGAGCACGTTGTAAGGTAACTTTCCGAGGAATATCTCACTGGCTAAAACGAGCGAGACCCCTGACCATACCGCAAATAAGGCCGCTGCTTTAACGACTCGTGCGAGAGCAATCGACATACTCAGGAGCGATGCGCACAACAGAACAACCCCCATCGAACCACGCCAGCCCGGGAGCAGATCCTGAAGAGCCGCCGGATTCGCCAATAACAATCCGGTTACACCCAACGCTCCTGCAAGAACGACAAAATAAAAAAACTTTACAAGACCAACGGAAGCTATTGCTCCTTCAACCGCCGGTCGAGCAGCCACCCAACCGAGCGCACCGCCCATCAACACAAGCCAACCGCCGGCCATGATCAATTCGGGCCTACTGTTTATGAACTCTTGCGAAAAGGGTAGCGGCACAAGCGGCAGACCGAGAGGAAGCAATCCTCCTGCTAGGGTCCACGTCCATGCTAGTTTGAAGGTCCTACTGACGAGGAAAGACCCCACCAAGAGTACCAAGGGAACAACTATTGAATACGAAGGAGCGCCATCGAAAAACATCATCGCTGGTCCTTTAACTCCGTATCACGGGTACGGCCTGTTATACTTAAGTCTCTAACCTCACCGTGCATGAGGTTAGACGCGATACTGACCCGACCCTCAAACGCCGTAGGCGCTTCTGTAAGAGATAGAGCTGGTGATCCGTCGCAGGAAACCGTAAGCCGACGCTCCGATGCCACAACATCGAAACGCTGACAGGATAAACCGCGAGACGCTAACGCTGTTTTCTCTATCGAAACAAGCGCATTTTTTCTGGAGGCAAAAAATGCCTCCACGGCACCTGACGAAAAACGCAACAAAGTTGAGCCGTTAGACGAACCGCCAATCGAGAGATCAAGAAAACTGTCCGGTCGTTGCCACACAGCATCAATCGAAGCAGAGTGAAACACGTACCCGCGGTTGAGGCTACTGCGAAGCCAGTGTGGCACGCTCATCATGTTTCCTACCTCAACGGCCTGCAACACAAATGACTCCGTGGGTATCCACCGTTCCAGCGACAGCAGAGGCCGTCCGGCAACTCCCGAGAGCCGCTCGACTTCACGTTGAGCGTCTATGGTGTGTGTATTACCGGGAAGCATCGAGGCTATCATCGATGCCTTAGAATCATCGAGTGCGCGTTGCTCAAGTGCCCTGCGGTCGAGAGTTCGTCCGACGAAAGCAGCGATAAGCATTGAACCAAACAGGGTGGCTCCAAGTATCCATCCGTTTTGGCGGTGAGCGGGGCGCGCCCCTTTTCGGTGGATAGACCTGCGAGTGGATGAGCGGGTTGTAGCTAGTGGTAAGGGGCGTTTATTCACCCTCCAACGTTACAAGGAACCTAGAACTTCAGGCAACACCTTTACGAAGCGAGAGCGGGGCATGACCTGACCCAAACCAAGCTCTTCGGCTCGGTCAGCAACCTCATCGTGCACGTGAGAGAAGAAGCTCAAAGCGCGCCACCCCCGCGAGGCCAGCCCTGAATACACAGCTGCGATAACTTCCAGAGCAACGGCGCTCTTTTCGAGGTCTATAAGTAGCAGCCCTCCACCCGAAGCAGCCGCTGCGCTCAGCTCGTTGAGCTTCGCTTCGCTCTTAACCACCAGAACCGTTTTACCGAATGAGGCGGCCACCTCTTTTACCTTAGATATGAAGAACAGGTCTGTACTTACAAGAACAATTTCCATACTCCCCCTGGCTACCGCTGGAACCGCTGGTACATAGTAGAAGAATCAACCTCCCCTCCCTATCAGCGCCCGGTCGGCGTGCATGATAGTACACAGTAGAATGTCCCAACTCCACCCACCGCACCGCGTAGGCAACATTTTAGTTCACTTTTCACACAACTAAAAATCCCTTTGAGCGAACCATATGGTATGCCCCGCAGAAATAGAATCATATTCAAGGACACCCTGTACGAAATCAACCCACGCGCTCGGGAGGGATTACCCCTGCCTCCAACCGAGGTAACCAATCAACTTCTCACCGGAATCCTTGCACGGATACAGCGAGACGAAAAAGTGACCCTCTGCAACTTCGTGCAGATGTCCAACCATGCCCACCAGCATTGGATTCCGGACCAACCGCAACAACACGTCAAGTTCTACATGGAGTACCAAAAGAAAACTTGCGATACAGTCCGCAAACTCACCAAGCGACGAAGACTGAACCTCTGGGAAGGCAGACCAAGCGTTATCCAGGTGGCAGAGCTCGATGATGCCATAAACCGGCTAGTCTACATGTTCCTTAACCCCGTAGAAGCTGGTCTCGTAGAAACAATCGACCACTACCCAGGCCTAAGCACCTGGAAAGCATTTACAACGTGCGAACCTTCCGTTGATGCACAGGTATCCGTAAAAGCGTACTGGACACGTGTCTCTGGGGTTGAGACCCTCCCAGAGGGCAATAGACTATCGCCTGCTAACGATGCAGCCATGGCCCTAAGACTCCGAGAGTCAAAGAAAACTGAAGAGTGTGAGCTCATTGTCAAACCACTAGCCTGGTTGCGTATTTATGGGATTACAGACCCACACAAAATTGAAGAAATAAGACAGCGTATCATTACTAAGGTACGTGAAGGGGAGGCGCAATTCGCCAAGGATCGCCTTGAAGAAGGCAGAGGCGTCTTGGGATCCGAGAGATTACGACAACAAGAGTACTTCCGACCTCATATCCCCAAGAAAAAAGATCGCAATATCTTCGTTATCTGTGCCAACAACGCCCTGCGGGCTGCCATAATACAGGCCACTGAAAGCATATTGGACAAATGTCGAGAATGTTACGAGATCGTCAAGGCTGGCGGGACCGTTGACGAATGGCCCCCAGGAACATTCATCCCTTGGATACCTCCACGGTCGGGTAGAGATCCGTGTCTGTGACGAGGAATATCTAGTTGACCAAACCAAGTGGCAATCAACGCTTGACCCGTTTGCGCCTTGGCTGAGCACCACCATGGCCAACAATTAAAAGGTCTTCAATATTCTCTGTTACTGTCACATACCAAGCTGGGCCTGGGCCGTTTATCCCAATATAATATCTCCGCCGAGGATAAGGGGATGGTGACTACACCTATCAACTTACGACCTTTTGTGTTGGCTGTCGTCCGCAAACGACATTCACAGTGCTCATTTCTGCTATGAGCTTTCAATTAAGACTGAAGGAACTGATAGCCGATGAAGCTGCCTAACACGAGCACCATGCCGAGATACCGAGAGAGCTGTAGCATTTCGCCAAGCATGAGGTAAGCAAAAAGCGCAGTAAAAACCGGTTCCAATTAATGATAGTAACCGGTACTGGCAGATGAGAGAGCGAAGCAATGATCCCAAACACTGAAATGGCCTGGCATACCCCTCCCGTGAGTGCCGCCTGTAGCTGCTCCCTAAGTAATACAGGCTCTTGAGGAATAAGCTGTTTACCCGACAAAACACAGAAAACGAGGAGCGCAGCCGCTTGCATCAACGTTGTCGCCACAATAACTAATGATGAATTAGATCCTGTAGCATAGGTTGCCTTTGCTGCAGCTGGATTTAAACCGAAGATGACTGCCGCGAGGACGGCAACGCCATACCGGTTAGATTAAAGGAATTTAGGCACCTATACATAAAGGTCGATGGTAACCCGGTGAGGTGACTCAGTCAAAACGTGGCCGGTATAGCTCCTACCATGTACCGGTTCAAGCCAGTTCAAGCTTCTTGTTTTGCTCGGCCAATTTCTACCATGTACCAGATTGCCCCCGTTTTTGAGTTGGCGGCAGGCAGGTGGCGGCTTGTGCGAGATCAGATAATTCTACTATGTACCAGGGTCTAGTCCGAAGGTTTGAGCCTTGGCGATGAGGTTCGAGCGGGATATCCCAAGCTGCCGGGCAGCTTCACTCTTGTTACCATCACAGCGCTTAAGCGCCGCCGCAATTAGTTCCCTCTCAAGGCTCTCAAGTATCTCTTTCAACTTTCCGTTTTGAGGCATACTGGCAACGACCGATGATGAGGTAGCATCAACTGCTGACGCCGCAACGATCGCCCCAGCCACATGTGGCGATAGACACTCCAGGGTTATAGCCCCCTCCTTACCACTCATCACCTCGGCACGCTGAAGCTCATTTTCAAGTTGTCTTATATTACCCGGCCACGCGTAATGCTCCAGCGCAACCATTGCTTCTGCAGCTATCGCTTTTTTTTGCTTCCCTGTTTTGGTCGCCATCTTGGTCAAGAAAAACTCAACCAGACGGGGAATATCTCCCTCCCTTTCACAAAGACGCGGAAGCCGGAGGTTTACAACATTAAGACGATAGTAAAGGTCCTCTCTGAAGGTGGCCTTCTCTACCATACCCTCCAGGTCGCGATTGGTAGCTGCGATGATGCGCACATCAACCTTCTTCTGCTTTGTTCCACCCACCGGCATGAACGTTCCGTCCTGAAGCACTCGCAGAAGCTTCACCTGTAAGGCAGGACTCATCTCTCCTAATTCATCGAGGAAGAAGGTTCCTCCATCTGCAACCTCAAAGAGCCCCTGCTTATCGCGCACTGCTCCGGTAAAGGCACCCTTTACGTGACCAAACAGCTCAGACTCAAGGAGATTCTCATTAAAGGCAGAGCAGTTTTGAACAACGAATGGCTTATCTTTTCTGCTTCCATTTGCGTGCAACGCCTGCGCTACTACCTCTTTACCTGTTCCCGAATCGCCGGTAATGAGCACGGGAACATCACTCTCAACTACCTTTGACATGACGTGGTAAAGCGCCTGCATAACAGCGCTCTTGCCAATAATAGTGCCGAACGCAATTTCATCAGCAACCTGATTCTGTAATCTTCGATTTTCTATGCGCGTCTGTCGAAGCTCCGAATAGATCGCTCGAGTGCGAAGTGCCGCCTGAACACGCGCCAGAAGCTCCTCAGACTGATACGGCTTACAGATATAGTCATCTGCTCCCTGCTCAAGCCCGTAAATAATATCCTTTAATTCATCTCGCCCAGTGAGAAGCACTATCGGAATGTACCGAAGCTCTGGATTCGCCTTAAGTGTCTTCGCCACATCATAACCGTTAGGCGCAGGCATCATAACGTCAAGCAGGATGACGTGTGGTCGATCACTCTCAGCTTTTTCAAGAGTTTCATTCCCTGAAGAAGCCGTTACTACCTCGAAACCCTTTGAAAGCAATAGCTGCTCAAGAGCAAAGAGCCCCTCAGGATTGTCATCGACTGCTAAAACCTTCACTCCAGCACTATCCACTGGCTCTCCTGCTCTCCACTAGCGGGTGGCTTAACCACCCTTCATCATATCAAGGAACTCTTTGTTGCCTTTAGTTCCATCCATCTTACTAGTAATCCACTCCATAGCTTCAACAGTATTGAGCGGATTGAGAACCTTACGCAGCAGCCATACCTTCTGGAGCACATCGTTCTCAAGAAGGAGATCCTCCTTACGAGTACCTGAAGCCTTTAGATCAACAGCCGGATAGATACGCCGCTCAGAGAGCTTGCGATCAAGAACGATTTCGGAATTACCCGTTCCCTTAAACTCTTCGAAGATAACTTCGTCCATCCTACTACCGGTCTCAATCAGCGCCGTGCCGATAATAGTGAGGCTTCCGCCCTCCTCAACGTTACGGGCCGCACCGAAGAAGCGTTTTGGTTTGTGCAACGCGTTTGAGTCGACACCTCCTGAAAGGATCTTTCCGCTCGGAGGGACTACCGTGTTGTAAGCGCGCGCCAATCGCGTAATTGAATCAAGAAGGATCACCACATCTCGCTTGTGCTCAACGAGACGCTTTGCTTTCTCAATTACCATCTCAGCTACCTGAACGTGTCGCTGAGCGGGCTCATCGAAGGTAGAGCTGACAACCTCGCCCTTCACAGATCGTGCCATGTCGGTCACTTCCTCTGGACGCTCATCGATCAGCAGAACGATAAGAACAACCTCTTTGTGGTTATCAGTAATCGCGTTCGCAATATTCTGGAGCAAGATTGTCTTACCTGTTCGAGGCGGAGCAACGATAAGTGCTCGCTGCCCCTTTCCAATCGGACAGAACAGGTCAAGGATACGAGCTGATAAACCGCCCTGTTTTCCTTCAAGCTTTAGACGCTCATCGGGATAGAGTGCCGTTAAGTTATCAAAGTGGCTCTTTGTCTTAAGCACCTCTGGGGAGTCGTGGTTAACTGAGTTAACTTTTAGAAGAGCAAAATAACGCTCCCCTTCCTTCTCTCGAGGCGGACGAATCTGACCATCGATACTATCACCGGTCTTTAAACCAAAACGACGGATCTGAGCTGGAGAAACGTAGACATCGTCTGGGCCGGGGAGGTAGTTGTAATCCGGCGCTCGGAGAAACCCGAAACCATCTGGCAAGCACTCAAGTACTCCCTCTGCGTAAATGCTTCCATTTGACTCAGACTGCGCGTTAAGGATGCTGAATATCAACTCCTGCCGGCGCATAGTGTTCGCTGCCTCGATGTTGAATTCAGCAGCTAGCTTCATGAGATCTTCTGATTTGAGGCGCTTTAGTTCATTAAGGTTCATGTAGGTTACTCACCAGTTATGGTTCATTTACACGTTACAATTATCTGTTGCCTGCTTCTTCGGTTCTCCATATTCAGGGAGCCTGGCGTCTGTTCACTCTTGGAAAGGGACAGGATTAAAAAGAAATGCCAGCCGCGGCTTTAAAGAAAGAAACGAAACTAGTTCTTAGTGGTTTTCTTAGTGGCTTCTTGCATGCTCCATCAAGATTGCGGAATCCCTTACGGTAACTCCAACCCCCTTGCGACTTACCCAGCACAATTTACCAGGCTGCACGTTAGAAGATATCCCCTAGGCAGGAAACTAAGTTAATTTATAGACGCGCGCCCCCTCGCCGTCAAGCCCCCAATCTGCGCTCTTCGATAGTCTTGGCGGCAACTGCCCGCAGATAATTAGGCTCCAAGTCTCCAAGGGTTACACCACAGAATGGGCCAGCTGCAACACTCGCATACAGTCCGCCAAAGGCAGGCCGTTCAATTGATTCCAATGACTTACCAGCCATTTCAAAGCTCCTCATGGGGGAAAATACAGGCACAGTGCCAAGACCGTTCATATACTCCGCCACAAAATCAGAGACCGATGCGATATGCGGTCGCCCAAGAGTGGCTACCCCGCCAACTAATGGATCAAGATCATACGCCGCGCAAAAAACCTCCTCGCGCCTGGCATCAGAGGCGACCGCTATCTTTCCAGATATCCCCTTTCGTAGTGCGACATGGGCAAGAGCCTCAAAGGAACACACTCCTATCAAAGGAATTCCGTAAGCCCACGCAAGCCCCTTACAAAAACTAACTCCTATTCGAAGACCAGTAAATGAGCCTGGACCCAACCCCACCCGAATCGAAGCAAGTTCCGAGATTAACACCCCACTGTCGCGCATACTCTGCTCAACAAGCAGCGCGATTTTTTCGAAATGATCCCCACTACCAGCGGAATACGCTTCAACAACTGCGCCATCTGTCTTCTGCACGGCAACGCTACAGGTATCACCTGCAGTATCGATACTAAGAACAGAGCCGCAGGTCATAGGTTACCACGATATCCACTGCGGCACGTTACGAACCAGATCGTTCCCGAGAGCAAACACCATCAAAAATAGTATGACAGTCATTCCCACCTGCATCACAGCCTCCTGAACCCTAATGCTCAGCGGTCGACCCCTTAGACGCTCGATAGTGAAGAGCATAAGGTGTCCGCCATCAAGCACTGGGATCGGCAGAAGATTCATTATCCCAAGTGTCACGTTAAGAAATATCATGATAGCGAGAATACCTGACATGCCGCTCTGTGCACTCACCGCTGTCTGCTTGATGATCTCTATCGGCCCACCGATGGTTTTGGTCGCTGCTATACGGCCCGTTACTAAAGCTTTCAACATGCGAAGCGTACGATCAGAGAAGTCCCATATCACAAGACCACCTGCCTTCATCGCTGTCCACACGCTGACCGAGTGATACGTTACCTCTTCTACAAGAGGGCCAACACCGATCCGGTACGTTGGCTTTTCTGTATCTCTTCCCTCCAAGATATCAAATTCCGTTGCGCCACTCTGAGGCGTAACTGAAAACGTTAAGCGCTCCGAAGGTCCGATCGGCATGATGGTGACATCTGCTGCACCATCTGCCTGCTCTGGTTTTTGCAACGGACGATCAACTAAAAACTCTAGTGGCTTACCATCAGAACTACGCACGATCTGCACAAGTTCATCAAAACCCTTTATCTCTACACCATTGACGGACACAATCTTATCAAACTCACGGAGACCAGCTCTATCTCCCGCCATATCCTTTTCAACGCTACCAACGGTGGTGCCAACCTTTGGGGTAGGTAACCCCTGCACAGCAAACACCGCACTCGCGATAACCCATGCGCAGATGAAGTTAAATAACGGTCCAGCCAGAACTATAGCGCAACGCGGTAGATATGGTTGCCTAAGGAACCAACGACTCTCGTCCTTAACCATCTGCTCCTGCAGAGGTGTCAAGTCGCCTTGAGTTCCCTCAATCGCGGAAGCGCCAGAGACCGCATCAGAAGATATCTCGCCAGTAGCAACTGCACGTGGATCGTCACCAGCCATACGAACGAAACCACCCAGTGGGATGGCGCGGAGACGGTAGGTAGTCTCACCCCACTGCCATGACGCGAGCACGCGACCAAACCCGAGCGCAAACTCAAGCACCCCCACTCTAAAGAACTTAGCCACAAGAAAGTGACCAAGCTCATGCACAAAGACCAGAAAACCGAGAACGAGAATAGCGATTAATATAGTCATGGCGCCTAGTTTCAACTACTAGCGACTCGGTGTCGAGCCCACTCCGTCACTTCAAAGCACAAATCGTTAAGATCCCCGAGAGTGGAGTACCCCCGGTCACCGAATTTTTCGAGCGCACCGCCTATAAGGTCGTGAATAGACATGAACGGTAGCCTCTCTTGCAGGAATGCCTGTACGGCAACCTCATTAGCAGCATTGAACACCGCCGAGGCTCCCTTGGCCCCCTGCATACATTCTCGCGCCCGCTTCACACTAGGGAAGCGTTCGTCATCGAGCGCTTCAAATGTTAGCTCTCGCACCTCAAGCAAGTTAAGGGGCTTCATCGTTCGGGGCAGCCTACCATCGGGAAATTGCAGGGCGTAGGCTATCGGTCCCTTCATGTCCGGAACTGAGAGCTGCGCTAAGATGGTCTCATCTCGAAGCCGCACCATCGAATGAATGATACTTTGCGGGTGTACCACGACCTCTATACGTTCAGACGGAAGATCAAACAACCAACGCGCCTCTATCACTTCAAGCGCCTTGTTCATCATCGTTGCAGAGTCGATCGTAATCTTTGCCCCCATCGACCACTGTGGGTGCTTGAGGGCCTGCTGCGGTGTGACACACTGCAAATCATTGAGCGCAGTTGTACGAAACGGACCACCCGACGCCGTTAGAATTACTGTCGATAGATCTTGCTGGGCGACCCCCTGCAAAACTTGAAAGATCGCCGAATGTTCACTATCAACAGGGATGATGCGAACCCCGCGCTGCTTGGCCATCTCAAGCACAAGCGCTCCAGCAACAACTAGAGCCTCCTTATTTGCTAAGGCTACATCCTTACCAGACTCGATCGCCCGCATCACACTCGGCAACCCCGCCATACCTACTGCAGCAGCAACAACGAGCGAGGCGCTACTATCTCCAAGCGCAGCAAGAATCTCTTCTTCGCCTGTAACGAGCCGCGTGCCGTTGTATACCGCAGAGCCCACCGACCTAGCCACTCCAAGCGTCGCACACAAGTGCTCAAAGGCTTCCCGATCAACCAAACCGGCGACGGCGGGACAGTGCTCCCTGATTTGAGCCGCCATGGCTACGTGGTCACGAGCTGCTACGAGGAGCTCAACGCGAAACATATCTGAGTTCTGGGATACCACATCCAGAGCAGATCTCCCGATAGAACCTGTCGATCCAACGATCGCTAGACGCTTCATCACTCCCCCCTTCTTAGCTACCTTAGGAGCCCGAACAGAGCTAGAGCGACCACAACGACAGGAGCAGCACCTATCATGCCATCAAACCTGTCGAGCATACCGCCATGACCAGGAAAGAGTGCGCCCGTGTCCTTCACTTCTCTGATGCGCTTAAGGTAAGACTTAGATAGATCCGCACATTGCGCCGAGCAGACAGCGATGAACGACATGACCCCAACCTCAAATGACGACAGTGCATAACTTCCCAGCAAGAGCCGCCAGAAAACAACCCCTGCGATGGTCCCGATCACTACTCCGGCAACGCTTCCCTCAAGGGTCTTATTAGGTGAAAGGGCAGGCGCTAGTTTAGTGCGTCCGAATTGGCGACCGACGAAGTACGCACCCGCATCGTTAAGAGCAACCACCGCCACCAGCCACCACACAAGCTGCACCCCGATCGACATCCCCGATAGAATCACCAGAAGGGGAGCGCTGACTGACACCAACAACATCGCCGGCACCACGCCTGCACCAAACGAGGACGCCCGTTGCAGATCAGAACGACCCTCAAACACCTGGAGCACAAGCATACCCTGGGCAGAGAGCGCGACACTGACTAGAAGAAGCTTCCAGTTAAAGACACCACTGACCACCTGCTGCACACCACCACATGCTGCTGCAAGGGTTGGCAATACGAGCAGCAGAAAAACGGAGGCACCGAATACAGGTCTGTACGCAAGGGAAGTACCGTGCCGCGCATTGAGCCGTGCCACCTCAAACGCGCTCATTCCCGCCACAGCGACTGCCCATGCAACAACAAGAACACCCCCGTGCCTGAATGAAACTGCGATAATTGAGAGGGCTAGCGCTGCCGCTAAGACGTACAGCGCCGTAAGCAAGCGGTCTTTCGGAGAGCCCGTGCGCTCATAGACAAAGAGTGAAGAGAAAGCAGAGACCAAACTAGCGTCTCTGTTCTTGGGTAAGTCCGAATCGCCGATTGCGTCCTGCGAAGACATGTAAGCACCTATGAAACTCATCACGTGAAAAATCAGGCCACAACAGAGGCGATACCACTATCTCTGAGTATGCTAGCTGCCACAGCAGAAAATTAGAGATGCGTTGCTCGTTACTGGTGCGAATAAGGAGATCAGGATGCGGTATATCGGGAAGATAAAGCGCCTCCGATATCACGTGCTCTGTGATGTCGCTCGGCTCAATGGTTCCGGATTTAACGGCCTCAGCTATCTTCTGAAACGCATGGACCAACTCACCGCGGCCACCGTACGAAACGGCGACAATAAGAACCATGCCGTCGAGGTGCTTAGTGCGCTCCTCGCACCGCTTCAAAGCATCTTGCACTACGCTCGACAGCCGGTTGAGGTCCCCCATAGCTCGTAGTCGCACCCCGTTCTTCAGGAGCAAATCCACTTCGCTCTCGAGGTATTGAACGAAGAGCTTCATCAAGCCCCCTACCTCTTCCTCCGGTCGACCCCAATTTTCAGTCGAGAATGCAAATAATGTTAGGTAGCGTATACCGAGACGACGGGCCTCTTCGACGATCATCCGTACGGTGCGGGCACCGTTACGATGTCCCTCTACTCTTGGCAAAAAGCGCTGCTTAGCCCACCGACCATTACCATCCATGATAACGGCAACGTGTTGAGGGATAACGGAAGGCGTGACTGTTGCAGCCCCTGCGGCCCCAGCCAATGCCACCTCACTTCCGCTATTATCATTTACCATTGGACCTACTACTACCGGCACAACACACAGGCTGCCATCTCACACTGCAAGAAGCGGTACTCTTCCAGCAGCACGACAAGGGGAGGTTTTATACCTCCAACATCTCCTTCTCTTTGGCACCAGCCACTGCATCTACATCGACCACGTATTTATCAACGATCTTCTGAATCTCATCTTGAGCTCGACGGGAATCATCCTCAGAAATCTCTTTATTCTTTACCTGCTTCTTGACGGCTTCAACTTCGTCGCGACGCAGATTGCGAAGAGCAACTTTCGTCTCCTCAGCCATCTTATTTACTTTCTTAATCAGATCCTTTCTTCGCTCCTCGTTCAACGCCGGTATTACTACCCGAATGATAGACCCATCGCGTGAAGGATTAAGCCCGAGATCACTCGACTGAATCGCTTTCTCAATCGCTTCTATGGCTGAAGCATCGTACACCTGAATTGTGAGCATGCGTGGCTCAGGCGCAGACACCATACCTATCTGCTGCAATGAAACGTGCGACCCGTAATACTCTACAGTAAGCCCCTCAAGCAATGAGGGCGAAGCGCGCCCTGTTCGAAGACGGGAGAGCTCCTTCTTAAAGTGATCGAGCGTCTTAGCGCACTGCTGTTTATAATTATCGAATTTTGCACTCATACACGCTCCTCAGAAAAAATCGTCTTAATAGTTTGCTAGCTGGAACCTTATCCCTGAACCAGTGTACCTACAGATTCTCCACACACGATCTTGCGCAAATTACCCTCTACTCCCACGTTAAAAACGATGATTGGGAGCTGGTTGTCCATACAGAGAGAGATAGCAGCGGTATCCATTACCCGCAATCCTCGCTGCAAAACATCCATAAAGGATATCTTCGTAAATGGCTTGGCCTCTGGATTCTTGACGGGGTCTGAATCATAGACTGCATCAACCTTAGTGCCCTTAAGCAAAACTTCAGCTCCAACCTCCATAGCACGCAAGCTTGCTGCCGTATCTGTTGTGAAGAACGGATTACCTGTTCCACATGAGAAGATAACTACTCGTCCCTTCTCAAGGTGCCTGGTTGCGCGACGCTTGATGTAAGGCTCGGATATCTCCTTCATCTCAATCGCTGAAAGCACGCGGGTATGAACGCCTTTCCCCTCCAACCTGTCTTGCAAGGCCAAGGCGTTGATTGCCGTCGCAAGCATTCCCATATAATCACCGGTGACACGATCTAATCCTTGCGAACCAGCTTGCACTCCGCGAAAGATATTCCCTCCGCCGATTACTACACCAACCTGAATACCCATCTCGCTGACCTCTTTAATTTGGTCAACGAGTTGGTTGATGGTAACTGCATCGATTCCGGCCCCCTTGTCTCCGGCTAGAATCTCACCGCTCAGCTTCAAAAGGATGCGCTTATACTTAACTTCTGACATCTGCCTTAACCTTTAGTTTCATACCTGACATAAAAAAGCCCCGCGGTACTCTCGTACAGCGGGGCTTTGGGGTAGGTTAGTCTTTCTCACCCACCATCGCAGCAACATCTGCCGCGATATTGCTCTGCATTCGCTCTATCCCCTCTCCGACTTCAAGCCTACTAAAACGTCGAACCGACACCTTCTCGCCGCAACGCATACCGAGAGCCTCAACGAGGCTCTTGATTGTCTTAGAGTCAGTCTCGTCCTTGATGAATATCTGGCGCATCAACACAACGCTCTCCAGGAACTTGTCGATCTTACCTGGAAGGATGCGGTCAGCCTTCTTCTTCTGCTCATCGGTGAGCTGCTCGAGAAGGATCTCTTTCTCCTTCTCAAGGATGTGCTCAGGCACATCTGCATCGGAGAGATATTGAGGCTTCATGGCAGCAACGTGCATAGCGAGGTCTCGCGCAAGTGCCTTGAATTCATCTCCACGAGCTACAAAGTCAGTCTCGCAGTTTAGCTCCACCACCGACACCACTTGGTCACCTGGATGAACATAAACACCGAGAGTTCCCTCTGCTGCTGTCTTGCCAGACCGCTTCTCGATATCCTTCAACCCCTTCTTGCGAAGGACCTCGATAGCTTTATCCATCGAGCCTTCGGCCTCTGTGAGAGCGGACTTACAATCCATCATCCCTGCGCCGGTCATCTCACGCAGGCGTTTAATCATATCGCTAGTTACCTGTGACATACGAATTCTCCTTACTATCTAGAAAAGTGTCTTTACCCGCACGTGCAGACCGTTCGGTACGAACCGGCCAACCTTCCTTACGAATGTCTAGCCGCGGTCTGCTCCGTACGCTTGTCGAACCTACGCTACTGCTACGCCACTCTCAGCCGCCGGAGCGATGTGAGTTCCGTTAGCGATCTCGCCGTGCTTATCCGAGCCGTTCTTCGTGCTGCCACCTGGAAAACGAGCTTGATAGATCGCCCGTCCCTCGTGCACTGCATCGGCTGCAGCCGAGAGGAACAATTGAATCGTGCGTGTAGCATCGTCGTTTGATGGAATCGGGAACGCGATACCGTTTGGATCTGCGTTTGTATCAACGAGCGCTACAACTGGAATATGGAGGCGGTTAGCCTCGGCTATAACGATAGCCTCCTTAACGATATCAACGACGAAGATGATATCGGGGGTCTTCTTCATATTTCGAATACCACCGAGGTTTGTCTCAAGCTTTTCAACCTGTCGGCTGATATCGAGACGCTCCTTCTTGGTAATACGAATCTTTGTATTTTCCTGAGCAGCCTCAGCTAAGAGGTTCTCAAGCTTACGCATGCGATCGATTGAGTTTTTGATCGTTTGGAAGTTACTTAAACAGCCACCCAACCAACGCGAAGCCACATAGAAGGCTCCACAACGGGTTGCCTGCTCGCGCACGATATCCTTGGCTTGTTGCTTTGTTCCAACGAAAAGCAAGTTCCCGCCGAGCGAAACCCGGTCAACGATATACTTGCGGGCGATCTCCCAACGCTTCAGGGTGAGATCGAGATTGATGATGTGAACTCCGTTGCGTGCTCCGAAGATATACGGGAGCATCTTTGGGTTCCAACGCTGTGTTTGGTGACCATAATGAGCGCCAGCATCCATCAGAGATTTTATGGTGATGGGCGCGCCTATTTCTACACCCTGTCGGGTTGAATCTTGAGCTGTTGTCATTAAGTTGTATCCTTTTTCCTTTGTCTTAGTTTGTCCTCCCCGCCGGAATGACCCCACATGCAGCGCACTGCCATTATAGCAGCAACAAAGCGCGCAGAGCACCAAGACCCTAGCGGGTGCGAAAAATGTCGCGGGGTTATACCACTTATCACCCCTGCTTGCCAATAAGCGGCAAGCAGTAGTTGTGGCCCTGCTCCCGCTCTCGCAGAAGCCTGATTTTATTGAACATTATTAAAAAATCTCTTGAGCGCGCGACTAAGGTTTTCTTGGCTGGTACAATGAGCCCATGCAAAAGCTCATTCATACCATCCTAGACTATGCTCCGGGCGATCTGGCAGTTGCTGAGGTCGTCTCAGCACTAGCCGCCCAGATCCCACCCGACTACCACTGGCACATCACATCCGTAGCCAGCTTTGATACTATCTCGACCGGGTTTGCCGTGGCACAGCTTGGGCTTCAGGGAGAAAACCTACGGCCCAAGGACACCCTAATCTACGCAAACTGCGCCCCACGAAAGGACCGCCGCGAGGCGCGCACCAACAACGAGGGCGAGGGGTTTGTTTACGGAGTGCTGTCAAGCGGTGTGCGCGTGATGGCGGTAAACTCAGGGTATTCCCTCTCGTTTGCGCGCGAAGACTTAACCCATCTGTGGGCTACCGCCGTGGATAAAGGCGGCTCTCAGTTCCGCTCTCGAGATAACTTTCCACAGGCCGTGGGGAGAGCGGCACGGGGCGAGATAGATTTTCTGACCGATCGCTTAGACCCCCTTGAGGTGATCCCTGAACCACCACGCTCTGCGGTCGCATACATAGATTCATTTGGAAACCTAAAGACCACGCTGCGCCAAGGGGATGCTGAGCTTGCGGGGCTCTCGCCGGGTCAACGGGTGGCGGTGTCAATCAACGACATAGAAATGGCAGCTACCGTGGCCTCGGGAAGCTTTAACGTCCAGGAGGGGGATATCGCCCTAGCCCCCGGTTCAAGCGGACACGACCGAAAATATTGGGAGATTTTTCAGCGGGGCGGCTCGGCTTGGCACACCTACAAGAAGCCCCGGCCGGGGGCAAAGGTTATCCTACGGACATAGCACTCCAGGAACCATCGACCGCCTGCAAAGATTATCAACACCTTACGGGATTTACACCAGGCAGCGGCTTGGAAATTTATCATCCCTTTCTAAAGTCGCGCGCTAATAAGGTCGACTATTCACCCTGATAAAGAAAGTACGGCGTGCCGGTGCATTGATAGCAGCGCTTAAGGCCGCTCTTGGGGAAGTCATGGAGCTCGACCAGCTAGATGCACTAATCATCGACCCGGACCCTGCATCGCGCATGCGGCTAAAGCAAGCTACGTCTACGCTGCACCAATTCCGACATGTGCGCCTAGAGTTCTCGCTGCAACAAGCACTCGCTCAGATTAAAGAGAATTTGTCGTGTAACATCATCTTCATATCTCAAACCTTTGAACCTGAACTGTCGGCTGAATTCGTGAAAGCTGCTAAGGAGACCAAGAACGGTCAATACAGCGCCTACGTGCTCGTAATAGACGGCAAACGTCAAAAGAGAACTGAAGTTGCCACCGATATTTCAAACGGAATGGATGGTATCCTCTTTCAACCCTTCTCTGTTGAGGGACTACTAGAAACGACCGAGCTAGCGCATAAAATTCGCGGCACAAGCAGCTCGAACCGACTCAAGGCCTCACGACATCTACTGAGCGACGCTATTACCCCTTCCCTTGATAAGATAACCGACCTCTTTCTCGAGGGTAAAAAGAGTGACCTCATTCGAGCAGATCTCCGAATTATTCTGCGAGCGCTCATGGCTTCATGCGATGACAAGAAGGATGAGTATTACAACCACCTGGCTGACTTGTTTGATAGAGTACCGCCACCGGCCCCTCCAAAAGACTCCGATTGGTCCCTAGCAGCGCAAAAAAAACGACGCAAGCTGGAGCAGGAGATCGCAGAACGACGTGCAGCCGAAGAGGCGGCGGAGGAGGCTGCCGCACAGGAGGCTGCCCAGAAGCAGAAAAATGGCGGCTACTTTACTCCAACGAGACGCCGGAAGTAGTGCTAGAGATGTAACGCTGAACGACGTCACCAAAACAACGCATCGCCTCCTCTCCGTGCACTCCAAGTTTAAGGCTCCACTGATTAACGTACAGATCTACGTGCGCCCAGAGCACCTGGTCTGACAACTCACGCGCGTGGCGTCGCATGGTCAGTATAACCTCATCCCGATGCTCGTAAGCGTAGCGGATCGAATCGCGCACAAGTTCCGTAAAGCGCTCGCAGCATTCATCAGCCAGCGAGCTTTTTGCTACGATAAAACCGAGCGGAAGAGGCACTTCGTAAGTGCTCTCCCACAACTGACCCAGGTCCGCAACTAACTTCAATCCGTGGTCTTGATAGGTAAAACGCCCCTCATGAATAACAACCCCGTAATCGGCCCGGCTTTCTGTGAGAGCTGGCATTATGTCCGAGAAAATGGTGTGCGTAAGGGGTCCATGCGAAGGAAAGAAGTGCCTGAATAGAAGCGCTGCTGTAGTATTTACTCCCGGCAACAGGATTCGCGCGGGTTCAGCATGAAGAGGTGGCGCATCTGACGTTGAGACAAGGAGCGGTCCAACTCCAAATCCAACCGCTGCTCCAGCATCAACAATTCGGTACTCTGCACGAGCTGCAAGGGCTGCCACGGAGCTGGCTTTTGAAAAATCGAAGTGGTGTCGAGCAAGCGCCTCATTAAGCTCCTGAATGTCGAGCAACTCCACCTCGAACTCAAATCCGCGCATGTCGATCTTTCGCTCGAGGATAGCGTGGAACATGAAGGTATCGTTAGGACACGGCGATATTCCAAGATTGCGTCTCATGAGAGGCTCCTACAGAAATCGCTCCGCCAGCACGAAGAGAAAAAGCACAACGCTCGCTGCACCGTTACGCGTAAAAAACACTCGGTCGATACACCCAACTCCGCGGCGCGCCACGGCGATGTGTTGACTGGCTAGGAGAATCGAAAAGACTGTCACGCCCACAGAATAAACGAACCCAAGTTGAAAGTCGGCGCCAAAAACGAGCAACGCTCCGATTGTAAGCGCATGCAACACGGAGGCAACACTTCGTGCAACGTTATACCCCCACCGACTTGGAACGCTAAAGAGCCCATGCGAACGATCGAAGTCGATATCTTGGCAGCTATAGAGGATATCAAACCCAGCAACCCAAAACAGCACAGCAACCATTAGCGAGACCGGCAACCACGACCACTCGGCTGTCAGAGCATACCACACCCCTCCCGGCGCAAGCGCAAGCGCCACACCAAGCACAAAGTGACACAAGATCGTATACCGTTTAAGAAACGAGTACCCCAGCAAGAAAAGCAATACGACAGGCGTCAACTTAAGGCTGTGTAGCCCGAGCAACCACGCCGCACTCAGAAATACAAGCACACTCGCACCACAAAGCACTACTGCCTCACGGGACGAGACCCGCCCAACCGGCAACTCCCGCCCCTGTGTCCGTGGATTCTGGGCATCGAGCCGTGCGTCAACGAGTCGATTAAACGCCATCGCCGCTGTTCGAGCGGCCACTACGCATACAACGAGAGCAGCAAGTTGCTGCGAAGACACCGCGCGCTCTCGGCTGACGACCAGCACCATTATCAGAGCAAACGGCAACGCAAAAACCGAGTGCGAAAATGCAACAAGGCTCCCAAGCCTTTGCACCTTCTGCTGCAACTCCTGCAATACTGGCGGCACTACGCTAGTGGTCATGCGAAGTAGGCTCTCTCCACCTTTTACCAAGGGAGTTCTCAATCCCCATGCTATCGAGGATTCGCATCACGAACTGATCAACTAACTCACCAACACTCTGTGGTTTATTGTAGAAGCCCGGCATAGCAGGAACGATCTTTACCCCGAGTCGACTCAAGGTAAGCATATTCTGAAGGTGAATTGCCGATAAGGGACTCTCGCGCGGAACGATAATCAGCTGCCTCCCCTCCTTGAGCGTTACATCCGCTGCGCGGTGAACGAGGTTAGACGGCACACCGTGCGCTATCGCACCAAGGGTAGACATAGAACACGGCACAACCACCATACCATTAGCGCGCATCGAACCCGACGCGATCCGTGCGCCGATGTCACGCGGATTGTAGAAGTGGACATTCTCCGCGGTTCGAGCAAAGAGACTTTGGTAACTTAAGTTAGAAGAGCTTATCGAGATCCCCTCTTCATCATGAAGAACCCGTAGCGCTGACTCAGAAAAGACCACGTGCACCTCTCGGACGAGAGCGGGAAGAACATCAAGTAACCGTATGCCGTATCGCAGACCACTGGCACCGGTTACTCCCACTACCCAGACGCTCTGCATTGAATGTGTCATCGTTCCTCCTCCTGCTTTCGCGCGACGTAAAGAAACGCCACTCCGCCACATAACGGCACTGCTCGTGTCGGCGTCCAACCACTCGCGCGCAGCGCCCCTTCAAATTCTGCTCCACAAGGAAACGCAGCGGCCGTCTTGGGGAGATATTCATACGGCGCTCGTGAACCGGAGATGAGGGAACCAATAAAGGGGATCCCATACCTCCCGTAGAGAGAGAAAAGATATCGCCAGACACGGTTACTAGGTTGGCCAAACTCAAGGACTGCGAGCTCACCACCAGGTTTAGTTATGCGATAAGCCTCACTCAATCCGCGCGCAAGATCTGGAAGATTGCGCACCCCATACGAAATAGTGACTGCATCAAAGCGGTTAGACTCAAAGGGTAGCTCCTGCGCATCAGCTTCCACCCACTGACACGCGGTAAGTTCACGGTAGCGCTCTTTACCAACCGCTAGCATCTGCGGAGAGATATCCACTGCTGCAACCGTGGCAAACCTCTTTGCTAAGCGCGGCACGAGAGCACCGGTGCCAGTGCACAGGTCGGCACACTCACCAGTGGGAACGCCACGGAGAGACGCAACAAGTCTTTTCTCCCATAACGAGTGCAAACCGAAGCTAAGGACGGAATTAAGAAGATCATAGGTAGGTGCAATTGAGTTAAACATCTCGCGAACAGCCCCGGTCGAAGTCGGTCTATTCTCTGGGCTGAGAGCCTTGTGTGCCCCACTCTGTAGCGCTTCCTGTAAAGTCATGGGGCCATGCTATCACATGTAGCTGCGATACTCATCTCCCCTACATTTGGAGATTGAACGACGCACCACCTGCAGGCTACCCTTCCCCTATGAAAGCGACCGTACCAACCTCGCACAGCCTTGTGTACCACATACTCCGATTTACCCCCCTTGGCGCAGCACCATTGGTGTTACAGCTAGGTGGACTCCCCCTCGACAGCGCCATTCGAGCCGCGGAGCTACTCGTCTCAGCTCTGGTGATACTCTTTCTGTGGAACCTCGCCGAAGGCGCCCTCATGCTATGGCACCGCGCCAGTCTGGAGAAAAGTGAAAAAACGCGGGGATACGGTTTCGTAGCGGCGTTACTCTCACTTATAACTCTCTTTGTGCTGCCGCTTTATCGCGCTAAGTGCTCTCAACCGGCCTTTATCGTACTACTTACAACCCTAGCGCTCCGTGGTGTGGCTCGCTCGGCGTGGCAACAGGATAAACCGCACACCGCCCTGCCTGCTATCTTTACCAGCCACTCGCTCCTTGCTGCACTCTCGTTTCTGATCGTTAAAGATTCCTTAGAGTGGCAAGCAGTAGTGGTATCTGTCAGTGTGGGTGCAGCGCTGACCGCATGTGAGGTTGCTTGGAACCGTTTGTGCTTACTCGACCCGTCTTACATGCGGTGGCTACTTCCTTCTCTCCGAGTTCTATTCTTTTTTGGCCCCGTGTCTGTCGCTACGTTGGCGTTGATGGGGCAACTGAACAAGCTCTACGGGCTTGTTCTTGTTGCGCTAGTCTGGTCCCAGCGAGCCTCTCGCACCATTACCGAAGCGCGCTCGTTAAAGCCTATTGGATTTCTGGGAGCTGCTGGCTTTTACGCAGCTTTTATTGGTATTATTGCGGGGTGTACGTACTATCTTCGATAGAGGCGCGGCCTCGACGAGGGATGTAAACCCTATGACAATGACCCTTGAATCGATCGAAGCTAAGGTTGCAAGGTGCGAACGGCTCTCGTTCGACGACGGCGTTTTTCTCATGCATCATCCCGATGTACTAGGCGTCTGTCACCTGGCGCATGCTGTGCGAACCCGCATGCACGGCAAAACCACGTACTACAACTGGAACCTACACCTCAATTCGACAAATGTATGTGAAGCTGATTGCCTCTTCTGCTCGTTCTCTCGGCTTAAGACGGGAATGCCGAAGGCCTACACGATGACGCTGGAACAAGCTGAAACCTGGATCCGTGAGCGCTACAAGCCAGGGATGACCGAGATCCATATCGTTAACGGCCTCAATCCTGACCTGCCATTTGAATACTATACCGACCTGTTGCGGATGATTCGACGCGAATTTCCGGAGCTTCATATCAAGGCTTTTACCGGTGTTGAAATTCATTACTTCGCTGAGAAGTACAACAAGACTTACGAACAGGTGCTATCTGAACTAATCACGGCAGGCCTTAGTTCCTTGCCTGGTGGAGGTGCGGAGGTCTTTGCCGAAAGGGTTCGCAAGAAGATCTGCGCTGATAAAGCCACAGCAGAGCAGTGGCTAGAAATTCATCGCACAGCCCATAGACTTGGACTCAAAACAAACTGCACAATGCTCTATGGAACCATCGAAACTCCAGAAGAGCGAATTGATCACCTCTTACGGCTCAGGGCTCTGCAGGACGAAACCGGTGGCTTTCAGGTATTTCTCCCTCTCTCGTTCCACAACGAGGGCAACCGCATGCAACGCCTCCCTGCCCCAACAGCGCTTGAGGACCTGCGCATGATAGCGGTCAGCCGTTTAATGCTGGATAACATTCCACACATCAAGGCTTACTGGATAATGCTGGGAATCAAAACAGCTCAAACGGCGCTTCGGTGCGGCGCAAATGACCTTGATGGCACCGTCACCGAAGAGAAGATCTATCATATGGCCGGCTCACGCTCACCGGATGCACTCACTATATCTGATATACGGCACCAGATTGAAGCCGCAGGCCTAACGCCTCAGGAGCGTACGACGACGTATCAGCTGGTGTCGGAGTGTGTCTCCCTGTAGCGGGGCTACAGTGCTCAGGGAAATTACAATTCTTCCTGTAGCGGGGCTACAATTGCCTCCTTGGTGTCTGGTTAGTGTCTGCACCGGGGCTACAGTGCTCAGGGAAATTCATATAGCCTGGCGATCTGGCGCAGCCATCAGTCGTAAAAACGTTAGATCAAGAAATCCCCTACACCAAAGTCAGGTCACTAGATACACGCCTGCCCTGCGAACCGGAGAACGCACAAATCTGATATGCCGGTCGCCTACAGCCTCAATTCATTAGCAAGCCTTGGCATCGATGGTGGATACAACCCCGGGGGATACGGCACTGTTACCCTCCCCTGCCTCCACATATCGCGCACTTCTCTTGCTTTATCCATAAGCACTTTAAAAGATTCGATGAACCTTACTCGCACGCTGCGCTTCTCGGAGAGGCACCACATCTGCCGTCCCTTTCGCTGGGGGCGATAGGTGGTGTCAAACACCTCGGCAATAAGGCGCTCTCTACCCAGCACCTTCTTCTTCTCACGCACTCGCTTCTTCTCAGCCCGGCTCTCAAGGAGCCTAACTCGAGCGACCAAGCGGTCGTTTATCCTCTGATGCTCCTCTTGTGTACGATAGCCAAATGCCTCCAGCCACGCGTTTGGCTCAAGGGTAAAAGTCTGGATCTCCTCCGACTGTTGAAGGATCTCAGCTGCAATATTGGTGTATCCCCTAAGGTTATTGGCTCCTTTGGGGATTTTAGAGAAGTGAAAGCGTCGCAATCGCTCCCATTCACGAGTATATCTCCCCGATTGGAAGATCTCCCAGGACGAGAAACCTGGGTACCTATCAATCGAGCTTTCTAGGTTATCCTTGGCTGGATTAGAGTAAAGGTAGGCTATGGCTATCAGCGCTCTCTTCGGGGTAAGAACGATTGGACTATCGTAGCCCTCACACCACAGGGTGCGCTTTTTTCGACCCAAGAGGCGGTTAATCATGTGCGCCGACTCGGTCTTAAAGCATCTCATAAACCCGGCAACATCCTCGGGGTTTACCACTACCAAGACGATATGGACATGGGTTGCCTCCACCAAGATGTGGCAAATCCTAACCGGGTGCAACTCCATAGCACGCCCAAGACAGCTCTTTATGAGCGCCTCGCATAGCGGATTGGCCAAAAGCAACAACCCCTCCTCCAAGCTGAACGTGCAAAATAGAACGCTCCCGTGAGGGTGATACTTCATTTTCTTTCTAGATTTCTTTTTGGATTTTCTAGCCATGTACTAGTAATCGAGGGGCTAGAGCAAAAGTTGCTTGGAAAATACGGAATAGCCGGAAAATCTCTGTAATGAAAAGTAGCCCCGGTACAGCAAAAAAGTAGCCCCGGTACAGCAAAACAAAAGTAGCCCCGGTACAGCAAAAAAACAGCAAAAAAGTAGCCCCGGTACAGCAAAACAACAGCAAAACAGCAAGAAAGCCTGGCTAGCTGCAGCTCCGGTGATGCGCGTTTTGCGTCCCACGCTGGAACTACCAGATTTTGTTTCGCGCCGTGAGCAGCTGTTGGCAGATCGATACTACCTCCTCGCCATACGAGTCGGCGAACGCGTTGTATCAATCGCTAGCTATACTATTTTACCCCACGTAACCTTTAGCCGAGAACTTCTGGTTCACGACAAGGCGACTCTTCTTGCTTGGCAAGGTAAAGGCTACGCGGGCATGCTTATCAACAAAATCGTCACAATCGCCGAGAAGCAATCGTGCGGTCGCATTTTTGTGCATACTCGACACGCTCAGTCCCTTTATGCGCGAAATGGCTTCAGCGAATACTCAAGTGGCATGATTAGAGAGCTGACGTAACACCACCAGCACTGCAACTACCGACGCGCGGGCGGTAATAGTAGCAAGCCCATAACCCCGCGCGACGACGACCTCTCAGAATAACTCGAGGTTACGCCCAATACCGGGAGTCCCCCCAAGCCCCAAGAGGAACCAAGCAGTAAGTGCCAACGTTACGGCTTATACACCGCCAAGTAAGTCGCAGCGAGAACCAATACTGGAATAGCTATCCAGAGCTTCTTTGCAAGAGCAGGCTTTTTGTAGGCAACTGCAATCAATGCACCGAATACAAGCCAGATAATCAACTTACCAATTACCCAGGTCGGCAGAGAGCCCGTGATGCCAAGCTTTGCAAGCATCCCGAATCCTGCCACCAAAAGGAGCAGTAAACCAACTCCGTGACTTATGGCAGTTGCCTTACGCAGGGCATTACTCTGTTTAGTGCCACCATTGGCAACAACAGCCACGATACCGCCGAGCGAGAGGACAACTAGGGTCAATCCGAGGATATGAAGTATTTTGTAGAATTCTAACGACATCGCGAAGCTCCTTTGTTTAACTACCGCTAGTAAAACGGCCCCCTGGTTCTACCTTTGTAAGGGCCATAAAGGAAGGGGCTAAAAAAGCCTCCCTCGTGAGCCCCTGGTCAAAGCGTAGCCCCAGACACATGTATGATCCCCACCCCTTGAGCACGCCCGGGTATTCGCGGTACTCTCAAGGCCAGTATAGTAATAACTCGAGGCCCTAACCCTATGGAGTCAAGCGACATCCTCCCCAAGATCGTCTCCCTGTGCAAAAGACGCGGATTTATCTTCCAAAGCAGTGAAATATACGGTGGTCTCAAGAGCGCCTACGACTACGGTCCCCTAGGAGTTGAACTAAAGCGCAATATCGCTGCAGAGTGGTGGAAAGCCATGGTGCACGAGCGCGAG
>JBIKKT010000022.1:0-57138 GCA_044360195.1 Bdellovibrionota bacterium | reverse complement strand
CGCAGGTCGCCGGCGGCCCTCAGGTCGCTCATACTACCCCGGCCCCGGCTGCAACTCCCTGTGGGGGGCGTAGCCCGGCGGTTCTCGGAGGTCCCGCTGGTCAAGCGGTGGGGCAGACCGTTGTGGTTGCGGGAAATGGCACTCACGTGTCTAACCTTGCAACGAACTGCCGCACGGACGTGGTGGGTGCCATTGGCAACCCCGCTATGAACGTGGTCCGTGCCCCCCTCCGTATCATCGGAGGAACTGCGGAGATCCTCGGTGGTGGCGGTTGCAACAATCGTGACCTCGTGTCCGTTGTTGGTGAGCCGTTGATGGATGTTGGTCGCGCCCCCTTTCAGATGCTTTCGGGGGTTACCGGCGCCGTTGCTAGCCGCTGAACACGAGAGAGCAAGCACACAAGAGAGCAGTGGTACAATCCCAACGCTCTCCTTACAACACACTTCCCCTAGTGCTTGTTTCTCTCCTATCTCTTCCTCTTGTGCGGTGTAGTGACCGCAGAACTCCCTCATTAATCACCATCGAGAAATCAGAGAAGAGGTTTGCTGCTCGGAATTATCTACACACAAAACTTCTGTGACTTCAGTAGGGATCGTTCTGTACTAATCCCAGGTTCGGCGTTACTGTCCCCTTAAGAAACGGCTCAATATGGGTATGCTCGCGCTTTCGGTTTTGTGAGCGATGTGTGGAGAGATTATGAAATCTCTGGACTGATACTCTGCACACATCGCTCACGATGAGGATGTAGAAAGGAGGTGAGTTCGAGAATGAAGAAGGTCTTGTTTGCGTTGGTCGTGACCTTGGGTCTGCTGGGTGCAAGCCCGGTTGCTCTGGCTGGTCACGGCTCTGGTGCAGCGTGGTTTGCTGGGGGGTTCCTGTTTGGGAATGCCTTCGCACCGCGGGTGGAGACCGTCTACTATGCGCCGCCGCCGGCAACGGTGGTCTACGCGGCTCCGCCGCCTGTGACGGTCTACTATGCACCGTCGCCGGTGTTGGTGGCTCCTGTGTATTATCGCGACCGGCATTTCCGGTGCTGGTAGGATAACGTGTTCGTTTGCGCGCTCGGTGGGTTTTATCCCCACCGGGCGAATGATTGGAAGCGCTTCTTCGTATTCTTTTTTAATTCACGCAGCACAGTAAGGGTTTTGTCTTGCGGCCCCTCTGTTGAGCAGTTTCTTTTCCCCGCTTTCCTACCACATGCGTGTTCCCTTTTCGCAATTACTGGTGGGTGGCGTAGCTTTTTAGTTAATTAACGCGGAAGAGCGGAAGACGCGGAGGTCGCCGGTTATTTTCTAGCCGTGTTCTCGGCGTTACATAACAAAAATATTTGGATACGGCAGAGCTCTCTTGCTCACCGAACTATCCGCACGGCGCTGTCTTGGGATACACCGGACACGTCGTATACGTTCGGTCAGGGAGGTTGTCCGGCGTAGGCTCCTCAAGCGGGACGGTCGGCTTAATGTGATCAGGCTCAGTAGCAGGCTCTTGCTCTGGCGAAGGAGGAGGCTCGGTGGGAGCTGTATCTGGTTCGGTTTGAGGTGGAGCTTCAGGAGGTGCCTCGGTTTCAGCCGCATGCACCTCTGAAGTAGCACGAAATCTGTCGAGGTGGGGAACCGAGAGAGTGTCTAAAGAGCTATCTTGTTTTGTAGTTGGGATCATATTACCTCCCTCTTTGCCTTTTCTCGTTGCCCTTGTTTGGTCTGCATTGGCGAAGCCACACAAACTCAGATAAGCAAACTACCACCAAACGTGTTTAGGGCAATACAATTCGGGGGCAGTTGTTGGTTTGAAAGCGCTTTACTATGTGACGGTCGTAGACTGCCTCCATATATTCGTCCATCACTACGCGGCGCTTTACCACAGTATCTTTTTTGGCCCCGTGGACCAACGGAATCGACTCCTCCCCAGGAACATGCAGCATCATGTCGTGTCCCGTAATAAACGGGGTATCGTGCTGCTGGCGGAAGAGGCGTGTATAGTCGAGCTGTAAGCGAGGAAACGAATCGGGTGATGGCTCGGCACCATTTCGTAATAGATCGTTTCTCCGCTCCAGAAACCGCTCGAGTAGAAAGGTTCGTGGGTGGGTGTAGCTAAGTTCGTCTGAAGATATCTGACCAGTTTCGGGCGCATGAGGAGGTTCCCCTGACTTATCTCCACCGGTCGCGGACCCGCCGACCGCGCTGGCGCCGTCAGATGGTAAGCGAGTAGTAGTGGGATTTGTAGAAGATCCAGGCAGAATGAGCTTAGGTGGAGGTGCTCCGCGCCTAAGAAACCCTTTAGCCACCTGCTCCTCTATCGTTAGAAAGGAGTGATATAGGTCGTGACCAAAACGCATGACTGCTTGAATGTGTTGGTGTTCTTGAGTAGTTATTCTGAAAAGCCTTTCTATCTCAGGATTCGTTTCTTTTGTGTAGGATCCGTCAAAGAGTGCTCGATGGATATGAAATGGGTCCTGCCACTTGGTGTCTCGCCATCTATGGGTGGGGGTTTCCCACGAGTGCGCCGGCCCTTGCCCTTGCGGCCAGGCGTTTGCGAGCCCACCCCACAATACTGAAGCTGTGCTTACGGATAGGATAGGAAGCTTCTGGGCTTCAGCTTCTTTGAGGAATCCCTCCGGGGTAAGGTCGAGGAGGGTTACGTCGATTTTAGGATCCTCTACGGCAAAGATACATTTGCGCTCGAATACACTCGCGGGAATAAGCCAGGTGCGTATCTCTGGGCCGTGGAGGTTGTGGAAGTGATCATTAAACCAAACAAAGACGTAGGGCTTGCCAAGGATGCTGCCCCTTCGCCAAGCGCGCGACGGAAGGTCGCTGTTAGGCTCAAAAGTTGGAGCGATGGCGATGAAGCCGCGCATGTGAAATATGTCGGCTTGGCGCAGCGCGCGTAATCCGTTCCTAATCCAGGGACAGGCCGCTTTATAGTGAGCGCGGGTCTGCTCAGACTCAAGGTCCAGAGCTCGTCTCAGATCTAGTCCACTGATACGACACCCAGGGCCAGGATACTTGTCGATATCAGCCGCACGAAAACGCTGCACCCGTGCGCCAGCCTGTTCAGCGATCTCTTCAATCAGCCACTTTTTTCCTCGGGCGTAGCCCTTTCTCAGGTTGATGCTGTCGCGGATGTAAGCCGATGCACGCAACGTTTGCAGCGAGTCTTTTCGCGCAATCGCAAAGGGGATGGTACCCACTGCGGCCGGCGGGTTGTCAACGCCGTAGTCCTTACTGAAGAAGGTTGAATACGCCTCTCCCCCGGCGTTACCGAGGGTGTACTGATTAAATAACTCCTCTGTCTTCTCAAAGAAGGGTCTAGCAACGCACATCTCAACTACCTGAGTGAGGTAACGATACAGCTCCTCACCGCGGGCGGTGATTTCGTGCAAACCGCTTATCGCTTTAAGTCGTTGGCCGATATAGAGCCACTCTGCTCTTCTCGATGGTGCCATTACATCCCTGAATTCGTGCACGGTCTCGGAGGGGCCGATTCTGTAGTTTATTTCAGAGCCCAACGTCAACGTCTTTATTGCTCCGATAGCTGCGGGACGGCCAAGGGGGTGCGGAAGCCTGCGATCTCCTGACAGGAGCCTCACACACCTGTTCTCTAAGAGAAGGTGCAGCTTCTCAATTAGTCTCCTGCGAAGGTCACTCTGCGGTAATGAAACGGCCGCCTTTATGAGGTCAGCTCCAACCTGAGCCGGCAATTCATTTTCAAGAATCATGGCGGTGACTGCTGACGTAAAGCCCGAAAGATCAACTGAACGAAAGAGGACTTGGTCTGGGAAAATTACGTTTGGCACCCAAAGAGGACCCGACGCATTCTCAAGCCGTTGTAATATCGAAATCGAATCATCAACAAGGCGTGGGGCTACGCGGCAGAAGGCTTGCAGCTCGGTGACGGCACTCTGGTGCAGGGGGCGTGGGGTTGTTATGAGACGAAAGAAGACGTTGCCAACAAGCTCTTCGATGACGGATGCGCTATCAAAGTCTTCAACGCGAGTGCAGAATAACTCCGATACTGCAAGCGCAGCAGCCAAACGTTGTGGAGCAAAATTGTCACTTAGAGCTTCGGGCCATCCGTCTACCTGTAGTGGAGCAATGCTTGGTCCGTGGAGGCAGTTCTGAACGATCTTTCCTACGGTTTGAATCGCTGGCAGGAGCAGTTCCGGTGATTGGTGTTTCTTAAGAATCGATACGATCTGGTGAAAGAGAGCGATTGCTTCTGGGATCTGGTTTACATATGCACCTTCGGTGTGTCGTATCTCGGCGCAGAGAGTGTCTATAAGTTTCTGATCCTGCTGCTGGAGATGATGAGTATGAGGACGTGGACTCGACACGGGGTTCATGAGCACTACTAAAGCGAAAAGTGACAGCGCCGATATAGTACACGGGGATACTGATTGAAAATACTAGCTATGCATCTAAAAAATTCTAAATGTGTCCAAAACAGACCGCTTTGCGGGGCTATCTGCTACACGCACAGGAACTGAGGCTTACTTATTAGACAAGATATGCTGTCTAATCTTGGAATACAGCGTGTATTCGTGTGCATACGTCCGCACCCAGGCATTCATCTGGGGAATGAAATCGGTGTAATTCGTTGAGGATACTATCTGCGCAATCTCCTCTGCGGCCTGTGCAGGGTTGCTGTAAGACGTGATCGTAAAAGCAAACGGGATGTACTTCAGTATATTTCGAGCCCCTACATAGATAGGAATCGTTCGACACAACACAGCGTCGATTATCTTATCCGAGATATAATCGTCCCAAATTCCGTTCTCAATACATACAGTGTATCGATAGGGCAGTAGGCCGTCCTTCTTGTTGGTGAGCTCGCCCTTGGTCCCCGGTACTTTTAATCCTTTGCCATACACATCTACCGATCCGCGTGCGGCGAGTTCGGCAGCTAATTGTACCCGATGAATGTAGAAGCCGTGAGAGATGCCGCTTGTCACCATGCTAATGTCGTGCTGTTTGCGGTTGATGAGGTCCTCATCGAGGTAGCCCTCTAGTGGGCCATCCATGTAATAAAACATCCCGCACGGAAATCCAATTGCGTTGCCTGCTATGCCGTACGGGCCTGGCTCGGCGCATGTGTACACAACGGAGCAGTAGTCTCCGATGTTGCGATCGAAAAAATAACCGTGGTCGGGGGGTTCTTGCAGAAAACCTATGACCCGCTCCTTGGGGACCTTAATGGAGAAGTCCTTTCTGTCGTTGAAGATTACAAGCCAGTGGTAGGAGTCATCGTCAACAAAGACGATTCCATCAGATTCCTGATACAAGGACTGTTCGATGATTCTGCCGTGCAGCGACGCTGAATCAGTCCAGTTGGATATTACCCTTACCTTGATGCTCATGCGGCCAGTGATGGAATTAGGCTAAAAATTAGTGGAAAAAATTGGTGGATACAACTTCCGTTCCGCAGTGAGAACAGGTTTGTACCAGCGGTTGCTGCTCCGCCTTTCTCAACACACTAGTCCATCTCTGGTCGGTTCATCAACCGCTTGATTCGGTGCTTCATACACTGGGTCCGACGCCAGATGACTCTCTCTCTCTGTCTTGGGTCCGTCTACTCCCTCAATAGCTAGCGTATAGCGCTTGGTCTTTGGTTTAAGCAGGGTGAGTACGCTCTCCCCACGAGAACTGCTGGCTACCTATCCATTCAGCCCCGATCGGATTTTTCTCTGGATGCAGGATGATTCTTTTGCCGTTGTCCCGCTCGGCTGCTGCCTTGTGACGAGCTGTAACCTCCCGCAAGCGTGCTGCGCACTTGTCGGCGGCGTTGATATCGCTATGTGGCTGAGCTGAGAATAGTGAAAAGATCTGCTTCATACACAGCAGATCTCCTCGGACTAGCGGAGTGCTTCAGATATCTTCTGGCAGGGTGGTGAAAAAGGATTTCCTGTTGCGCATTTTGATAGTTTGGCTGCAACTTCGTTGGAGACGCCAAAAAAATCCTCAACGTATCTCAGAGGATACGCCTCCGGTTTTTTCGGCATCTCCGCCTCGTTTCGCCTAAACTCTCAAAATGCTCACGACGGAACCTTTTTTCACCACCCTGCTAGTGTAAGCTTAAAGAACGAGTTACCTCTACGAGATCCTCGTATACCCCTGAGCCTTGTATAGCCTATCAGGCACGGGCGCGTGAGGCGGCCATCTGCCGTACCCACAAGATCGCAAGGAAGTTGTAGCTGGCGTGGAGGATAAAAGCCACAAAGAGCGAGTTCGTCAGCAACCATGCGCACCAGATATAGAGGCCCACTACTGTATAGAGCGGAATCATCCCGCCAAAGCGCGAGACATTTCCGATAAAGTGTACGTAGGCAAAAACTACGCTCGTGGCAAGCGCCGCACCTAAAGGTCCCGCATGCTCAATTGCTATAATGTTTGCTACCCCGCGAAAAAAGATCTCCTCTCCAAACCCCGAGGCGAGCGCAAGGAAGAGTGCTAGGGGCGGAGAGACCTGTTTGCAGAGAGGAACTACGATCTGCCTACTAAAACGGGCGTACACCGAGTCAGGATGTGAGAGAGTTGCCTTCCATATCAGGTGGTTCATGACAAGGAGCGGTAGCGCAAGCAAGACCCCAATAATAAGGTTGGTGAAGGATGCGTTCCAGAAAGGCCACGCCGAAAAGAGACCGGCGAAGATGTATGCAACGATTATCAGTAACCCTTCAGTCGCAAGGGCTGCGGCGAAGATGGTAAGTGACGGAGTCATCTGCTGCTCTCCAGATCGTCCTCGCTCGTTTCCTCTAGCTTGCGAGCTTCCGGAAAGAGGCACGCGGCGAGGTCGCGTGTGGCTGCTTCAATGCTCTCACGCACTACCTGCTCGAGTTCAGGTGCAAACGCAAATCTTTTCGTTCTAGTGACAGAGCCAACGGCTTCACAGGTGCGGTCGACTCTGCCGGGTGATGAGAGCGTGCCCTTTAAGGTTATTGATGCTGAGGGTCTGCGCACAAAGATAAGGTCGTATCCGTTGACGGTGATGTTAGATGCTGTTACCTCAAGACGTGGAGACGTGACTCGAGAGTCGCTGAGTGTTTCGATTGAATGCCCTGCTGCTGCGGCAGTCGCTGTTAATCCATCGACCACATCTTGTCGCAGTGCGGGGGCATACACCCGTGCAACGGGGAACATGAGGAGGATGTACTGGTATCCGACGGCAGTGTCAGGGGGGGGAGTGAGCTTAAGTGAGAGCGGGAGCCGTTTCTCAGCCAGCATCCGTAGCCGCTCGACTTCACGTGGAGCAACTGTGGTTGGGGAGAGGGTAGAAGAGAAGCATCCGAGCAGATTGGTGCAGAGGAATGCTGTGAGGAGTTTTACGTAAGAGGGCTTCATTAGTTTTATGCGTAAGTCCGGAGCGCGGACCTGCCAGGTCCGCCCGATGCTGCTGTGGTAGCTGTAACATTTGGGCGGACCTGGAAGGTCCGCGCTCCATGCAGGGTGACACATTCTAACCGTAGCCTCTACTGGGAAAAAGCGGGTGGGGGTTCCTAAAAACAATTACTTAGGCTGGTTAGTGAGAGCAGTGGTAGGATAACCTTACCTACTAGTAAACTAATCCTAAACGGTAACCATAACAGCACCATGGCGCTAAAGGGCGAAGACGATAATCAACCATTAGATCTCGGGCTCTCTGGGTTGCTCTCAGGGACGGGTGCGAGCGCGCAGCCTGCGGGATCTGACCGTTGTGACCTACTAGCTCAGGGCAGTTCGTCTAGTGGAGGTGATGACGCGAAACCAGAGGCGCAGCGCTCTGAGCTTCAGACCCTCGCGCATGAGGAGCGGTGGAGTGAGCTCGTCCAGAGAGCTGAAACGCTCTTAGCGGGTGATGATGGTGCAGAAGCACGGGTGTGGTGGGTGCGCGGTCACCTCGGTGCGCTTTCAATGCCTGCTTCGTTTCTGGCCGCACCGCTTGAAGCTTTGTGTCGTAGCTTGGCCGGATCAACGCTCTCGGCTGAGTTGACACACGCGTTACAGGAAACAGCTCCACTCCTCGTAAAGCGACTTGAAGATGTATCTGAGAAGGAGCTCGCTGAAAGTCTGCGAGCTGCGCTTGAACGGCTCGCTCTCCTTCCTCCAGGAAGCGCAGAGCGCGAGCGACGTATGCGCAAAAAGACTGATGCTAAACTTAAATCGCTTGCTGCACAGGGTTTAATGCTCGCCGAGGATGGCGCAATTGTCCCGATTCAAGGAGTGCATAAAGGTGCTCTGCAATACGACGAAGTAAAGTCGCAGGGGCGTTTAAAGCGTAGTGGTGGGAGTGGTGCAAAGAAGCGCAGCGCTTTGCGCAAGGGTCTCTCGGCTGCCTGGATTCTAGGGCCGATGGTGTTTGTAGGCACGGTGGTACTCGGAGTTGTCTTTCTTGCCTTTACTGGTGGCGCTCCAGCGTGGCTGCGGCGAGGCGAGATACAGATAGCGTCTGAGGGGTTCGTATCGGCTACAGATGCTGCCGAGCAGGTGATCCCCGTCATGGATTCGCGTGGTCGGGTGGGAAGTTTGAGTGCGCTTTTCTATTCTATAGGAGCATCGGGAGCAGGTGTAGATGCTCCGTCTCAGAATTCGGCGGCATCGACAAGCACTTCGGACCCAGCGTCGGTAGGTGCTGCTCCTGTAGCAGATGGTGTTGCCAGCAGCGCTCAAGGGAAGCGCGAGTTAGCGCGCGTTGATACCACCGGACCTGTTGAGGGTAATGAATTTAGAAGAGGTGTTGAGCGCGCTGATGCGGGTCTGGGGATTGCGGTAGACCGCGGTGATGGTACAGGCGCGGTTAATCCGGTGCGACCGCAACTTCCAGCCGTGAATGAATCACCAAGCATCCGTCATCCTGGTCCTGCAGTCGATGTTGCTCGCGCAGGTCGCGCCGTTCGCACCACGAGTGTGTACTCGGGGGCGAGTTACGGTAGCGATATCGTCGGTCGGCTTGAGCCTGGCGATAAGGTGATGATTGAGGGGAACGCAGGTCGATGGTTGCGCTTACGCTCCCGAAAAGGGAGAGGGGGTTACGTCAGGCGAGAGGATGTTGAGGAGGGCGGGGATTAGGCATTTATTCTTCCCTGCTTCGTGTATTTCGAGTAGCCTACGGCTATGAAGCTTGACTTGACCTCTCTGCATGCTGCTGTCTCATCGCTTGAGGTAGCTTTAGCACAAGAGAAAAACGAATTTATTCGCGACTCGGTTATCCAGCGCTTTGAGTACACCTATGAGCTGTGCTGGAAATTTCTTGCTCGTCATCTTGAGCAGGACCAGGGGGCGGCGAATATTGATAAGCTATCTCGACGCGACCTCTACCGAGTTGGCGCAGAGAAGGGGTTAATCAATGATGCTGCAGCCTGGTTTGAATACCACACTGCTAGGAACATCACCTCTCATTCATATAACGTCTCGGTTGCAGAGCAGGTGTATCAGGTTGCTGCTCGGTTCATCACCGATGCGCAATTCTTGTTACGCAGGCTCTCCGCGATACACGAGTGACCAAACAAACCGATGACACTTCAGAATATTCATCTTTCAGCGGGTGAGCTAGAGATAGTAAAAGCTATTCTTACGGATATCTTGAGAGGTGGTGAGAAAGTCTCCGTTTTCGGTTCGCGTGCCAAGGGCACTCACCGTGCGACCTCTGATTTAGATTTGGCGGTTGATGGCGGGGGTCCCATTACCATGGCTACCCGCGCGGCCCTTGAGTTTGCTTTCTCTGAATCGGCCTTGCCTTACCGGGTAGATATCATTGACCTGGCGACAGTAGACCGAAGGTTCCGCCAAGCGATAGCTAGCGAATCTCTTGCGCTTGATTATTGAATTTGAATTGTTAGCTTAGAAGACTGCGGTATTGCGTTGCCGTGTCGGCCGTGACGGCCAACATGAAAAGGACAACGAAGATAACCAAAACGCTTCCCCCGCGCGCCACCCAGCCGACATTACGTAAGCAAGGGGCGAACGGGGGATTAAGTAAGTTACTCGGATGCTTCCGATGAAGCCAACTCAGAGATCTCTGCAGCATCGCTGTCAGCAGCCTCTGCAGCCTCAGCAGCAGCTTCTTCTTCCTTCTTCGTGCGAAGAACTTTTGCTGCTTGGAGACCCTTAGGTCCTTCCTTTAACTCATACTCAACTGTCTCTCCATCCTTGAGGGTCTTAAACCCTTCAGATGTGATGACAGAGTAATGAACGAATACATCACGCCCACTCGTGTGTTCAATAAAACCAAAACCTTTGGCGTCATTGAACCACTTAACTACGCCTTTCAGTGTGCTCGACCCAGATTCAGACATAACAACTGACTCCCCCGTTAAAAAAACTCACGGTTAATAAAAACCTACCACATTTGTTTCAGGTTACAAGACAAAAGCCTTGAGGGTGCATACATCAACATCCCTGGGTATTGAGATTCGATCTCCCTTAGAAGGGATCCACATTTCTCGCGCTCAATCTGTCGCAAGCTGCCTTTTTCATAGGTGCCTTGAATAGGCACGTTGTTAAAGGTTAGTTTCAGTGAGTATAGTGCGCAAGAAACCTATATCTTTAAGTAGTTTACCTATGACCACTCGAAGTACCACTGCGCTCCTCTTAGAGGCTCTGCCTGAGCCGCACTGTTTTATAAATAGGCAGCTTGAATGTTTGGGCGCCAATGCCGCCTTTGCTCGATTGGTGGGTGCTACTGCTGCTGATATAGAGGGGCGACTGATTACTGATTTTTGGCCCGATGCCCACCGAATGAGGTGGGAAACGCGTGAATTCTCTGCTGAATTTCGACCCTTGGCTGGTGCCTCAGTGCTTGTAAAGTTGGCGACCTTTGCCGGGGAATTGTTGCTCATCAGAGTGCTCGCGAGCTTTTCGGATGACGATTCGGGTAAGGTTTTTCACGACCAGCGGCTTGAAACCCTCGGGATACTTGCCGGTGCAGTAGCGCACGATTTCAACAACATCTTAACCGGAATCCTTGGGCACTACGCCTACTTGCAACACGTCCTCCCACAGGAGGGAGCGCACGTTGAGTCGCTTAAGGCGGTAGAGGAGGGGGCGCTGCGTGCTTCGTCGCTCTCGCAGCAGATCTTGCAGTTCTCGCGCGCAGAGACTGAATCATTGGGCGCGAAGGTTGACCTCGGTGAAGTAGTGTCCAGGGTGTGTGTGCTGCTTAAGAGCGCTATCCCCTCGCAGATAAGGCTTCGGTACGAACCCCCAGCGCGTTCGGTCTCTGTTATCGGCTCTGAAGCGCAATTGAGTCAGGTGATTATAAACCTCGTTGTTAATGCGCGCGATGCGATTAGTGGGCAGGGTGAGGTTGCTATCACAATCGATCGAGCGTGTGCGTCGGATGAGGTCTCGCGCCTTTTTGGCACCGAGCCGGCCGCCTCGGCATACTGCGCTTTTGTCGTTCGGGATACCGGAGAGGGGATGGACGACGAAACCCGAGCACGCCTCTTTGAGCCGTATTTTACAACCAAGGGTGCTAAAGGAACCGGGCTTGGGCTTGCTACGGTGAATGCAATCGTTAAGAAGTTAGGTGGAGCGATTGAGGTTGATTCAGAGCGGGGGCGGGGGACAGAGTTTAGGGTTGTGCTGCCGCTGGTCGACGAGCGTAGTAGTGAAGGGGACCACTCCGGAGGTCGTGGTGCTCAGATACAGGATGATGGTCCTCTGGCTGGATACGGCGAAAGGATCCTTGTGGTTGACGATGAGTATGCTGTGAGAAATGTTTTAGGGCTTAGCCTCAGCCACCTCGGCTACACCGTTGAAACGGCCGGTTCTGGCCTTGAGGCTCTTGAGAAATACAAGGCAGCAAACCACGGCTTCGCTTTGGTTATTTTGGATATGCTTATGCCTGGAATGTCTGGCGAAGAGGTCTTTAACCGCCTGAAACAGCTTAATAGCTGCGTTCGCGTCTTGCTTGTGAGTGGCTTTAGTTCTGAAGAAGTTGTACACCGGATACTAGCCCAGGGTGGTCGAGACTTTATACAGAAGCCTTTTGCCATCGATGTGCTCTCGCGCAAGGTGCGCGGGTGTTTGGAGCAGGAGTAGGAGAGGCATTTTCCTGATATCGATATGGCCACGCCTTACAAAGTAAGAAACATTGAGGTAGCCCCTGGGCTGGTGCTCTCGCCGATGAGTGGCGTTACAACCCGGCCGTTTCGGCGCCTTATCAAGCTTCTTAACCCAGGAAGTGTTGGACTCACCGTGAGTGAGTTCGTGTCGGTTGAAGGGATGACGCGCGGTTCACAGCGCTCCCTAGAGATGATGAAATTTTCGAGCGACGAGCGACCGTATTGCGTACAGATATTTGGGTACGATCTCGATCGCATGCGCGACGCGGCGCTTATGGTGCAGGATATCGGCGCTGATATCGTAGATATTAACTGCGGATGCCCGGCGCCAAAGGTTGTAAAACGTGGTGGTGGCTGTGAACTCATGCGACAGCCTGACCACCTAAAGGAGATAATCCGGGCCGTACGTGGGGCGGTGTCTATTCCAGTTACTATCAAGATTCGTGCGGGATGGGATGAGAGCTCTCGAAATGCGCTCGAGGTTGCCCGTATGGCTGAAGGGGAGGGTGTTGAGGCGCTCGCTGTTCATGCACGTACCCGGGCGCAGCTGTATCGTGGCTTGGCAGATTGGTCTCTTACAGAGGTTATCGCCGATGCGCTTACTATCCCAGTTATGGGGAGTGGTGATGTGGTTGATAGCGCCTCGGCCAAGGAGCGGCTACGGGGTCGGGTGGCTGGGCTTTTTATAGGTCGGGCTGCTATATGGAACCCATTTATATTTAAAGAGATACATACCGGTGAGGTGACTGACCTGCGGGCTAACCAGGGCTTAATGGTTGATGTGCTCCTGCATTATGCTGAGCTTCTGCAAGAAGATTTTCAGCCGTCGTCCTGTGCTGGAAAGCTTAAACAGTTAGCTTCGCAGATGGCGCGCGGTGCCGGCTGGCGCAAGCAGCTTTTGACTCTCCACACCCTTGAGCAGCAGCTATCGCTCCTTCAGGCGGTGAAGTCTGGGGCGTGGAGCCCCCAAAAAACAGATGTTTTGGATGAGGTACCTGTTGTTGAACAGGAGTTATCGTGCGATCACTACAGTACAATTACATAACCAAGAGTCTTTGTAGTGTTACGGATCGACGATATTCAGCGCAGTTTTGATGGGAAGCGTGTCCTACGCGGGGTGAGTTTTGCGCTTAAACCGGGCTCTATCAATGGGTTAATCGGCCCAAGCGGCGGGGGGAAGAGCGTACTTCTTAAGATAATTGCTAATACCTGTCGCTCTGATTCCGGAATCGTGATGCTTGATGGCGGGTGCACCTATGGGGATGTGGGGCTTATGTTCCAAGAGGGGGCACTCTTCGATTCCCTCTCGGTGTACGACAATGTGGCTTTTCCTCTGGTGGGAGGTAAGGTCCCGACCACCTCTTTACGTCAGGTAGAGCGCGAGTACGTGTGTAGTAAAGTTAGTGAGATCCTCGCGCGAGTGGGGCTTACTCGTGCGGCGCACAAGATGCCAGGTCAAATTAGTGGTGGTATGCGGCGTCGCGTTTCTCTTGCTCGCGCCCTGGTTGCGCGCCCCAAGATACTCCTCCTTGATGACCCAACCAGCGGTCTCGATCCGGTTGCAAGTAGCGTCATTATGGATCTTATCGTAGAGCTCCATTCCGAGTATAAACCTACCACGGTGCTCGTTAGTCACGATCTACGCAGGCTTTTGCCGGCGGTTCACCGTATACTAGCCCTCTTTGAAGGTACTATCGTTTTCGACGGAGCGTTGAAGGAGCTTACCAGCGGAGCGCCCTCGTTTGTAAGAAGTTTCGTTGCGTGTCGTTATGAGTTGGCTCCACCTACTCCGCCAGAGGCGCCACCTGCTATTTAGAATTGTGAGGTTTTTATATGCTAAAGCACCGTGCCATAGAGGAATCGCGACAGCGACTCCTACAGGGACTTGGAGTTCCTGAAAAGGGCACCTTTGTAGTTGATGATTTTCAAAAGAGTGCGATCGATAACCTCGATAACGGGATTGATACGCTCGTGGTAGCCCCAACAGGCTCAGGGAAAACCTTTATCGCGGTTCAGGCGATGAAGAATCTGCTCAAAAAAGGCCAGCGAGCAGTATACACCACCCCCCTTAAGGCACTCTCAAACACAAAGTATAGCGAGTTCCAGGTAACCTTTGGTCAGGAGTACTCGGTGGGGCTCTTAACCGGTGACAGGAAGATCGAAGGTGATTCAGATGTAGTCATCGCCACCACAGAGATCTACCGCAATGAGCTTTACAGTGGACTTGGAAGGTATTCACTTGTAGTGCTCGATGAGGTGCACTACATCGCTGATCCGCAGCGCGGAGCGGTTTGGGAGGAGAGTATCATTTTGACTCCGAGCTCGTCGACGTTGCTGATGCTCTCAGCTTCGATATCCAATGCAGAAGAGATCGCAAGTTGGATCGAGGAGGTGCGCAACAAGGAGTGTCGTATCGTTGTTAAGAAGGATCGACCAGTTGAGTTGCGTTACGCATTTCTGCACCCACGTTACGGCGTTATTCCGTTAAGTGATGAAAAGGGGCACCTCTCACCTGAGGTGTCGCACTACTACAACACGATGTCGCTCGACGACGGCGGCGGGCGTGGTGGCTTTAGGCGCGGTGGTTTCCGTGGAGGTCGTGGTGGTGACGGCGCTGGTGGTGGAGGAGGTGGTGGTGGTGAGCGCGGCTCTGGTTCTTCTTCCTCTCGTCGTTCAGGGCGCAGCTCTGGCCGTAGCTCTCGCGGAGGTCGTAGGTAGTCACTATGCACCAAGATTTTCCAGTAGGTACTATTTTAAGAGAGCTCGGCAGGGACGACCTCTTGCCAGCTATCCTCTTTAGAACAGCTCGTAAGCAGTGTGATGCAGACGTTGAAACCCTGCACCGCAATGAGAAGGCTCACCTTTCACCTGAAGCCCAAGCTCGAATCCAGAATGAGATCGAACAGGTGATAGCGAAGTACAACTTCGACCCTGCGTTTATCACAACGTATCCGCATTACGGACCGCTTATCAGCACCGGTATCGGCGCGCACCATGCAGGTCAGCTTCTGATGTGGCGGTTGCTGTTAGAAGAGCTTATGTCGCGCGGAGTGCTGCGGCTTCTGGTTGCTACCGGCACCGTTGCTGCGGGGGTGGATTTTCCGGCGCGCACGGTCGTTATAACAGCGCACAGTAAGCGTGGTTCAGAGGGTTTTAGTGTTCTGTCTCCAGCGGAGTTTCAACAGATGGCAGGCCGCGCTGGTCGGCGCGGACGTGATGCAGTAGGAGTGTGTGTCATCACTCCGAGTAAGTTCTCGGATGCACGGGTGCTGCTTGAAGTTTCTAAGCGTCCACCCGAACCGCTGCGCTCTTCGTACTTTGCAGCGCCATCAACGGTGTTAAATCTGCTTAAGTATCGAAACGTGGATGATCTTCAATTTACTGTTGAGCGCAGTTTGGCAGCGTTTCTAGACCGTAAAGATGCGAGCGCCTTGCGTGAACAGGCGGTGCTTGAGCAAGAGGCGGTTGACAGCGACTCATCTCTTAAGGGCGAGCGGCGCAAGAAGGCTGAGAAGCGTGTTCGACGTAAGCTGCGGGAGGCCGATGAGCTTGAGAATAAGCAGGAGCGTACTCTGTTGCTCACTCTAGAGGGATTGCGTGCGCTTGGATACGTTGAAGGTGGAAGCCTGACTGATAAAGGGTACTGGGCTGCTGAGCTGTGTACTAGCTTGGTGTTACAACTCGGTGAAGCGATCGCTGATGGCCTCTTTGATGAGTGCGCTACCTACGAGCTGGTTGGCTTGATCGCGAGTATCTCAGGTGATCCGCACCGCTCTTATTTTAAGCTTAAATCAAACCCGATTAAAAACGAGCTGTACGCCAAGATGCGCGCTATTGTTGAGCGCATTCGAGGTGCTTACCAAGGCCCAGGCGGCGCGCAGGAGCTTGAGGTGCTTCCAGATGCAGCACTAACGGTCATCACCTGGATGGACGCCGAGTCGTGGGGGGAGTTCTCAGGTCTGCTGAGGCTTTCAGGGGTCGCTGACGGAGATGTCGCACGGCTTGTTAGTCAAACAGCCGATCACCTCAATCAACTAACCCGACTTGAAAAGACTCACCCGATTCTCGCTCAGGCCGCCGTCGTTGCACGCGCTAGGCTGCTGCGACCGCCGTTTTCGGAGACGGTGGCGCTGGCGGCGGCAGCGGCGTAGCGGCCGCGCGCCATTGGGAGTTGGCGATGCTGCCCCTGTGCCGCGGCGGCTCTGGGTGAATTCAAGCGGTTACCTTCTAAGTTACCGTTTCCTTAGGTCATCACCGCCCTTAAGAGCCGCTCGTGGTGCCGGGTAACTCAGCACGCAAGGTCACGGGCGCGTCATAACCGTCAACAGTGCTATGCGTTATATCGGAGAGCGCCCTATACCAAAGCCCGTTACCGAGGCAGCGACCATTCCGCGAGATTCGTCTTGGGACAGGGCTGCTTTGCTCAGCATTGGCGATCAGTGGTGTCACCTTGCGGAGCCGAATCGGGCTTTAAACGCCCTGCGAGAGAACCTGTCAGAGCTCAACTCTAGACTCTCCAATGTCTGCGAGTATTCTCTGCTCCGAGCCGCGCGTAACGCCGGCGCTGGCTCATGCACTATCGGATACATCGAACGCACGTCGCCGGTGGGAGTTTACGAAGCCAGTCTCATGTTATCGGTTGCTCAGGCGATGCCTGGCCCCGCTGCTCAGGTCAAGCAAGAGGGCAACGACTACATTATCCAGTGCCGGTTCGGACAAATCGCCCTTAGGTCAGTGAGATCCTCTACCGGTTACCCTTGTCGAGCCCTAAACGTGCAGATTAGTGACTTTGAGGCCTACCGGACTTTCCTTACTCTGGTCGAGCAGCACAACGAGGTGGTGGCTGCTGGAAAGCAGTTTGCGGAAGCTCTGCAGGTAGCCGCTGCTACGATAAGCGACCTGGCACAAAAAGAGACCGCGGTGGACCTTGGAGCCTATACCTTCCGAGGTCCCGATGCTGATGCCGCAGTCGACGCGTTTTTCGCTTCGAATATCGCTGATGTAAACCGTGAGGTGAACGCCAACGAGGAAAATGCCTTGGCCAGAATTGCAGGTCGGGTCGTAAGCAGGCGGGTGAAGCTACTTGAACAGGGCGTTTACGAGATCCGTGGAGATTTTATTTCTTATCGCCTATCCCAAGACTCTGACGGGGCCTTTACATTAGCGGCCAGTGTCATAGCAAAACAGCTGTCCCGGTCTCTGGACGGATGGTTTTCTTCAAGCCAGGCAGCCAAAGAGATCACTTCTATCCTTTTTGCTACGGGTGTCGGGGTGGTGGTCCCAGGTCTCGTTGAGCACGGTGCCGAGATTAAGACTAGCCTGCGTTTCGGCAACGGATACGCGTCCCTCAGTCGTATGATTTGCGGAATGATTTCAGAGGCGCGCTATGAGGACAAAGTAAACCTTAAGAAACTAGATCGGTTGTTCAGAGGGAACCTTACATCAACACTTCTTCACTTTCGCGATATGAGCCGGCTAGAGAGTACGCGTCTAGTAATCGACCTCTTAGTGGGGGCAATCGGAAATACTGCAGTTCGCTCCGATCTTCCCCGTTTCACCTCGCCCAGCCGACCTGACGTCCAGGTGGCTAACAGCTGTGACGAAGCGGAAGGCTATTTTGTCCAAGCGGTTAGTTCAGGGGCCTACCGCATTGACTCTCACTTCCTGCACAAGCTGTCAGGGGAGCCGACAGCGTTGACACGCTCTCCCATCGTGGTCAATGGGGCTCTTATACCGAAGGGTACGCTTTGCCATGTTACCAGCAGCGGCGGTGTGATTGATGGGGTCCGACCAATTCGGCTAACGCTATTTAACCTTCCCTTTGATAGTGAAGGAGCGGAAGTTTTTCGTCATCACCTCGACCATATGGGCGTATCGAGGGGCCACAATGATGCCGCAGTGCATGCTGTCTACGACCTGCTCGACAAAGGACCCTAGTATGTACCTACCGCTGGCTGCCGCAAAAACAGTCGGGCTACGGTCGGAAAGCTGCAACAACGGTCACAAGGCGAGGGTGCGCTTCTCAGACACCCATCGCTTCCAGAACTTCTACCGTAAGGTAGTTGGCGCTGAGCACGAGATTGTCTCTGTTAGCGAGTTCGAAGAGTTGCCAAGGCTGGCCACTCCGTCAATGCCGCGGTAGCGCACACTGGCGAAGAAAGTTGACACCGTACCGCGCAGGTTCAGGCGAGATGTGGTATCAACCGTCTTTCTCTTGAGTGTCGATTCATGATTGATAAGTTTCTTTTTTGGCGTGCCCAGTTTAGCCATCGTGAAGGTAACGTCCCTTTCGCTTGTGCAATCTACGCCATCCTCGTTGTTTGGATCGCAGGTGGGATCCGTAGACTTAATAGTGCCGGTTCCACGAACTGCACCTGACCGAGAGACTACTATTTTGAGATTGCTCACCTGTGTATCTGATGTATCGCTGAAGTAAAGGGTTCCGCAGCTATAGGTGCCTGCTAGCGTCGCCACGGTCACTCGGGGTTGGCGGGCAGCGTGAGCCGATGGAAGAGCAGCAGTCAGAGCAAGCATGATAATCGGCGCAATAAATGTAGCTTTCTTCATAAAGACCCTCCTGTGAGCAACCAAGTCCAAGTAAGAGCCTCGGCTGACTGATTCAGTCGCTTTACGGAGTAGAGCTGCTTTCAGTGAAGAAGTATCTTTTGCCTTTTCCAAACTGCGGAGCAGCTAGGTCCGCACGATTACACCGAGGGCTGCCGCAGTCACGGAGCGCAGAGTGCACAGCGTGCCTTTATGTTGTAGAAACAAGTGGTTAGGTGGGTTTTTAGAATGTGGTCTAGCAGCTATAGTTTCCGTTCCCGCGTATAGTGCTCTAGCACCTCAGCAATTATCTCATGTCCTTGCTCATTAAAATGCACGTGGTCGTAGCTATCTATTACCCTACCGCTGGCTCGCGCGCGATCCAAGGCGGCTGGGAGCTGATCCACAAAATAGAATCCACGGTCTCGCGCTAGTTGCGCTACTGTTGAATGAAATATCGGCGCTGTGGTGCAGGCTTCAAATAGAAGGACAGGTGTTGAATCGCCTCGTTTGCGGATGCGATCGAACAGCTGCCCCGTTACCTTGACAGCCATAGCGAAGTCCTTATCCGCCTCGCCCTGAGATAGAATCGTCTCAAGTAGTGTGTCCTTATTTTTATCGCGGAAGCGGTATAGAAAGCGATCGAGATAGGTAGTTACGAATGGCACTGTTCGAAACACTCCCCTGTTTAATTGCAGGAGCCAGGCGTAAGGTTTGGGAACTCGGTAGACGATGCTCTCATCTTCTAGGTAGGGACGATTAAGTCCAATGCTGCCGGCGCGCCACCGTTTCTCAAGAGGGAAGTAATTGCTCATGAAATCGTTATAACAGAACTGCCAGATGATAAGGTTTGGCTTTATTGGTTCAACGTACTGATCGAGGGTCTGCAATTGCTGCAAGGTCCCATATCCTCTAGACCCAACCCCGAATATCTCGGCTCCGAGCTTGTCGCCAAGAATGGCGTAGTAGGTTTTGTCATCTGAAACCTCCACTGCTTGAGTGTAGGAATCGCCGATGACTAGTATTCGTGGTCGCGGCGCCTTGAGGTTTCCGAATGAGCGAAAGCCGTGACTTTCCTGCGACATGCTTAGTGGATGGGTGCTACCGTCAGCGTTTTGTTCGATGCCGTTGAAGTGGTAATTGGGCTTCGGGCGCCAGCCTCGCTCGACGTCAATGATGGATGTGCCCTTTGCCGCGGCTTTCCCGTCGAGGTATTCTGTAGTGCCGTTGCTGTCAAAAAAGGAGATTCCCTGCGTTACACGTTGATAGCCGCGCAGTCCCACCTCCAAGACGAGAAAGCAGAACAATAAAGAGGCTCCTGATATTGAAAGGTCTATCGCCCATGAACGAAGAGAGAACTTATTCACCGATTCAAAGTAGGACTCTTTAGCCAGAATCGCAAGAGTGGCAATTATTAAGGGCTCTTCGCGGAAGCGAGTGGGTAACACTCGGTATTATGCAGACGTGCACGAGCCCGAGCACGTGAAGAGGCTCGAATTACGGTTTAAAACAAAGGCTTACCCGATCTCTATCCTCGTTGCCACCTACTCGATTCCATGAAGAGCCATTGTTTGTATATCGTGGAAACAGCTAGTTAAGGCAAAGTATCTGGCTTGTCCTAGATTTAGCGAGTAGTTAAACAGCGCGCCAGCAGTTGTATGCCAAAAATATGAGCGTGCCCACACTCCCTGCTCACCTAGCAGTGGTTCGTCGCGTAAGCTCGACCAACGATTTCCTTTCTAGCGGCCACGGTCTATTCGCGGTAAAACTATAGGTATGAAAATACTCGTACCGGTAAAGAAAGTGCCTGATTGGCAGATCAAACTCAAACTCCTCGCTGATGGCTCTGGTATCCAGACCGATGGCATCAAGTGGATCATTAACACCTTTGATGAGATCGCAGTTGAAGAGGCGATTCGTCTTAAAGAGAAGGGGATAGCAACAGAGATCGTGCTGGTAAGCGTTGGTCCATCCGACACTCGCGCTCGACTTGAGTATGCTCTTGCTATGGGAGCTGATTCAGCAATTTTAGTTAAGCACGACGGGGCGGTTGACTCAGATCTCGCGTCCCGTGCTATTGCAGAGGTCTTTAAGAAGGGGTCGTATTCGATGCTCTTGATGGGTAAGCAAGCCATCGACTCGGATTCAAATCAAACCGGGCAACTGCTCGCTGCGCGATTAAACCTGCCGCAGGCAACATTCGCGTCGAAAGTTGTTGTTGAGGGTGGGGACGCACTCGTTACGCGCGAGGTTGATGGTGGACTTGAAACCATTAAGGTGCCGCTGCCGTGTGTAGTGACAACCGATCTGCGCTTAAATGAGCCGCGCTACGCAGCTCTTCCAAACGTAATGAAAGCAAAGAAAAAGCCCTTTGAAGAGATATCCCTTGAAAGCTTAGGGGTCTCGTCTGAAGTGCGAATTAAAGTGCGCACGCTCTCAACCCCTGCAGGTCGCAAAGGGGGCAAAAAAGTGGCGAGTGTTGAGGAGCTCATAACGGCTCTGCAACAGGAAGCAAAGGTACTGTAAAGGTCTTTAAAGGATATCTCTTATGTCAAAGGTTTTACTCTTCGTTCAACACGATAACGGTAAGGTGTTAAAGGGATCGCTTGCAGCATTAACAGCAGCACGGCAGCTCTCTGCTGCGTGGGGCGGGTCGGGGGTTGTGGGTGTTGCTCTCGGCGCTGGTGCTCAGGGTGCCGCCCAGAGCGTTGCAGCTCTTGGAGTGGAGAGTGTGTGCTTCTCGGAAGCTGCTCTGTTTACCGACTATCGCGCCGAGCCTTATGCGCGCGCAGTAGTGCTCGCCGCGCAAGAGCTTGGGGCTTCAGTTGTAGTCGCTCTAGCAAGCAGCAGCGGCAAGGATATGCTGCCGCGTGTTTCTGTTATGCTTGACGCAGGGCAAGCTTCGGATGTGATCGGCGTTAATGCTGAAGGGTCCTTAAAGCGGCCAATGTACGCCGGAAATATCGTGGCTGATGTTGAGGTGCTTTCGGCAGCGAAGGTTGTTTCTATCCGTGGAACTGCTTTCTCCCCAGCGGTTGCAGAGGGTGCTCCAGGAGTAGTTCGGGAGCTCTCGCTTGGTGGAGATCCTGAACTACACGAGCAACCGCGCTTTGGAGAGATCGTATCGCGTGAGCAATCCAAGGCTGATAGACCTGAGCTTGCTGATGCTGCGGTAGTCGTTAGTGGTGGCCGAGCATTAGGGTCGGCTGAGAATTTTGAGAAGGTGATCTTCCCCCTGGCTGATGCAGTAGGAGGGGCTGTAGGCGCCTCGCGCGCCGCGGTCGATTCTGGCTACGCTCCAAACGATTGGCAGGTGGGGCAGACAGGAAAAGTCGTTGCACCACAACTCTACTTAGCAGTGGGGATATCGGGTGCAATTCAGCATTTGGCTGGAATGAAAGACTCCAAGTGTATCGTTGCGATAAATAAAGACCCCGATGCGCCGATCTTCGAGGTGGCTGACTACGGCTTAGTTGCAGACCTTTTTCAAGTTGCGCCTGAACTGACCGAAGCTATCAAGCGTATAAAATCGTCGTAAGTAGCGCTCGTGAAGAGGTATCTCGCTCTTTTTCTTTTGCTCGTTGCCGCCGTGGGTTTAGTTTCCTGCTCGCGCGGCAGCAACTTGCCACGTGTCGAGGTGGTGTTCGTTTCCCCGTCAGGTGCTGAGAGCAAACCGTTCTCGGTTGAGGTGGTCTCCACGCGAGCTGAGAGGTCGCGTGGTTTGATGTTTCGCAAAGAAATGAGTCCTGATGCAGGGATGCTGTTTGTCTTTGAGCGACCCGCTATGCATACCTTCTGGATGAAGAACACCTTTATCCCGCTCGATATGGTCTTCCTGTCAGAGGATAGGAGGGTCGTTGGGATAATTGAAGATGTTCCACCCTTAACTGAGACGGGCCGTTTTGTTGATGCCGACAGCTCCTATGTGCTTGAGTTCTTGGGGGGAACGATGAAGAATCACGGAATAAAGCGGGATCACGTGGTGCGCTTTATAGGCACCGTACCACTTGGGGACCCGGAATGAGTCAGAGGCGGGTCTAAGTCGTTGTTTGCGCTTGTGCGCCATGCGCTTTCTGCCGCATCATAACAGGGTAGGTATGAAAACAAACTTAAAAACCTTTATTCTCGCTGTATCTCTGTTCTGTCTATCGGCACCACTCGAGCGCGCGTTCGCGGACCAGTATCGATACATGGACTCTTCAGGAAATATCTATTTCGTTGACTCAATCAATCAGGTTCCGCCGCGCTACCGTGAGCAGGTATTTCCGCCCACACCTGTCCCAGTCTACGACAAAAAGACTCAAGCGCTGGTAAACCGGATGCAGCGCGAGGCTGAGGCGAAGCGACTTCGCGCCGAGAAAGAGAAGCAGCGTGAAGAGCTAAGACAGAAAAGGCTTAAAGAGAAAGAGGCCAAGGAACGCGAAAAAGAAGCAAAGCGTCTTGAGAAAGAGGAGCGGCGCGAGCGGCGCATGAGACCTTTAGCTTCCCGTAGGGAAGATTAGTCAGCCGCACGAATGCCGAATGGCTCCTTCAATATCTCCGATTGAAAATGGTTTAGGTAAAAAGTAAACGCTGCTCGCGACACGCTGGACAGCATCCCGAATCGATGGATCTCCGCTGGTAACGATAATCGGAGTTTTAGGCATAATTGAACGGAGGTAGCGGAGCACCTCGCTACTACGTTTTCGCGGGAGTGATTCATCGATAACGAGCAGGTCATAGCGGCGCGCACCTTGGGTCGCTTGAGTCATAAAGCGCTCTGAGTCTGAAACCACCTCAACTTGATGGCCACGCCGACCCAGCGCCACTTCCAGCATTGAACATATTCCAAGCTCGTCGTCTGCAACTAGTATTCTCAGTGGAGACGCTGACATAGTTGAATCAGGGTCCGCTCGAGAGGTACTTGCGCTGATCTGCTGGGCCAGCACTTTTTGCGTCTGACCATCACCATGCAAAAATCGTGGAAGCGTAATAGTGAAGATGGTGCCTCTGCGAATGTGCGGGGCTGACTCGACCTCTATGGTTCCACCCGCTGCTGCGACCGTATCACGCACAGACGCTAAACCAAGACCTGTGCCTCCAACATCTCGTTTAGTTGAAAAATATGGGTCAAAGATACGCGCGATAATGTCGGGGGAGATCCCTGAGCCGTCATCTTGTACCGTAAGGATTGCAGCGCTCGAGGTTGGCGAAGCTGCGGCACTGATCTCTATCTCCCCGCCGGCAGCGCCGATGGCGTCACGGGCGTTAAGCACTAGGTTCAGCAATACGTTGTGTAGTTGGGGCAAAGAGAGGTTCACTCGTAGTTGCGCGTGCAGTAGTGGGATTTTTAAGTGGATTCGTTCGGGAAGGAGCGGAGCTACAACAAGTGCGAGAGCTGAAAGGCTCTCGGCCACGTCGCAATTCGGCGAATCCACCTCTGCTGATAAACCGGGGATCGATTGAGCCAAGGAAGATGCAAGTTCGCTCGTTGCTTTTGCCGCAATCAGCGCGGCCTTTAGCGAGGTCGGGTCAACTTCGAGCCTTGAAGAGACACTTTCAAGGGCGTTCTCTAAGTGCCCAAGACAGGCGGTCAGGTGGTTGCGCATATCGTGCCCGACCACAGCAGCACGTTGGCTGTAATGAGTTTGCGCAGTAATGTTGGCGACGTGTGCCTCAAGGTCTCGAAGCTGAGTGACATCAGTGGCGATCAGGTCGATAAAGGAGAGCCGGCCGCTTATCGGGTCAAGTGCTGCAAGCTGTCGTACCGACAGAACGCGATAATCGTTGAAAAGTCTCATTCGAAGCTCTATCTCGGTAACCGAGTGAGCATGTGCTGCATTGCGGTGTGTCAGCAGGATCTCAACTTTTTCTTGGTCTTCTGGGTGCACCCATTCGCACAACTTACGTCGTCGCGCAGCTATATCCTCAAGTGAGACACCGAGTGCGCTAGCAAGAGAAGGGCTAATGTACTCGTAGTAGCCGCCTGGATTTACGCGGGCGAAGATAACTCCCGTTCTCTCAATGAGTCTACGATAGTGCAGTTCAGCGCTTGCTACAGCCCGAGTTGCACGCATCTGAGGGGTCACATCCCGCAGGACTATCCAAAATCGGCTCAAGCGTTCGCCGGAGTCAATTTTTCCGTAGATTGCGACGCTGAGGATCGCTGGAGCACGGCCGCAAGCTTGAAGTGACAGCTCAAAGGATTGCCCGGATAGTGAGAGCCGGTGCCACTTCTTGAATAACTCGCCATATCCGGCAGAAGCGGGGAAGATCCGTTCAAGGGTTTGACCTACCATCGAGTCGACATCTTCAAAGCCGCATGCTTGAGCAGCTGAAATGCTGCCGTCGACACAGCGCGTTGGAACTGTATAGAGAAGGGCTGCAAAAGATTCGGCCGCGTGAGAGCACGAGATAGGTTTTTGTAACTCAAAGCAAACGATCTGCGCTGAACTTATGCGGATAAGATTTGCAAAGTCTTCGGTAGAGTTGCTGCTCATGGTCGTATGGTGCCCGCGCTAAACAGATTAACCGCAACTACTCATGTTGCTGAAGCTATCACGAGATCGATTGGCGGTGTGAGAAAATCTGCAATGGATACCCGAAGTCCAGGGATGTTTTGTAGCTCTTCGTGGCATCGAGTGGGTGGCAGCGAGGATAGAGATAACGTAAGCCCTCGTTTTGACCTATAAATCGCGACGCTTCAGGTAAATGTGCTCGTGCACGCCCGGGTAGAACCGAGTCTTGCCCACTCGATTCCACGAAGAGCCGCTATCCATTACCCGAGCACATCCGGCGCAAACTGCCTGATCTGCTCTGGTATCGTGAGCTTTAGCTCAACGAACCTGCGCCGCAGGTAGTCGGTGTCGAGGTCTCTTACATCCTGAAACAGCTGCTTCAAGTCATCGAGATCTTGAAATCGGTCGGGGGAGTTTCGCACTGCATAGCACTTGGCAAGGATCAGATCCTCTGCGGTGATTACAGGAACCTTTGCGAATCCAAGATCGATAAGGTTGTCTTGTGCCCGTCCAACGGCCTCTAAAACCCAGGGCACTTCTGGTAGCAGTATATCTACCATCCCCGTGAGCTCAGAAGCCGGTGGCTCCGAGGTGACCATACATAGAGCGCGTTGCGATCGCGCGGGATCGCCTAACACCATAAACCCCGCAACCGGCTTCATGCCTATTTTTTCGATCGCTTGTGACGCAATTGCGCGAGACTTGCCCTTAGCATCAGCGACAAGTGCGAAATCGACATCCTTAGTGAAGCGCTCCTGAGAGCGATAGAGACTCGCTGCATGCCCTCCAACGAGACAAAAACGACAGGGCAACTCCGACAGAGCCGCGACCGTTCTCCGTAACGCTTTGAGTGGTGTAAGTCTCATCGGAGCCTCTGCTTGGCTGTTCGGTAGAATTCGTACATCTCGTCCATATCTGCAAGTTTGTTTGCAACGCGATCTGGATGACGGTTGATGCGCTTAGCCCTCGTTCTTACGAGATGAGCTTCGTAAACGGCAAAGAGGCTCGCAAGTGATTCGTGTTCTCGTTCGCTTATCTTTAGGCTAATGAGCCGTCGATTTCCCTGTCTTGTCTCGACCACAACGCCAGCGTCCTTTAGTCGTTTGATCACGTCGGCGACGCCGGCAGGGGAAGCCGCATAGTCTCGCGCAAGGTCTCGTAGGTGACGGGGCGCTCCGCCAGAGAAGAGCCCGCGTATCATTTTGAAGGTCAGATCCTGTGCTAAGTACGAAACGAGAAGATGCTCCATGCGCATAGTGTACGATTTTTCGAACATTAAGGATAGCAAGATTTCGTGTGCTTAATAAAAGGAACGCCATAGTTACAGAATTTTTGCGTAAATTACTGTGTAAAAAATAAGCTGCGTACTCGATCGGATTCGTGTATCCCCGACACAAGTAGTAGGAGGCTCTGAATATGGGTAGCGCTTTACTGACAAGTAAGTGTTCCGTGGATAAGGCAGGGGACTCCCCAGGGAGTCCCCTAAACAAACTACTTATCCAAAGCCTTAATCCCCGGCAACGAGTTCCCTTCAAGTAGCGCCAGGAACGCGCCGCCTGCAGTTGAGATGAAGCTAAACTTGTGACCGAGCTGCATGTGATGGATGGCGGCATCTGTGTCTCCACCACCAACAACTGTCAACGCATGCACGTTTGCTATCGCTTCGCACATGTCGTGAGTACCGCGCGCAAACTCTTCGTTCTCGTATGCACCCATCGGTCCGTTCCATACAACCGTCTCAGCGGAGTGGAGTGCCTCTTTGTAGAGCAGCGAAGTTGCTGGTCCGATATCGAGCGCCATTGTATCGGCGGGTATCTCTTGTACGGGAACAGCGCGCCCGAGCCCCTTACTTGAGAGGCTTGGAGCAACTACTACATCGACCGGCAGGTATACTTTGCAATCACGACGAGCAAGGGTGCCAAGTAGCTCAAGGGCCTTGGATGCGAGGTCAGGCTCAAAGAGTGAGCGTCCGACTTGTAAACCTTGAGCTGCGAGGAAAGTGTTCGCCATCGCGCCACCGATGATGAGCTTATCGGCTTTTGACGCAAGGTTCATTAGCGCTGGGAGCTTGCTTGAAACTTTTGAGCCACCGATAACGACGCAGAGAGGGCGCTTTGGGTTATCAAGAGCCTGGTGATAGAAATCGATCTCTTTCTGCATCAAAAGACCAGCAGCTTTCCGCTGGAATAGCTTCGGTACTCCGACCATTGAGGCGTGGCTACGGTGCGCAGTAGCGAAGGCATCACTGATGAACACCTCACCGAGCTTAGCAAGCTCGGAGCAGAACTCCGGCTCATTCTTCTTTTCGCCAGGATGAAAGCGTAGGTTCTCAAGGAGGAGGACCTGACCATCTTTAAGATTGCTCACAAGACGCATAGTCTCTGGACCGATGCACTCAGGAGCAAGGGGTACTTCCTTTTGAAGGAGCTGTGTCATGCGCTCTGCGACGGGCTTGAGCGAGAAGGCGGCATCCTTTCCGTTTGGCTCGCCAAGGTGAGACATCACTATTGCGCGACCACCCTGAGCAAGTACGGCTTGGAGCGTTGGTAGGAAAGCCTTGATTCGATTGTCGTCTGTGATTTGAAGTGTATCGTCCAGGGGTACGTTGAGATCTGCCCGAATAAGTACACGTTTTCCGCTAAAAGTGAGGTCCGACAACTGCAACATACTTTTATATTCCCGTAGGTTCATTAATCCAGGTAGTTTGTACACCAAAACGCTCTCTAAGTACACGCTCCAGCGCCCGAACTCCAAACGTTTCGCTTGCATAGTGACCCATGCAGATTACAGAGCAACCAAGGTCTTTGGCTGCATGGTAGCTTTCCTGCTTTGGCTCTCCGGTGATAAGAAGGTCTAGTCCGCGAGCAACGGTTTCGGGTATGCACGAAGTCGCGGAGCCCGTTGCGATCCCAACCTTCGAAACAGAGCGGGCACCAAAGGGAAGTATCAGTGGCGCTTGTGTGACCCCTTCGCACTTTGAGAGGACGGCAGCGATCTCTTCGAGGGACATCGGAACGGGAAGTTGAACCTGCACTCCGATGGGCTTTCCGCGATAGTCGTAACATGGTGCTACATCTCTCCCGCCGAGATAGGTTGCGACCTGGGCTGCGTTGCCGAGCGGAATGTGTGCATCAAGTGGTAAGTGAGCAGCGTAGAGAGAGAGTCCACGGTTCATACACAGCGCAACTTTTTTCGCGAGGGCTCCGGTGACTGCCGTAGTGCCACCCCAGAAGAGTCCGTGGTGAACTATAAGGAGCTCTGCCTTGCGGGCTGTTGCCTCTGTAAGAACCGAGAGACCAGCATCTACGGCGACCGCCACCGTCGTGACCGCCTGGGCGGGGCTCTCAATCTGTAGGCCGTTTAGAGCTGCATCCTGAAACTCCCGTACTTTTAGCAAATCGTCCAAAAAATCTGTGATCGCTGAAAGAGTGCTTGTGGTCATGCGGAGTGCTCCTTACATCGCTAGTAACTAGTGCTATTTTCACAATTTTTTTAAGCCTTTGGCAACATTGCCTCAAGCGACTAAGATCTGCTACCTTCTCGCTCTCATGTTAGCCGATTCTACTCGGTAGGGTCGTTTTGTAGGTATGTACCATGGGTTGGTTTACAAGAAGTAAGGCACCGAAACAAACTGAAGAAGCTGCTGAGCCGCATCAGTTACCGGATGATATTTGGACGAAGTGTCCCAAGTGCGAGGCCATACTCTACACCAAGGACCTGCGGCGTGCCTTCGGCGTGTGCCCTAAGTGTAGTCACCACTTCCGGCTAACGGCCCGCCAGCGAGTTCCATTGCTCGTCGACCGACATTCGTTCATTGAGCTCGATGCGAATTTGCGCTCCACAGACCCACTCAATTTTAAAGACAAGAAGAAGTACAAGGACCGTATTAAAGATACCGAGAAGAAGTCCGGGTCTATCGAGGCAGTTTTAACGGGGCGGGCTCGTATTCTTAATATACCGGTGATGCTTGGGGTTTTCGACAGCTCCTACATGGGCGGCAGTATGGGTTCTGTGGTCGGTGAGAAGCTCACGCGGCTAATTGAGGTTGGGCGCGATGAACGGCGACCGGTCATCATAGTTTCGGCATCCGGCGGAGCACGTATGCAGGAAGGTGTCTTCTCACTTATGCAGATGGCTAAAGTCAGCGCAGCACTAGCGAAGCTCGGAGCGGCCCACATTCCATACATCTCTGTACTTACGGACCCGACAACAGGCGGCGTGGCAGCATCTCTTTCCATGCTTGGAGATATCATCGTTGCTGAGCCTGAGGCGCTGATCGGTTTTGCTGGGCCGCGGGTAATAGAGGGAACGATCAAGCAGAAGCTACCAGAGGGTTTCCAGAGATCAGAGTTTCTCCTCGAGCACGGGATGCTCGACCGCATAGTTTCGCGCAACGATATGCGAGAAGAGCTGGGTCTTATCCTTCGAAATCTTGGTTTCGGGGTTTAACTACATTAAAATAACCCCTTTCCTCTGGCAGTAAGCCTAGGTAGCATCATCGGATTGCTAAAGCTGAATTGCGGCGGGGTGAATGTTGTTTCGATCTGTATCTCATCACGGTTTCCTTAGTTGTATTGTTGGCGTGGTCACGCTGCTTCTAGCCAGCGCGAATGCCTTTGGGCAGGCATCGGCCCCGAATCGCGATCAACTCTTCTTAGGTGACAGCAAGGCAGAGCAGCGCGCCGAAGCTGCTGCGCTTCGCCAGGCCCGTTCTAAAGTTGCCAAACCTCAAGAGGGGCTAGATTTTCAGGCGCCGATTATCGATTTTGACAAAGAGCGAAATCGCGTCACTGGGCGTGGTGGAGTGCTGGTATCTGAGGGCGGTGTTCAAGTTCAGGCTGATGAGGGGAGTTTTAACCTAGAGAGCCGAGAGGGAGATGTTAAGGGTAACGTTGTTATGACGAGCCCTTCCGGAGTGCTCGCTGCAAAGGAGGCGAGCCTTAACGTGCCAAATGAGACGGGCAGCTTCTCTGATATCCAGTTTGAGGTGGATGCCGGAGGTTTCCAGGTTGAAGCTGAGCAGGCCCGTAAGGTTTCTGAATTTGATTTTGAGCTAGATGATACATCGCTTACAAGCTGTAACTGTCCCAATAAGGATAAGCCATGGGAGGTTAATGCTAAGAGCTGTGAATTGACCAAAGGTGCGTACGCTCATACATACGATTCTACCCTCTACTTTCAGGGACTGCCGGTTTTCTACTCGCCCTATTTGGTATTTCCCGTTAAGGATGAACGCGCTTCAGGCATCCTCCCGCCGCGTTGGGGATACAATAACCGCGATGGATTTGTGTTCAATCAGCCGATCCTGGGAGTAATTGATGATTCGACAGACATCACCGTTACTCCATTCATTGCAACCCAATCTCGTTACGGCGCAGAGCTACAGGGTCAGAAGATATTTTCTAAGACCAGTAATGTTCGTGGAGGCGTGTTGTACTCAAACGAGGGGTGGCGAGGCGACGATCTTCGTGGACTGAATACAACGGGCGTATTCGACAGTACGATCGATCAGCAACGGCTGGGTGGTTACTACCGCCAGAAGTGGCAGTCAGACCGGAGAAATGCAGTTCCAGTGAGCTTCATAGCGGATGGTCATTATACCAGCGATAACCTCTTCCTGCGTGAAATAACCGAGCCAAACATCGGTGACCAACAGGCGCAGTTCCTCGTTTCAACAGCGGTCTTGAGGGGCAGTGCTTTCGAGAAGGTATATGGCGAAGTGCGCTCAGAATACAACCAGATGTTGCTCACCGACCAGGATCTTCAGTTTCAGCGCTTGCCGGAGGCTGCGGTTTCAACAGGACACTCGTTTCGTCCACTCGGGTTTAATCCATACGGCCTGAAACTTGTTACCGACGCTAGCGCTGTAGCAACTGACTTTGTGCGTAATGATGGATATCAGGGATGGCGCGTTGATATGCGTCCTAAGGTAACCGTACCCTTTCACATATCGAGCTACGTTAGGGGAGGATTCTCTGCGGAGTTAAGACAGACCGAGTACAGCCTTTCAGATACTTCTCTGCCGCAGCAAGCAACACCAACTCCCGCGTCGACGACATCTCCTTCTCCTGATGTGGCAAGCACTCCGGCGCCTGATGTCACATCGACACCTGCGCCGTTGCCGGCTGATCTTGAGAGCTCAAATTCTCGGACGCTTCCGATCCTCAGTTACGGAATGGGTAGTGCAGTTGAGAGGGTGTTTGATGTCGATAGGGATAGCTTATTTGCGCGGCTAGTGAATTCGGGGGCAAAAAATGAGCGTAAGGAGCTTAGTCGCCTCAAGCACACCTTTGAACCGTCGATGACCTACGCCTACGTGCCCGACGTTGACCAAAGCGACCTTCCTAAATTTGACCAGAACGACCGCTACCGCCAGCGTAGTTTGGTTGGCTACGGGATCACCTCAAGGCTGTATGGTCGCTTCGTTGAGCCGTATGAACGCAGCCGGGATGTCGAAGAGTTGACGCCTTCGGCTGAGAACCTTCCCGTGTTCGATCTTTCAACTTCGGTACTAGACTTTGGTCGCACGATGCTGCTTACGCCAGGGGGTAGTTTTGACCGGCGCAGCGGAAATATTCGGGAGTTGGTGACCCTCTCGGTTAAGCAGAATTACGACTTCGTTGAAGCCCAGAAAAACCTTGACCCTGCCCGGGATCCATTCTCTGACATCAACGTTGGACTTTCGCTCTCCCCGTCACCTTATTTCGCTACGGGTGTGCAGAGTAACGTCAGCAATGATGGTTCCTTTTCGAGTTATCAGCTCTCTTTTGGTGTAAGAGATGATCGCGACGACGCCCTCCGTGCGCGGTACTCTTTCATTGATCAAGCGCTTGAGCAGTTTGAGGGAAATGCTGAGGTGAAGCTGCATGAGCAGCTACGGCTAGGGTATTACGCTCGGTACGATGTAACCGAAGGAGATATGCTAGAGAATCGCGGCTTACTGCGATTTGTAAACGCCTGTAAGTGCTGGAGCATCGACGTAGGGGTCAGTGAGCGGGTGAATCCAGATCGGCGACAGGTGCTCGTGAGCTTCTCGCTTGGCGGAATGGGCAACCTTGCCCAGGGGGCAGGGTTTGCGCAGAATAGCAACAACTACTAAGGAAGCCGTGGCGTGAAGATCCTTCTTTTTGGCGGAGCTGGACAGCTTGGATCGGCTATTCGCACCAGAGCGCACGACCTAGCCTTTGAGGTAGCAGCTCCCGTTGCCAAGGAAGTTGATATTCGTGAAGCTCAACAAGTTGAGTTTTTGGTAAGAGGGTTTGCGCCCGATGTGGTCATAAACTGTGCGGCGTTCACTGCTATTGATCGGGCAGAAGAGGAGCAGGAACTGTGCTTTGCGATTAATCGTGATGGCGCTGCGAACGTGGCACGCGCATGTGTTAAGGGCGGTGCGCGGCTCATTCACCTTTCAACAGACTACGTCTTTGATGGCACCGGAAACTGTCCCCTTACGGAGAACGACCCTACGAATCCTATCAATATCTATGGACGCTCCAAGCTGGCTGGGGAGGAGGCTGTGCGGGACCTTCTTGGTGAAAAGGCCCTTGTCATCCGAACGCAGTCGCTTTTTGGGAGCCGGGGAAACAACTTTCTCCATACGCTTCTTACGCTCCTTCCGGTGCGCGATACCCTCAAGATAGTAAGCGATCACTATACGTCGCCTACCCCTGTTGGTTGGCTTTCTGGGGTGATACTCGACCTTATTCGGCTTAAGTGCGGGGGGACGATTCATGCTGCTGTGAAAGGGGGTGTTTCGTTGCGCCAGGTTGCTGAATTCGTCGTAGAGCGGTACAAGCAACTCTACCCAGACCGGCGCATAGCGCAGATAGAGCCAACAACGACCTCCGAAGTCGCCCGGCCAGCTGCAAGGCCGCTTTTTTTGACTTTAGATACTAGCAAGCTAGTATCGCTGCTCGGTAGAGCGACTCCGAGCTGGGAGGTTGGCGTAGAGGAATTCCTACGTGCGGGAGAGCAAGCCGAGCGAATGTAGAAAGGGAGAGAAACGTAGTGGTCGACTCAGTAGAACAGCACAAGGTTCGGGCGGTGGTTTTAGCCGGAGGGCAGGGTACCCGATTCTGGCCGGTTAGCAGATCCAGCCTTCCTAAACAGTTTCTCTCTATCGGAGAAAATGGTGAGAGCTTGATACAGGCAACGGTGCGTCGCATCGAACCTGTGGTCGGTAGAGATGGCGTGCGCGTCGTAGCAAACGATGGGTTGCGGGCGCTCGTTGAAGAGCACGTGCCACACGCCACATTTATCTCAGAGCCTGAGGCGAAGAACACAGCCGCGTGTATAGGGCTGGCAGCGGTTTATCTTTTGAGCGAGTCTCAGGAGGAGGACCCGGTGCTGATCGTTCTTCCAGCCGATCACTCCATTAAAGATGAAGAGGCGCTGCGTCGCACCCTGCGAGAGGCGATAGAGCACGCTCGAGCCGATGATGTTCTCGTGACCATCGGTATTACCCCTACGCACGCCCACACCGGATACGGTTATATAAAACAGGGGAAGAAAGTCAGTGGGCGCACACACCACGTTGAACGCTTCTTCGAAAAGCCAAATCTGGACCGCGCTCAGAAATATCTTGAGAGCGGCGACTATACCTGGAACTCAGGCATGTTTGTCTGGAGAGCAAGCTCAATTCTGGCGGCGTTTAAAGCGTATCTTCCCTCTATGTATCAGGGGTTGATGGCGATAAAAGAGCTTCTTGCTTCTGGCAGCGGTTGTAATTCCAGTGAGATATCTCGTATATTTAACTCCTTTGAGTCCATCTCGATTGACTTCGGAGTACTTGAGCACGCCAGGAATTCTCTGGTAGTAAGCGCTGAAAGGTTTGGGTGGAACGATGTTGGGTCGTGGGACCAGTGGGCCGATAGCTTTCAGCCGGACGCGCACGGTAACCTTATAAAAGGCGACGCGGTTGTCATCGACAGCGAGGGGTGCGTTGTAAAGTCCGATAAGCGCCTTGTGGCGGCTGTGGGCTTAAAGGATGTTGTTGTAATTGATGCAGGCGACGCGGTTCTTGTAGTCTCACGAGAGCACGTGCAGGACGTTCGAAAGGTAGTTGACGAACTCAAGCGCCGTGGAAGAACTGAGCTTGTGTAGGAAGAAAAGGGAAGTAGTGTTATGTCAAAGAAAGTTGCGCTCATCACAGGGATTACCGGACAAGATGGTTCGTACCTCGCAGAATTCCTTTTAACTAAGGGCTACAAGGTCTATGGCATGGTTCGTCGCTCCTCGAGCGAGAAGTTTGAGCGTATTGAGCACCTCGCTGGTCAGGTAGAGCTAATCCAGGGCGACCTGCTTGACCCCTCTTCGTTAATCTCGATAGTACAAAAGTGTAAGCCTCAGGAGATATACAACTTAGCTGCGCAGAGTTTCGTCCCTACGAGCTGGACTCAGCCAGTTCTTACTGCTGAATTTACAGCTATCGGCGTTACCAAGCTGCTCGAGGCCATTCGTGTGGTTGACCCCTCTATTCGGTTCTATCAGGCCTCAAGCTCTGAGATGTACGGAAAGGTCCTTCAAACACCGCAAACTGAAGACACCCCATTTTATCCCCGGTCTCCGTACGGCGTAGCAAAAGTCTACGGTCACTACATCACGGTCAATTACCGCGAGAGTTACAATCTCTTTGCAGTATCGGGAATTCTTTTCAATCACGAATCTCCGCGGCGTGGCTTGGAGTTTGTAACTCGCAAGGTTACCGATGGCGTGGCGCGCATAAAGTTAGGGCTCAGCTCTGAGCTCAAACTTGGAAACCTGGATGCTAAACGCGATTGGGGTTTTGCCGGTGATTACATCAAGGCGATGTGGCTCATGCTACAACAGCCGACGCCGGATGATTACGTGATTGCTACCGGAGAGACCCATACGGTGCAAGAGCTAGTAGAGGTTGCATTTGAGCGCGCCGGCCTTGACTGGCAGAAGCACGTGAAGCTGGATCCGGCCTTTATTCGGCCAGCAGAGGTCGATCTGCTCATAGGTGATCCGGCAAAGGCCCAGAAGCAGCTCGGCTGGAAACCAGAAGTGAACTTTAAGGAGCTTGTGCACATGATGGTTGATGCGGATATCGAGCGGCTTTCGGGCACACGAAGCGCACGGTAATGCGGTTGGGGCAGCTCGTATGAAAGCCCTCGTTGTTGGTGCCAATGGTTTCGTTGGCAGACACCTCGTTTCGCACCTCATCTCACAGGGAGACCAGGTGGCGGCTACTGTTATGGGCGCCCCGATACCTGGGATAGAGAACAGTTGTCATCAGCTAGACATTACTGATTACACTGCCACAGGTGCGGTCATTCGTGATGTTGCACCTGACGTAGTGTATCACCTCGCAGCGATTGCGTTTGTTCCAGAAGCGGAGAGTAATTTTGAGCAGACCCTGCGCATTAATGTAGGCGGGGCTTCTAACGTGGTGCGTCACTGCCACTTGCTCGATCGAGGCATTAAGGTCGTGCTGATCAGCTCCGCCGAGGTGTACGGGCAAATAGCGCCCAGCGATCTTCCGATCAAAGAGACCACGGCGCTTCGACCCGCGAACAACTACAGCCTTAGTAAGCAGATGGCTGAGCTTGTTGCTGAACGGTACAATCGCCAGAAGAGCGTCAGTACCGTGACGGTGCGGCCGTTTAATCATATTGGTCCGGGGCAAGACCCGCGCTTTGTTGTTTCAAGCTTTGCTCAGCAGCTTGCAATGATAGCCCGTGGTAGGGCTCAGTCAGTGCTCTCGGTAGGAAACCTCGAAGCACGTCGTGACTTTAGCGATGTGCGCGATGTGGTAAGGGCATATCGGTTAATTGCTGAGAAGGGTACTGGGGTGTTCAACGTTGGTTCTGGGCGGTCACGGTCAATTAAAGAGATCCTTGATATGTTGATTCATATATCTGGGCTCGCAGTAGAGGTACGGCAAGATCCAGCGCGGATGCGCGGGCCTGAGGTTCCTGATCTCTATGGGTCGATTGACAAGGCAGCGGCTGACGTTGCTTGGAGGCCAGAGATTCCTTTGGAGCAATCTCTACGCGATGTCTATAACGAGTGGTACGAGAAGCTTGGTTCGTAAAGCTAAACCTCGGAATCTTATGCTCTACAGCATTAGTTTTCAACGTGGATAAAGCAAGTGAGTAACAGGAAGAGTGACGACTATCGGGAAGTATACTCGACTGCAGTGGGTGCTATCTGCGCTGGTTGTGGGGTAGCTAAGACCTCGTGCACGTGCGCTGAAAGGAAGAAGGGGCAAGTAATTGGGACCGGTGATGTGAAGGTTCAGCGCGAGAGTAAGGGACGTGGCGGCAAGACGGTCACGGTCATTAGGGGCCTCGCGATGACGAGAGCGCAGGCTGAAGAGCTTCTTAAAGCCCTTAAAAACTTGTGTGGTACAGGGGGTACCCTTAAAGATGGGGTACTTGAACTACAGGGGGACCGGTGCGAGGCGGCTCTTGGTGAACTCGCTCGGCGTGGCATCAAGGCAAAACGTTCAGGTGGCTAGAAGATATTGAACTTAAGAAGAGCAGTTGCGGGCCTGAAAACTTCAAAATCCCGCGTGCTTTTGAGCACCTGCGCCATTTCCAGTCTGCTTAACTGCTCTTTTTAGGTTGAAAACATTGGCTTAGTATCATTTCCCCCGATTTCCTGAAGCACATTAGCCCGAGCAGTGGATTAGTAGTTATATCCTACTGTTTGGGAGTTGTTATGTTCCGAATTGTAAAAGAGATCGCCCGCGATATAGCAGCAATCGGCTACCACCTCACAGCCGCCATCGTGCTCCTCTCAGGTTTTGTTGCATGTATTAGCGCCGCAGTTTTTATCACCTACCTTGTTCTAGGGGACGCTGCCCATGGCAGAGAGTTGGCTCTATCAGTTCTTAGTTTGCACGGTATGGGACTTGGAGAGTCGCTCAGAATTACCCTTGAGACGGTCAACTACCTCTCTGTAGGAATAATTGCAGTGTATGCTCTCGTATCGTGCGGCTCCTACCTACGTTCAGTGGGCGCACGCCCTGTAGCAGTAGTTTACGAATTTCATCCAGATTCACGCGGCTCGAATGGATTTTCAGGTCCAACTGTTGTGAGTCTATAACCAGAGTTAGGTCGGTTCCTTCCTTGGGCGAGGCCGTGGTGACACGGCCTCGCTTTTTTTTGTAGGCCGATCGTCTTCTGGATCGCGGAGCTTCCAGCTCCGCGAATATCTTGCATAGGCCACCAACGCTCCCCGCAACGATTAAGCTTCGTCGACCCAAGGAGTCTTCAGTCGGCGCACTTCCCGCGAATGTCAGTGTTAGACACTCAACCGATTACCTTCTCTCCGTCATATCGTAGGTCTTGAAGCGGCCGCATTATGCTGCGGCACTAGCACAGAGGAAGATGGAGGCAGCGATGATCGCGCGGAGTATTGAAAAGAGAATAATGAGTCTACTATGCGGACTGCTCTCGCTGATGCACACTTTTGCTGCCTCATCCGCTATCGCTCAGTCTGAGTTCGAGCCTGGATTGCGCTTCGTTGAGGACTCCGTGCTTAAGGGTCTCCCGATCTCAACCGCAATCGCGTTTGCGCCAAATAATAAGGTATATCTCGCTCAGAAAACGGGGAGCGTCAGAGTTGTCGATAACGGCACGTTGCTGACAGCGCCATTTATCGACCTCTCTGGAATCGTAAATAAATCAACTGATAGAGGGTTGCTTGGTCTGGCTGTTGACCCGCAGTTTCCGACTAAACCATTTATCTACCTCTCCTACGTGTACGACCCACCTGGGGTGACGCCTGATTCAGCAGAACCTCGGGTGATACGTGTGGTGCGCTACAGGGCTGACTCCACGCAAAACTACAACGTAGCCGATGCGACATCGGAGGAGGTGTTGGTAGGTAGGGCGAGTAATCCAGAGAATATGGCTCCACCCGTGCCGCTTAATGACCCAAATATCCCCGAACGGGCCTCGTGTATGACGGGGCGCACAATGGACGGCGAGCCGATAGAGGACTGCGTTCCCTGTGATGCGCTGTCGCACACCGCTGGCACGTTGATCTTTGGCACTAATCGCGAGCTCTACGTTTCGTTTGGAGATGGTGCCGATTACAACGGTCCAACGCGCGTCGCTTTTAGAGCGCAGAATCTCGACTCACTTTCCGGGCGAGTCCTTAGGATTAATCCCGATAGCGGTGACGGCCTCCCGGGGAATCCGTACTACGATGCGGACCGTCCGCGAGCGAACCGGTCGCGGGTGTGGGCGTACGGATTTCGAAACCCTTTTCGCATTACGCGTAACCCTGTTAATGGGGAGATCTATGTCGGCGACGTTGGCACTTCATACTTTGAAGAGATAAATGCTGGAAAGGGGGCAAACTTCGGTTGGCCTTGCTATGAGGGCGGCTTTTCTGTGCGTGCAACCGTCGAGGGGGCTCCCGATACAAGCCTTCGGCAGGTCGGGTATCGTGTTCATCCACGAACGGTAGATTTCTGTAATCAGCTCTATGCCCAGGGTCAAAGTGTGGTTACTAAACCAGCCTTTGCCTACCGGCACCCGTACGACGCAACGGGCAAAGACCTTGGAGCCTCAATTACCGGTCTCGCTTTTTATCAGGGGCGGGGCTACTCGACTGAGTTTGATGGAGCCCTCTTTTTCGCTGATTATGCGCAACGCTTTATCAAGTACCTCACCTTTGATGCGGACGGTAATCCGACGGTTCACAATTTTGCAAAGGAGACGGGGTCAAAGCTTGGCGCGGTGCAGCTTACGATCGGCCCAGATTCTAACCTGTATGCGGTGTATATCGACCTTACTACACGCACGAGTGAAGTACGGCGGTTCCGGTACGTTGGGCAGGCAAACTCACCCCCTGTTGTGCGTGCTGATGTGACGCCGCTCTCTGGCGACATTCCGCTCACCGTTCAATGTAGCGCTGACCGGTCGTATGACCTTGACGGTCAAGAGCTGGCTTTTATGTGGGATTTTGGTGATGGCACAACATCGACGTTACCAAATCCATCGCACACCTATACTAGCGTTGGCTCCTTTGCCGCACGCGTCACGGTCAGTGAGGCAGGCAATCCCGCTTCCAGTGCTTCTACCTCGTTTATTCTGCGCACCGGCGTAAAGCCACCCGTGGTTGAGATCGTTGCTCCTGACACGGCACTTCGGTATCGCATCGGTGAGCCCGTGGCGTTCGAGGGGCTGCTCCAACAGAGTGTGCTTCCCTCGGTGCAGTTCAACTGGAGTATCTTGCAGAAACACAACCAGCATGAACATCTCGTCGCAGAGGTTGCCGGTTCCAGAGGTTCATTTGTGCCGACTGAGCACACAGACGACACCTCATATGAACTCTGTTTTAGTGCGACGATGGGGGAGGGGTTGAGCGACCAGAAGTGTCGTCCCGTGCTTCCATTGACCACCACCTACACCCTGGCCAGCTTCCCTCCAGGAGCAACGATGACCTACGTGGATGACGAGGTGGAGGGTGTGGCACCTTACCTCGTAAACCCGATTGTGGGCTCAAGACAAACCGTCAATGCTGCCGCTTTGCATCGCGGTCGAAGCTTCTGGCGCTGGAGCGACGGCCTAACTGACCGGAGTCGAAGTTTTGTAGCGGTAGAGAGGTCCACAACGCTGACAGCGCTGTACGTTAATCTACCACCACATCCGCTGGTTCAGTTCAGGCTATCTCGTGCGCGCGCCGGTGTGAATGTGACTCTCAACGGAATCAAGTCAAGCGATCCAGAGGGAGAATCCCTAACGTATCGTTGGGTGTTCAGCGATAGAAGTAGCTCTCGTCGCGTTGCTGTGAAGCGCTTTGTACGCACTGGACGGACACTTACGGCGCGGCTTACGGTGCGCGATAGTCTCGGAGCTGAGGGTGCGCGTACCGTACGGGTGGTTGTAACTCGCAGAGGCACGCTCCAGGTCCGGGGGGCGTCTCTATTACGCGGATAGTCCGATAAGGCTACTTATCGGTCAATTAAGCGGATTACTCCGCAAGGCGCGGTTTGTGGGTTCCAGCATCTCCTGCCAGTATCATGACTGAGTTGCATGAGAGTTCCAGGCACAGAAGATCGCGGGGCCCAAGCTTTATTCGCCGACGCTCCTCTTCGGTGCGACCGGTCACGATACGCAACCAGCACGTCTCTTCGCCGCTTAACTTCCCCTGCTGGCCACGTGGCTTATCGCGGTAGAGCTTGATTAAGGTATCAGAGTCGCTCTCACTCGAACCGCTCTGTAAGATCACATTCTCATCGAGTGATTCAACGCCGTAGAGGAATGCGCGCGTTGTAGCCCACAATCCGCCCACTGCATCTATTGGAAGTAGCATATCGAGGCTACCGAGAGCGCCTGGTGATTCAACTCCCTCGATGATAGGAACGTAAAACAGACGAAGCCCAGATGGCTCTGGGATCAACTGAAGGCGACCGAATGATTTGTTTATCGAAAATGTAACTCCACCGCGGTACATAAAACCTTCACCTCATTCTCGGACACAACCGTTCGTCCACGTTTCGGACGACATCATATTAAATCTCAGCGGACCGTCTAACTGCTTCTAAAAAACGACAGTCTGTCACTCAATTACCCTTTACCGTACCGCCAAGAGCCACCGTTTTGCAAGATTGATGAGCCCTGCTGGCACCCCATAGCAGCCTCGCTATGAGCCCTTACGCAGCCTAAAGGCCCCTAGCTTACCCCCTTTTGGCGGTGGCGATTCTTCTTTCTGGCCAACTAACCCATCATTTTTCTTACCTTTATTGGCCTTTTGGTCGGGTTTGGGTGGAGTAGTCGGTGGCTCGTCAGCCGCTGCAGCCTGGGGCGGCGGCGTGGCCTCACTCTTGGCCAAGGTGGTTACGGCACCGCGTGGCCGTCCAGCACGTCCGCTCAGATTAAGTTTAAAGGACCCTGGAGGGGGTGGCTCGGACACAGCAGGAGTTCTGGCCCTGTCGGTGCTCGCTTGGGCCCTGCTTGCTGGAGCTGCTTTTGGCGATGGCTGAGTTTGCCCTTGTTCGGGAGCAGAAGTTTTTGGTTTGTGCGCAAATTTCTCTGAGGTCTCTTGTTGTTCTTGAGAGAGGATCTGCTCATCGACCCAATCAGCGAGCCCGATCTCATCGAGCTCAAGCCGCTCGGGGTGAACGATAAACTCACGTCCCTCCCACATCTCTGGGAGCATCGAGTTAAACCAAAACGATCTGCCTTTAACGATCTTTCCGTTTCCGAGATCAAACCATGCAAGACCCTTCTCGGCAGACATCTCGTGCTTGAGCTCTTCTGCGCTCACGAGATCTTCTTCGTCTTCGGAGTAGCTAACCGTTTGGCTTTCACCGCCGGTTCGTCTGGCACCGCCGCCAAGATTTCCTTGCATCACAGCAGTCGAGATACCGGTAGTAACGCCGGCCCCGATAGATTTCTTAGTGGAGGTTATTTTTCCAAACCACTCAGTCATATCGGTAGCTGTGCGATTATCTCCGATGCGCATCATGACTTTTAGGTTCACGTTCGCCATCACGCGCTCATAGAACGCCTCACTCAAGCCCATCGCTGAGTCTGTTAGTCCACCGGTTGATTGCGCCCCGAAAAGAAGGGCAAAACGTCCACGGCGCGCTAGCTCAAAGAGGTTAGCCCATGTTGGTCCAAAGGTTGACGATCCCTCATCGATGATAACCAGGTGCGGATCCTCAAGGTTGTGGATACGGGATGAGGTAATTTCACCAATTGATACCTCAAGGTCTTCGCGAAATACTTTCACCATTCGCGCAGCGCTCTCGGCCTCTTCAAGCCGTGGGAGCATAAAGTAGATTATTTTCCCGCGCAAAATAGCATCGGTGAGCACGAGGTCTGTGTACTTGGTACAAAAGACCTCTCCTGCTTCGCTGCCTGAGATGGCGTGTAATTCCGAGGCTATGCCGCGCAGATTGTCGGTAATGCGCGCTGTATCGAGCACCCCTTTTACGCTCCTATAACTTGAGGCAAGGTGTCCCAACTCTACCATCGCTTGACGTGCGCCGATCTTGTTGAGCATGTTGCGCAGGTGCGGATATGCGAGTTGGAAAGCTGAGAGCGCAACGGCAATGTCGCGTATCGACCACGCCAAGCCAAAACTCTCCATCGCTCGCACCATGCGGTAAATTGAATCTGCAGCGAGGCGGTCGTAGTGCTTAGTGGTGCTCTGGTCGGAGGTTGGCGGTAAGCCGGCGCGAAGAACCTTGCGCGCCTTTACATCTGCACGCTGCTTGGTCATCACGAAGTTGTATGCGTGCACGCTTTCAAAGGGGTCGACCACAATCAGGTCCTCGATTCGCCCGGTCACCAGCGCCATAAGAATAATATGCGCTAACGTGGCCGAGTCGCGCTTGGCATCGATAAAGGTACAGCCGCTCGCGCGCCCGCGCGCCATCTGCTGAAACATAAGCGACTCAAGCCAGAGGGTCTTACCAACGCCCGTCTTAGCGAAAACTGCGCCGTGAGTGCAGATCTCGTCGTCATCCACCCACAGTGGGTTACCTGAATCGAGCTCGAAACCGACTAGGTAGCGATCGATCATTTTCTTGTTTTTATCGCGCGCGTCGTTTATGGCGTTTGCGAAACAGTCACGAGCCGGCGGCATTCCAAGCACGTCGCGTCCCCCGCGTATATCAGACTCCTTGCGACGTTCGAGCTCAAGCTTCTGTTGAGAACTAAGCAGATAGGCGGTTGAGCCCAGGGCTGCAGCGGGTATCATCCCTAGACCAAAAAGCACCATCGGATCAACGCCAGAGATAAGTGGCGAGAGGGCGGCTCCAAATGTACCCAGCGAGGCAAGCCCTGTGCGCAGTAACGCGTGTCGCATCTGCTGTTCGCGCAAGGCTTTGTAATCGGTCTTCTTGTAGTTACGCGCCATAGTGCTCCCCTATTACGCCCCCGACAGTGGCTCAAGCGCTACATCAGGTGCAGAATCCCGATCTCTGATACCACGCATGAGCTTCTCAAAATCCTCTTGTGTCTCGGCCATCGTTGCTCCATTGACGGCCACAAACCGGGCGCCCCAGGATGGCCCCAGTCGATCGAGTAACTTTCCTCCTCGCAGGGGTACCATGCCGGTTTTACCGAGTAAGCCAAGTGCGTTTATCCCTGGTGTGGTTGGCTCGCAGTTAAACACGGTAAAGATGACTGACGAATCAGGAACGGTATAATCCCCTACCCGTCTTCCAAGCCAGCTGTACCCATTCAATATCAATCGGAGCACTGACCAAGCACGCAGCGCCTCTTGATCAAGGCTGTGGAGCTTAGCAAGCGATTCAATCTCAGAATCGGTAAGCGGGGGCAAAACTCGGTCAAAGGATGGTAGGCCCCCTTCTGAAGCCTCAGCTTTTGCGAGCTGCTGTGCTTGTTTCTGGCTTACAGAGGCGGCCAGTTCGTGCAGCCGCCGTTGATGGCTATGTGGAAGGGTGCGCTGCACAATATCAAGCAGCGGTGCAAACGGGACAAGCAAGAGCCCATATGGGGTCACATAGGACACCGAGGTGAGTGCCGGTGATACGAGGATCGAGCGCTCAAACAACTCATGGTTCCACGCCTCGTGTCCTTCTCGAATAATTCCTGCAAGCTCGATCTCCTCAGCGGCGGTGTCTAATTCGTGCGGCAGACTAAGCAGAACCTCACTCCACTGACGAAGGGCCCACTCTTCTTTAGACATATCCAGGGGCATACGAACAGGGGCGAATGCGCTGCGACGTAGGCCGTAGATTATGGCACGACGAATAGTAGTGCGAGATTCAAATGAGTAATCTTCGGGGAACTCCAGGAGCGAGTGCAGAACGGCGCGTGCGTTCAGATGCACAAAGTTAGACCGCCGGGTCCAGCGACCACCATCCTCGGTGTACGCGAGCACCTTTCCAGCCTCAAGCCCTAAGACCACCGTTGCAACTTCGTTGACCGTCAACTTGCCGATACATCTACGCATCTCGGGAGTAAGAACCCTGTGGAACGTATCGCACACAGCGCGTGCATACTCCTGTGACGACATCCTGCTGGGTGCTGTACGAGTGTTTGGGGCTCCCTCTGTCTCTTCCTCAATCCGTTCATTTCGGGAATACGACGCGTGTAGCGAGAGGGCTGCTTGAAGTAGGTGTGGGGAGTGCTCTGCAATGGTGCTGCCTGCAAATGACGCGTCAAGGGCTGCTTCTTCACCCAGCAGAGCGACGTAGGCGGCTACTGATGAGTTCTTAACGATTATCGCGGTGAGTGCCTGATTGGTCTCGCTAGTGGCGCCGTACTTCGAGAGGGCGGCCCATAGCGACGAGGCTTTAGCCTCAGCTGCGGTTGCGCGCTGCGGGCACGCTAGGCCGCGTAATAGGAGATCGGGTGCGCCCGATGCACTGAGTTTATCTAGTCCCGCACGTATTCCTGAATAAAATACCCGACCATTCCCGGTTTGCCCAAGCACGTCGCTCCCCTTATAGGCCTCAAAGGTTGTAAGTCCGTAGGCTAGCGAACAGACCGCAACGGCAAGCCACAGTCTGCAGGATGCGATCACAATAAAAAGCACCCGCAGTGTTCCGGAGTATAGCGAAAGGCACATGCTTGAGAACCATCCCAGATCCTCTCCGCCCGAATCCCCCGTGCTAAGGGACGCGCTGGCAACCTTTACCGCAATCCTTTCGAGAAGTGAGAGTTCTCCCTGTGTGCCATGCTGCGTCAGCCACCTGTGGTACGATGAGATCTCTTCGACCATCACCTGCGCCCATGGCGCCGCATTTTGACGTAATTCAGCGACAATGCGTGGGTATGCTACCTGCTCGGTGCCGGTGTCTAACATTAGTACAGCGACGAGGACTGAGAACATTACCACGGCAACAATCGCTGCCGTTACCTTAAGAGACACTCCAACGAGCCTGCGCCGAAAGTTAGAGCGCAGCAGGTCGAGCTCTCTGTCATGGGTGGATGGGAGACCGTCAACAGTCACTGATAACAACCTTTATTAAATCCTAACCCCGTAAGACCGCCGGGAAACCCCCGTCCATGGGGGTTTCCCAGCTCGCTCCAAGCTTCATCGCGCGCAAACGGGCGCGCGATTACGCGTCGCTCCAGGCACCTCCGTGTCTGCGGTCGCCTTCCGGGCGACCGGGATCCCTCCGATTCAATCTCTTGACAGAGGTTTTCCGGAAGTCTCCCCGTGTAACGGGACGGAATCAGTGTAGAGCCGCGTAAATTGTATTTCAAGTAACGTTCCATGCCTCGGTTGTTCCTGTCGGGAGCTAGAATAAACAGTATCTTTCTAAAAATGTCGTCAGAAAAAGCGGCAGTTAGTCAACGAAAAACCTAGATTGTTCCATATCCCTCACGGTACACGTGAACAAACTCGAATACCGACTCACCATAGTCCTCTCAGAGAGTTATCGGATGCCCTACGCATTTTCAGGATACTCTGAGAGGCAAAAATGGATGAAACCGGCGGTGAACACCGGTACAATCGTAAGGGAGTTTGTATAACAGCATAAAATCAGGGTGTTACAATGACTAAGTTATTTTCTTCAATTCTGACCCTAGTGTTGGCCTTTTCGGTCCAAGGGAGCGCTCCTGCTCTTGCCGAGCCTCAGAATATAGGCCAAACCAGCACCGAGGCCACAGCCGAAGCTATTGCTCACTACGCCCGCGCGCGGGCCCTCCTTGTTTCGGCCCTTAATGAGTTTGACCAGGGGCGAAAAATAGCCCGCCCTGATGAGCTTCTTGACCCAACCAAGTGGCGTAACACCCTGATTGATCGAGCGCAGGACCTTGAGCGAATCCTGGACCCGCAGCCTAAGGCGACCAAGGGCGGTATTAAGTTTTCAGCAGATCCCCGGCTTTTGCCTGAAGCAAAGAAGTAAGACCGGTTGATTACTATTAGAGGCACGAATCGACATGGACAACGGTGACGTAATTCCTGGGTTAAACGAAGACTGGACCTTTGCTGGGTGCAAGCCGATGGAATGGATGTCCGGTTTAGTGCTGTCGTTTCTTGTTAGTACGGCTTTCGATAAACCAGCGCACTACATGCCCCTGTTGGTACTTATCTGGATCGGATCGTCTCTATCACTAGGTGCAGCAAGGCGAAAATTTCCTGACGAAGAACGTGGAGTTAGAAACATGTGTATGGCAGCTTGTGGCTTTGAGCCTCCAGGGATACCCGCTCCGGCTTCGCTTCAACCCCGTTGGAGCGGCGCTCCGCTGCGGCAGTTGAGTGATCAAAAGCTCTTTACGCAGCTTCATTTAGGTGAAGTGCTTGCTAAAGCTCAGCAGGTTGAACGACAGAGGTAAGAGAGAACGGTATGGCTAAGGTAAAGCTAGTAACACAACAGGTTCGCGAGCGCGTGGCAGATACTACCCTTGCGGCAGCCCGCCAGGGAGGTGATACGATCCGGCTGTGGGAGAACTATAAAGATCAGGCTCTCTTATGGCGATCCGTCGCTTTGCTGCAGATCCCGGCTACCTTCATCGCGATTACGTTCGCACTGATTACATACACGACGAGAGAGATTACTCTTAGCGTTCCATCAAAACCCGTTCCTGGAACGTATGCAGCGCAGGATATCCCGGATTCTGAATATATCAACGCTGCAAATGCGTATATCAACCTTATCGCGACCTATCAGCCAGTAACGGCGCGACGTCAATTTGAGACTGCACGGGCCATGCTGAAGGAGCCTCTCTTGAGTAAGTTTAACGAAGAGATGATGGCGTCAGAGCTTCCAGCGATCGAGAATTCGTCTCGTACCCAGGTGTTCTTCAGTGACCCCCTCAAAACAAAAGTCACTCGCTCTGGTACCGAAGTTGAAGTTGCCATCGTAGGTGACCGCTGGAAGGTCATCGCTGGGTCGGAGCTTCCGACTGTTTCGAGCCGCTTCCGCGTACGGATGACGACCATCCCGCGCAACCAGATAAATCCATATGGGATTGTAATAAGCAGCGTTCTGTTTAAGGCGGATATCCGCGGTGAGCGGCCTGCCGATGCTGAAACCGGTTCTTTAGGAGCTGACAAATGAGAGGTGCAATTGTGGTTTCCAGAGTGATTGTAACGGGCGTACTTCTTGCGGCACTCTCTGTGGTCGCGTCTTCCCAGTCCGCGTTCGCGCGTGACGTTGAGTACAGCGAGAAAGACGGTGAAATAGAGGTTTTTGTTAACGTTGGAGAGCCGACCGAGGTAGTCTTTGACGGGGCAAAGATCCGTGATGGATTCAAGAACTCCAACGCGGGAATTGCGCTCGACCGAAAGGACTCTTCGCTTGTGATCTTCGCAAAGGAAAATATGAACGAGAACGGCGAGGCTATCCTCGTGCGCCTCGATGACGGTCGCTCTTATCCGCTCCGTATTCGCAAGGCATCCACCGACAATCCTCGTGACGCAAAGGTGTCAGTGGGTGATGGGCGTGGTCCCGTTGGTTCCTCAGAAGAGGACCGGCCAGCTCCGTACCGCGAGCAGGGATTTGCATATGCTCCGCCAAGCAAGGTATCGGGCTTGATGCGCGAGATGGTGCTCGCTGCTGAATTCGGCAAGGCAACCATTCCCGGATATACAACGAGCGAGAAATTTAAGGGACAGACTGTAATTAGTGATGGAGCGGTCATCGCCAAGATAGACAAGATGTATATCGGCTCGAATTTGTGGGGCTACGTGCTTGATGCGACGAACCTGCTTGACCAGACGCAGAAGGTCAATCCGGCCTCTTTCCGCATCGATGGAACCCGTGCGATTTCGCTCTCAAACTGGGAGCTTTCGCCGCGGCCGTTGAACGTAGAGGAGCAGATTTCGAACAAGCACAACGCAAAGGTCTACATCGTGACGAGAGCACGTTAGGAGATACGAGTTTATATGAGTCAGGCTATAAAAGATTTCGGACTCAAACTGAGGAGTGAGCGCAAAACTCAGGTAATCACCGGACTGGTGGTGCTTGGATTGGTGTGGCTCTTTTTCGGTCAGTCCGGGCCAAAGCAGCGCAGACAGCGCCCTCAGCAACCGGTTCAGGTAGGAGCAAATGATCCTAACGAGCGGTGGACCGATCTGGTAGAGCGGTTTAATGGTCAGCTCAATCAGTTGACCCAGCAGAGCAACTCTATGCGTGCTGACCTCGATACGCAAAAGAAGGCGATGGCTGATTACGAGGCAACAACGGCAGAGATCTTTAAGAAGATCCTTGAGCGACTTGCCGAAGTGCAGACCCCTACTTCCTCGACTCAGAGCCCCGTTAGCGCTAGCCCAAAGGACTTAAACCAGATTACCGCAGGCGACCTTGTCAGCGCGAATCCTGATGAACTCGAGACTCTCGGACCAGTTGAGCAAGTTGCAGCATCTCTTCCGATGCCGCCGCAAAAGCCAAAGCTAGCAGCTATTATGCCGGGCGACTCAGTGCGCGTGAAGCTCCTCGCGGGGGTTAATGCGCCTACTGACGGCACACCGTATCCGGTGGTGCTTAAGTTGATTGGAGATGTGACTGGTCCAGACGGCAATAGCGTACCTCTCGGTGAGGCTCGGGTAATCGCAGCGGCTCAGGGCTCTCTTACCGACGCGCGGGTTCTCTTTCGTCTGACGCGCCTGAGTATCCGTCTGCCAAATGGCCGACGAAAGGAGTTCGGCATCGACGGATGGATTGTTGGTGAGGATGGAATTCGAGGAATGGAGGGCGTTTTAATTGACCCGATCGGCCAGGCCCTTGGAGGAGCTGCTGTAGCAGGCGGACTAGCTGGTGCAGGTCAGGGCTATGCGGCCTCGAATACGATTCAGCAGCTGTACTCTTTTAACAACAACCAAAACAACAACCAAAACATTAACCAAGGCTCCTCGGTGTACGTAGACCGCAGTAAAATTCCGGAGTACGCGGGGGGAATTGCTCTCTCATCGGCAGCAAATGAATGGCAAAATATAATTCGGGACCGCGTTTCGCAGATGGTTCCGGTTGTTCAGGTCCTATCGGGGAGAGAGGCTACGGCTGTATTCAGTCAATCGCTGGCAATCCCGGATCTACTCGAACAGCTTGATCAAGAAGATCCATCGGCTGTATTTACGTCAATGGATTAGTTTTTCGGAGTGAGTGACTTATGAGAGCAACTACAATCCTCCTACTTACGGCAACGATTTCGCTACTGACTGGGTGCGCAGCTGTCGGCCGGGTTCTAAACCCATTCTACCCTAGCCCAAGCGAGGTAGCATATATGGGTGAGAAGAACGATGCCGCTCTTAACGAGTCGGGGAGTGGTAAGGCCGACCGTGCGCGTGGTGCCCTTGAGGCTATGGCCACGTACCAGCGCGCTCAGGCACCTCAGCCAACGAACCCGGTTATGATGCCTGCGGTAGTTCGTTTGATGTGGGTTCCTGACCACCTTAATTCTCACGGCGACCTCGTTCCCGCGCACTATTACTACTTGAAGGTAAAGAAGGAGCAGTGGGCGGTATCAGATGCATTTGAGCTTGAGGCGCAGCTCAATACGGGTGGCACTGGAGCGGCGACAGGTTTCGTTAACGCTGAGGATTTGAGGCAATGAGAACTCGTACCGTAGCACTTATACTACTGTCGATTGCGTGTGCTGCGTGCGGCGCTCCGAAGGCATACGAGCCAATTGACCGGAACAAGAGAACCATATTCCTTTCAGCGGTGCGCACGGAGGGCCCTGAGCCGGTCTACGCCCGCACACGATGGGTACTCCCACCAGAGACCCTCCCTGCGCGCGAGAATGGCTCTAGCGTCAGCCGAGAGGACGGCCCTACCCTTCGGCCCGTATTCGAACTAGCGCTCAAAGGAACCACCCTAGAGGAAACTGCTAGGGTTCTGGCAGCCATGGCTAGGTATTCTTCGTATACAGCGCCTTCAATCGCAAAAAATAAGATTTCTGTGAAAAATTTAGGAACAATTGACGAGCTCGCGCGGATTATAGAGGGTACGGCGAAAGTCAAAGTGGTTGTCGATCATGTGAACAGGGAGGTTCGATTCTTGGCAGCCCATGCCGAAGCGCCGCGACTTTACAGTGAGTGAGCTGCATGAGCATCAATAGGTTGACCCGAAATAGGTTGTTTGAGGACGAGGAGATATTTAACAAGCTCCTTCCCTTTGCTCGCTTTGACGAGCAGAACGAGATGTTTGTTCACACCGACGCCTCGCTGTGGTCTATCTGGGAGCTACAGCCGAAATGGATAACAAAAGTTTCTGACGTTGATGCATTCCAACTCACCGAGCGCATTCAGGAGATGCTCGATGCAATGGATCACAACATCTCTGTCCAGTTTTGTTGGGTAACAACCTTTGACGTTGACGGACTCTTGAGAGACTGTCTCAATCGCTATCCGCTGACGGGTGCTGCCGGATGGATGACCCGTCGCTGGGTGCGCTCGATGCGACTAGCTGCACAGAGCCGCTCCCTGCATCGGCGCCCGCGTCGTTTACGTCTTATCGCCTGTTTCCGATTTGACCCTGAGTGGCAGGGCAAGGGGCTGACGCAGCAGTTAGCGCGGACGGTCAAGATGTTGATGTACGGCGCTGTCGGGCTTTCTGCTGAGCAGCGCTACACTGAGTACATGTCGTTTGCAAACCGCTTTAAGGGTTTGATGGATGGAACCGTCGCAAAGCTTGCAGACTTAGGCTTTTATCCACGCAGAATCGACGGGCAAGGCTTAATCAATCTCCTCTATCCACTCCTTAATCGACGGAGCGTTAAGCCGAGCAAGTTAAAGCGGGGTCGCTCAGCGGCTATACCAGTACCTGTTTACGACCCAGAGGATCTGCTCTCAAACCAGATCTCCGAGACGAGTGTCGAGCATCCTCGGGATGGTATCGTTAAAAAAGATGGGCGAGTATATCGCTCTGTGTCGATGGTAAAGCCGCCGAAGAGTTGCATGCCTCTTATGATTGCCCCGCTGCAATCGGCACCCTATGAAAACATCATAAGTGTTACATTTTCAAAGGACCCGAAGGAGCGACAGCTTGCGCGTCTTGATCGGCTCGACAGCACACTCGGCATGCGTGAACGTGCATGGGGTGGTCGGTCTAACCAGAAAGTCACCCACCAGGTCTCAGCGATTCGTCATGCACGGCAGCAGCTCTATGATGCCTCCGAGCAGATCGTAAGGGTCGGCTTACATCAAACCTTCATTTGCCAGACCGAGGATGAGGCGATCCGCGCAACATCAGAAGCAGTGGCGACTTTTCCGCAGCTCAATGGAGCGCGCGGTATGGTGCACGAAATTTCAGATCTTGGTGTGATCGTAAATTCTCTTCCGGGAGCCTACGATCCAGCTACTGATGGAGCGGGATGGACCACGGTTGTTCAATCATCTCGAGCGGTACGGATGTTCCCGTTGTGGGGAAATTGGAAGGGTAGCGCTGGGTCGCAAATGGTCCTTCCAAGCCTCTGGAACCGCGAGTTGGTTGGGTTTGACCTCTACGACTCCAATATCGCTCCTAACGTTTTAATTAGCGGAGTGTCCGGTGCCGGAAAGAGCTATCTGATGTGCTACCTCATCACGATGCTCAATCGCGGCCACTATTCAACGCTCTCTGATGGTCGGGTTGTTGAGCGTCAGCCGATTACCTTTATCTTCGATAAGGGTATGGTCGGACAGCCGTGTGGATTTGAGAAGATTGCAAAGCTTTTCGGCGGACGAATCTACGAAGCGACCCCATCGCGCGCTCCGGCGATGAACTTCCTTGCGCGGCTCGGTGAGATTACCCCTGATTCTCGCAACGATGACTACAAAGACCTGCTCGACATGTGTGCAGATGTGATCTGTGACATGGCGACTGATGGGACTAATGCACCAGACCGACTTGAACGCGGTGCTGTTGCTGACTCTTTGGCAGAAGCCCATCGCATTTATCGCCAAGGCCCGATGCGACGCGAGTTTATCCTTAGTGATGTGGTAGCTACCCTGCGTGCTCCACGACGGGTTGATGAAACGGAAGATACCGCGCGGCGTCGCCAACGCATCGCTCTTCTGATCGCAGACTATTACGGGGAGGGAACGTATGCTCGGTTCTTTGATCGCCCGGGTGCGCTAAAGCTCAAGGAGCGCTTTATCGTATTCGACTTAAAGGCGCTAAGTCGTAACCCCGATCTGCAGCGAGTGTTTTTGAAAATCGCGATGGTGTGGGCGGACACTGTCATGAATGATCCTCAGGAGCTTGATACACGTAAAGTCCTGGTGTTCGATGAGGCTCACGAGCTTATCGGAAAGACTCAAGCCGGCACGATTGAGACTGCCTTTAGGCTCTATCGTAAGCGTAAGGGGATCGTTATCGCCGCTTCCCAGTCGGGAGAAGACTTTTACGTTGGCTCAGGCGGGCAGGCTATCGTGCAGAACAGCGCGCATAAGATATTCCTGCGGCAGGACCCAAATAAGTTCCATTTGACTGCGCAAGCCTTTAATTTGACTCCACAACAATCCGACGTAATTATGCGACTACGTACGGTAAAGGGGGTAGAATCTCAGTTCTACCTCATGTCGGATATCGGTGAGGGGGCCCTGGTTCTACCGGTGGAGCCGGCCTTTTATTGGGTCAGCACCAACAACGGCGATGACAATCAGCTCTTTAGCGATATATTGGCCCGCAATGAGAACGATTTTAGTCGTTCGCTTGAGGAGGTCCTAGCGGTGGCCCCGTATGGCGCGCAGGAGATGCAGTCACGCATGATGGGTACCTTTGTCCAGGAAGACCCTGGCCTTGGTGGAGTAAGTGGCGCAGTGAACTCGATGTTAGAGACAGGAATTAGAGATTCTAGTTTATAGGAGAAGGTGTATGACATTACAAAACATGCGTAGACATATCGCGGTTGCATCGATGATAATGGTGGCAGCTCTCTCGGGGTGCAGTTCATCGATGAAAAACGAGGTCAGCAGTCCAACTATAGTCGAATACCAGGTGCGCAATGTTCCTGGAGCGGTCGAGTATATTTGGGAAGAGCCGATGGTTGACGTTGTGAGCGTTCCGCCCGGGCTAGACCCAGAGGGACACTACTATCGACCTGCCCATCAAGAGGTCACCGAGATCCGTCAGGGGCGATGGCAGTACTATCGGCGGCCTGGAAAATAGTGCAACGGTAGAGGACTATGAGTTTAGTAAGTGTTGGTAACCTACTCTCTCCCTTTAGGAACAAGGCGCAGACGGTTGGGTTGCTTGTACTGGCTTTCCTTGTTTTTGTGGTGCGATGGGTTGGGAGTAGCGATCCTGCGGGAGATGGATCGGCGCCTCCCTCAGTGTCACGTCAGGAGTCGAACACTACTGTATCTCTTAAAGAGCTACAGCTCGAAACAGCCGCTTTTCTAGACTCTCAGTCAAGGAGCGATCCGTCAGGCGGCGCGCGTCCAGCGCCACTGCCGGGAGATGAATCTCTGGATGAGCAGCTCGCGTATAGGGCATCACCAGAGGATGAGCTGCCAACCAACTCAGGGCCCACGCCAGGGCGTAGTAAGGACCTCGCCGATATTCGAAAAAGATTGGGAATTGAGTAAGTTACCCCTCTTTTTTGCTGGGCGCATTTTTTTCACTATTTCTCAGAAGCAGGGATCCGCTTTGAGCAGATAAGAGGACGGAATAACCATCCGTCGCGTGGTATCCACAAAGGTTCTATGGTTCACATCACGTTAGGGCAAACAGGTACTTCGCTTTCCTTACAGCGCTCGGCTCGACCGGGCTCGCTGCCCTACGCACACATGGGACGAGCAGTCATAGTATTTGCACTTGTGCTTGGCATTGTTGGGTTCCTTCCACGTACAGCCTGGGCGCAGGTTAGTCGCAGCGCTCCCGACAAACTTCTGCAGGCAGAACAATCAATCCTTAGTAGCCTCTCAGCGCGGGCTGTGTCGTTTACTGATCCGCAAGTCGCTAGGCGCTCATCCGCACCCGTGGTCAGAGACGCGCCAGTGTTGAACAAAGTTGCCGCTGCTCAAGTAGTTAAAGAATTCCCCCTTGAGTCACCACCTGAAAGAAAACCCCCGTCGCAAAGTTTGCAGGTGGTCGAGAATCCCCCGCAGCAGCAGGCGGTAGTGAAGGCTGCACCACTTGAAAGCGTATCTCAGCTGCGTACAACCAATGCTCTCTTACGTTCGCAACTTGAGCAGCGTGATTTGCAGGTTTCAGCGTTAACTAAGCAGGTTCAGGAGCTTCAATCGCAGCTCACTATCGCTGAGGTAGAGGTTGAAAGACTCTCTGCTGTCATGGATGCAAAGACTCGAGCAAGCCTTGGTCAATATAAGATAGCTCCTCCAGCCGCTGAAGCACGAGCTGTACCCAGGGCCGCGCAGGACCAGAATGTATCGGCTCAGGTCAGCACGAATACGGCCGCGCGGGATGTGCAGCCGCCATCCCCTGATAGCAATCTTGAGGTTGCAACGGTAGCTGTTCAGAAGGCAGAGCTTCGCTTAGGCCCAGGCAATAACCACTCTGCCCTACTCTCTTTGCCACGTGGTTCACGACTAGCTGTCGAGATGCGGCAGGGGGCGTGGCTGCGGGTGTTTGCGCCGAGCGGTGAGCGGGCGTGGATTCACGCAAGTCTCGTGCAATTTGGAGATAGCTCGGTTAAAACGGACGGCGATAGCGCAGTAGCGGTAAAGGGGTTCGCAGGGCCCGCAGAGGATGAAGCCTTCCGGAGGTTCCAACGTGGAAACGGTGGGAAGTAGAAAGGCGCTACGCGGTACACTAAGAGCCGCTGTCGCCCTCCTTCCGTTTGCAGCGGTAATGCACTGCCACCTTTCGTTTGCTGAGACGAGTAGAGCCGGTGCTCCAAAGGTGGTGCCGACCGCCCTGCCATCTTGGGTATATCCGGTGCTTGGTCCTCGCCTCTCAAGTGACTACGGCAGACGAGCCCACCCCATTCGGAAAGTTGTACGACACCATCACGGCGTTGATCTTGCTGCTCCGGTTGGAGCGCAGGTGCGAGCGGTGGCTGCAGGTACGGTGATCTACGCCGACCCGTTTGCGGGTTATGGGAAATTCGTAGTGGTGCGGCATAACCAGGGGTTAACGAGCCATTACGGGCATTGCGATTCGATATCGGTATCTCCAGGCCAGCACGTTCGAGCGGGCCAAGTCATTGCGCGGGTAGGAAACTCAGGTCATTCCACCGGTCCGCACCTGCACCTTGAGTTGCGGCTGAACGGAGTACCAAGCAATCCCGAGCATATCCTCCCCGGAATCACCGAACAGGGGTCATAGCGAAAAAGCTGAAGAGCTTGGCATTAAGGGCTCTCTTTCGGCTGATTTACTCCTAATTTTCACCCAAAGTGTCTTAAAACAACAGGTTGTCACTCATAGTTTGTTGAACGGACTCAAGGATCCTAGAGTAATCATCTGCAAAGATTACAGCGCGCGAAAAAAATGACTTGGGATATGCAACATAGGAACGTCTTTTTGCTATAACCCTTTATGAAACTGGGACGCGCGTGTCGCGTCGATTATGGAAACAAGTGCTCAACAAATAGAATGTGTAATCTGAAAGGGTTATTTATGTTAAAGAAACTTTCCACAAAAGTAATGAAGTCATCGCTCTCGTTCTGTCAGCGTCTCGGTGCATCGAAGGTATGTCCAACTGAGAAGCAATTTCGTGGTGCGTTGTTTGTAGCGGGAATCTCTATTCTCGCTCTCGGACTCTCCCATGAAGTTTTAGCCGCCTCAGCGTCAGGAGCCGGCGGTATTCAAACCACGTACAACGATGTGCGAATTGCAAACGCTGTGAACGTCATCATAACGTATCTAGAAGGTTCCTTCGGAGCCTTGATTATGGCTACGGCAGGAATTATGGCGATTATGTCAGCTGCGTTCGGTCAGTATAAGGCCGCTCTCAGCCTCATGGTGGTAGCTGTAGGATCGTTTATCCTACGCTCCTTCATATCGACCTTCTTCAACGACGAAAACATCCTCGAGTAAGGTCAATCTCCCTCGCATGGAGGGTTAGTAAACGCGACCCCAGGAGGAAACTCCTGGGGTTTTTTTGTTTGGCCCTTCGTGGAATCGAGCGGGTGGCACTCGGTATTATCCGGACGTGAGCGTGCACGCTTCACTACTGTCCAACAGCGCCTGCCAAAATTGCATACGCAGCTAGACTTAACATAAAAACTCCGGCTCTACGCCAATAAGAGGTAGAGGTAGCGGGCGGTAAAGAGCCCGGTTATGGGCGCATGCTGATTTGTACTACTTAAACCTAAAAGGGGCAGTTGTGGCACTGAAGATGGCACCTTGCCTGCGTAGCGTACGGACCTACGGTTGAGCGTCCACGGGGCGACATAGAATAACCACTAGGAACCCAATGACGCGGCCAGCTTAGCGCGCCGACCGGAGAATAGCTTGTCGGTATCTCGGCAGCCGCTTATCTCGCTCGCCCGATACTGCGGGGACACTTAAAAATCCCACTCCGTATCGGCGATCGAAATAAGCGGTAGTGGCAGCATTCGCTTACTAAGAATTCATTAATTTCGATCGACCCGTCTCTCCTTATTGCGCTGGTGGAAGTGAATCTTCTCTCGCCCAAAAGCTCTCTCGGCTTCGTAAAGATTGTGCGCAGAACACAAGATTCTAAGATTTGATAGCTCTGTTAATCCCCCTTTTGCGAACGGAGCGATATGATCGATCTGTAAGCCTGCTTTACTCGTACAACGCACACCATTCTCAGATACGAAGCAGCACTGTCCTTGATCCCGTTCGATTACACTTTGACGGACATGTTTAGGAATATATCGGCCACCTACGTTAAATGGACGCATCTGCTCGGTCTTGGGTCTCTTGTCTCTAAGAAATGAGCGCATTGTAGTCTTTAGTAGCTCTACTACAGGCTTGCAGCCCGTGTGCAGGATGACCTGATTCAATAGGTCGTCAAATTCTTGGTCGGCAAGGAACGAATAGCTGGTCACTACCACTGGTGGAAGTTGGGGCTCGGGAGCCTTTGGCAACTCTGGCTCGATACGGCTCTGTGGCTGATCAAACAAGGAAGGCGTCATGCCATCTGTCTTCACTGGTGGAAGTAATGGGGTTACAGCAACTTTTCGAATAGTCTCACGCTTTACCTTCGCTGGTGGAAGTTGTTTGGCCATTAGCAGGGTGGTGAAAAAGGATTTCCTGTTGCGCATTCTGATAGTTTGGCTGCAACTTCGTTGGAG
>JBIKKT010000053.1:0-18662 GCA_044360195.1 Bdellovibrionota bacterium | reverse complement strand
GAGATGGTTTTTCCGCCTTGTGTAGCCGTCGCGCATAGGCGGTCAGCACTCATGCGTAGTCGGCGAAAATCCTTCAGTCTCGATTAGCATTGGCATGAGCAAGAGTATTGCGAGAAGTCGAACCTCTGATTCCCACGTGATAGAGCTTCTTACCTTGAGCACGCTCCCGTGAACAGCCGCGATTTATGGGACAAGACAAGGGCTTACGCTTTCTCTATCCTCGTTGCCACCCACTCGATTCTACGAAGAGCCTATTGTTTCAGACCTTCGGTTGCATCGCTCCCTTCTCTTTAGCTCCCCCCGCCACCAGCCGACCAAACATAGGCATGGCAGATAAATACCCCGTCGAAGAACCGCGTTCACTGGCTACCGCACCAGCTACTCCCCCGAGTGCTCCTCAGCCAGTGCAATTTCTTGCCGATGTTCCGCTTACCCTATCGGTTCAGTTTGGCGCGACTACGATAACCCTTGAGCGACTCTTAAAACTTACTGTCGGTAGCGTGCTCGAGCTACAATCAAAACCTGGCGAACCGGTGCGCATCGCCCTGCAGGGTAAAACGGTGGCGTCGGGTGAGGTTGTGGTTGTGAACGACAAGTACGGGGTTCGGATTAGTGAAATGTAGACGGTGCTCATTCGTGACGATGAACGTAAGATAGCCGTCACGCTAGCTGCGTTCTTTCCAGAGGTGGGCTTCGCCCCCCCCCTACGGATTCGTCCCCAACGAGGAAATATAGGGCCTCAGAACAGCCATAAATGCATTCGCTATGGCCTGATGACCCGCATCACTTGGATGAAATCCATCCACGTCACTCACTAAGGAGTCCTCAAGAGGCTCGCTATAGAGATCTACGAGCAACGCATTGGCACTTGCGGCTTGGCGCGCGATAGCTGCGTTATAGGAGTTAACGCGAGCTTCTGTAACATCTCTATCGGGCTTCTCTTGAAATTTGGGCAGCTTGGTAAGATCGGGAAGATTAGATATCGCTACTACTGCGGAGGGTGAAATGGCTCGAAGCTCCGACAAAACTTCCCTCAGATCGGATTCAAAAGCACTCACATCGTCTCCAGCTATAAGGTCATTGGCACCTGTTGATAAGGTAATAAGCTCCGGCTGAGAGGAGCGCTTGAGAATCTCCACTTCAATGTTTTTGACTTGAGCGATGTTCGCGCCGGGGATCCCTAGATTTTCCAGATCCACTCCTTTCCCACTCTCCTGCGCTACAGAGTCCTCGATCCGATAGACGTACCCGTTTGTAAGCGGGGTCGCGCCAACTCCTGTGACATCACTTGCCCCGAGAGCCGCATAGTCAATACTATCGCTGCTTGAGCCGCCACCACATCCGACGTTTGTGCTAATCACTAGCAAGCCGAGTAACGTCACGACTATTTTCTGGCACACCTTTACTCGATTCACAGAGAGCGAACTCATACAGACCTCATCGGATGCCCCATATCGCGGAGCGAAAAAGTACGAGGCTACAGATTCTCTTAGAGTGCTTCCATGACTAGCGTCAGGAGTGAAAACAAGGCGTTCCTCAGAATCATCAGCCAACTACGGCATTGACAGAGATCAATCTCCTTCCTCAGCACCGTAGACCCTCTCTAGCTGAGAAGACTTCAGCTATCGACATCTGATTGCTATCACGCTCATTGTCCGCTGTTTGCAATAGCCTCCTGCCTAAGTCTAAGTTTCGTGCGTTATTTTTATGAATCTAGGAACGATTCTACTCGTAGTTTTGATACTTATGCTCGTTGGGGTTTTGCCAACGTGGCCTCACAGTCAAAACTGGGGTTACTATCCAAGCGGTGGTTTGGGCTTAGTGGTACTGATACTACTCATTCTTATTCTTTTAGGCAGGATTTGAGTCTGTGCGGCCCGGTGCACAACATCCCTTGCTAAAGGCGGACCGCCCCCTGGACCGCGAAGGTTTAGCTTCGCCAAAAAATATGTATGTGACCTACGAAACTACTGGCGGACCTGGAAGGTCCGCGGTCCATCACAGCCTCGCCAAAAAATCTAAGAGGTCGGAGGTCTAGTTTTTCCTACTGCCGCTGCAGCTCTTCACGCACCTTTTTGAGGAGTGCGATGTTATCTGAGTGACCGGTCATGCTGGCTGTAACCTTTCCGCGCAGCGGTCGACCGAGAAGGTAGAGATCTCCTATGGCATCGAGGATCTTGTGTCGCACAGGCTCATTTGGAAAGCGCCAAGCGTCATTGATCGCTCCCTCAGCACCTATCAAAAGGAAATTATCAAACCGGCCACCGAGTGCTAATCCCTGCCTCTGCAGGTGGCTTACATCTTTTACAAAGCTAAATGTACGCGAAGGTGCGATCTGTTCGCGATACGCTGCGGCATCCGTCAACGTAAACGAGAAGCGTTGCTCGCCGACTGGTTCCGGGTACCGCAAGGTGTAATCGACTGAAAACTCATCGGCTGGCTCGATGCGAATAAACTCTTCGCCATCCCCCACTTCAAGGGTCTTACGAATCTCAATCTCGTACCACTCACCGTCCTGCTCGGTCATCCCCACCTCACCAAAGAGGCGACAGAAATCACGGGACGACCCATCCATCACCGGCACTTCGCCGTTGCACTTCACAAGCAGATTAGAGATCCCGTAAGCACACAAAGCTGACATCAGGTGCTCAATCGTACCGGCTTGCGTCTGTCCCAACCGAACAGTTGTCGCAAACCCGGTAGACTCAACGAAATCAACGTGCGCTGGTACTACAGTTGTCTCTGAGACACCCACGAAATGGATCCCTGAATTCGGCGGAAGGGGTTCAAGGATGAGTCCACTCTTGCGACCCGAGTGCAGCCCCTGCCCGTAGAGGATAGCTGCATGTGCAAGGGTCTTTTGCCGTATTGCCCTACCAGCTAACGGCTGCTTGGCAAAAACAACTGGGTTGATCGTTAATGACTCACGTATCGCACCAACCGATCCTGAATCAAGCGCCTCCCAGCTCATATCACTTGAGCCCTTCGCGGCTTCTCGCTCTGCCGACGCAAGCACGCGCCGCACAATCTGTATGGTGCTTGAAAGGTCGAGTGGCTTCTCAAGGAAATCGAGCGCCCCGAGTCGGGTAGCGGCGATGGCGGTTGAAATCGTGGCGTGACCACTAATCATCACCACTGGCAGCTCAGGGTACAGATCTTTAATCTTTCGGAGGGTCTCTAACCCATCCATGCCTGGCATCCAGATATCGAGCAGCACGAGGGCCGGACGAGTATCGGTGAGGATTCGCATGGCTGACTCGCCGTCTTCGGCAACCAGCACCGAAAGACCTTCATCCTTTAAAACCCCCTCAAGGGAGCGCCTGATACTGGCCTCATCATCAATGACCAAAACCGCGTTAATCGCTTCTTTGGTCGGGTAGAGGTCTTGAGCCATAGCCTGATTTTGCATAGTTATAGTCTCTATCGAATACCATCCATATGTTACCTGCCTTCCCCGGGCAACGCAAACTGGCGAAATAACAGCTAAGAGACACCAAATATCCTGTTTTTGCCCCCACCAGCCGATCTCCCCTTGGGCGTCACGGATGAACCACGGATGCCAATTCTGTCATCTTATCGGAGGCTTATGCTAGGCAAACTATTTGGCTCCAAAAAACCGATCAAGGAAGAGGCTCCGCACCTAACAGACGGTGTGCGTCAGACCATCTTGGATTCCCTTGGTTGCCGTTCGGTCCCCTCAATGCCACAAGCTGCCCAGAAGGCCTTCCTCTTGGCTACAAACCCAACCGCCGATGCGCGCGATTATACAGAAGTATTGGAGTGTGACGAAGGGCTCTCTGCTCGCGTACTCAAACTAGCCAACTCGGTATTCTACGATCGCGGCGGTGGAAGTAAGACTATCCCTGAGGCTGTGATGGTTGTGGGGATATCTGAGCTGAAGGGGGTGCTAAACGCCACTGCGCTAGCTAACATCTTCCCTATCAGACACCCGCTGCGTTCTCACTTCTGGGGACACGATATTGCAACAGCCCTCACGGCTCGCCTCCTGGCGCGCAACTTACTTCCTTCTCAGACCGACCAGGTCTTTCTTGGTGGCTTGATGCACGATATCGGGAAGCTCCTGCTCCTTCAAAAGCACACCGACTCGTACGACAAATTATGCAAGCGCGCTATCTCGGATGGATTAAGTTCCGTTGAAGCCGAACTCCTTGAGTATCCCTTTGACCACACACAGGTTGGTCACCTGATCGCCGAGCGCTGGAACTTCTCAGAGGACCTTATCACCATCATTCGAAATCACCACAGACCGTGGAGCGAGATAAGCTACCTCACCCCCACCGGCCTGGTGAAGGCAGCGAACATTATCACGCATGCGCTGGGCCTTGTTCAGGATCGCGAGAGCAACCTTCTACGCAGCGTCTATGAACCACTCCTTGATGAGGCGTGGGAGCACCTCAGGTTACCGAAAAGCAGCCAAGACTCTGTAACGCGCGAAGCGCAACGGAGCTTTGACGAGGAATACGAACTATACGCCTCGTGGGGTACTTCTTGACGATTGAACAGCTGTGTTTGACGGCAGGGATAGTAGTTGCAGGGCTTCTCCTCGTTGCCTCTCTGCGAACCGTTCACGATGCTCTTCAAAGCGACGAAAGTGACAGTGTGAGTTATCTGACGAGGTGCGTACTAAGGCTGCCGCTGGTCGGCTCACACCTGAAAGGACTTATAACACGCATTCACGCCCTTAAACGTTCAGAGGCTGAAAGCGCTACCCGTTACAAGATCTTAACAGACCACGTCGCCGCTGCAGTTATGCTGCACCAGAGCGACGGCACAATCTTATGGTGCAGCCCCTACACTGAGGTGCTTACCGGTTACTCTCTCTCTGAGATCTACCGTAACAAAGAGAGCTTTCTCCACACATCAGTTCATGAAGATGACCGCGCGTCACTCGACCGAGCCCTTGCAATCGTCTCTACCGGTGAACCATTTCAGTGTCGCTACCGCTTCTACCACCGCTCGGGAATGACGCTCTGGTTTGAAACGCGCACCGTGCCGATCTTTGATTCAACTATTCAGGACTACGTCGCGCTCTCAATCGCTATCGACGTGACAGCCCACGTAAGCAATCAACTCCAGATTGAGGAGCGAAATAGAGATCTACACGAGTTCACCTACATGATCTCACACGACTTAAAGGCGCCGATCCTTACAATTAAAGGTATGCTTGGAATCCTCTCTGAGACTGAAGATGTAAAGCGCTCATCCGAGACCTCTGAGCCGCTTGGTTACATCTCCAAAGCGATAGCGCGCCTTGAGCAGCTCGTGCAAGGGGTTTTGGAGCTGGCCCGCGTTTCATCATCAGAACAGCCACTGGTTGGAGTCGATCTCTCTCCTGTGCTAACCGAGGTGCGAAACGATTACAAGCAACAGATCGACGAAGCGCACGCTGATATCGTTATTGAAGAGCACCTTCCGCCTGTTCTTGGTACGCAGACCTACCTGTATCAAATCCTTAGCAATCTGCTAGGAAACGCCATTAAGTACCGAGACCGCAACCGCCCACTGCGCTTTTCAGTTACCACGAGCCGCGCCGCTTCATCTCGCCGCCGGGTGCGTATCACAATAACTGACACCGGCCGCGGAATCGCACCCGATAAACTCGATCTTATTTTCAAACCATTTCACCGCATCGGAGACAGCTCGATTGAGGGCTCTGGAGTTGGACTTGCAAGCGTTAAGAAGCTAGTGGAGAAGCTTGGGGGAACGATTACCGTTGAGAGCGCCCCTGGGGTCGGAACGACTTTTACCATCGAACTGCGCCGAGCGCCGGAGGTGAGTGTTGGGACGGGTTTGAATTTGCAGTAGGTCTTACACCACTCGGTCTGCACTACACCCTAGAAACGCCATAATCTCATGCACTACCGCGCGTACCTCTGGTGCCCAGGTGCGTGGATCGCTTCGCATCGATGTTATGCCGTCAAGCACAAGCTTTGAAACGTAGCGCTCACCTGTCTTAAGGGACTCGATCACCGTTGCACCTTCACCCTCATCATAAGCAAAGGTAGCGCACTCCGTTCCACAAGCAATCACCTGCGAAAGGTAGGCGTGGATGAGGGAATCATCACTCTTTGTCACGAAGGTTATCGAAGGAGACCACTGCGAGAGGAAACGCTCAGAGGCGACCGCGCCCTGCACAAAAGCGACGTATAGAGCGCGCAAACTCTGCTCATCTGCTGAAGTGATCGATGCCAGGGTATCGACACCGGTCTGCTGCAGAAAGTCCCGGCGACACCGCTCCCAGAGGTTAATGCCCCTAAACTCAGCCCTATCAAGATCAGCGGTCTGCACTGAAGCCATCCACTTAGCGCTCTGCACTTTATCTTCAGAGGTAACAAACGCTGAGAGTTCGTAAGCCCGAACATCACTCCAATCAGCCAGGCGGCGCTGCTCGCCCGTACATCGGGCGCACGAAAACAGAGAGCGTCCACCACCCACTCGCACATCACGGCCACACACTGAGACGGCACCATCACACCGGACCTGCGTAAGCTCAGCACCGCTTGAGCGCAAATAGTTTGCTATCAAGTAGACGAGGCCACTTTCGCGATGCAGGAATCCGTACGGGGTAAAGAGCGCTACTTTCATAAAGCACACACAGACACTGGTCGTTTAGAAGTCGGTTCGCGATATACGAGGTAATAGGCGGCATCACCCTGTGTGCCGGCTTCACCGAGTGCTATCTTAGCGGCACGCACCTCACCCCACAAACACTCATGCACCTGACACCCTTTAAAGAGCGACTCATCAAGCGGTATCTCGACTACTGAATCAGGCGACACCGTACCAACTGGCAGTGGCACACTCTCTCCTCCAACGGTGTGCAAGAGATCTGGTCGCAACGTCTCCGATGAAGCGTTAATTACAACGAGCGACGTAGTCAGCCCACTATCTTGCAACCCCACCCCTACCCGACCCCGGCGTCGTGCCGCTAGGAGGCGCTCAGTTACGCTCTCCTGACCACTTTCGGTGGCCGCTCTAAAGGGCGCGCTGCCGTAGGCCATGGAAGACTGCGAGGAGATAAACTCAAGGGTAGCGTGAGATGAAGCCATATTTACGCGACCCTGCGGACACTCAAGCACTATCTCAAGTCCAACTATCCCTGAGGCTTCGCTGCGAGCCGAAGGGAAGGCATCCTCAAGCCGCACCCCGTCTGGCTGACCTATCCGCCCTCCATCAAGAAGTACAGCGCGCTTCTCTATCCCCTTTCCAAAAAGTTTCAAGGTGCAGTTCACACCGGCTGCCCCTCCAACAGAGCCCGCTGAGGGAAAGAAGTGGATACGCGTGCGGATAGTAGGTGTTGAAAGGCAGAAAGCGAAGGTCTTTACACTGTTTGCAACGCTGCGGTCCATAACTACTAAGGTCACCCCTACTTTACTCTACCACTGTGCCCGCTCTCACATCACCACGTCGTAACGGTCCTATAGAGGTCCTGATCCGGTGAATCACCGCACACTCTCTCAAGCACCTGACACGCGATCTGCGCACTTCCCTTTGAAGTTACCCGAATATACGACTGGAGCTGCGACTTCTCCCATACACGGTCATCAGCCGTATAGAGTAGATCCTCCTCAAGAGAGATCAGCTTACTACCGTTCCCTGTAACAACAACTGACCACTCAGGAGAACGACTTCCGTAAAAAAGCCTCACGGTAAGCTCGGCTTCTTCTACAGAAGCATTTACAAGCGCCACGATGTGCTCGCGCCGCGCGCTGAGCGTAAGAGGAGCAAAACAGCTCTCGCGAGAACGGATGACCGTTGGGTCACTAAAAATCGAGGTTTGCTCCTTCATCGACTGTCGCACCACGTGCCGACTACCACTGAGAGAGGTTACCGCGAGGTGCCCGTGAGCGATACCGCCCTGCACCTTTAACCCGGTCGCAAAAGGCTCAAGCTCAACCACCCCGACTTCACTTGATGGAAACTCAACCTCGACCGAGTTAACCTTAACCCCATCAACGTCGTACAGTTCGAGCACGGTCAACGACCGGCCGTCACTGACCTCTAGATCCCCTGGAACAACAAAGAGTGTTGAGGAGAGCGAGGGAGAACTAGCGACCCAAAAATGGCTGGTTACATCGACGGAACTCATTCCGCCTAATTACCAGAAAAACCCCCGTTTTACACCCCCAAATAAGGCGCTACCCATGCAAAAATTCCCCCTCCTCCAACCACCCACTCAAATTCGGCCAGAGGCCTCAAAATAGGGGTCAAGTTTCTCTACAGTTAGGCCGATTATAGATATGGGCGGGATCTATAGAGAGCCTTTATGGCCCCGAGAGTCGCACGAACGTACAGAATCCCTCGCATCCAGAGGGAAAGCCTCCTTAAAGACAGACACTTTCTGCTCGCCTGCGCCGCGGGCTTTTTTGTATTCGCGTTCCTCACAATTCTCTTCGGGGGAGACCCCCTGCGCCCGGCCCGAGAGGCGTTGCGCATCGAATGGATGGTAGGTGAACGACGGGGCGTGTATGCAAGCTGCCGTGATGCCGGCAACACCTTAAACCGCTTCTGCCGCAGGGACTACGAAAACCAGTTTAACCGCTCAGTTGTAACACCGAGCAGATTCGACCATCCGAATAAAGAGGCTCCGTTCTCACTTTCAGGAACGGATTAATTTGAGCCAGATAGTCAGCAGAAACAAATAAAACCACTAGCTGCGTAACGATTCCGTGACGGGCGAAAGTACCGTCTACGCTTGTATTCTCCTCAGGATGCTACCCACGCCTCGTCCAGTAAGTAACTAAGTTCGTCCGTGTCCGAATATTTTGGTTATGCAACGCGGAGGCGCGGAAAACGCGGAGAGCGCAGGATTAAAATTGTCGCTTTACCCAAAGTAGCTGGGGCACCAGAGCTCCGGTTTTGCAAAAATGCCCACGCTACCAACAACACATGGGCTGCGCCCTCCGCGTCTTCCGCGCCTCAGCGTTATTTAACCAAAACGCTAGAGTAACGACTAAAGTTTGGAGAGGAGGATAACAATTGCAGGACGGGCGAAAGTACCGTCTACGTTTTTGTTATTGCCTAAAGTATCATACGAGAGCAAGCAAGTCCTTCTCCTCATCCTCATCCTCATCTTTTTCATCCTCCTGCACCTGCACCGGTTTCCTAAACCTCGTCCCGCGCACACTGATGATCTTTCCCCTGAAAGCTAGGAGGGCCTCTTTCCCCAAGTGTCGAGAAGGAGGTGGCATGAGCTTTTCTCCTAAACAAATAAATGCGTGGCGACTCATTGGTGGAGGAGTAGGAATTCGTTGGGAAAGCATCGACGAGGACATATTAGTTAATAGTTTACTGCGCGGCTAGAGAGTCTTCAGAATCCCCTCAATCTCAAGAGGATCAACGGGTTTCTTGAGGAGTCGGTCGAAGCCTGCTTCTCGAGCTAAAGAGACATTTTGCTCATCTCCCCACCCAGTCACTGCGATTATCCTTGGCTTTAGGGTCTGTTCTTGCGCCCGCAAACTACGCGCTACTTCATAGCCCGTCATGCCTGGTAGTCCGATATCAAGAAATATAAGTTCTGGCTTGAAATCTTTCGCAGCCTGTAAGGCTTCGGGTCCGTCATAGGCTGTGTGCGTATCCTGTCCCAGTAAGGAAAGAAGATCCTTAAAGCTCTGCGCGATATCAACTTGATCATCAACGACTAGCACTCGATGCGACGTGCCACGGAAAGGCCCGCTTCCGTCGAGTTCAACGGTGTGTTTACCGGCGTCCGTTTGGGCTTTCTCTTCATACGGAAGAGTTACGGTGAAGGTGCACCCCTTACCGGGGCCGGGGCTTGTGGCTTCAACGGTACCATGGTGCATCTCCGTTAATCGTCGCGCCAAGGTCAAACCAATTCCAAGCCCGCCCTGAGATCGTGCCATCGAAGGTTCGACTTGAGAAAACATATCAAAGACCTTTGTAAGCATCTGCGGCGAAAGTCCGATGCCGTTGTCCTGTACCTCGATCTGTACGGTGTCGTCTTTGCGGCGAGCTATCAGTGTTATTGTTCCACCCTTGGGCGTATATTTAGCCGCATTGTTGAGGAGGTTGCTTATAACCTGAGCGAGCCGGACGGGATCGACATCGAGCGTGATGCACTCATCAGGTGCCGATATAGTCAGCGTGTGGTTTCCGCTATCGATTAAGGGTCTACTAGCTTCGACCGCGTTCGAGAGCAATAAGGCAAGCGGCACCCTCTGCTTTCGAAGTTCAAGCTTTCCTCGAGTAATGCGGGATATGTCAAGGAGGTCATCTATAAGGCGGACCAGGTGTCGTACCTGGCGATCCATCATCTCCACAGTCTGCGTAGCGCGCGTGCCCGTGGGTGATATGCGCAGAATCTGTAGGCCTGTCCGAATCGGAGCGAGTGGATTTCGTAGCTCGTGAGCGAGTGTTGCCAAAAATTCATTTTTCATCTGGGCTTCGTGACGCAGCAGCTCGACGAGGGTCTCCCGCTCCTGCAGGAGGTCTCGTACCATGTATTGATTGCGGCGAGCGTGCAGGGCGATTCGGGCAATGCTTGCAAGGGTTCTTATTCGCACCGGACGCTCTACGAGATTCGCGCCTAAGGGGAGCTCTTCAGAGAGTGTATCGACGTTGGTTACTTCGGCGGGAATAATAATAGTTGGTATGGCCGACCATGTGGGTTGTGCTTGTAGAATCGAGAGCAATCTTGAGTCGCTATCTGAGATTTCAGGGACCTCGGACAGAATAATAGCCGCCGCGCCTCGTTCAATCTGGTCGCATAGTTCAGAGTATTCTGCGCACGGTGTGCCCTCGATTCCAAGACCACCTAAGAGTTCCACAATTCGCGTGGTGTCTTGCGGTGACTCCACGCAGATGAGGATCCGCTCTTCCAAGCTAAGTCTAGACATCTTTGTTAACGACCCTCATGTCCGCGGCCTGATCGTGATGGATGGAGGGCTCGGTCACGTTCGTATCCTTGTAGAGCACCTCTGTTGCTAACAGTTTGCGGCTCATTGGCTCGCCGACAACGATTCTTGTATCTGTGATCGAAAGTTGTCTCATCGCATGTTCATGTGCCCCCGTCCGGTTCTTGAAAACGCGCAGGCCCCGCAGGAACTCTCCATTTGGCTCAAAATATTGGAATAAGAGCACGGTATCAGCGAGGTAACTGACGTTAAAATCCGCGACGTCACCACGTAGTATTCCATGCTGAGCTACCACCATGATGGTGATTACATTTATTTGGTTGAGGTAGGACACGAGTTCATGCAAATGAGCAGAGAGCAATCGCTCTTCGGGCATGGCGTTGATATATCCATTCAGGCTGTCGATAACGATGATCGAGGCGCCTCCGTCTACGGCATCGCGTACCCCTTGCGCGAATGCGCCTGGGGTGAGTTCTGCTGGATCAATCTGTCGCGCAATCAAGCGACCGTCCTCAAGGTATGGTTTAAGCGCCCCGTATTCGCCGGCGAAGTTTAGCCTCTCCGTACGCTCCAGGAAGGTGGAGAGCACCTCATCAAAGGTATACACCGCCGCTTTTCTACCCTGCTTGAGAGCGGTGGCAACGAACTGCATAGCTACGGTTGACTTTCCAACGCCTGAGGGGCCGATGAATACTGAGGATGTGCCAGTTAAAAGCCCCCCCTTAAACATCTTGTCGAGATTCGCAACTCCACTTGAACACATGCTCCGCTGGCAGTCTGACGGATGTTCCGGTGAGACGAGCCGGGGGTAAACATACAAGCCCCCGCTGCGTATCTCATAGTCGTGAAAGCCTTCCTGGAACTCCGCGGATCTCACCTTCTCGACATAGAGCCTGCGGCGCGCCCGGCCGTACATGGGAAGTCTAGCTTCGAGCACGATACTCGCGCCTACGATGGACTGATGAGTATGAGAGTCCATTGTAGTGCTTTTATCGTCGAGTAATAGAGTAGTGATATCTCGCTGCGCACAAAATTTTTTAAGAGAGAGGAGCTGCCGACGATACCGGAGGGGGGAGCCGGCTAACATTCTCAGCTCTGAGAGTCCATCGAAGACAAGGTGAGACGGTCCAACTCGATCAATCTCGGAGATGATCGTTTTAATTAAGTCCCCAAGTTCTGTCTCGCTGGGATCGAAGATCGAATTTCTGGTCTGCTCCAGCGGATTTGAAGAAGCCTGTACCAGATCGCTCAGCTCTATCTTTTCAAGAGACCAGCCGTGGGAATTGCATATCATCTCCATGTCACGACGAGACTCGGTCAAAGCGATGTAGAGCACGCGATCGCTATCTTGGGCTCGCGTGAGGAGATATTGAAGCCCAACGGTAGTTTTTCCTGAGCCGGGGTCGCCCTGGAGGAGATAAAATCCTCCACGAAGAAAACCTCCCTGCAGGATTTTGTCTAATCCACGAATTCCCGTAGAGATGCACTTCGGCTTATAGCCACCATGCTTTTGATTGTCTGGTTCGTTACTCATGGGGGATCCACCTCCGAGGTGCAATTTGAATCGGTACGCTTGAGCACCTCGCTAGAATGCGTCCCTCTTGGTGGTAAAGCCTAAGGAAGCGCGGCACAGCCCCTCCCTACTGCGACAGCGGGGCTGTTTCCCAGGGGAGATACACACAACAGAGGATGGATAACGTGAGTAGAGGGGGCGCCGGTATGATTAGGGTTAGCGAGAACCCCATCTGTGCCTGTATGGTTCAGTGGCTGTTACCACATGAGCGATCTTAGGTGAGCGGTCTCTGTGAAGAGTCTTGGTAAAATTATGGCGTACCTCATTATCTGCGTAACAGCCGTCGCCGCTTCCGCACTCACTTTTTGCTCGGGGTTTGGGTTAATTAATGGCGCCGCGTCTTCCTGCCTTTGGGTTCTTCTTTCCTGCTAAGCGTGGAAGTAGTTCCGCGATTACGAAATGTCCCTATTGATCAGATTTTCCATGGTGGATGATTAACAACTGAGCCGTACCTTATATCGGCTCCAATTCCCTGTTCTGCGTAGCCTTTGGCGAAGCAGAACGGTGATAAGCAGTGGGCGCGAAGCCCTCCGTAGGCTTTAATTGTTATCCCTTTTGCTTCGGCCACGCAACTTCCACCGAACCCCCTCGATTAGACCTACATGGAACAAGACACATTCACCAGTATTGAGGGCACCATTCTAAACATTCGAGGACAGCGAGTCATTCTTGACCGAGACCTTGCGCGATTATACGGGGTCTCAACAAAGCGACTCAATGAGCAAGTTAAGCGAAACCGCGATCGCTTTCCCGAAGATTTCATGTTTCAACTGGAAGTTCAGGAGGTTGCAAGTTTGAGGTCGCAAATTGCGACCTCAAATGGACCGAGAGGCGGGCGGCGCTATCGACCTTATGTATTTACAGAGCACGGCGCCATCATGGCAGCCAACGTTCTGAACAGCAAGATAGCGATTCATGCGAGCATTATCGTCGTACGCACGTTTATTCGCATGAGAACTATGCTTGCCGAACACGGAGAGCTTAAGCGGCGGCTGCAAGATATGGAGAAACGCCTCGCTCAGGGGTTCGCGGAGCACGAGGTGGAGTTGCAAGAGATTCGATTTCTAATCGCACAACTAGAGAGGCCGATCGAGCAGCAGAGGAAGAGACGGATAGGATTTTAGGCGATAACGTCTATTTAAGCGACTTTCGCCGCTCAATTGGCTCTCTAATGATAGAGCCAACCCTCGACAGGAACAGTGCGGCGAACATCCATTTCGAACTTGTGCTAGCCGGCGCCTATTTGCGGGCTTCCATTAGCTCTACCTTCGACCCTCTCCAAGTTGTCAGGAAATCCGAAAAGGACTGCTCAAAATCATCACCCTTGACGGTGTAATTCACCAGTCGAGGACGAAGCATTCGCTCGCCACAAATATCAATAGTAGTTTCCTCAATAGTATTCGGAAAACGAGATTCCTTCGCATGATAAGCAAGAATCGCGAGTCGCATTGGCTCTGCCCGCTGAACACAATCGTTGTAGGCGTCAGCAAATTCCGTAGAGCCCAATCTGTATCCGATAAATGTCGAAACTACGATGACGAGAATTGCCACGAGTCGCTTCACTTTTGAGTTCTGCCAAACGATGGAGATGCGCGACGCTGTCACCCCGAGCAAGACCGATATGAAAAAAGCGGATGCGGGGTTCTCAGATCCGCCCAAGTTAAAGGCAGTAACTAATGATGCCAGAACAACAATTAGTGTTTTCATAACGGGCGTAGGATGTGTCGGGCGCGCGAACCGCGCCACCGATAGCTCGACTCTACTACAATTTTAGCCGCGGTCGTGCGTCCCGACCAGGCGTTGGTTATCTGCAACTCAATCGCCCCCGCCATCTCCTCCCGCGTCGCCTGATGAATCGCCGGAATCGCCCCCGCTAAACATGTCGGATAACCACCCTGAACCTCCATCATGCGAAGATCCAGCGGCGCCAGCCACGTCGAGAATCGTGAAATCACTTTGACCATTGAAACAAGCATCACCCACCTCTTCCCTCATGGATTGGTAATCGCAATTTTCGCCGGTCCGATCATGATACTCCCGGAAGTCTGCCGGCGAGGAGTAGGCCGCCATGGCGTAGCACATGTAGTCTGGTGCGTACCCGCGTTCTCTCCATGCCGACCTTACTTCATTCGTAGAATAGGCGCGCTTTTTGTCATACCTGCGGATCAAGTCCTTTCCAATGTTCCGAACCTGCTTACGCAGAGCACGCCGCTTGAACCATCGGCCAAAGAATCCAGCGGGTCGGGAGTGACAGTCACGCATAGTAGGCGGATAACGTTGCTATGCGCGGGGCGTTCTCGCCTCCGCTTGATACCTTTGTTAGCCTCTCACGAAACATTTTCGTAGATCTCCCGATATTTCCACTATTTGGAGAAGCCACCGTGACCAATCGAATTGAATCTCTCATTTACATTATCCGAGAGGAGCGGGTAATGCTGGATCAGGATTTAGCAGCGCTCTATGAAATCGAGACCAAGGCTCTTGTCCAAGCTGTCCAACGAAACATTGGACGTTTTCCGCCTGATTTGATGTTTCAGCTATCCTTTCCAGAGTTTACAGCTTTGAGGTCACAGATTGTGACCTCAAAGGGGCGAGGAGGACGACGCACTGCTCCGTACGCTTTTACGGAACATGGTGTCGCGATGCTCTCGAGCGTACTTCGAAGCGAGCGTGCCGTAGAGATAAACATCGAGATAATAAGAGCGTTTGTCAAACTCGGCAACTTGTCGCCTCAAATGCCGAATTGACCGGCCGATTGAGCAGTCTTGAGCAAAAGTATGATTCGCAATTCAAGGTCGTTTTCGACGCGATCCGGCAGCTAATGAGCGAAGCAACGCAGGTGCCACCTAAGAGAAGGATCGGATTTTAGGATTATCGGAGTGCGCGCTATCCCAAACGCGCTCGAAGAAAAGAGAGCGACAACGTGGAGAGAAAAAATCCCGTGGTGGGCACCAGTGCATCCACCAACGGGCGATTGGAGCCGAGCACCAGGAACACTGAGACCATAGTCACATAAGTAATGCCGGTGATGGAGAAGAGCCGAACACGACTTGTCTCCCATGCCTTATTCGACTCAACTCGATGATTGCGATTGCGCATGGCCGCAAGCTCGGTCTCAACGACAGAGAGGCGCTCTTGGAGCGTGCTCAGCTCGATGGAGTCCTGATGGGAGTTTGTGTTGCTCATGGATTGCTTACGTTTGGGCTAACGCTACCGTGAGCGGCCGCGCTTAATGGACCGTTCCACGGACTCGTTATACGCTGAATCAATCAAGCGTCCCGAGGCAAATTTATAGAGAATGCTTGATATCAGCGTCTGGTAAGGCATCCCTTCTTGCGCGGCACGCAGTTGTATCCCCTCTAGCACCCGGGCGGGTAATCGAATGTTGATGCGCTTATCCTTTGCGAGCGATGCCCGTGCTATCTTCTGAAATTTGCGCAGTTCAGCGGTTGTCGGGTTGGTAGATTCCCATTCTCCCCTCTCGAATGAATTGAGGGTCTCCTGTTCTTCTTTATCGAGTTTACTCTTCTTCGGCATGATCGACTCCTAGGTACTGCTTCGTACCCTTTCGGCTAGGAATAATTGTCTTGAGAAAAAACGAACTCTGATCCTCTACGAAGGGAACCAAGTAAACGCAATCCAGAAGTCTAACTACAATGATCTTCTGATTCGGATACTTTGCCCGATTCGGATGTGCAAAGATATCGAGCAGATTGCCCTGCTCAATAGCCACCTCAATTTCCTCGAATGACACACCTCGCTACGATCTGAGGAAATTATTTTTACCCTTGTTCCACCGAAGCAGCTTCATGTTCTCACACGATCTAGTTTATGACAATGTGTGCCTATCGTCTACTATCTTATTACTGAAGCGTAACCCTAAAGATCCTTCGATCTTTGCCGCCATGCCTTGATCCTAGGAAGCGATACCGTAGAGAGAAAGCACCCGCGAGTAGGAACTATGGCGTTTAGGGCGCACCTCTCGTTTTCAAGCGACCAGAACACCACAATCATAGCAAGGTAGGTTAATGCTGGATGCTGACTTTGCGGGTAAAGCTTAACTCCCACGCCTTCTCCAATTCAACTCGTTGATTTCTTGCCTCTATGGCGGAAATGCGAAGGTCGAGCTGGGCGAGTTCGTTATTCTGATTCACGGATATCCTTCAAGGTGAGCGAATAACGTCTCAGTGAAAAGTGTTGCGCCAAATCTAACGGCTGTCAAATCAGATACTTAGGCGCAACATTTTTTCGACTGATGTGTTATGCAGCTTCTTGAACCTAATTTACATCATTACCACTATCCGGTATAATAAGTAACGTGGCAATCAAGAGTTTTAAAAATAAGACATCTGAAGAGATTAATTACGGAATCTCCTCAAAGCAGTCACGGAAACTGCTGCCAGTGGCGCTACATGAAAAAGCCAGGATTAAACTCGCTAGAATCGGGGCTGCTACTAGTCTGCAAGATTTCCAGGAGCTTCGGGGAAACAGGTTTGAGGCGCTCAAGGGAGACAGAAAGAATCAGTACAGCATCCGAATTAACGACCAGTTTCGAATCTGTTTTAAGTGGGACGGCAAACACGCTTTTGATGTGGAGATAGTTGACTATCATTGAGTTGAGGACGGTATATGAGCAATAAAACTATTCATACAACATCAGTTCATCCCGGAGCTGTTTTGCGCGACGAACTTGAAGAAATTGGGGTCACCCAATCCGCACTTGCTGAGCATATTGGAGTGCTACCAAAGACTATCAATGAAATTTGCCGAGGAAAGCGAGGTATCAGCGCCGATATGGCGCTGAAGCTCTCGCAGGCTCTAGGCGCAACTCCCTATTTTTGGCTTAATCTGCAAAATAACTGGGAGTTGAGTCAGATTAGTAGTCCAAAAAAAATAAAGCCACTGGCTGCATGACGCTTTCGTGATTGGCGCGGTTCCTCCGCGTCCAATCCTCGCATTTGTTCTATGGCTCTACTTCAATATTTTGAATCTGTCCGTCTTTAACTATCTTCACGACAATCGGAAATTCAAAATACTTTCCTATGCCCGTTTCCTCTCTGAACCGGAACGGGCCAAGAACGCCGACTCGTTCACCTGATTGTTTTAATCGATCAAGGATTTCGGCCGACGTACGGGGTGCTGATGGACCCAACAGTATATCTCCAATCAGCATAGCCAAATCATAGGTGCTTCCAGCAAAGGTAATTTGAGTCGTATTTCCAAATCGATCCTCATATCGCTTGCGGAAAGAATCGCTGACAGTGTTATTAGGGTACACCAAACCCTCCATGTTGCCTTGCGAGTCTTTAATGACGGCGGGGCTCTCGAATGCATCCGAACCAAAGAGTGGGATACGAAACTTCTGTTCGTTTAACTCGCGAGCGAATTGAACTCCCTGTGCGGCATGAACATAGAGGCCTAAAGCATCGATTTTCTGACTTCCAGCGGCGTGCTTCAGTTTTGAAATGATCGTCTTAAACGAGACCACATCCGGTGCAACTTCTTCTAAGATGACGAGGGATTCCTGCTCATTCAGCTTTGTGCGGAACGCATCCACCAGACTTTTGAAGAATGCATTTTCAGTAGCCACGACGGCATAGCGCCTGTAGCCTTTGCTCCGAAGGTAGCGCAGCACTTGGTCCGCGTATTGCCCAGAATAGTTGGCGAAGCGAATAACAAAGGCCCTACCGGCTGCCACTGACGGATCAAAGGAGGAGCTCAAAAGGGGGATTTGAGCGCGATCTGCCAACGGCCCCATCGCGCCAGTTGTGGCAGCCCCGAAGTCATATACCAATTGTACTTTGTCAGTGGACACAAGCTTATTGAATGCTGTAACCGCATTCTTCGGCTCGAGCTGGGTATCCTCAAACTTAAAAGAAATCGCACGGGATAGATCTGGCCGTTCAGAGGTAGCAAGCTCAAATCCGTTCTTCGCGGCAATTCCCCACTCAGCGCCGCCTCCTGTAAGAGGCAGTGTCACGCCCATCCTAATTGGCGCCGAAGGCCCCTCTGCGATAGCAAAAGGTAGAACGGATAACCAGGCCGCCAGCAGTAGGGAGAAAAAACGTGTCCACATAGATATCTCAAAGCCATAGAACGGTTACTTACTGCGGGCGGTGAATGCATTTTACTTTTACTAAAATTGCTTGCCCGCTCCGCAGCTAAGTTGGGTTATACCTTTAGTTGCCAGGAAT
>JBIKKT010000101.1:0-5481 GCA_044360195.1 Bdellovibrionota bacterium | reverse complement strand
GGTTACAGACCTAGCCAGCTTTCAAGAGACGGGAACGTTCTTAAAAAGTCATTTGCAAAGGATGGCGTGCAATGAGCAAGAGCAATACAGTCGTGCAGATATTTCAACTTCTCGCTGAAAAGAAAGCATGGTGGCTAGTGCCGATGGTTGTAGTGTTTCTACTCGTTGGCCTATTCCTCGTAGCATTCCAGGGCTCCGCACTATCACCCTTCATCTACGCGCTGTTTTAGTACAAGCAAAAAAGCCAAGAGCATCATCACCACACAGTGGCGACAACGCTCTTGGCACCTGTTCACGATTGCTTCAACCTCGCCGCCAACAATCGATTTATCCTCTAGCTTCAACCGTAGGAGCGCGCGGAGACTTGGGAGCCGACTTCCGTTTCGACTTCTTCCCTTCTCCCGCCACCTCGGCTGCCTTTACTCTCTTGAGCTCATGCGGCAACCGCCAACCACCTGGCTTAGGCTGCTCATCAACCCCGAACAAAAGCTCGTTAGAGCGCGCATAGTCTTCAAGCGCCTCAATAAAATTTCGAGACGATCTGACTGAATACTCTGAGATAAAGAACTTAATAGAACGCAGCGAGTGAGACACTGCTCGGCGCAGATCCCTATCAACTGGCATCATATTGTCTCCATTTTCGACGAAGCAGTTGCGAAACCTTGTCGCTAACTCTTCAACGGTGGTGAGGTCTTCCCACTCCATCATCTCTATTACCCTATGCGCTCGTGTACGCTTCCCCTCTCGCAACACAATAAAACGCGCAACGAACGCTGTTCGCCGCGCACGAATAATGCACTTCTCCATTTCACCTAGATTGGTGAAGGTAGATTCAACGATCTCCGTTTCCATGTTTTCTCCACTTCCTGAACTACGAGAACTAAAAGAACTACTGGAACAACCAGAGGACTTCCTAGACCTAACAGGAGGGCAATAAGTGACTCATTACCACCCTGTTAAAGATACTTTCGACCAGCGCCCGCCAAATCTTAAACACTATCTCAATCCGGCCTGCTCTTTACCCCGCGTCAAGGTCTTAGCGGACGACTCAACCTAAAAAGAGCAGTTGCAGGCCTGAAAATGGCGCATCTGCCCGAACATTTCGTACGATTTTTCATTAAATAATCTGAGACCTTATCATCCAGGTACCCGAGATAATTTGCGACTACCTTAAAAGTTTGGTGTAATCAGCGGATGTACTCTTTTGGCGACTTTGTAGAGCACTTTCGAAGCTCTAGGCTCGGGATTCTGATTGATGACCAGGGGCCACATCGTGCCGCGCTTATTAGCCCAGCTCAAGATATATCGCCGACAGAAATCAACCGAATTATCCTCCTCTCAGGAGGGCTTACCTTTGTCGCGCTATCCTCTGAACGAGCACAGGCGTTCTTGTTGGAGCTGATGACTCGCTCCACTCCACACGGCTCAAAAAAAACACTGGTGCCACTTGTTCAACAATACGTGTCGGTTGAGGCACGCGAAGGAGTTACTACTGGAATCAGCGCTCACGACCGGGCAACAACCCTCAGAATACTTGGGCACCCGACCCCGCAACCGCGCGCCCTGGTGAAACCAGGACACATCTTTCCGGTGGCAACCCACGATGGTGGCGTGCTTGCAAAAGCAACCATGGCAGAAGGAGCGCTCGATACGGTGAAGGTAGCCGGCTTTGTTGATGCTGCGCTTTTTGTCGATCTTCTCTCACCCACAGGAGAACTTACTAGCGAAGAGGAAGCACGAACAATTGCTAGCCGCGAGGGGCTTCCGATTACAACCCTATCAGAGCTCATTTCGTACCGACTACAAAGAGAACCGCTAGTCACACGGGTTGCCGAATCAACGATCCCAACAGCCCTTGCTGGTGACGTGCGGGCTGTCGTCTACCGTTCCCGAATTCACGATGTAGAACACATCGCGCTGGTAAAGGGCGAAATATCGCCTGACCGTCCGGTTCTAGTACGCGTACAGACCGAGAGCACTCTGGCTGATGTATTTGGAGCTGAACGTACCTCATCACGGACTTTGCTACACTCCGCGCTAGCCGCTATAGGTGAGCAGGGGTGTGGGGTTTTTCTCTATCTTCGTCGTCCCCACATCGAGGCGAATGATGCGCCGAGCACCGAATCGTCCTCCCGCCCTCAGTCATCAGTACTAATGAGAGAATACGGCGTAGGCGCTCAGATCCTCAGAGATCTCGGCGTTTCGCAGATCGAACTTTTGACATCAACTCCGCGCGCCCTCGCTGGCCTCCCTAGCTTCGGATTGAGGATTATATCCCAGCGCTCAATAAGTGGCGGAGACAGCAACGAAAGCACGATATCTTCGGAGTACCAGGTATGAGCGAAATAACTTTTGCAGATGTAGTTCACCAGTCAGTGTCGCTGAACCGCGCTGATCCGGCCGAGAGGTTATTGCTCGACCTACTCGACACCCGTTGGTTTCAGCGGCTGCGCGATGTAAGCCAAACAGCTAACACCCGATTAGTCTACATGTTCTCCGAACATTCTCGCTTCGGTCACTGCTTAGGAGTTGCCTACCTTGCGAAACTCGTCCTCAACAAGCTAGCGCTCCAACGCCCTCAGGAAGTAGAAGCTCTCCGTGCTGCGATCTTGGCTGCGGCACTTTTGCACGATATAGGGCACCTTGCTCCGGGTTCGCACACCGCTTTTAAGACCTGGTTTCCCGGACAACCGGACTCTCACGAATCGCTTGCTGAGCTCGTCATAACTCAGGATCCAGAGGTATCTCAGCTCCTGCAAGCGTACTCACCCTCACTACCTCATCAGGTGCTGGCTATATTGTCGGAGTCTGATGATGTCCCCCCGTGGGCCTGGCAGATCGTGTCTGGCGGAGGATGGAACGTAGACCGCGGCAACTGGTCGACGGTTGATAGCGTGCTAGCCGGTGTGAGCTACGGGAAATACAACATACCAGCGCTTGTTGATTCGATAGTGATCACTGACGACAAGCAGCTAGCGCTTATGGAGAATCGCCTCGATGCCATGTTGCACTTTATGGTTTCAAGGCACGCGATGTACCGCCAGATCTACCAACATCGTGTTCTTCTCGCAGCAGACATGCTCAACAAAGCAGTCGTACAGCGTGCGCGCGATATAGGTGACTCACTTGAATTTGCTGATGAGACGATGAAAGCTGCCCTTGCAGCCAAAGACGTCCAGGCTCTTACACTTCCCGTGATGTTTACCATGCGAGAGTCGTGGTGGCGCTACCACTTAAGCCGCTGGACCTCGTGCTCCGATGCAATTCTTCGAGACCTTAGCGACCGCATCATTAATCGGCGGCTTTTTAAGACTGTACGCATCCATTCAGGACGAGAAGCTCTTATACAACAAGCGCGTGAGGCCTTGGCCGCTCACGATCTCGACCCACGCTACTATCTGCACGAGATCTCAACAGCCGACATGCACTCGGGAGACACCAAGCAATCTATGCTTGTAAGACTCGACAATGGGACAACTATCACCTTAGCCGAAGCCGATCCGCTCTTTAAGGCGATGGTAACTGATGCTCGCGTCTCTAATCGCTCCTGGCTTGCGATGCCACAAGAGGCAAAGCTTACGCTAAACCGGACACGATAGCGCTAGGGTGATCTCAATCATTTCGTCATTTGTGTTGTTGCGGCAACCTAGCGGCACATGGCAAGCGTAGGCATAAAACACATCATCGTTCCCACTGACCTTTCAACCGATGCAGCGAAGGCGTTCTCGTACGCCCATTACCTAGCCGTTAAGCTCGAAGCATCGATCACAATGGTAGCCTGCATCGACACCTCAGTGCACTTCGGCTCCCACGGCTTTGCCGATGAAGCCAGCGTCTACATCCCAGAAACGCTCACGTTAGCGCGTGAACGCACGCAGCAAGAGATTGCAAATCAGGCCAACCTGTACTTTCCAGGCGTTCAGTGCAAAACCACCGTGCGAGAATCGCCGCGCCCAACTCACCGCATCTTGATAGACTATATAAATCAAACACCCGCCGAACTGGTTGTGATGTCCTCACACGGTCGCACCGGGCTCTCCCGCGCATTCCTAGGAAGTGTTACCGAGCAGGCGATGAGACACGCTCTCGTTCCAGTGCTCGTAGTGCCAGTTGGAGGGAAGTAGTACTTTCACTAAAATTGCTGCCGTCCCTTACCCTGTGCTACGATCCTCCCGGGGATTTTACGGTGACAGAATCAAATCGTGCTCTTTATCGCTTCTCGTGGAGTATCGTCTTCTATACGGTCGTGGTCATCGCGTGGGGCGCGTGGGTGCGTATCTCTGGTTCGGGAGATGGATGCGGTGATCACTGGCCACTGTGCCACGGAGAAGCCATCCCAACCGCTGCCCCAGTAAAAACCTGGATAGAGGTATCTCACCGATACTCCACAGCTCTTTACGGACTACTAGTACTGGCCCAGATCTTCTGTATCGGTCAGATGAAACCTCGCTTTCGTTCTGCGCTGTGGTGGTCGCTTGCAACGCTCCTGTTTACTCTCACGGAAGCGCTCATCGGTCGGCAACTGGTTGCCCTCAAGCTGGTCAATCAAAGTACGGATACCCTGCGATTACTGGTGATGCCCTTGCACCTTATCAACACCTCTCTTCTTTTATTCTCAACTGTTATGACAGCAGAGAGCGTTGCATACGGTGCGCGACGCGTTCGCTCGCTTCCCTCGCAGATAAAATGGACTGGCGCTGTCACTATACTCGCACTTGCCGCACTGCTCACTACGGGAGCTGTAGCCGCGCTTGGCTCACACCTTTCTCCATCAGAGAGCCTTACCTCTGGCTTACTGAAGGACCTAGCCACCGATTCGCACCTCTCCGTTAGGCTGCGATTTATCCACCCTCTCCTCGGATTGTTACTAGGCGTTACTCTGTTTCAGCTAAGCCACGCACTACAGGACCAGTCAGGACACCCGCAGCTTCGTGCATGGGCGAAACGTTTTCAGGCTACGCTCGTAGTGACTGTGATAATCGGTGTTACCACCCTCCTTGCTCTGGCCCCTGCGTGGCTAAAGCTGGCTCACCTTACCCTTGCCAATGCGCTCGTTATCGTTACAGCGGGGTGCATTTTCCACAGCCGAACTGATTCGAACTAATCGCTCACTCAAGGTATCTTAAAGACCGCTTATTACTTTCGCACTGGCTCGCTTTAGCGCACACATCACTTCATAATAGGGAGCATGATGCACATGGATGCCTTCACTCCACGACAGTCCCACCGACCCTCCGTCCATCCATCAAAACCGGCTGGGAAACCCTCAATACTTGTGGATACTCGACTCCAGGCCCAGCCACCCAAGCTGGCAGAAACAGTTAAAAACACCCTAACTTCCCTTACGTTAACCCAGGAGCGACTGGAGCGCCCCTTCCAGGCACACATTCTTCGGTACGGGATACAACTTGTTGCACATGCGGTGTTGTTGCATCACGCAGCTGAGGTGATCGCAGGAACAAGAGACAAGGCCTCCTTCCT
>JBIKKT010000021.1:0-58419 GCA_044360195.1 Bdellovibrionota bacterium | reverse complement strand
ACTATTTACTTAGAGTCACCCTATCGAGAAAAGGGTCCAAGTAATATATTTTACAGAACAAGTGCGTCAACTGATGCCGGTATTGAGCTTGTATCTGGGTCGGCACGAGCGCTACACTGCGCCCCGCTATAACTACGGTTTGTTGCAGCAAAGGATAGTCCCACGATGGAGTCTAAAAGGATTAGAAAAGTTAGCCCCCTCGGATTGCGCGTGGTTGCGCGAATTCTCAAGGATTCCAACGTAAGCGACGGGGGCCTCTACCTTCCGGAAGGAGCCAAGGAAGCCCTTCAAGACAGCGTCTTAGCAGAGGTGGTTGAGGTTGCGAGCGCGGTCGATTCACGCTCAGAGGAGGAAACCAACGTAAGTGGCATTCCGCTTGGAGCGCACGTTCTAATAGGTAAAACAGCGGGAGTTAAAGTCCCGTGGGACGAACACCTACGCATCGTTGATACTCGAGATGTATTGGCTATGGTTGACGAAATCTTTATTACCTAGAACACCACTTTTCCCACCAGTTTGCATCTAATGAGTGTCGACACCAGAGGTGCGTGGTAAACTGTTAATGGCGTGCCACACAAAACACCCTGGTAATCTCAAAGGACACCATGAGAACTGCTTTTAATCTCCTTTCGCTTGCAATCGTCTCAACGCTGACCAGCGCCTGCGGTTTTTGGCGCATTGATGCCGACCACTTCTTAATTCGAAGCGACGTCATACAATCCGTCGAGCAGGAACGAGCGATTGTAGCAAAGGGCAAGGTCGGCTGGACCGAAGACGGTCGAGTACGGGTGCTTTTTGTTTCCGGCACTCCTTACGAACGCGGCTATCAGCACGGAGTGCTGCTGCGCGAAGAGGTGCGCGACAACCTACTCACCATGTACAAGAAGGTGCTAAATAAATTTCGATATGAGGAGCTCTTAGAGGAGAGCTACGAACGTCAACGCTCCTTCATCCCGCAAGAGTATATTGATGAGATGCACGGCCTCGCTCACGGCGCCCGCATTCCGCTAAAGGTAGTACACGCAATCCATGCTTTACCCGAGATAACCGAGTGGGGTGGAAAAAAGAAACTCAAGAAAGTCATTAAAGATATGATGGAAGGTGTTTACGGTACGTCGTGCAGCAACTTCGCGGCGAGCAGCACCGCGACTGCGGATGGAAAAATGTACACCGTTCGTATTCTCGATTGGGGCCTACACAAACTCTCGAAGTTACATGAATATCCCCTCATCACAATTTCCATTCCTGAAAAAGGCATACCGTCTGCAAACGTCGGCTGGGTAGGTTTCTTGGGAGCTGTATCCGGAATGAACGCTCAAGGCATAACTCTGGGAGAGATGGGATACGGCGACCCGGAGGGAGAAACCATGCGCGGCCAGCCCATGCCCTTCTTGCTTAGGGATATCCTATCCTATACCAGCAATCTTGGTGAGGTACGTACACGCATCCAAGGCACTCCTGGAACCAACTCTTTTGTGTTCTTGATGAGCGATGGCAAGAACTACGATGCCGAGCTGTACATCCGCGATCGCATGCGCTTTGAGGTACACAAACCTGGCGAGGATTTAAAGGATGACAAACACGCCTTCCCAGCAATTGCCAATATCGTCTACGGAGGGCACTACAGCGATAAAATGAACGAGAGCCTCTCGCAAAAGCGTGGCTCACTGACCCCCGACAACATAATGAAGGATGTGATTCCTTACATTGCAATGCCCTCAAACTTCCAAAACGTAGTATACGAGCCACGCGGATTGCAGCTATGGGTTAACAACGCTAAAAGCCCCTCAGAACGAGCTGCGGAGCAACCGTATTCATTTTTCGACCTTGGAAAGGCGTTGCGGGAGGTAGCACCGCCCCGTTCTTCTAGGTGATTCTCGTAGAGGATTCTCTGGTTCTGCGACAAACCGGGAGGACTCCTCATTTGTGGGCTCTGAAACCTAAAGAGCACCCATTTAGAGACCGACCGAGATCCTCGAGGACAGTGTACACCGTATGGATGACAAAATTCCCGAGCTAACGGGCGGAAACGATCCGCCCAATGAAACTCATCAGTGGGAGAAATCGCGCCAGCTTGTTCAGGCGTTCGGCATCTTGCCATCTCCGATCTCTGGAGTTATTCGGCTTCTCACGTCAGAGTTTAGTCAGGCAGAATTTAAGAGCAAACTTCTGACGCCCATAATTTTGGTACGACTGCTTCACAGTGATTCGTTTAAAGCACCCTACTACTACAGCATCATGCTGTTTAAGCCTGACTGCTTCCAAGGGCTGAAACGTCCCTTTTCGACTCCTAATTTCCTTGATGCCTATTCGGCAACTGAGCATGCATTCCTTTCAGGCCTCATCTTTACCGTCAAGCGCGCCCGCGTTACGTGCGACCCAAATGGCTTTAGTCAAGTCGTGAAGCGGCTACAGCTAGGAGTGAACCTTGGTTGGAGCATCGGTAGCTTCCTAACCCCGATAGGCCTACTCAACGGTCTCCTCGCTGGGACATATCGATGGCTTGGCACTCTACCGTTTCTGCGCCAGGATCCGGAAGGGTTCGAGCGGTACATGAAGCACATCGAACGCTCTCAGCTCGCCCTTCCTGATGAGGAGTACGAGAGAAGCGAATGGGGTTGCACATCGGCCCAAAACGGAATTCTCCTCTTGCAATTCAGTGGCTTCCGCTCATCTACGCTAACTCCTCTTTATGAAGGAACGCGTCCGTCGATCTTAGTGCCCAGAAGTAACTCGCTCGAATTTTTCTTCTGCGCGACCGATATCTGGCTAAGGTATTTCCTTGAAGAGACGAGTTCGCCACGTATTGCCCTTCCCGGAGAGTTGTACCTCGATGAAAAAGACAGGGGCTGGATAAGCACCTGTGTGGCTGATACCGAGCCATCAAAGAACGCAAACTGGCTTTTAACTGGAAAGGACGATATCTCCGTTAAACAGACTCCGCACCTCTTCTTACCAGATCCAAACGATCACTTCGCAGACATACCGGGCTACCCAGAGGAAAACGGGCAGCTAGTTGTTGAGGCGTAGATCCGAATTGTGCTGGTTAGACGCGGTCTTCCAGGTTTCATGGCTATAAGAGCTCTCCCCCTCCTCTTCCGAATCTCCCCACAACCATTCCAAGGCAGAGCCCATCTCAGCTAACCCTTCAGCGATCACATTGAATGGAAATTGAACAATACGGAACGGCAGCAATTTCCAATTGAATTTGTCACCAAAAGACCGCTTATAAAAGGAGACCGCTTCCTGCTCGACGTAGGGAAATGGGAACACCCCAGTCTTCTCTTTACTTGGGGGAAGCAGCGATACAGTCTGCGTAAAGAGTAGACCCAAGTAGTGATCTGCGAAGAGAAAGACGGTTTCAGGGCGCCCAATCTGTTCACGCAACCGCATGCCATAACTAAATGGAACCGTTTTGTCGAAGATACCCAAGATCAGAAGCGTATTCTTGGAGTCAAGGTAATGAGCCGTATTTTTTGGATCGCTCTTCAACTGCTCTTTGAGCGCCTGGAAGAACTCTTCCTCAGAGAATCCCTTGTGAGCACTCACACTCTTTATGTACTTCTCAATTCGCGCCTGATTCGAATCTCTAAAAAGATCGACGAGGTCCGTCCCACCCATGACGAGCACGTTGTAGCGAAGACGCGAGTCCACTCCAGCGGTCAAGGCAACATTGATGGCTCCACGACTGATACCAAAAGTTCCAAACTGCCGCTTGCCATATTCGGTTTCAAAGAAGCTTATGGCTAACCGATCGCGAATGATATTGAGCCGGAAGACGGCTTCAAGCTGGTCGAAAAGCGCTGGATCTTTAAACTCATTGCTACGATTTACTATAGCCGCATCAAGCCCCGACTCAACGAAGTAGCGCGCCATATGCTTCTCGATAAAATTCTTCCCGCCTAACACAGGGAAGACAAGCACCAATGAATCGCTTCGCACCTTTCCCTGAAAGTAGTCAACCTGAATCGGACCAGCATACGAATCTATGGTGATCCGCTTGTGAGTGTAGGAGTCGGTTACCTGCTCGATCTCTTCCCGAAAACCTGTGTAGGAACGCTCGGGGGTGTAGTACTCGTCCATCGTCTGAGGACGTTCAGGCGGTCCTTTGTAAAACGAGTTTCCAGATAGCCGAAAGCATCCGCTCAGAAAAAGCACGAGGATAACCGACACACGCACGCAGCCTATACGCGATAACAATCCCATACCCTACTTTCTTTGAAACCGGAGCAGAACGAACGTGCCCGGATTAAACTTGCCAACAACAAGATAAAACCCTCACAAGAACAAACAGTTAAGATGAGAGGAAGCAAGGTAAGGGGCCAAAAAGTTTATCATCTCGATCCGAAGACGAAAATTCGCACCCAGGCGCTGTCCTCCCTACCAGCTCTTTTCAAAGCATCGCCACAGTTGTAGTGTTCCAACCCATTGTAATAATTTGAATAGGGCCATCCTGTGGCCCTGAGATAAAGGCTCTGTGAACCAACCAATCCACTCCAACAACCCCTCCTTGCGCCCCGGCATGCGCTCACTAACGGTCGCTTTAATCGTTGTTCTACTGGCGCGCCTCGTGACGCTTGGAATGCCAGACCTGGTTGACACAACCGAGGGTCGATACGCGACCGTTGCTAAACTGATGCTGGAAAGGGACGACTGGGTAACACCGTGGTTGATATACAAGGGTCATGCAGAGCCCTACCTCGGAAAGCCGCCGCTCCACTTCTGGTTGGTACAGACCAGCTACCTCGTATTCGGACTTGGAAACGCCAGCGCCCGACTTCCTGGGGTAGTAAGTGGCGCAGCTACCTGTCTTTTAGTCGGCATCCTCGGTCGAGCCATTCTCGGAGGGCAAGCAGGGCTAATAGCTGCCCTTGTACTAGCCTGTAGCACGCTCTTCTTCTTTCTCAGCGGATCGGTTGTGCTCGATGTGACCTTAACTTTTGGAATTACCCTGGCTCTGGTGTCATTTGCGCTGGCCGATCGCTCCAAGCTGTGGGGCTATCTCCTATTCGTTGGATTAGCGCTTGGAGTGCTCGTTAAGGGTCCGCTGGCCGTTATATTGGCAGCACTCACGATCATCCCGTGGAGCTTGCTGCGTAGGTACATGACTGGAGCTTGGCCAACACAGATCTATAGCATACCGTGGATTTCTGGTGCCTCCATAATGATTGCTCTTGTTATACCGTGGTACCTGTGGGCAGAGGTACGCAACCCCGGGTTTCTCGAATACTTTCTTATAACAGAGAACTACGAACGATTTACAAATCCTGCATACGGCGACAAATACGGCACCGGCCACGTTCAACCCCCTGGCGTAGCGTGGATTATGATGATCCCTGCTCTTTTTCCCTGGATCTTCATCGTTCTCGCTATGAGCGCACATTTTTTTAAAAAAGCTGCTTCTCCCGCAGAGCTTAAGAGATGGCTAAACGATCCTTGGCTCACCTACTTTTCGCTCTGGACCCTTGGAACCCCGGCCCTCCTTACCTTTGCGACTCAATACACGAGCACCTACCTCGTACCGGTACTACCAGGATTTGCGGCCCTTGCTGCAATGGTGTGTCATCGTTGGGATTCACAATCAGATGACGCAAAGCGCCGCGGCAAGCTTCTTCTATTCGGTATAACAGTCTTCCTGAGCGTTGTAGTGACGGTCGGCTCTATAACATCGCTCTGGTTCGAGGGAGAAAAAACTAACGCTGCTATAGGCTTTGTGCTTGGCACGGTTATGTTGACATTCACTTTTCGGCAGCGATTCTACCAGCACAACTCTTACCGTCTCATTAGTCAGGTAGGGATCTACACCGCCCTCGCATACGGCCTTTCGAGCTTGTGTTTTGATAACCACATCTCCAACTCACGCAGCACTAACCGCATCCTCACTCTCGCAGCATCCCATTCCCAAGGCGAGGGAGCTTTGACCGTAGGATTTCGAGGATCACTCCCCTTTTCTGCGAGTTTCTACAGAGATCTACTCCAACACTCCCCAATCACAGTTATTGGAGTTAGCCCTGAGAATCTGAGCTCTACTCGTGTGGATTTTATAGCTGTAAAAAAACGTGATGTAACAGAATCTGAGCAGCTGCTAAATGGCGCTTCGCTAGTTGGAAACAGGGGCAAGTGGTATCTTTACGATCTTCGAAGTCGCCCTGTAGGAGCTACTTCTTCTCCTCAGTAGCTCCTTGAGCCTCTGCAACTTGCGCATTCTCATTTTCCTCGCTCCACAAGGGAAAGCGAGTGGAGTAGCGCGCGTCATCAAAAATAATCTGAATACCCCTGCGGTTCCTCATATTAACGAAGATCGGCGCCTTCAGGTTTGCCGTTGTCATACGAGGGTCTGGACGAACGGTTACTATGATGAGGATTGCGAACTCGTCATCCTCTTTGAAATCTGAATCTTTATCGCCTATCGGAGGCTTAACATCGAATTGCTGACCGAACTCGAACCCATCTACCACCACAAAGGCGAGGTTGGGATCATCAATCGCATGCAACCAAGAAAAAGGCGGCTTGTGCTCAAGCATCACGTAACGTGTAGCGTGTGGAAATCCAATTACCCCTGAAGGGAACTCTATTACGCTGTCGGCAGGAACCTGGAGTTCGCCAAAGCGAGAACTAGAGAAGGTAATTAACTCCTGATTTTCCCCTGTCTCTTCGCTCATGACTCTTGCTCGTTTTCCTCAGAAGAAGATTTCTTACTATCATCACCCTCATTTTCGTCATCGAAGCGCTTCTTCTTTCGCTTCACGAAAACTGGAGACTGCGACGCTGGTCTCATCGGCTGGGCCTTTGTTGACCTCGGGAGCTTTGCTTCTTTACCCCCTGGCGCAACACCCTTCCAACCACCCGACAGCTCATCAAGGGCGCTGCTCGCCACTACTCCGGCTGCTGCACTCTTGTTCTCTTCGAGAATCTGTCGATAGATCTCCTCTCGATAGATCCGAAGCTCCGCAGGTGCATCAATGCCCACGCGGATCTGATTGCCCTTAATCTCAACTATCGTGACCTTAACGTTGTCCCCTATATAGAGACTCTCTCCTGGCTTCCTTGTCAGAATTAACATGTGGTCACCGCCTTCCTTGGCTTAAACTACTCGGTTCTTACCACTTAAGATGTTAACTTAAGCAGATAAGGTCTAACGTATTGATGCACCTATGGCAAGCCAAAAAAATCCAAGAAAGTCAAGGAAATAGGGATTTGCTAAACGCTTAGCCAATCACAAAACATGCAAACCGCAGTTTTATTTTGAGCCCATCATCCCTCTGTCGCAATTATAGGAGACATCATAAAATGTCTCGTTAACCTGTGAGTAGCTTGCAGGAGTAAATAGAGAGCCCTCGCTTTTTATGGCGCTAAAAATGATATAGAAGGAAGCACACGCGGGCTCTAAAAAGTAAAAAGGAACCATGAAACGCATACTTCTTTTTGTCCTCACAAACTTCCTTGTGATGATCACGATCTCAACTCTACTAACCGTACTCGGGGTAAATCGCTACCTGACCGCGGCTGGGATAGACTACCAACAACTAGCCATCTTTTGCCTTATTTGGGGTATGGCAGGCTCACTTATCTCGCTTGCAATATCAAAGGTAAGCGCCAAGTGGACAATGGGGCTCCAAGTAGTTGATCGGAACTCTCCTGAGGTTGCCTGGCTTGTACTTATGGTGGAAGACCTCTCCCGAAAAGCAGGGCTTCCAAAAACACCAGAAGTAGCAATCTATGACAGCCCAGAAGTTAATGCTTTCGCAACCGGTCCGTCCCGACGCAACTCCCTGGTTGCCTTCTCAACGGGCCTTCTGCGCTCGATGAACAGAAATGAAGTAGAGGGTGTAGCAGGTCACGAGATTGCTCACATCGCAAACGGAGACATGGTAACGATGACCCTTCTGCAGGGCGTTGTTAATGCATTCGTTATGTTCTTTGCACGAGTCATTGCATTTGCAGTGTCTCAAAATGCTCGCGAAGAGAGTCGCTACACGATTCAGTACACAATCACGATGGTATTGGAGATAGTATTGGGCTTACTGGGAATGTTGGTTGTATGCGGCTTCTCACGATGGCGTGAATTTCGCGCGGACAAGGGTGGAGCTCAGTACGCGGGCAAGCACGACATGATCGCTGCACTTGAGCGGCTGGCATCGAACCAGCGCAGGTACGACGAAGCGCCTTCGCTCGCTACCCTTAAGATATCAGGGGGCGTCGGCGTACTTTTTTCAACTCACCCACCTCTTGAGAAGCGCATCGCGGCACTTAAGCAAGCGGCATAAAGGGAGCTCCAATAAACCCAGCCTCATTCATAAAAAAAACGACTGAGAATAGCTGGGAGAGTGATTTATTTCAAAAATCACTCGCGCAGGGTTAAAAAAAAAGGCTCAGCAGCACCTCGTGCTGCTGAGCCTACTAAGCCGATATTGAGATCAACTAAATCGCTACGACTTATTGCCCAACACACTGTTCCAAGCAGTGACTTTCTCTTTTACCTTAGGATCACTAAAAAGTGCCGAAGTATCTCCATGCACGGTGATCTTAACTATCTTATCGCCCTGTCGGATTGAGTCCACGACCTTCTGACCAGATGTCACATAGCCAAACACCGAGTGCATCCCGTCAAGGTGCGGAGTGGGCACGTGGGTGATAAAGAACTGACTGCCATTAGTCCCAGGACCGGCATTCGCCATAGAGAGCGTGCCCGGTCGATCATGCTTGAGAGACCTATCGAACTCATCCTCAAAGCGGTATCCAGGTCCCCCTCGACCCGAGCCGGTAGGATCGCCGCCCTGGACCATAAAACCACTGATTACTCGGTGAAACGTGATTCCGTTGTAGTAGCCGCGTTGAGCCAGATTAACGAAATTAGCAACGGTAACAGGAGTCTTATCGGCGGTAAACTCAACCTCGATAGCACCCTGGCTGGTCTCTATAGTCGCCGATAACTTTTCAGCTGAAGCGGCTGAAGCAAGCCCCAAAAAGACGCCTGCGATTGAAACGATTGACAGAAGCATGTTTTTCTCCATAAGCAAACCTGTTTGTCCACAGTTCTAAGCTGCCACTTGATACCCGAAGCCAGGCCAAAGCGCCATGCTTTTCTTGCCGCACTGTGACACTTTACATTTGTCGATCATCGTATTTTCTGCTATCTCCGACCCTGAGCCCTGTTGATCATGGGGCCCTTTTTATAAAAACGAGAAAAACTACAGTTATGAACTATACAAAAATCACTTCGTATTTTCTGACGCTTACCCTGATCGGCTTCTGCGCCACCCCAGCCAGAGCAGAGGTCTCTGACAAAGACTTCTCTGCTGCAATGGACAAGTACCTCAAAAGCGATGCTGGCATGACTAAGATCGGCGCCTCAATGGAGAAGTATTTCCAAAAGAAGCAACAAGAGGCGATGAAGAGCCAAGAAACTCAGCAAAAAGCGGAGCTTGAAAACCAATTCAAAAACCCTGTGAAGATCGACGCCGGAAAGAGCCCTGCAAAGGGACCAGCTAAGGCCAAGGTTACGATTATTGAGTTCTCTGACTTCCAGTGCCCATACTGCCGACGTGGCTATGAGACCATGGAAGAAGTTCAGAAGATGTATCCAAACGACGTAAAGGTTGTTTTCAAGCACTTCCCTCTTGAGTTCCACAACGAAGCCGAGCCTTCCGCTCGCGCCTCATGGGCTGCTCAGCAACAGGGCAAGTTCTGGGAATACCACGAAGCACTCTTTAAGAATCAAGATAAGCTCGGCTCAGAGTACTACAATTCTCTCGCTGCAGAGCTGAAGTTGGACGTTGATAAATTCAAGAAGGACATGGCTTCTGAGGCTGCAGCTAAGCAGGTCAAAGAGGATGCAGAGGTTGGAAAGAAGAACGGAATCCAAGGAACACCTGGTTTCTTTGTGAACGGCGTTGCTGTCAAGGGCGCCTACCCAGCTAGTCACTTTAAGACTATCATCGACCGATGGTTGGCTAAAAAGTAGCTTACTGAAAAGCTAGACAAAAACTCCGTGCATCCTGCGATATACGGAGTTTTTGTCGTTAAAGCTTGCGGGTTTTCTATTAAAAACCATTGCTTTTACAAAGGGGGGCCTTAGGCCCCCTTTTCCGTGCCCATAGTTTGCCTACCGCGCAACCTGTGGTAGCCTTTGCAGCCTGTAGAGATTCCCGGTCAAGGGAAAAGCTGTTGGGCATTTGCACATGAATAATGGAAATGATTCTTCGAGAAAGTGCTTCGGTATAGTTGTTAGCGGAGGCCCTGCGCCCGGGATCAACTCAGTCATTAGCGCAAGCGTCATCGAAGCAAACAACCGCGGATACGCCGTCAAGGGTCTTGTTAATGGCTTCCGTGATATCACCCTGGGCGAGCCAGGGGCGGTGATTAATCTGACCAGCGATATGGTCAGCAATATATACAACAAGGGGGGTTCAATCCTGGGCACCTCCCGGTTTAATCCGATCAAGGATCAGTCCTATCTCGACAAACTCATTTCGGGCTTAAAGCAGAACAACATCGACAAGCTCATCGTCATCGGTGGCGAGGGCTCTGCTTACCTAAGCCATAAACTCTCGCAACTAAACCCCGAAATATCGGTGGTTCATGTTCCAAAGACGATTGATAACGACCTTATCCTTCCAAACAAGTATCCAAGCTTTGGTTTTGAGACCGCTCTCCATGCAGGCACAAAGATAGTAGAGACCCTTCAGGAGGACGCCAAAACCTGTCGTCGGTGGTTCCTTGCAACCACTATGGGCCGCAAGGCAGGCTTTCTCGCGCTTGGGATAGGGCTCGCTGCAGGGGCAACCTCAACCCTCATCCCGGAGGAATTTACCGGCTTCTCTCCAACGCCGAGCGACATAGCGAGCATCTTGCACTCAACTATCCGCAAACGGATATCGATGGGAAAGAACTACGGTGTGATTATCCTCGCTGAAGGTATCCTTGACTGCCTTGACCCTGGCCAAGACGAGGCTCTTCAAAAGTGCGTTCGTGATGACATGGGGCGCATTCGCTACTCCCAGGTTGAGCTTGGAGATGTATTAATCCCCACTCTCAAGGAGATGCTTAAGAAATCACTTCTCGACGTTCACATGATCACAAAAAACATCGGCTACGAACTTCGGTGCTGCGACCCCATCTCTTTCGATATAGAGTACACTAAGTTTCTTGGATACGGCGCTGTTCAACACATGCTCGGTGGGAACAGTGGAATTATGGTCACCCGTGACTTTGATAAGTTGGGATTCATTTCCCTAGAGTCAATGGCCGGAGCAGACGGAATCATAAAGTCGCGACGCGTAGACCTGTCCTCAGACCTCTATCGCGTTGCGCGTAGCTTTATGATTCGCTAGCTGCTTGCAACGGTGGCCCTAGATCATCTTTAATGAGGCGCCTTTGTTACTACGTGGCACAGTCATAACCTCAAGCCTCACCCTACTAAGCCGTGCGCTCGGTTTTGTCAGAGATCTCCTCGTTGCGCGCCTCCTCGGAGCTTCACTCTTTGCTGATGTATTTTTCGTAGCTTTTCGGATACCAAACCTGCTGCGCAGCTTTCTGGCAGAGGGCGCTTTGACCTCTGCCTTCGTTCCCGTATTTACAGGCTCTCTGGCCAAGGGCCACGAAGAAGCACAAGCAACCTTCAGCCGCCTAACCGGCTTCCTCATCTCAATCACCATCCCACTCAGTATCCTTGGGGTCCTCTTTACGCCCGAGATCGTACGCCTAATCGCCCCGGGCTTTGCGCAAGACCAAGAAAAATTTGAGCTGTGCGTTTTGCTAACGCAGATAATGTTTCCCTACATCGCATGCGTAAGCCTCATAGCGATGATCAATTCGGCCCTCAACTCGCTCCAGATATTTGGCGCTTCAGCTTGGGCTCAGGTCTTCATGAACATAACCCTCATCGGTGGCGCGCTGTGCGCGCTACCATTTGAGCCAAAAGTTGCAACGCTCTTACTCGCAGTATCTGTGATAATCGGCGGAATTGTGCAGATTATCGCCCAGCTCCCGGCCTGCTCACGGGCAAAACTATCCATACGACCCTCGTTTGCCATCTTTAGTCGGGATGTGAAGGAAACCGTGGGGCTTATGCTTCCAGCAACCCTTGGTGCTTCGGTATATCAGGTCACAATTTTTCTCTCGACTATTCTCGCATCAACCCTGCCTGATGGGAGTGTCTCGTGGCTTTTTTATGCAGACCGCATCACTCAGTTTCCTATCGGTATCTTTTCTATTGCCCTAGCTTCTGTGCTCCTTCCTGCGCTTGCTCATGCATCAGCTCAAGACGATTCTGCGCTCTTCAAGCGCAACCTGAGCAACTCGCTGCGATTTACCAATTTCGTTATTATTCCCATGGCGGCTGGCCTCTGGGCACTTGCGCTCCCGATTACACAGGTCCTCTTTGAGCGTGGAGCCTTCACCCATGACTCAAGCATTCGCACAGCTCAAGCGATCAAAGCGCTCGCGTTTGGACTATGGGCTACCAGTTGTCACTCTATGATCACCCGTGCCTTCATCGCTAAGAAGGACACCAAAACCCCAACCTTAATCGGCCTCTGCTCTCTCGTGGTGGGAGTGGTTACCTCTCTGATACTTATGGGCCCTCTTCCCTCTGAACAGGGCGTATTCTTGCAGACGCTAAGCTGGGTACAAGGATCGTTATGTAGTGTCTCTGGCCTAAGCGCACACTTTGGGCATGTAGGCCTTGCTGCGTCATCGAGTATTGCTGCGGCAGCATCCCTGATCCTCGTCGTGAGTTTCTTCTGCGCGCGAATAGGCGATTTTCCCTGGCACACGTTTATCACCTCTATGAGCCGGTCGGTGTGCGCGGCTTTCGGGATGGTGGCCGCAATCTATGGACTTCAACTATTAGACTTTACCCCTCTGACGAACTGCATCATCAGCATCCTTGGTGGAGTAGTGGCATATGCCTTGGCTAGCCTAGCCCTTCAATCAGCCGAGCTACTTGAGGGAGTGACCGTACTTCGCAAACGGCTTACATCAGACAATAGGTAGGTTCGTTCCCAAGGTGTCACGCTTCTTTTTAGGTTCCTGGCGAACCTCACTAAGGGATCCTTTAACTCCCGGGGCTGCTACGGCAGCGTCTACTGCCTGACCATCTCGCTTCCGACGATCCTCTAGTAATTTTCTATCCGCTGCTTCAGCCACATCAGCTATAGCGTGACCATGCGCTTGCGCCCCGTCGTGCAACCAGCTAGAGATCGTTGCGTTAAATCCTCCCGGCGCTCCTGACACAACGGCAGCATCAACAGCCTTAAGCGCTGCTCCGATCCCCACATGCGCCCCCACCGGCTCCACGACAGCAATAGCTTTTGCTGCAATTTCCGAGCGAACATGATCCAGTGAAAGGCCCGCCGCATTAAAAGCTTCCTGCCCAAGAGAGAAAAGCCCCTGCGGACCACTTGAGAGCCCAAGAGCAACCCCCGCTGCTAGTGCCGCCATGCCGCCCTTAGACATTACCCCTCCTCTCCTAGTAGGTCCCTAAACTCGCGCCGCTGTAGTTGTAGTCTCGAAGCTCCTCAGGTGGATTCCCCGACGGTCCATCATTTCTAATTTGCTCACGCAGCGCATCTATCTCGCGCTGACGATCAAAGATGTCGCGCTGATTAGCCTCAATCTCTTCTAACCTGCGCTCTGAAACACTTCTTGAACTTGAGTAGTCGTAGATCGCTGCGATCGCTAGCCCTGCTGGCAAACCGATCGCTGTGCCTAAGAGCACGCTCGCTGCGACGTCACCATTAGCTATAGCTGCACCGATAATTGCGCCTGTGCCTGCACCAGCTGCAGCACCACCAACACCACCGACAGCCATCGTATCACCATGCAAACCACAGCCACTCACTACGGTTGATGTGGCGAGCACTGCTGATAAAAAGTAACTCTTCATTGAATACCTCAAACAACGTCTCTAACCGAGTAAAATTGTCTAACCGAGTAAAATTGCTTCAGACTCTCTCAACGCGTGTGCGGAGAAACTCCCTACTCTCGGTTCTACTAATGTTATGAGGATCTTAGCAGATCCTGTGACCTAACACATAAACGGTGTTTTTGTGTAATCATATCAAGATATTACAGTTGCATTTAATTGTTCTTGTGAAGGCACCATAAAATACCGATCCCTACCATAGAAGAAATTCGCGTCGGCAACATGCGCTTGGTGGTGCAGTTCAGCAAGGTTCTGTACGCTACAAAGGATAGGTTAACTCACACACTACATGACCAAGAAACAACCCTCACAAGAGCACATCAGACTCCTTGAAGACGAGCGCCGGACAAAGAACTGGAAACGGTGGGGCCCGTATCTCTCCGAGCGTCAATGGGGAACGGTGCGCGAAGATTACTCAGCGGATGGTTCAGTGTGGTCATACTTTACGCACGACCAAGCCCGCAGCCGAACGTATCGCTGGGGAGAAGATGGGCTTCTTGGAATAACTGATAGACAGTGCCGCATCTGCTTCTCTCTCGCTCTGTGGAACACGAAGGATTCAATCCTTAAAGAACGCCTTTTTGGATTAAGCGGCTCCGAAGGGAATCACGGCGAAGATGTCAAAGAGTGCTACTACTACCTCGACTCAACCCCAACCCACTCGTACATGCGCGCGTTGTACAAGTACCCACACAACGAATTTCCCTATGCGCACCTCGTAGCCGAAAATCGCGCCCGTGGAAGAAACGAGCGTGAATACGAGCTGATTGATACTGGCATCTTTGACAACAACGAATACTTTGATGTCTACGTAGAGTACGCTAAGCGAGACACCGACGACATTTTAATCAAGATAACAGCTCACAATCGCAGCTCAAAAGCAGCTCCCCTTTACCTTCTACCTACGGTGTGGTTCAGAAATACCTGGGCGTGGGGAAGAACCGGTGAGGGATATACTACGAAACCGCAGGTGTCGCTCGTAGACCGAGATAAGATACTACTAGCGCACCCTCAGCTTGATCCGCTTCTTTTGCTCACCGATCCGAAGGATCCCCTCTCTTTTCAAACCACTCTCTTTACCGAGAATGAATCTAATCTGCGCCGACTATTTGGCGGGGAAAACCCATCTCCCTACGTAAAAGACGCCTTTCACAACTACGTGATAAATCGAGACAGCGCTGCCGTGAACCCCAAGAACGTCGGTACGAAAGCAGCTTTTCTCTTTCTGCGTTCGGTACCAGGGGGTGGCTCCGCAGAGATAAGACTCCAACTAAAGACGAGCTCACATCACCGTCGCGAACACTTCTGTCAGGACTTTGACGAGGTATTTTCCGCAAGAGAAAAGGAGTGTCAGGAGTTTTACAACGAAGTCATACCGCACAAAGCAACACCGGAAGAACGCCTGGTCATGGCGCAGTCATACTCGGGACTATTGTGGACAAAGCAGTTTTACTACTACTCGGTGAAGGAGTGGCTCGAGGGTGATCCTACGCAACCGACCCCGTCAGACTCTAGGCGCCGCCAAAAGAACCACGAATGGGAACACCTATACAATCGTGACATCATCTCGGTTCCCGATAAGTGGGAGTATCCGTGGTACGCTGCATGGGATCTCGCCTTCCACATGGTTGCCTTTGCGCGCATCGATGCCGCGTTCGCAAAACACCAACTACTACTCATGCTGCGCGAGTGGTACATGCATCCAAACGGCCAGATTCCAGCCTATGAATTTGAGTTCTCTAACGTTAATCCACCGGTTCACGCCTGGGCGTGTTGGCGCGTCTATCAGATGACCGCCGAAAACGGAAAAGGCGATAGAAACTTCCTTAAACGAGTTTTCGCAAAGCTTCTCATCAACTTTACCTGGTGGGTAAACCGTAAAGACGCTCACGGCAAAAACCTCTTTGCAGGAGGCTTCCTTGGGCTCGATAACATCGGAGTATTTGACCGTAGCGCACCTCTTCCACGAGGGGGCACACTCGAACAGGCAGATGCTACAGCTTGGATGGCATTTTACTGCGGCACGATGCTCTCGATGGCGCTTGAGTTGGCAGCCCATGACGAGGAGTTTGAGGACCTTGCTTCGAAGTTCTTTGAGCACTTCGTCTCGATATCCTTAGCTATTAACCACTTTGGTGGGACCGGGCTATGGGATCAGCTTGATGGCTTCTACTACGATCGATTAGAGATTGAGAATACGAGCATACCGTTGCGAGTACGATCACTGGTCGGCATCATCCCGCTACTCGCGGTAGAAACAATAGAAGATACTACGCTCAACAAACTTCCCGGCTTCAAAAAGCGCCTGGAGTGGTTCATCGCCAACCAACCAGAGCTCTCAAAACAGATCGCGCACAACAATAACACCGACGCAGATGGCCGCTCAACAAGCGGTGGAAAGAGATTACTAGCAGTGCCCTCAGCGGAGCGACTCACCCGAATGTTGAAGTATGTATTAGACGAGAGTGAGTTCCTCTCTCCGCACGGAATTCGCTCGCTCTCAAAGATTCACGCCCAAGTTCCATTTCGCCTCACCCTTGAAAATAGGGACTACAGCATCGATTACTGTCCAGGCGATTCAAACACGGACTTCTTCGGCGGAAACTCAAATTGGCGCGGGCCTGTGTGGTTTCCGATCAATGTGCTCTTAATTGAAGCTCTCGATCGGTACCATTCATTCTTTGGCGAATCATTCAAAGTTGAATGTCCAACCGGCTCAGGAAATTTTATGAATCTACGGCAGGTAGCAGAAGAGCTCTGTCGGCGTCTTAATTCCCTCTTTCTAGCAGGACCTGATGGGCACCGACCATGCCACGGAGGAGACCCCCGCTATGCATCAGATCCTCTGTGGAGTGGACTCATGCTCTTTTACGAGCACTTTCACGGCGACTCCGGTCGCGGTATCGGGGCAAGTCACCAGACTGGATGGACCTCGCTCGTCTCTCTCTGTCTTGAACGGATCATTAACGCCGATGCGAGACAGAGTCCGCGACAAACTGCTGGCAAACGACAGCGCACCAAGACTGGAAAGCTTCACGTTGCAAGAAAGTAGAGAGTCTATCGGAGAATCATGTACTACAGTCGCTGACCAAGATCAGCCAACACATTTCGGTAGGCAATAAAGGCCTTGTAAGGGCTCTCAAAGTGGCTGAAGAGCTCATGCACCACCCCATCTCCCTTGCCTTTAGTGCTCATGTAGTACACGTGGTCTGATGATTGCAATTTTCGCCACGCGTTGAGCATCTCCCCTCCAGCGTGGCGAGCGCGCTCTGCTAGCGCATACAACTCATTAAGGGTGCTACGCTGCATCTCGTTACCACTCCACGCACTAATATCACGTTCGCTGTCGGCCCACGATGTCAGCTCAGGAACGGAGAGTCGCCCGGCATCCTGAGTGCGACTGAGGAGCTCAGACGGAGTCGCGAAACACCACTCACTTCGCTCAAGTACAGCAGCTGGAAGGCGTTGCATAAAGTCAAAGATGCCACTCTCTTGAGAAAGGTGCTCTCCAAAGGTTTCATAGTCCATGAAGATCCCGGCATAGTGAGCACTATCAGAGAGAGCCTGCAGACGAGAAGCATACAGATCAGGAGATAGTCGCACCCCAAGCGCGTTCTCATGAGTAAAACGAAACGCGATATCATCTGACAGGAGGTGGTCTCTGAGAAAGAGGGCAAGCTCCCCCTGGGAAGATCTGTAGAGCTGGTGCGGAGAGCGCCACCCGAGCACAGATCCAACACCCTCAGCTAAAACTGCACGATACCCAAGCGAAGCTATGCGAGCAGCAAGCACATCACCATATATCAACTCGGTATTCCTAAAGACCTGTGGCTCAACCCCAAACTCTGCGCGCAGCAGCTCCCGATGCAACTGTACCTGTTCTTTGAATTCAGCTTCATGAAAAAGCGATGCCAGAGAGTGATAGTACGTCTCCCCTAGAAACTCTACACAGCCCGTAGCGTTTAGCGCACGAAAGCTCTCAAGCGCCTCCGGCGCATACAACTTCATCTGTTCAATCACCACTCCAGAGAGAGAGAATGAAACTCTCAATTTCCCCTGAAACCGATCAATTAAATCAAGCAGCACCGTATTCATCCGTATGTAGCACCGCTCTGCTACTCGCTGCATTATTGTGCGGTTGAGCGTCTCATCGAAATAAGTAGACTGCGACCCGATATCAAAGTACGAAAACCGCTTGATGCGGAACGGCTGGTGAACCTGGAAATAGAGCATTAACGCCGGCATCAGGAGCACCTATAGCCAAAGCTGTTGATACACCTCAATCGTCTTACGAGCAGCGGCATCCCAGTGTAGATTCTGCACTTCACCGCGTGCTTGGCGCACCAATTCACTACGCAGCTCCTCGTGGAGGATGAGGTTGATTATCATATCTCCCATCTCTTCAATGTTCCAGAAGTCTACCTTGAGCGCACCTGTAATGACCTCAGACACGCCAGATTGCTTGGACATGATAACCGGCACATCGAAGCTGATAGCTTCAAGAGCCGAGAGTCCAAACGGCTCCGACACCGACGGCATTACATACAACGTCGCCACCGAAAACATCTCTTCAAGCTCATCGCCTTGCAAAAAGCCGGGGAAGAGAAAGTACTCATCCAACCCAAGCTGGCTTACCCGCTTTTTGAGTGACGATAACATGTCGCCTGACCCCGCCAGCACAAAGAGCACGTCAGGAACGTGCGGAATGACTCGAGCAGCAACCTCAACGAAGTAGTCTGGCCCCTTCTGAAAGGTAACCCGGCCGAGAAAAAGCACTACATTACGAGGCCATGTCTTGGCGAGTCGATACTCCTGCACGGCTTGTCGTGGATAAACTCCATTATGAACAACCGAGATCTTTGCACGCGGAATCTTGTGGTAGCGCTCAATCGAACGCTGCGTGTAGTGGCTCACAGCAATAATGTGGTCTGCTGCATGCAGTCCAAACGACTCTATTTCATTTATCTGTTCGCTTAGAAACAAACCACTTCGATCGTGCTCAAGGCTATGCACATGCACAATAAGAGGCTTTCCGGTTGCTTGAGCAAGTGCAACCGCCGCTGGGAAGGTCATCCAGTCATGCGCATGGATCAGATCGAACGTTTCGTTTTTGAGTCGGGCAAGCGCGCGAGCTGTAAAGCGCTCAACCTCATTAAAGATAGTGGCGCCATACTGAGCATACTGAGACGCGGCATCAGGCTCTACCGCGGCCAACCCCCCGGTCTCTTGCTCCACAAGCCCCAACGCCGTGGGAATATCAAAACCAAACACCTCGCCCTCTATGAGCCCCTTCGCAATGGGATCTCTTTTCAGCGATGCCGGCAGTGACGCTCTCTCTTGCTTAGTTATTGCAGCAACTGCTTCTCTAAAGTGCGAAGGACTCCAGTAAGGAGTCAGAAATGCAGGGATCCTGGTGGTATCACGAGCCGGCTCCCGCCCCTCTGAGGCGTCTACGGCTGCAACCCGAGCAGCGTCTAAGACCGTTCGGTCTAAAGGATCCGTAAGGCGCATGTGCTGGGCCGTCTCATCTCCAAACAGCTGTGGCACCACAAAGTGGATCTGAAGACCCTGCTTAGCCAGCGCGGAGGTAAGCCCCTCACACGCGGTCCCAAGACCACCGGCTATGTGCGGGGGATATTCCCATCCGAGCATTAAGATCTTCATACGTGACCGACTACCAAGGCGCTAAAGTATAAACACCACGTATATGGAAGTCCATCTTCTCAGGAGGGCACTTTAAAGGGGTCTAGGTGTCAGAACACTGGTTCGGGTTGATTAAGTCAAGAAACCTTTAAGCTACTACCCTCTCTTTTCTATTTTCTCAAAACGATTTCTCCGCTACAAATGGGCAGTCGTTTAAGAGAACCGTGTTTCCTTTTTGAAGGTGCTTTATGATTATTGCTGGAGATGTTGGCGGAACCAAGGCGAGATTAGGCCTCTTTGAGCGGCGCGCAGGCAAAGTAGAGCTGATTGTATCTGAGCAGTATGCGAGTAAGGACTTTGCAAGCCTTGAGGCGATCATTCAGAAGTTCCTCGAACAATATAAGCAATCTATTACAGAGCGACTGGAAGCTGCCTGCTTTGGCCTACCCGGTCCGGTAGTAAATGGGCGCATCAAGGTCACCAATTTACCCTGGGAAGTTGTTCAAAGCGATGTTGGCCAAACTCTCGGCACCGGCAAGATCAAATTAGTAAACGACTTAGTTAGCACAGCTGCTGCAATTCCGCAGTTTGGTCCGGGCAGCCTCCTCTCTGTTTATGAGGGGCGCGGAAGTGTTGACCGCGGGGGCTCGTGTGTCGTAGTTGCCCCAGGAACAGGAATCGGTCACTCCCTTATCCACCGCGAAGCTGGATGGAGCGTACTGCTCGCTTCTGAAGGCGGTCACGCAAACTTTGCACCATCCACTACCTTAGAGATCCAACTCCTTGAGTATCTCCAATCGAAACTTGCACACGTAAGTGTTGAGTCGGTGCTGTGCGGTCCTGGAATCGCAAACATATTCGGCTTTCTACGCGACACAGGCCGCGGAGATGCTCCGGCTGATCTTCGGGACGCTCCCGTATCGTCCAGCATAACCAGCGCGGTGACTCAGCACGCTCTAGCAGGAACATCGGATATCTGCACACAGACCCTCGATCTCTTCTGCTCGATGCTAGGCGCTCACTGCAGCAATATCGTTCTAACGTGGTTAGCAACCGGTGGCGTATTCCTTGGTGGTGGCATACCTCCAAAGATTGCTCCTTTGATCACCAGAGGAAGCTTCATGGAGGGCTACCTGAGAAAGGGCAAGCAGAAAGAACGTGTGGAGGCGACCCCTGTATTTGTCATCAAAGATGACCATGCAGCCCTCCACGGTGCAGCAGCAATTGCGTCGACCCTGTAGGGTTTCCGCCGTAGTTTCTGGGCGGAGCCGATAGCTCTGCCCAGAAAGCTAAGAATTACTGCTCTTTTTTGATGCTCTGAGATTGAGCATCTCAACCAAGAAAGAAAAGCCCATGGCGAAGTAAACGTACGCCTTCTCAACGTGACGACCAAACCCGTCGGCAACAAGCACTAGACCGATCATCAGGAGAAAAGAGAGCGCCAACATCTTAATCGTCGGCTTAGCCTCAATAAAATCGACGATAGCTTTTGAAAACAAAAGCATCACCACCACCGCAAGCACAACAGCTGTGCCCATCACCGGAAGATTATCAGTCATTCCCACAGCGGTAATAACTGAGTCGAGAGAGAAGATAATATCAATCAAGACTATCTGTGTGACGATAGCCTGCATACTAACGGCAGCCGCACCCCCATGAAGAGAGAGCTCACTCTCGTGGCCGGTGGTCTTTTCATGAATCTCCTTCGTAGCCTTGTATATGAGGAACACACCTCCGAGTATCAGAATCAGATCTCTTCCAGTAAATGAATGATCAAGAACTGATATAAGCGGATTAGTCAGAGAGGCTAGATAGGCTAAAGAGAAGAGCAGCATTAGCCGAGTAATAATCGCCAACGCCAAACCTATACGACGGGCCGAGTCTCTCTTGTCCGGCCCCAAGCGCGCCGCGATGATGGCGATAAAGACGATGTTATCAATCCCTAGCACTATCTCTAGCGACGTTAGGGTGGCGAGGGCGATGAGGTTTTCAACCGTAAAAAGCTCTAACATGGCGCCACTATATCCGTTTACTTGGAATGAGCACAGGGGGTCCCAGCCTATGCGCTAGCCTGTAGTTTACTCGCCGACCATAAAAGCTTACCCTACGGCCTCACTTGTTGGAGGTACCGGGCGTCAGCTACCACTAGCGGCTCTTACGGTTGCGATACTACGGGGATACTCATGAGCCTACGCAAAGACGCGCTTCATTATCACGCTGAACCTACCCCAGGAAAGATCGCTATTATACCGACCAAACCGTGCGAAACGGCTCACGACCTGGCACTCGCGTACAGCCCAGGCGTAGCTGAACCGTGTCTTGAGATAGCAAAGAACCCTGCCACCGTGTACGACTATACATCGAAGGGTAACCTCGTTGCGGTAATCAGCAACGGGACCGCCGTGTTGGGCCTAGGCGACATAGGAGCGGCCGCAGGGAAGCCCGTCATGGAAGGTAAGGGGGTGCTCTTTAAGAGCTTCGCAGATATCGACGTATTTGACCTTGAGGTTGACTGCAAAGACCCTGAGAAGTTCGTTGAAGCCGTGGCCGCCCTCGGACCCACGTTCGGTGGAATCAATCTTGAAGATATCAAATCACCTGAATGCTTCTACATCGAAGACGAACTTAAAAAACGGCTCGATATCCCCGTGTTTCATGACGACCAGCACGGAACAGCAATTATCGCCGGAGCTGCGCTCCTAAACGCCCTTGAAGTCGCTGGTAAAAAAATCGGCGAGGTACGCATGGTGGTGAGCGGTGCGGGAGCGTCAGCGATAGCCTGCACCCGACTCATGCTCAAGCTCGGTTTGCTGGCTGAGAACATCATGATGGTCGATACCACAGGTGTAATCTTCCGCGGGCGTACCACCGGCATGAACAAATTCAAAGAGGAATTTGCAGTAGAAACCCCGTGCCGAACCCTCGAAGACGCCATGAAAGGCGCAGATATTTTCCTCGGTCTTTCGGCAAAAGATCTCGTAACCCCCGAGATGCTCCTCACGATGGCCACAAAGCCGATCGTTTTCGCGATGGCGAATCCGGACCCAGAGATCGATTACCACCTCGCCACGAAGACCCGCGCAGATGTCATAATGGCGACAGGTCGAAGCGACTTTCCAAATCAAGTAAACAATGTTCTCGGCTTCCCCTACATCTTCCGTGGCGCGTTAGATGTGCGCGCTCGTGAGATCAATGAAGAGATGAAACTTGCAGCTGTTCACGCACTTGCAGATCTTGCGCGTCAGCCAGTACCAGAGAGCGTACGTAAGGCATATGCACGGGCAGCTTTTTCATTTGGCCCGGAATACCTCATTCCGAAGCCGTTTGACCCGCGAGTCCTCTACCACGTCTCCCCTGCCGTTGCTAAGGCCGCAATAGAATCCGGCGTAGCACGACGCTTACTTGACATCGAAGGCTATACGCTCCGATTAAAAGCGAAGCAGAACTACGGGCGGGAAATGTTGAGCGTTTACTACGGTCTTGCGTGCAGATCGAAGACCCGCGCTATTGCTCTTCCGGAAGCGACCAATGAGAAAGTGCTTAAAGCCGCCGTTATGGCCGCGGATGAACACATCGCTGAACCAGTCTTGGTGGGTGATGCCACGCTTATCAATGAAGCTGCAAAGCGGTACGACCTTGACATCTCAGGATGTCGAATCGTTGAGCCTACAAAACACCCTACATTCACTGACTTCAGCGACCGCTTCTTCCTTGAAAACAGCCGCTCCGGAGTGACTCGAGTGGACGCTGAGCGTGAACTACGACACCCCCACCATTTTGCAAATGCGCTCTTGGCAAATGGAGAAGTGGATGGATTGATCTGTGGCGTTGACCGGTATTTCCCTTCGATGGTGCGACCAATCCTTAAAACTATCGGTCTGCGCGAAGGCGCAACAACAGCAGCGGGGCTCTACATCCTCTCAATCAAGGGTCGTACTTTTTTCCTGGCAGACACCTCTATTAACACGCACATGACCTCAGAGAAGCTAGCCGAGATAGCGATCATGGCAGCCGAGTTCGCAGAGAGCATGAACGTAACACCACGTGTAGCCATGCTGTCGTACTCTAACTTTGGAAGTGTAAAGCACCCATCGGCCCAGCTAGTCCTTGAGGCGACCAAGCTCGCCAAACATCGATCCCCACACCTTGAGATAGACGGCGAAATGCAGGTCGACACAGCCGTAGTCCCAGGATTAATCGAAGAAGACTACCCTTTCTGTGTCTTAAGTGGTCCTGCAAATGTTCTTATCTTCCCTGACATGCAGTCAGGAAACATAGCCTACAAGCTGCTGCAGCGGCTCGGTGGCGCGCGCGTTATCGGACCCGTTATTCTAGGCCTTAACGCTCCAGCTCATGTCATGCAACGTCATGCCGGGGTAGACGAAATCTTCAACATGATCACAGTGGCTGTTGCGCAGGCGACTCTGCGGTCGCGGAGGGGAACCGCAGAGTAGGCCGCTATACGGCGACCTTCTTCTTATCCTGCAACTTCTTCGCTAATTCCGTCAGAAACGGAATGTCGCGGTATTGGTCTGGCTGAATGGCATCCCACACCAAACCCTTTGGCTGCGAATACGTTGTGTTTGTCTGGAGAGCGCGAGTTGGGGTTATCACCCAATCCAACGGAGAATCATGCTCCTGCATTGGAAGCTCCTCATCTGACACAACCTGAATATCGTGTACAGTTGTGAGCAACACCGCGTTGGGAGCAATCGTGCCCACTTCACGGAATATGCCGAGCTCGAGGTCAGCGAAACCACCCCCCTTGCCTGTTCTTCCTCCTGCTGGAGTTGCTGCAACAGATCCGACAATGAGCACCTCCATCGGCTGCATCTCGGTGAACTGAACGCGTTTTCCGTGCTGCATCGCGCCCTTGATGGTTGCCGCTTCCTCAAACGACACCCCCTTCTTCTGAAGCTCCACTGGATCAAGCTCCAAGAATGGAAAATCAAGCACAAGCTCAGGCACAGGAGTATACAGAAGTTTACCGTCTTGAAGAGCTCGCAAACGGACCGGTATTTGAGGATTGTCTGGATTACTCTTAACAACTCTGGCGCTCTTCCAGAAAGGCATCTCAGCCAAACGCTGAGCCGCCTGCTCAGCACCAAGGAAGTTAGAGATAGCCTCCCGAATCGGTGCAATACCAAGCCCGCTCGTTTCAAGCTCGGTCCAGATGCGATTGCGCAATGCGTCTTTATTTACGTTACGCCCCTGCCAACGAACTGTTTTATTTGATTCCATGTGACGTTTCCTCGATGATTTTCGGAAATAGCTACTTTTCTTCTCAACTATCGAACGGCTACAAACGCTAGTCAAGGCTGGGGCCAGCGCTTTAAGAATCAACTATTACTTACTCCACGCAACCGCCTCAACGCGGTGTATCTCACCTTCGGTATCTGACTCGATATACTGTGGAGCAAGGTGCCACAACCAGCACTCGCTGTCGGTAACTTTTTGGCTAGAAGTAGGACCGTCAAACGCTCCCCGGGATGCTCCATGCAGTGCGTATTCAATTTTCCACTCGGTGTGATCCACGTGGTAGAAATAGTACTCAACATCGGTAACAGTTATCCCCCACTGCTTAGCCGCCCGTTGAACGGCTACAAAATGTGCTGTTTGAATGCGTTCATACGAACTTACAAGTGCGTCAGCTTCATCAGGCGAGAGGGTACTCCGCGCGTCCAGGACCCTATCTCGCCAATACAGCGGAAGCTGCCCTGCAATATTCAGTGATACGACGCCATCGAAACTCTCCCTACTCCACGAAGGCAGCCCAGCTCCCAAGGATTCAAGATATGTGGCCAACTCACCTCTCCTCGCGGCAGCTTTAAGATTCGATGACCACTCGGTGATACAACCTGTCACATCTTCAATACGAGGTACTATTCTGTGTCTATCTTGGTGCGGCACAGCTGCCCGCCATGCGCGCACACAGTTAGGGTCAGCATCAAAGAGATGTACCTCAGAGGCTTTGGAAAGTAGTGAGTTGAGATCGATGTCGAGCAACCGTCCGGCACCAAGCACTGCAACCCGGTGCGAGGGGTGAGAGTTCCTCTGGATAAACTGGCGCGTAAGGCGTAGATGAGGCTCCCAGTAGTCAGCACAGCGCTCATGGCGGCTCTCGATGCAGTGCCCCATACGAATAAAGTCCCGATCTGATCCCGCCGCGAGTCGCATAACGGTTTAGATTCGCTGATGTTCCCGACGGTTGCCCCGAATTGAGTAAAATCTTGCTCTGTCGTATACCTCTTATATGACTTGGGAAAACCAATACATGCAGTTAGTAACGACGAAGCCGGGGGTTATCATTGCCGAGCAAGATCGCTCGATCTCCGACGACGGAAGGGCTCTCCTACGAGAGCGCCTTACCACGCTTCCCGACTGCTACGTTGAGCTAGGATCTGGCTCCGGAATGCACCTCCTCAAGCTTGCCGAGCGCTCCCCTTCTGCTTTATGCGTCGGGCTTGAGATAAGGTTTAAGAGAGCTTTCCGGACGGGAGAGAAAGCAGAAGAGCGTGGGCTTTCAAACGTCATGGTGCTGCGTACGGATGCGCGGCAGATAAGTTCACTCTTTAACCCAGGGGAAGTCAGTGGATTTTTCATCAATTATCCGGACCCATGGGACAAAAGGCGCTGGCTTAAAAATCGCCTCATTAATGAAGAGCTCTTAAACACCATGTGGCAGCTTTTGAAGCCAGGTGGTTTTCTGCGCTACAAAACGGACCACCACGAATACTTCTCTTCGACGTTGCAGATACTAGATCCCAACAAGTGGAGTACCCTTAGGAAGACTACAGACCTACTCGACAGCGAATATGTAGAAACAAATATCCCAACTGAGTTTGAACAGCTCTTTAAATCACAGGGGCGAAAACTGTGTATGGTTGAAGTTATTCGGGTTGCTGGAGCGCAAGGCTTTTAAGCTAATCGGACGCGTAGGTAGCCCGCGCTCCATGCTCCCTACGAAGCGAAAAAAGACAGCGAGCGCAGGTACGGAACGGGGATGTAAGCACTGCTTCTTTTTTCTGAAAGACCCAGCCCCCTCTGGTTTATTACTTCAATCAAATCAACCCCCTGCAAGCGCCCCGAACAATTCTACTGTGTCAAAGCATCCTATCCATCAGGGCCTAAAAACTAATTTTCCGCTATCTTTACCACCTGCTTATGATTTCGCTTAGAAACGTCACTAAGTCGTACGGTTCATTTACTGCGGTCAACGCTCTCTCTCTTGAGATTCCACCGGGCGGCATCTTTGCTTTCTTAGGTGTAAACGGTGCCGGGAAAACAACTACCATCCGCATGATGACAGGCATTTTGCGGCCAACGTCAGGTTCAATTTACATCGGTGGTTACGACATGAGCCGTGATCCGGTCGCAGCGAAATCAATCATCGGATACATACCAGACCGACCACACCTCTATCCAAAGCTTACCGGCCGGGAGTTCCTGTACTTTATCTGCGACCTTTATCGCGTTACCGGTGCAACGGCAGAGAAGCGAATCGATGAAGTCCTTGAGGAGTACTCTCTTACAGCGTGGCAAGACGAGCTTATCGAGAGCTACTCGCACGGGATGAAGCAGCGGCTTGCAACGTGCGCTGCACTCGTACACGATCCGCGCGTACTGATCGTTGATGAGCCGATGGTGGGGCTAGACCCGCATGGTGCTCGAAACCTCAAAGAGGCCCTCCGTCGCTACGCGCAGAACGGAATTACTGTCTTTCTATCTACCCACTCCCTCAATGTGGCCGAGGAGCTAGCAGACCACCTGGCAATCATCCATAAGGGCTCGCTCCTTACAACGGGCACCCTCGATGATATACGAGCGTTAACTGGAAAACATGATGAGGGGCTTGAGCCGATGTTTATAGAGCTCACATCAGCGAATGTGTCGTCAACTCCGCCCATAGCATCAACGCATTCGCAGTAACAACGCTAGCAGTGGAAGGAGTCGTTCATGCTCGCTGGAGTTCCCGTTCTATTTAGACCAAGGATTATCTCCCTCAAAAATCGGTGGCTCCATAGCAGTCACGGCGTACTCAAAGAGGTCATGGCACTTATCATCTCAACTGCCATGATGGTAGGAATCTACCTCTCAACTCTTACGGCCCTCAGAGAGAGCGCTCTGGTCTCAACGCTCTCCTCGCTCGGTATTTCCCCAACAGTCCCTTTTAGCATTCTTCTCTCAGGGATCTTTAGCATGCTTTTTCTAAGCGCTGTGGTCTCTGCCTTTAGCACACTCTTTATGTCGCGCGACCTGGAGATAGCATTTAGCGCTCCGGTCTCGCGCTCTCAGTTGCTTTTATTTACCTGCACCGAGGTTGGGTACGCATCTGCGTGGATAGTAACTACTATAGGCTTACCGTCACTCCTTGCATGCGGAGCCTACAGCGAAGCTGGTCTACTCTACTACCTGGTGGCTCCTATACTATTCGCTATTCTCTACGTGCCGGTAATCCTTGCAGCCGTTATAACGGCGCTTCTTATAGCTCTCATCCTCCCAGCAAGCCGCGGCCAGAGGCTCGCGGTCGCGCTCTGCCTGACGGCCCTTGCGGCGATTGCTTGGCACCTAAACGGTGCGAATTCATCAGCAGACGCATTTTCTTTAGAGAGTCGAGCTACGCTTATTTCTGCTCTTTCTGTGTTCACTCGCAACGAGTGGATACCGACTGTACTCTTCGCTCAAGCCATACACGACCTACTGCACGGCTCTTTCGTAACGGTAGCGGTCGCCATGACTCAGTACGTCCTCGCTGCAGCGCTTTTATGGCTCATCCTGCATGGCGTCTACACATTCGGCTATCACCGGGCCTTTACCACAGCACACGCCCAGCATCGCCCCTACAAGATACACAGCCGATCGGCGCAACAGTTGGCTCGCCTACTCTTCCCTCTTGCGCGCTCAACCACCCGAGCCGTTGCCACCAAAGAATTCAAGGTCTTCTCTCGCGATATAACTCACACAGTTCAGGTTGTAATGCTGCTCGGCATCTGCTTTATCTATCTCTACACATTCAAGAGGCTAAAGGATCCAGCGGGTCTTAGCACAGAGGCTAAGGCCATCTGGGATACCCTACTCCTTCTAGGAAATGTTGTGATGAGCTCCTTTGTGGTCATCTCAATCTGTTCGCGTTTTGTCTTTCCATCAGTGTCGATTGAGGGCGCAGGCTTTTGGATAATTCAAAGTAGCCCAATCTCCTTTGGTGAGTTGCTGCGGGCTAAAATTAAGGGATGGCTTCTCCCAGTGTCACTCATAAGCTCTGTAATCTTTGCATCCGGCGCAATGGCTCTTGATGCAGACGGCAGCTTAGTTATCGCCTCTCTTGTAGCCGGATTAATAATCTCTTATGGGTTTGTTGGCGTATCGGTTGGGCTTGGAGCACTCTTTGCAAAATTTGACTGCGACCATTCAACCCAGGTCTCAACGAGCCTTGGAGGCCTCGTGCTAGTCGGCGCATGCCTCGTTCTCCTTCTGGGAGATGTAATACCGTTGGCATTCACCTTTGGAAGCCACATCCTCTTCCCAGCAGATCTTCCGAGCTTTAAGGTCGAACTGATAGAGATTTACATCCCACTGGCAGTACTTCTCGCCATAAACATTACAGTTACCGCCCTAGCGATTCGGATTGGGCGCCGGGCTTTGCGAAATCCCTAAAAACACGCGAAGCAATGAGTACTAGTGCACCAACCGCTTAGGAAAATGTGAAAAAGGGGAAGCGTCCCGGCTTCAAGGCGACCCGTATGGGGCGCCTGTTTCCAAAAAGAGCTGTCTCCTAAGCATGAGTGCGCACATGCTCAAGCCCCCAAGTCTGCTCTATCTTCACTCTCGTAAAAACCCACACAACCATTCCGAGGCCAGCACATGATACCAAAAGCCTTCTCTGCCTCGTTAGTACTGCCGGAGACGCTCCCCACCCCCACGTTCGGTGCAGTGTCCCACAACGAAATGCTCTCTCTGTCAGAAGAGTGGCGGAGACTCTCTGAGACTGGCGGAAACTGTATTGAGCCGTTCTTACAGCCCGAATGGTTTATCGCTTTCGCGCGCTCATTGGAGTCAGAGCGCCTCATTCATCTTGCTATTGCTCGTTCCAACGAGAGACTCATAGGGGTAGCCCCCTTTGTTTTTTGTTCGTCTTTCTTCGGTAACATACCCGCGAGGACACTCCGCAGTCTCTCAGGGGTCCACTCCTGTAGATTCGACCTGATTCACGGAGGCGGCGAGCCGTCACATCTTACGGATGCCATCTGGTCGTCGATTCGAGAGCAACGAAACTGGGATGTGATCGAAGCTTTAGATGTCCCTGCAGATGGAGCCTTTCAGTTTCTGCTCCAACACGCACGCCGTGACGGCTTTCTGACCGGCACGTGGCCGACTCGAAAGAGTCCTTACTTGCTCTTGCCCGCGCATGACAGCGACCCATTCCAAAACTGCCCAGACACTTTCAAGAGCATTCGTAACCGGTTAAAGCGCAAGTTGCATAACCTTTCCGAGGAGGGCGCCGTCGCGTTCAACGTTCATACCGCAGACTATCGCGAAGCCCTCTCACAGTTCTTTGCGCTTGAATCCTCCGGATGGAAGGGCGCCAAGGGCTCATCAATCGCTTCAAGTCCTGCCTTGGTTAACTTCTACTCGTCTATCGCCGAAGAATGTGCTCAACGAGGACGACTTCGTATGTATTCCCTAACGATCGACTCCAAGCCGATTGCGATGCATTTAGGGCTAGTCATGAATGGATCTTACTATAGTCCCAAAGTTGCCTACGACGAGAACTTTTCTAGGTTTTCGCCTGGGCAAATTCTCGTTCGCCACGTGATTGCGGACTTGCCCCGGGTCGGCGTAAAGAAATACGACTTTCTGGGTCCTCGTGCGCTTTGGAAAAGCGTGTGGACCGACAGTTTCAGAGAACACTACAACTGCTACATTTTTCGTCCAAGCTTCAAGGGGCGCTGCCTTTATACTCTGACAATCAAGGGAGGGAGTTGGGCTCGAAGCCTGAAGTATCGCTTCTCGGGCGATCCGCAAGAGGTAAAACCCTAACCGCGTAGAGCGCTGGGTGTTTCGGTGATGTCGTACATCATAACTAACAGACACAGAGCCCAGTAGAACTACCTTCTGCAGTAGCATTGAAGTGGTGTCATGGAGCCATGGTATACGACGAAGTAGTCCAGCGAAGAGATCTGAGGCCTCCGGATAGACATCCGCGAAGAAGTTTTTGGGAAGCATAGTGAAGCTGTAGCGCGGTCATTAAAGAGGCTGCTTTGGAGTCCGAGTATATATATTTTATTTACTGATTAGCCCCTTAGGGAGGTTTTGTGATTCGTTTACCACATCAAATAGATCAAGCCCTCTGCTTGTTACGTGAAGGGCGCTTTAGCGAGGTTGGTCAGCGAGTAGCAAGCAGACTACACGAGGAGTGGCTGTCGTACGGATTACGCAGAGACTTATCGGTGCCTCATCATAATCCCAAGGCAGGTATCCCCATTTCGATACGAGAGTTCCGAATGACGGATATCCCGCACCTCTTTCCCGAGGGTACGTCAGGACTCCCCAGAGCAGAGCAGCTGGCAACGGCAGCGCGGCTGGCGCATGTTCTAGAGAATATCCCTACCTGTTACGTAGCCGTAGATATTCGCAACGATCTTCCATGCTTTGTCCAGTGGCTAATGGGGGCCGAGCAGAACGATAAGATTCAACGATTCTTCAAGGGACGCTTCCCACGACTCGGCAACGATGAGGCCCTGCTCGAGAACGCCTACACGCCTCCTGCTTACCGTGGCAAAGGTATCATGCCAGCAGCGATGGCGATGATAGCTGAGCGAGCACACGAAATGAGCTGTCGCTATATCATCACCTTCGTTGCGCGCGAAAACGTTCCGTCGCTTAAGGGGTGTACGAAAGCGGGATTCTCCCCTTACCTAATCCGACACGACACACGTATCCTGTTCCACCTCTTCAAGAGAAGGCGCTTTGAGCTGCTTCCAGATGGTTTTAATTTGTCTTCCGACGAACAAATCCCCCGTGACGAAATGACAGCTACCCAGCTCGGATCTGCCAGTTCAGCTAGGTACAAAAAACCGATTGATTCGCCTACCAATAAGAACGCGCCAAGAAATTAAGGCCAACACACCAACAGCTAGCAGTGCAAACCACGGTAGCTGCTCCCCAGACCGGGCGGCAGAGGCCCAAGCCGCAACGCCCCAAACACCGAGTAGACAACACCACGATCCTCTCTCACGCACACCATACAGGAGCACCAGTGGAAAGAAGCAGAGCCCAAGGTCATAAAAATTTGCCTGTGGTGTTGCCACTGCCAGTATGGGAGCAAGCACAAGAAGCGCCTGGTATAAGGATACCTGGCTAGCCCACCACAACCATATACCGACCACTGCGAGAGAGCTCACTCCGGCAAGAAGCGTCGCGTACTCAGAAGGACCTGTAAGAATGCCTACCTGAATAAGCTGTCGCACTGCTCCAACAAGATTCGTCATCTGATGACTGTTCGACGCAAAGTTCATCTCAGCGAACTGCGCCGAAAAAGAGAGCCATTCGAGAGGCCAGGAGAGCCCCATGGCAAAGGCGCCAACAAAATAGCAGACTACTGACACCGCTGCGAAACAAGCAACTGCCCACCACCTGCGGCTAACGAGCAAGAGCAACAGCACAACTAATGCGTACTGCGGTTTAAAGAGCCACAATCCAGCAAACAACCCAAGCCTACGCTGGCTAACTCGTTCGCGACATTCAGTGTGATGCGTAAGTGACAGCAGCACACCATAAACCGCAGCACTAAAAGCCACGGTCTGCCCACCGACGACCCCGACTAGAAGTGGCATAAATGAAAAAGCCGCCGCAGTTAATTCAACTTTTCTCTCCTTTAAGTACGGTGACAGCTCAGCTATTTTGTAGACCGCAAGTAAGAGGCAGCATACACTCACCAAACTCCACACCACTCTCCCAACGACAGGACCAAACCAAGCTAAAGGCCTCAATACGAAGGCTACATACGGCGGATAGGCACCAGGCAACACTGCTTGCGAGAGGTGCTGTGGCCATACCTCCCCCTGAATAGCCCGTTGCAAAGTTTGATCATAAAGCTTCTCTGGATGGTCACTATCAGCTATCACAGCGAGTGAGTAGAAGGCTGGAAAATCACCGCTACGAACAGCAGATACAGAGCTACTGTCGGTAAATGCCACAGCTATGAGACTAGCGATAAGAGCGCATATAACCGCCACCGAGATTCGCTTAGAGCGCTCAGCCTTGTAGGTTCTGCACGTCACACCACCTGCCTACTTCGTGCCGTAGATCCGGTCACCTGCATCACCAAGCCCTGGCACGATATACCCGTGGTCGTTTAGCTTCTCGTCGATAGCCGCTGTGAATATCGGCACATCTGGATGCTCTTCTTGGAAAAGCTCAATACCTTCGGGTGCCGCAAGGAGACATACGAACTTGATCGAGAGAGGCTTCAGGGTTTTGATTTTACTTATCGCTGCAGCAGCCGAGTTTCCTGTAGCAAGCATCGGATCAACCACAATCACATCGCGCTGAGCGATATCTGGTGGCATTTTAAAATAATACTCTACCGGGGTAAGAGTCTCAGGATCGCGATAAAGACCGATATGTCCTACTCGCGCCGAAGGGATAAGCTCAAGCATTCCATCAAGAATTCCATTACCAGCGCGTAGAATTGAGACGATGGTGATCTTCTTTCCGTCGATAACTGGGGCTTTTGTCGCTTGAATTGGTGTCTTGATGTCTACCATCGTAAGCGGAAGGTCGCGCGTAACCTCATAGGCAAGAAGCATACTGATCTCACGCAATAAGTTTCTAAACTCAGCGCTCGGTGTCTCCTCCATGCGCATAATTGTGAGTTTATGTTGGACAAGCGGATGAGTGATGACAGTTACATTCGCACTATTCATATTTTTGCCTTTTTAAAAGCCACTCTCGTACAAGCACTACCGTGCTAAAAGACAGTCCCATCACTCTCAATCATAAGCGGTGGAGAAGCAAGTGGGTCGCGCACTGCAGCCATCAACCGTCCAACGCTCCAGGTACCACCCTGAAGCACACTTGCCAAGGGCAACTCGAGCTCACTACGTCCGAGCCTCTTTCGTAGAGACAAGGCCACCTCATCAAGGAGGGCAACCGTTAACGCACGCCACTCTACTATCAGCTCCGACGATGGCTGATGCCTCTGCTCACGCAGGGCTGGATCCTTCAACGCTAACACACCACCATCTACGAAGAGGCCGCCATTTCTGTATTCTGCAAGCCCGGTAAGCTCATCCAGCGACACAACCGCAACCCCTGCCTGCTGTAACGGCTCAAGAAGCGAATAGGTAAGCCACTGTGAAAGCTTATGAAACGGTATGAGGTTGTCAGTAAGACCGGGTCCTCTGACTTTGCTGTGTCGCCACACATCGCCCAGATTACAACCACCCAGAGCGATGCGCCCAGGCCATATCTCTGAAAATGTCTCTAAGACAAAGTGCAGCAGGTCTCCGGCATGCACACCACTGTTGCCGTGAGCAAGCGCTGCAACCGGCTCAAGGATACCACCCAACCTTCCCGGAGAACCTGAGAAATTTGACTGTTTCTCCTCTATAACTTTTCCAAGACGGTTTAACAGCGAACAGCGACCATCGACTCCAATAAGCGGATTAGCATCAGAAACCTGGAACGCCTCACTCAGCCTCTGAGGAGATAAACGTGAAAGTCCTTGAGAGGTAACTGTGTACGGCTCATCCCCAAAGAGACCCGCAGCAAAGGCATCCAGCGATGCCACCGCCAACCCCTCGGATCGCCCGTAACGCTCACTTGAACCACTCTCAGTGTAACGCCACGCGCTACCTGCACCTGCATCAAGCAAAACACTCACTATAGCTAACTCAAGCTTCGCACGACTGCGCTCTGTAAGTGAGAGACCACGCAGCGCTTCATTGACTCGTGCTTCACGATCAACTCCACCGACACTAAAATGTCTCCACCTACTGTGGTACGGCACATTCAGATCAGGATACGAAGCTAGAGTCTCCTTCTGCACGGCATCAACTACCGCATCGAGCCGCTCAGGAACAAATGAAAACCAGGAAAGTCCATCACTCTTAGCAAGTGAAAAGACCTGTGCGCACCGTTCACGAATCGCCTGGGCACTGCGCACATAGGAGACAGTTTCCTGCGGCTCTTTTAACGTAGAATTTGCCACCTTCATGCTTACTCCTCCAAGCCTCGCCCCTTCGTCGCATGTAGCTGCTCAGCCGTTGGGGCGCCTTGAGCCGAGAAGTAGCCTGCTGCTTTCTTTGCATCCATTTCAACCCGGGCATCCTGCGGAATCTTATCATCAGGTATAGACACGCGCTCACCAACCTCTATTCCGGAACGAGTAATGGCGTCGTACTTCATATCGCTCATCGAGACCAGACGGTCGATGCGTGTCACCCCCATCCAGTGCAAAACATCCGGCATCAGCTCCTGAAAGCGCATATCCTGCACACCCGCCACGCACTCAGTCCGCTCAAAGTACTTGTCTGCTCGATCTCCCCCTTCCTGTCGTTTTCGAGCGTTGTAGACTAAAAACTTGGTCACTTCACCGAGAGCCCGTCCCTCTTTACGGTTGTAGATTATAACACCACACCCGCCCTTCTGAGCAGTCTTGATACACTCCTCAATGCCGTGCACCAGGTACGGACGGCACGTACAGATATCAGAGCCGAAAACATCAGACCCGTTACACTCGTCGTGAATCCGCACGGTCAACTCTTTGGTCAGGTCAGGGATTGAAGCTACATCGCCAAAAAAATACACCGTCTGTCCACCGATTGGTGGCAATAAAACGTGCAGGTCAGGCCGAGTCACAAGCTCAGGAAACATGCCGCCTGTTTGCTCGAAGAGTCCTCGACGCAACTCACTTTCAGAGATGCCGAAACGCTCTGCAACAGCCGGCAGATACCACACCGGCTCAATCGCCGCCTTAGTAACCAGACAATCACCTTCTGCACCGACGATAGTTTTATCAACTGCGATACGACCTGCCCGCACATCTTCAACGATCTCGGGCATCGTTATATGAGCGCGCGTGACAGCAATGGTTGGTTGGATGTTAACACCCTGCTTGATGAAGTCAGAAAAAACCTCCCCTATATCAGCGCCCCACGGATCCATCGAGACAATTCGACCCGGCGTGCACCAACTGGCGAAGGGACCAATCTTTGCAGTTGGTGACGTATTTGTAAGGTCTGGTACATGCAGTGGGTCAAGCGCCCCAGAAGCTACAGCAAGAGCTCTGTAGACTGAGTACGACCCTGAGTGCGTACCGATACAGTTGCGCTGCTCGGGATGCGTCAATGTGCCAACAAGGGGCCCCCTGCTCTTCGGATCTGACGCGCCCCATGCGATAGGAAAGCTAACAGCCGTAGCGTGAGCTGAGGGATGGGACGTTAATACGATTGGCTTTCGTGCTCTCTTCTTCTCAGTCATTTTTATCCTAACTCTACGACATCCAATTCTTATCGCTCTGCATCGACCACTTCGTTGTAATTTTCTTTCGCTGCGACCAGAACTCAACCCCGCCATCGCCGGTAATATCGCTAGCTCCAAACCGGGAAGTTTTGGTGCCGCCAAATGAGAACGGCTCACGCGGGACGGGAACACCGATATTGATACCTATCATGCCAGACGAGGCGCGATCGGCCACGTACCGCGCAACGGATCCACTTGAGGTAAATACTGAAGTAGCATTACCGTAGATACTCCTAGCATCAAGAGCGAGAGCCTCTTCCAAGGTTTTCACCCGAACGATAGAGAGCACAGGACCAAAAAGCTCTCTACTCGCACACTCCATTGTTGGTTGCACGTTGTCGATAATTGTCGGCCCCAGCCAAAATCCATCACCATAACCAGCAGGAGCAGAAGCCTTTCGGCCATCAAGGAGCAGAGAGGCCCCATCGGCAGTTGCCTTCTCAATAGCCCCTCTAAGCCTATCAACCGCAGCCCGATCTATCAGCGCTCCCATATCAGATCCGAGCTTCATCGCCGCGGCGCTCTCAACGACTTTTTTAATGATCTCGTCAACATCTCCAACTGCTACAAGAACGCTAGCAGCCATACACCGCTGACCAGCACATCCGGTAAAGGAGCTCACGATGCCATCTACTGCCACAGCAGGATCAGCATCGGGAACGAGGATCAGATGATTCTTAGCACCTCCCAAACAGAGCGCCCGCTTTCCAAGCGAGGTGGCTTGCACATAAACGGCGCGCGCTACATCCGAGGAGCCTACAAATCCTACAGCAGCAACATCCGGATGTTGACAGAGCTGTTCAACAACCTCTCGTCCCCCCTGAACTAGAGAAAACACACCGGGTGGAAACCCTGCTTCGCGAATCAACTCAGCCAGCAGGCACGGCGTAAATGGAACTTTATCAGACGGTTTTAAGATAAAGGTGTTTCCGACGGCGAGCGAAATAGGAATCATCCACATCGGCACCATCGCTGGGAAGTTAAACGGGGTGATCCCTACAGTCACACCGAGAGGCTCACGACGATACTCGCACGTTACCCCACGACTGACTTCAACGGCGCCACCACTATCGCTATTCTGCAAAGCCGCTGCGAACTCAAGCACCTCTATGGCTTTTAGAACCTCTGCTCTCCCCTCAGACACTGTCTTCCCTGCTTCACAAGCTGCGCTGTGGGCGAGGCGGTTGATATCGCGCTGCAACAACGAGCGGAACGCAAGCAAGAGGGTACAACGCTCTTTAATAGGAGTGGTCTTCCACGTAGAAAACGCAGCACGCGCAGCAGCAACCACTTCAGCTACCTTATCAACTGGGAACTCTTCGAGAGAGCCGATACTGCGTCCTGTGTACGGGCTAACTATCTGCCGAATGCTAGCGGTTGCATGGCGCCAATCCCCTGCTACGAAACTCCTAGCAAGTAGGGGCTGGGCGGGTATATCGACTAACGTTGCAGGGGTACCGGCCATTAGAAAAACCTTCCTAGAAGTAGAACCAGAATTACGTAGCTAGAATACCACTATAAACACCTTTTGCGCAGTATTCTTAGGAACCGGTCCCAAAAAGTTTCAATGAAATCAATCTTTTTAGGGATCCAAGCAGTCCATCTTGCCAAAACAACAGTTGGACCGCCTCCCCTCTATGACCTTCGTCATAGAGGCACCTTGGGATATTCTGGTACCGGTCTAAAGTAAAGTATGACAACTGATGGCTCCCTACCTTTACCACCCCACACCCCAGCGGGTAGACCTAACCCACAGCAGCGGATCGCCGAGCTATCGCGCAGCAAGGGCGAGACTCAGGCGATCATCCGAAGTTTAGGTGCAACACTTGAGGAGGTACTACCTGGGGCTGCCGTTCTTATCTGCAAACTCAACAACACGAATCATATACTAAAGCCAATTTTTGCCTCCCAGCAATTTAGCGGAGGGCTCTTTGCCAAGGAGCATAAGCTGACTGATGGCACCCCACATGGTTACGCTATCCTTAACAGCGAGGACCTGACTATCTTTAACCTGCACGAACATCCCCATGCTACGGAGCTGCCTCAGGCTGTACCTAACCACGTCTATCAAACAGCCGTTGCGCGTCGCATCAAGCCATCAAACGGCGATTGCTGGGGCTGCATCGCTGCGTACTTCCCAAACGGCAGTGAAACATCGGAAGAGGAACACCGAACGGCTGTACGCCACAATGACCTATGGCTTCAGCTCGCTACGACGATAATAGAGCGGAGACTCCTCGAAGACCTACTACAAACCTCTGAGATTCGAAGCGACTTAGCGGCACAAGCTGCTGGGATAGGTATCTTCGACTGGATTATCCCAACAAACAATCTCTTCTGGAGCCCCGAAGCCTTTCGCGTCTACGACAGGCAAGAGGACCAGAGCACACTTACATACAAGGATTGGGCTTCTATCATTCACCCAGAAGATCTCTTGCAGATTGAAAACGACTTCGTATCGACCTTCAAGCGTAGAGAAAAAAAATTTCGGTCGCTTGCACGCTTCACGCGATCATCGGGAGAGGAACGCTGGGCCAAGACGATAGCAGAGATAATCTACGACGGTGAGGGTCACCCCCTGCGGATGATTGGAACTGCTCAAGACGTAACAGAAAAGCTAAAGGCTGAGGAGCAAAAAAACCAAGATCGCCGCCGCCTTGAGCTTGCGCTGGAAGCGGGTGAGCTTGGTTTTTGGGATTGGCACATACCAAGCGGCAAAGTCCAGTTCGGCGGACAGTGGGCATCTATCCTCGGGTACTCACCTGAGGAGATGCGATCTGACGCTAGTGATTGGGAGCAGCATGTTCATCCAGATGACATTATCTCGGTTCGCGAAAGGCTTGCTAAGCACCTTGAGGGACAGTCTCCCATCTATGAATCGGAGCACCGAGTTCGAGCTAAGGATGGCTCTTGGGTGTGGGTTCTTAATCGAGGTCGCGTAGTGGAGCGAGATGATTGGGGTGGGCCCATACGAGCCCTTGGAGTCCATTCAAACGTTACTCAAAAGCGAATGGTTCAGGAGCAACTTCAAGAAGTCGATCGTCGTAAGGACGAATTTCTGGCAACCCTTGCCCACGAACTCCGCAACCCTCTAGCCCCGATTCGAACCGGTCTGGCGATCTTACAGAAAGAGTGCACACCATCGCAGGCGGCAAAAGCTCGCGAAATGATGGAGCGCCAACTCTTCCATATGGTGCGCCTGGTGGACGATCTACTCGATGTATCGCGCATCACCACTAGCCGGCTCACTCTTAAGAAGGATAAACACTCAGCTCGCTCAATAATCGAAGCTGCTGTTGAGGCAAGTCGCCCGCTGATCGATGCAGCAAACCATACCCTGACAGTTACCTCTGTTATACCTGACATTGAGATATACTGCGATGCAACGCGGGTCGCCCAAACAATCAGCAATATCCTTACTAATGCGGCAAAATACACCCCTGATGGGGGGCGCATAAACCTGCTGGCAGGCTACAACGAAAGCACTCTACAGATATCGATATCAGACAACGGGCTGGGTATTCCACCTGATATGCTTGAGCATATCTTTGATCTCTTCGGCCAAGTAAACCGGACTCTGCATCGCTCACAAGGCGGTTTGGGTATCGGCCTGGCGCTAGTCAAAACGCTGCTCAATCTACACGGCGGATCCATCTCGGTTGTGAGCCCGGGCATCAATCAGGGCAGCACCTTTACTATAACGTTACCACGTGGCACCCAAAGTCAGGCTCAATCCCTCAGACAGCACGGCAGCCAGGCAACAGGAGAAGGTATGACACAAAAACGGGTACTAATCGTTGATGACAACGTTGATGGTGCTGAGAGCTTAGCGATCTTTGCTGAGCTCATTGGACACAAATCGGAGATTGCTCATAGCGGCCCGGAGGCGCTAGAGAGGATTCCCTCCTACCGTCCTGACGTAATACTGCTCGATATCGGTCTTCCAGGCATGAGTGGATTTGAAGTAGCACAGATGATCCGCGCAACCCCGCAGGGGCTGCAGACGAAGCTAGTTGCCCTGACCGGCTGGGGAAGCGAAGAAACGAAGCGACAAGCCCATGAAGCAGGTTTTAATGAGCATCTGACAAAGCCGGTTGAGCTCACTGATATTGAGCGAATTCTAGGCGCATAGCGCTGAGAGCGCTCCCTATTGCTGTAACAACGCCAATTTAGAACTTATTTTTACTTCAGCGAATCATTAATTTCTGAGAGGGGCTCTTATTATTTATGCTGCTGATAAGGTAGATGCGGAGTATACTTAGAGGATAGGACTATGCCCCGCGGTTTTTTAGTAAAAGTGCGATGAGCAAGAACCTTACCCCGTTTTCAATTACTACCCTCGATTGCAACACCCCACGCAGTGTACCAAACGACTGCGACCCGATGGCTATCGATGGCTTCGACCATATCGAGATCTACACAGACTCTGCTAAACAGAGCGCCTACTTTCTCTCACACGCCTTCGGATTCGTTCCGATAGCGTACCGCGGACCTGAGACCGGGTATAAAGACTCGGTTAGCATCGTACTTAAGCAGGGCGAGATATTTCTTCAGCTTACCTGCGCCCTCAAAGGCGATAGTCCGATAGCTGACTTTGTCCACAAACACGGATTCTCAACGCGCGACGTGGCGTTTACCGTACAGGATGCTGTTACAAGTTATCAAGCTGCTCTTGAGCGCGGCGCGACAGCGGTTTCTCCGCCAACGCGCTGGAGCGATGAGCACGGAGGGAGCATCATTCACGCAGCAATTCGTACATACGGAGACACAATCCACTCCTTTGTTGAGCGCAAAAACTACACAGGACTCTTCTGGCCAGGATTTGCGCCATACAATAAGATCTACCCCCGCACACAAGCTGTTGCAGAGTCTGGTCTCGTAGCTATCGATCACGTGGTGGGAAATGTAGAGCTCGGCAAGATGAACGAGTGGGTTTCATTTTACGAGCGCATCATGGGTTTTAGTCAACTCAAGCACTTCTCTGATGATGATATCTCAACTGAATACTCAGCACTGATGTCTAAGGTAATGAACGGCGGCAAAGGTAAGGTAAAGCTCCCTATTAACGAACCAGCCGAAGGGAAACGGAAATCTCAGATAGAGGAATTCCTTGAGTTCCACGGCGGACCCGGAGTGCAGCACATCGCTTTTAGGACAGACGATATCGTCTCTGTGGTAACCAAGCTGCGCGAGCAAGGGGTACGGTTTCTGTGGGTTCCTAAAAACTACTACGAAGCTGCAACAGAGCGGGTCGGTAGCATAAAAGAGGATTATGCTGCCTTGCGCGAGCTAGGGATCTTGGTAGATCGGGATGAAGACGGATACCTGCTGCAGATCTTCACAAAAACACTAGAAGATAGACCAACGATGTTCTTTGAGATCATTCAGCGCGAGGGCTCTCAAGGGTTTGGAGTTGGAAATTTTAAAGCGCTCTTTGAATCGATTGAGCGGGACCAAGCGGATCGGGGCAATCTATGATTCTGGCAACGATCCCTTCGCGCCACGCGCCATCGTCCCCAGACGGAGAGGTCGCTATCGTAAGTAGCAACCACTCAACGATCGCACTCCTTCCTGAAAGCGAGACCATGCCGCTTCGCGCTGCACTTGAATCGTGGCGCACTATCGAGCCACGACTACGGGGTATTTCAGAGTTACTCGAAGAAGGTCGTTGGTCGGATACTATTCCTGCAATTCAGATGTCGTTCAAAGCTCCCCTGCCCCGCACATGGGCACTCCTTGATGGAAGCGCCTTCATCCAACACGTCGTGCTGGTCCGCAAAGCGCGGGGCGCTGAGCCGCCAGCAGATCTGTTTACTATTCCTCTTATGTACCAGGGTATCAGTGACAATCTCCTTGGGCCTTGCGATGATATTCCCTTGCTCGATCCCACCCACGGGATGGACTTTGAGTCAGAAGTCGCAGTGATAACGGATTTTGTGCCCCAAGGTACAAAAGCAGCTGCGGCTGAAAAGCATATAAAACTCCTACTTCTAATGAATGATGTAACGTTGCGGGACCTCATTCCCCGCGAACTATCAACCGGTTTTGGATTCTTTCACAGTAAACCTGCCTCCTCCTTCGCTCCATACGCGGTCACACCCGATGAACTCGGGGCAGCGTGGCGTGATGGGCGAGTACACCTTCCCCTTATCACCCGCCTAAACGGCACATTGTTTGGCAACCCACATGCTGGTGAAATGCACTTTTCCTTCTTCGATCTAATAGAACACGCAGCCAAGACCCGTGACTTAAGTGCCGGAACTATCATCGGTAGTGGCACAGTCTCAAACGAGAGCAGGGCAGTTGGCTCTAGCTGCATCGTAGAGCAGCGCATGCGCGAGGTACTCGATACGGGCGCGCCATCCACTCCCTATTTAAAAGAAGGCGATTCTGTAGAGATAGTCATGCTTGACCGGGGCAGAGATATATTCGGAGCTATAAGCCAACGAGTACGGATGAAATGAGCCAGGATACCTTCGATATCTTACTCTCTGAACTATTTGACTACGCGGGAATGTTCCCTCCAGCAGCGCTCTCGTTTGAATCAGCAGTTCGCGAGAGCACCCTTTTACGAAACGAGCTTAGGCGTCCGTGGCTTGTAGGACATGACCTAGTGCTCGACGCATCATCGGCGCAGAAATTAGCGAGTAAAGCTCCACGCGAATGGGGCTACTCACGCACACCGTCTATCTGTCTCCTCGCCACTGAGGCACCGACATCAGTTCTATCAATCTGCAACGAACTACTGCACACAAGAGCAAGCGAACCTTCGCGCTATGCAGTAGCTTCTATTGAAACTCGCTGCACTGCAGACTCAATCACAGGAATTATCGAAACATTTTCGGAATACTGCTCCAAGCACCGCATTATTTTAACCCTTGAACCAAACCTCTCAGGAGCACAGTGGCGTTCTGAGCTAGAGGAATGCCTCAAGCGCATTAGTCATACTAGCACAAAGCAAGGCACACTAGCTCTTAAGGTGCGCTGCAGTGGCGAGACTGCTATCACGATTGATAAGGCGCCTATCATTATCGAAGAGGTCACTGCCAGGGGCGTGCACCTGAAACTCACAGGAGGGCTTCACCATCCAGTTATTGAGTCTGAACGGTGTGGAAACACTTTCGGTTTCCTAACATTCGCCGCTGCAGTCATGTTCCGTCGCGCGCTGGAAGCACGATTCTCGCTTGAGCAGTGTGCACGGTTACTAAGTAGCGACTCGATTGCGTCTCTCACGTTTGGCGACACGATGAGCTTTGAGGAGCTTACAATCACTAGCATCGATCTGGTGAAGGCCAAAAACTCAGCGCTCTTTACCATCGGAACGTGTAGCCTGCGGGAGCCGGATGAGGATCTGGTGCGATTAGTAGGTTGATGCCGCTGTCAACTGTGGAGCTTTCAACTCCACCCCATGCAGCACCAGAAGACGAAATAGTTTAGCGGAGCTGGAGGCTCCACGGCCCAGACTTCGGGAACAACTCACCAATTGTAACCAGGCTTGGTCTACCCCGACTAGCAAATGCCTCTTGCGGGGTCAAAACCTCGCAGAACACCCTGTCAAAGCCAGGATAATTCCTCATCAGGTCTACTCCCACATGCAGAAGATCCGCCCGAAATAGATCATAGAAAAGAATATCGAGTAAGCGTGCGTTTAACTTAGGATCGCGTTGAAGACGTAGACAGTCGCTGTCATGCTGAAGGGCTTCGGGAATAAGTTGCTGAAGACCCAACTCCTTAAATCCGGTTAAACGCACCCACAGCTGATGCATGTCCTGACAGGTCACCTTAGAGTCATCTGAGTCATGGCGGTGAGAGCTCTCTATAAAATGCAGCTTAGCACACAGTTCGAACACTGCTCTGCCTACGACAGGCGCATAGTGGTCTCGTGCCTCTGCACACTGCTTGATAAAACCTGAGAATCGGCTTTGTGTATCTGGAGAATGGTAGTAAGTGATGAGCCATTCTGCTGCATCTGCATAAAGGGAAGGTAAAGAAAACGTGCTACGGCTGTCTCGAGCCAGCTCTCTGGCGGAAAGGTTTTGCAGACAACCGAGAAAACCTTTCGCACCACTTTGTCCTAAAACGCCAAAGATTATTCTGGATACCTCTTTCAAGCGCGACCCATCTGACGGAGCAGCACCCTGCTCTACCGCTTTTCCGCTGCACCCAAGCGTGTCGGTAGCTGCAAAAACATCTTTAAAAAGCTCTCCAACAAGCTTACGAGTGGCACTCATGCCTTTACTTAGGAAACACCGCCCAAGAGCGACTTCGATCGCATCCGCATTCCGCTTCTGGATATCCAAGCTTCGGGGAAATACCTCTGGAAGTTTCTCAACCCATAGAGCACGATAGTTTAACGCATGTACGAGTGCATCGCTTGTACTAAGAGCGCTCACTAATTGACGCACCTTAGAAGGCTCTATGTACAACTGATTCTTGCGGAGAGAGTCCACAATCGCCTCCAGCACAACCGCCTTCAGCACAGCATCACCGATTGTTTCACAGATCCGATCGCCAACACATTTTGAGTCAATAAAATTATCTGCGGGACGCGAAGGGCTCACTCTGCTATGCCCCAGAACCCCCCAAATAACCTCAGATGGCACTCCGATTAGGTCATTGGCTCCTGCCGGGGTCTCGTACGCAGATTCCCTGTGGTCAGCGCTCTGGTCTCCGGGGTTGATTGCGTGTCGCGATGGAAAAGTCGGATGTGCGTGCCCAGCTGGGTCACTGAAATTCCGACGGTCTGCTTTTGTGGAGCTTACCTTTGACATGAACACCCCCTGATGGGAAATCTCTTCTAGTGTACATTACCTAGGGGAGTTCATCTATCAACCATACCACTTCAAAGCGGTGGTTATGGTCAGGAAGAGGCTACTGTTGGACTTTATAGAAAAAAAGGCTCTTCGCAGAATCGAGTGGGTAACACTCCGTATTATCCGGACGTGAGCGTGCTTGTGCACGCTAACGCATACGTCCAACGTCTACGTTAGCGTCTACGCATACGTATTCCGTGCACGTGCTCGTGCACGCTTACGTTTACGTCCAACGTCTACGTTACCGATCCCGTTAACAGCCGCGATTTATGGGTCAAGACAAGGGCTTACGCTACCTCTATCCTCGGTGCCACTCACTCGATTCCACGAAGAGTCCCCATAAGCTCAGCTGCATATCGGACTCACACTCATATGGGAAGAATGACAAATCGTCAAAAGCCCGTAAAATGGGCTTTTTATCAACGATCGAGATGCTCAAACTCTGTAGAACTGTGTAGAGGCTGAGATTGGTCAACCTTGAGCTTCTTCCTGGCGATTATGACGAGCACATATGTATAGCTGGCGGACCAAAGTTGAACGTATACCGCGGTCCCTGACGTAGAATGCCCCAGGCTCTAACTGAAGGGCACGGGGCCAGCTAAGCTCGCCTGACAGACGATCGTTGTCGGTATCTCGGCAGCCGCTTTTTTCGCTCGCCCGATACTGCAGAGCTTTCGGGCGAGAGAAGATTCACTTCCACCAGCGGAATAAGGAGAGTCGCGCCGATCGAAATTAATGAATTGGTAGCAAGCGAACGCTGCTACTACCGCTTATTTCGATCGCCGATACGGAGTGGGATTTTTAAGTGTCCCCGCAGTGTCGGGCGAGCGGAATCAGCGGCTGCCGAAATACCGACAAGCTATTCTCCGGTCGGCGCGCTAAGCTGGCCGCGCACTTTGGCTCCTAGTGGTTATTCTATGCCCACGGAAAGAGCGCATCAGCACTCGTGCGTAGTCAGTGAAAATCCTCCTGTCTCGATTGGCCTTGACATGAGCAAGAGTACTGCGAGAAACCGAACCTCTGATTCCCATGTGATAGAGAGTTCTTGCCTTGAGTACCACGTTCACTTGAACAGCCGCGCCATTTCTAGTCTCCCGAAATGCTCCTTGTAGGTTAAATATAATCAAGGATCGAGAGGCGTAACACTTTAGCGGTAACCGTGTACGAGGCCTGCAGAGCATTCTGCGCCTGGGCTAGACCCGAGGCGATTTCGGTCTCATCAGCATCGCGTATCCGAGACAACACTTCCTCGGCTGAATTTTTTGTCAACTTAAGGAGAGACTCTCCCGTCTCCAAACGACGTAGACGTCCTCCAAGACTCACCCGCTCCGGCAATATGTCCTGCTGACGCGCTGTATTTAGAAGATCTATTGCGGCGCTAATATCCTGGGTTTGAGTCGCAAACTCTGCTGGAAACGTATATGCAACACCACCACCATCGGTAGCCGCACTCGTCAAGGTTGACTTGTAGCCACCTAGCGAACGCCCCAATCGCTCCAAAGCCTGAATCGACCTATCGAAGAGCTGATTAGCGGGAGTATTGGTGGTGAGCGATAAATCATCGGTGACTTGAACCACACGCACACCGGTCGTTCCGGGTTCGTTATCAAAGACAAATCTTTTTGAAGCCATACCCGTAGACGGATTAGTATAGGTCAGTTGATCGTATGGTGGATCATCATCATCTGTACCACCGTATAGATATCGACCCTGGTACGTGGTGTTTGCGAGACTTGCGGCATGGTCGCGTATCTGAAAAACCTCTTCAGCTAAGTGCGCTCGAGCTGCTGCGCTTACAGTCTCGTTTGCGCCCTCCTGAGCGATCTCTTTCGCGCGCGTTAGCAGCTCATTCATCTGTGACGCCACGTCATCCTGGAGCTGAATAAAGCTTCTCGCCCCAGCAATCGTTGTCGTATATGCATCAACTTTTCTTATAGTTTGCAGGTAGTCGGCAATTGTTCCAGAATCGGGCGATTCGCTCGGACGAGATACCTTGATACCACTACTCAACTTCTCAGAGAGGTCCGCGACGACCTGCTTGTTCCTCGCGGTATTATTAACTAATGACCTCTGATTTTCTGCGTCTGATATTCTTGTCATATGAGGCTCACAATTGCATCGAGTAGTTCACTTGCCGTACGAATCATGCGTGCAGAAGCTTGGAATGCCTTTTGAAATCGGATCAGATTTGCGAACTCCTCGTCCAGATTTACCGCCGAAAATGAGTCCCTCCGATTTGCAGCAGCATCGTAGTTTGCCGCTGCTACCTTCGCTTCGGACTGCGCCGTGGCTGCTGCATTTCCTACGAATGCAAGCGTTGACGTATAGAGACCTTCAAACGTACCGGTATAGGTAAAGCTACCAGCACTAAAACTAAGATTTGTCGTGCGCAGCGCTACAAGAGCCTGGGCATTACTAGAATCGCCTGTCGGAAATGACGTCGCTCCAGCAGCTGCGTTAGCGTCTCTGGCAGCCGCAAAATTTGCTGGCTGACTTACTCCGAAAACAAGCATCCTTGAAAAGCTATCGATACCGATTGAAGGGTCAGTCAGGTCAGAGAGGTCGGCCACACCGTTACCGTTTACATCCTTTGTCCCCGTGAAAGTAAAGTCGAATAGGCCAAATACGCCTGGTGAATTACCATTTAAATCTCCGCTCGAAGGCTGCAAATTCGCGGTACTCGAATCTTCATCTGGACCTCGATACGTTTGGTTTACAGTGGTGAGTAGTGTGCGGGTGAGCGCCTCGATACGGGATGCAACATCAACGAGATCTCCGTCAGCCTGAAACGCTGATGTTTGAAGGGCATTGGTAAGACCTCGCAAACCCAGGAGCCCGCCTACAGATCCCGACCCACGCGCCAGTAGATAGGTTAGCTCCTGGTCTAATGGTGCTGATGAAGTACCGTAGTCATACGTAACGTACGAAAGGGCTCCGCCCTCAAGAGACGGCGTTCCAGTAACAACAAAGGAAGGGTTCGAGCTGACTTTAAGAGCACGTGAAGTTGTGCCCAAGACGAGCGGGAATCCATCTTCAAGCATAATGTCGACAGAACCGTTGGGCTGCTCGCGTAGCGTGTATGAGATCTTCTCGGCTAGCTGCTGCAGAATCACATCCCGTTGATCTCGTTCAGGTGCTGCTACTCCTCCGCCGACCTCCTGCGAGGCGATTACCAGGTTGATTTTCGCTATCTGATCCGTGAACTCATTTATACTGTTAACTTCCGTATAGAGTCGCTTATCAAGCTCAGTCTGGGTTTTAGCAACAGTCGTATAGGCACCTTTGATCGTTGTGACGAGGTCTTCTCCTCGTTGCAACACGTTTAGCCTCAAGTCCATATTGGCGGGACTGCCGGTCAGTTGATTGATAGCCGAAAAAAAATCATTGAGAGCAGACCCTATCGTTACGTCACCCTCTTTGAGCCCGAACAGCTGCTCTACGCGAGATAAATACTCGTTACGAAGATCATTAGCCCCTTTTTCAGACGTTGCAGCTCGCTGGGCGTCGTCAAGATAGGTATTTGCCAGGCGACGTACCTCGCCTACCTCTACCCCACTTCCAATCTGCAACCCACCAGCCGAAGACCCAGCATCAGACCTACTGAGAAGGTTGACCTCTCTGCGAACAAAGCCCTTCGTGTTCACGTTAGCAATATTGTTCGAGATATTCGCTATGAGAGCCTGCTGAGCAGCAAGCGCACTGGTCGAGTTTCCGAGGATCTTCGAGCTGTAATTCGTCATATCAATCGAGCGAAAAACGGCAAGTTCTGCCGTGTGCTGTAGTAGTGGGCAATCCCTATGCCATGGCTTTAGCGGGGTGGTGAAAAAAGGTTCCGTAACGAGCGTTTTGAGAGTGTAGGCGAAACGAGGCGAAGCCGCCGAAAAAACCGGAGGTGCATCCCCTGCGATACATTAAGGATTTAGCTCTTCGTGGAATCGAGTCGATGGCAACGAGGATAGAGATAGCGTAAGCCCTGGTCTTGACAGATAAATCGCGGCTGCTCACGGGATCGGTAACGTAGACGTTGGACGTAAATGTAAGCGTGCACGAGCACCCTCACGTCCGGATAATACCGAGTGTTACCCACTCGATTCCACGAAGAGCCACATCTCTGAAGGCGCTGGGTATAATACGAATCTGCCCTATGCCTGTCCAAGCAGAGATCCGCTCCGCGGGGCGGCAGGCTGCACGGCCTGTTTCATGGCTCCGAACGCGTTATAGACCTTTGATACTGGCTGCGTTGCAGACCACAATACGGACATTGAACCGTTGACCAAGCCAAGTGAAAAGTTAACTACCTGCCCAAACTCTCTTGATGCAATCTCGATCTGCTTTATGCGCAATTTGATCTTCTGAACAATTGCTAGAAGGCGTTTTTTGTCAGCTGGACCACACACTCTTTCAACAAGGTCGGATGTCTTAACTCCCTCACTCCCTGCAAGAAGAGCAACTAATTTGGTTCGATCGCTGCGCAGAGCTGCAAGGGTATCGATTACGTATACACGCTGGATACTGAGGCCGGATACTTCATCAGACTGAAGCTTTACTACGGCTTCTTGCTCTTGACGCAAGATGTGTAGGTAGCGGTCACATTGTGCAAGCTCCTCAGTAAGAAGCTTTTCAAGCGTCCGAATCGCTGCAGGGTCTATTTTTTTTTGCATGGCTGTCGTTTATGAGTTACGCAAAGCGTCACCACCTAACAACACTTCTAGAGATATCTCCTCTGCTACTGAGCCGGCAACTACTTCAGTAGAAGGAGCATAGGTACCATTTTGAATCCTCTTCTTTATGTCATCGATCTTAGCGCGGCGCTCTTCTGCAAGCGCAGCTGCGTTAAGCTCCCGATACATAACAGCCCCAGTGGCAGAGAACGATACGGTATCCGAGCCGTCACCACCATTAGCTCCCTCCTCCCGAGCAACCTCCTGTAGAAGCGAGTCGCCACGGCGAAGCGGAGCGGTCTCGTTGGGACGATTCTCACTGAAACGAACTACTGCCGCTTTATCACTTCCGTCTGATCCCGGTATCTTCATACGTGGTCCTTTAGCAGGTCGTGCTTTCCTCTCACACTACTTCAGATGCTACAACTTAAGGAAAGGTTACTTGTTTTTACTTAACTTATTGAGATCACGAAGAATCACGTCCTTAATTCCGATTCCTCGCCCCTCGGATATCGAAGTTGCTATCGCGTCGTTCAACATATCACGGTACAGCCCCTCTTCGTTACTACCCGACAGAAGCTCCCCTTTTGGAACCGTCTGCCACATCGAATCCAACAACTGCTTAACTAACATCCCCTCGAACTGCTCAGACGCCTTTACCGGATCTTGGGCTGCCGGCGTATCACTCTTCGTTGACGCCACGCGCTTAAGAATCGACGTATCAAGCGGCTTAATCGCATCCATGCGGCTACCTCACTCCTTCCTACACCTACATTATGACAAGCTCAGCGTTAAGCGCACCGGCTCTCTTGAGTGCAGCAAAGATCGATATGAGATCTCTGGGCGTAGCCCCAATCGAGTTAAGCGCCTTAACCACATCACCAAGGGTGACCTCCCCGCCAACTACTTGCAGAGCTTTGGTGTCTTCCCCAACATTGATATCACCATTCGTTACAGCGGCAGTCGTGCCGGCAGCAAGCGCATTCGGCTGAGAGACCGCGGTCTCAGTACGCACAGCGATATTGAGATTACCGTGAGCCAGAGCGACCTTACTGATAGTAACTCTCTCTCCCATCACGATCGTACCCGTACGTTCGTTAACTATAACTTTTGCACCAACATCTTGCTGGATATCCACCTGCTCTAACATCGCCATCAGCCCGACCGGATCGGCCTGATGGCCTGGGTCAAGGTTTACCTCCACGGAGGCAGAGTCAACAGCTACAGCAACGGGTCGCCCCATCTTTCTATTTATTCCGTCAACAACTCGAGTCATCGTAGTAAAGTCAGCTGAGCGCAGAACGATTCGAACCCGCTTAGCTTGAAAAAGATCAAACGGTACCGACCGCTCAACGATAGCTCCTTCTGGAATCGTTGCTACCGTGGGATGATTCTTTTGAGCAGAGTCTCCGCCACCACTCACTGAGAATCCACCTAGATTTATCTGTCCTTGTGCAACTGCATACGTGTTACCGTCAGCGCCCTTGAGAGGAGTAAAGAGCAGCGTACCACCTTGGAGGCTCTTTGCATCACCGAGTGACGCGAGCGAGATATCAATCTTTGAACCCGGGCGAGAAAATGCCGGCAGATCCGCTGTAACCATGACGGCAGCAACGTTCTTCACCTTTACATCTCGCGGATTTACCCTAACCCCCATCTTCTCAAGCATGTTTGAGATACTCTTTAAGGTAAAATCGACCTTTCCATCACCTGTCCCGTTGAGTCCGACAACTAAGCCATACCCTAGCAGCTGGTTGGGTCGCACCCCCTCGATATCGGCAATATCTTTGAGGCGTGCGGCATGCGCAACCTGAACGCCGAGCACCGACGCCATACACAGTATAAGAAGAAATACCCGTCTCATGTCACTATCCTTAAAATGGCCATACGAATCGCATTAGTCTTGAGAGCCAACCGCCGTACTGCGCTGCCCCGACAACTCCCTTACCGTAGTAATCAATTCGCATCTGCGCGATCTTTGATGACAACACTTCATTGTCTGAAGACACATCGCGCTGACGGACGAGTCCTGATATCACCATCACCTGCTCTTCATTATTAACGGAGATGATTTTTTCGCCCTCCATTCGGAGCAGCCCTGAGGGCAAAACTTCGACCACAACAGCTGATATACGAGCATTCAACTGAGCAAGTCTGTTAGTAAGCCCTTCGCCTTTAAAGTCATTCTTTGACGATGCTCTAACAAGGTTGCTCAAGTCAGCTGGATAGGAGAACTGAGATGTCCCCTCGTCAAATCTTCCCTCGACACCAAAAAAATTCTGTATCGCCGTTAAAACTTCGCTCTTTGACTTAACCTCAGTGTCAGCGTCGTGCATACCACGAGAGTTTTCATCGACGATGATACTCAGAAGGTCCATCGGCTGAAATGCGCGGAAATCTCTAAAGACATCGTTTCCAGCTCTACTCTCTCGCCACAAGGATGAGGAGATCCCTGGATCTCCAAGCTCAAGCGGTCCACGATAGGACTGAGGCATCTGCTCACTGCTACGCATAACCCGAACATCACCTCCAAGCTCCGGGGTCAGTGCATCTCCAGTGACATCCGCCACCATCTTCACCTGAGGCCTGCGGGCGCCTTCAGCGGCACTTACCATGCGTAGCTGCGCTTTCCCCTCACTGACATCCTCATAGACTGCACCCTGCCACGCCAAACCACGTTGGGTTGGGTCCGGCTTGGTCTCTGAATAACGCATAGCTGGAACATAAGGATTTGGATCCTGCATGGGCGCGCAGCCTGACTGAGTAGCTGCAACCATCGAAATGTAAAGACCGAGCCGTTTCATCGATTACTCTCCCACCTCAACAATTCCTACATCAGCAACGCGCCCTGCGATAATCTTCCCCGAGGACTCATTGCGAACCTTAATCTCCTGACGCGCGGCTCCGCCCTCAAGCGCTACTCCGGTAGCAGTGGCTTCAAGACGTCCCTGCCGAAAGACGATCGTCACTCGAGAACCAGCTTTTATGAGGGGAGTTACTGTAACCGCACTGTTCCTGAACATCTCTCCCTGTCCCACGTCACGAGTGAGGCTCTGGCCAACAACATCGCTGATATTTTCAATCGTATCTCGGCCAACTCCGGTACCATTGACCCTCATCAGCTCTACGTCTTGCCCACTAATAATCTCTCCCTTCCGTAGGGGTCGCGTTGCTACCGGCATCAAGCGCCACTCATCTGCGATCAGGCGCATTTGAAAGCGTGCCTCTTCGGAGCCTGAAACCGAACGAAGGTCTACGCCAAAGTGCCCGGGATTAGTCGAGCGCAAGGAAACAACCTCTACACCAAAGCTATCCGTCGAAATACGAACCGGTTTATCTACGAGGAGCTGTCTCACCTCTACCTGCCTTCCCGATGTATCCAAAAACTTAGTTAAGGCAAGTTCGAGCTCCTGGGTAGTAACCTCCCGAAAAGCCCTGGTTACTGCTATCTGTCTTGGAAAGCTGTACCTAATAGAATCAAGCCTTACGCCTTCATCCCGGAGTCGCCGTAATACCTCAGTGCCATCGACTAGAACTTTATCGCCAGCCCGCGGACTAGCACCGATTACTATCTGCTTAAGCATGATGATTGACTCATCATCCTGAACTCGCGCCGAATCGATCTGAGCTACGTCAGCGAGCCGAATCATGGGTTCGGTCACAACCGCCTCAGCACGCCCCTGAAGACGAATTGAAGACGCCCCTGTAATTGCTGTTTGAGCATACGCCCCGGTGGAAAGCACCAGCGCTGTTACAATTGCGATTACACTACTAAGAACCTTCATTATCTCTACCTCTTCAAATTAATCGCCTGAGAAAGCATGTCATCAGCCGTTGTTACACCCTTGGATGACGCCTCATATGCTCTTTGTGCCGTAATCATATTTACGACCTGCTCAACAACGCTCACGTTACTTGACTCAAGAAAACCCTGACTGAGTCGGCCATATCCAGCTTGTGAGAATATCCCTGTGAGAGGAGTACCCGACGCTTGGGTCTCTTCATACAGGTTCATTCCAACAGCTCGGAGTCCGGCGTTGTTCGCAAAGCGAACGCCGGGTATCTGTCCTACCTGCGTAGGCGCTGGTGTATTAGGCTGCGTGACACTGACGATACCGTCCAGGGAGATCGCGATCTTGCCTGCATCCGGTGGAATATTTATACCAGGGGCGATCGGATACCCCTCTGATGTCACAAGCTGCCCAGCCTCATTGATCTGAAATGCCCCAGAGCGCGTATAGGCGTTTGTTCCATCCGGCCGTTGAATCTGGAAAAATCCGTCACCTTCGATCGCTACATCGAGCTGATTACTTGTTGATGTCAGGTCACCCTGCGTGAAGACCTTCTTAACCGCAGCCGTCTTTACTCCGAGACCGACCTGAATGCCGCTCGGGGTCGTGGTAGACTGAGAGGTAGGCGACCCCGGTTCAGTAATATACTGGTACATCAAGTCTTGGAAGTCCGCACGGCCCTTCTTGAACCCTGTGGTGTTCACGTTGGCGAGGTTGTTCGCGAGCACATCGATATTTGTCTGCTGCGCATTCATCCCCGTTGCTGCCGTGTATAGTGCTCTAATCATAAATAACTCTCTTACCTTTCAGCCCTATGAATTCGTTTTGTTAATCGCTGTCTGATTCAATTGGTCGATCGTCTGGGCTGCTTTTGTGTACGCCTCAAAAGCACGATTTGTTGCTATCAGGTCCACCATTCCGGTAATCGCTGAAACGTTGGACATCTCAAGTGCTTGTGGCTCAAGAGCAACGGCAACAGGCGTTGGCTGAGGAGCCCCAACCGGGAGCTTAAAGCGCGCTCCAGCAACTCGCTCAAGAGGACTAGCGTCTTCAAATCGCACAACTTGGATTCGACCTAAGGTCTGTCCGTTGGCACGAAGGCTACCATCAGGAGAAATGTTTATATCTGAGCCCTGGACGTTGATCGTTCCACCATCCCCCTGCACGGGCAGTCCATCCTGAGTAATGAGGTCCCCATTTTGGTTTAAGGTAAAGTTTCCTGCGCGCGTGTATAGCGGACCGTCTGGAGAATTCACCACAAAGAATTCATTCTCTCCCCGCAACGCAACATCGAGAGGGTTGCCGGTATTCGCAATCGGTCCTGAGGAGAAGTCTGTTCGGGCAACTCCTTCCGTTACCCCCTGCACGGGTGCTGAACCGCCGACAACACCACTTTCAACCCCAATCAAGTTTGCCAAAGTATTCTGAAACGTTTTGGTTTCAGGAATGACGTATTCCCCCTTGAACCCCACAGTGTTCAAGTTGGCGAGGTTGTTGTTCTGCACCTCCAATTTTCGCATCTGGAGGATGCCGGCTGAAGCTGTTGCGTACGATGCTGGATCCATGGCTACCTACTCTCTAGAGAGTTGTTGTTTGTCGTTTAATCGAACCAAGGGCTCCAAGCCGTGGGTCCGTTGTCTTTGTTTTATTGGCCTCTTCAGCCTTGCGTCGCTCCTCATCTCGCTCTACTTCAATCATTTGCGAGAGCATGCGAACTTCATCCTCTGGAAGCCGCGTCTGCGCTATAACCTGCTCTAGCTTCTTGCCTTGTTTAAGCAGGATCTCAGCGGCAGCGTATACTCGTTGAATCTCTGCTGTGCTGCGCGTAGCTGACTGCTCAGGCGCGCGTTTCTGCGCAGGTTTGGGCTGCTGTTGGGGCTCAGGTTGAGGTTTTGTCTTTGGTGCTGCATCCAACGGCTCATCATGCTCGTCAAGTGCCGGAGCCGGCTTCTCAGTGCGAGCGGTGCGCTGCTGCGCTTCCCCTGCCTTGCGAGCCGCATGTCCATGCGTTCGCAACTCCTCCTTCTCGCCTCGATACGTTGTCTTAAACTCGTTTATTAGTTCGCGACAATTTTCAGTTGCTATTGAAATCTCACGCGAGCGTTCCTCACTTTGCTCGATAGAGCGTGACAATCGCTGGCCAGCCTCTTCTATGTCGCCAAGAAACCGTTGCAGATTCTGCTCGCGGCGCAACAACTGCTCATTGAGGTGCCGCCCGGCTGCATCTGCCTCTGTAATGAGCGAACGAAGCGTTGCCTCTAACTCCAATGATTTGGGTATCATCGCCTGCGCCTTGGATGTCTTCATCCAACGAAACGCAAAGACCAAGATAGAAGTTACGAGACCAAAGTCGACGGCCATCTGCCATATCTGGAGCTGATTCATCATGATTCCTCACTCACCAACGCGCCCTCAAAGGGTCAAAAAACCAACCCTTTGAAGCTGAACTGTCAGTTCCTTGACGCCCCTCAAGAGCTTCTTGCTCCCACTAACCCTTTGAATTAGCATGAGGTTGTTCAGCTACTGCCCAATGACAGCGGCTTCTGCCTTACTCCAAGGCAAGACCCTTGCCAAAGGCTTGTCTGAGCGTCACTCCCAACTTCATTCTGGTGGTAACCAACATGTTTAAAGAACGACTCCTCACTCCCGGACCGACCCCAATTCCGCAGAAAGTGCTTCAAGCGATGGAGCTCCCCTTGCTGCACCACCGGAGCGATATCTTTAAGAAAGAGCTAAAAAAAGCCTGCGAAGGGATGCGCTGGCTCCTGGGATGGGATTCTGACCCTATATTCCTCGCGTGCTCGGGCACTGGAGCTATGGAGGCATCACTCCTCAACACCTGCAAGCCGGGAGACGAGATCATCTCTGTTAATGGTGGCGTGTTTGGCGGGAGATGGGGCAAAATCGGCGAACGACTCGGTCTTACAGTACGCGAGATAGCGGTTGAATGGGGTCATGGCGTAACCGTTGAGCAGGTGGCGGCGGCACTACAGGCGTATCCACATGCGCGCTGCTTCTGTGTTCAACACGCTGAGACCTCAACGTGCGTTCTGCACGACCTTACACCCATACTGCATGAGGTAAAGCGGCTAGCCCCTCAGATGCTTACGCTGGTCGATGGGATCTCATCCTGCGCCACAACAGCGATGCCGGGAGACCCAACAAACCTCGACATCTACATCGCTGGCTCTCAGAAAGCGCTTATGCTTCCGCCCGGTCTATCGATAGTTGCTCTCTCAAAGGCAGCCTGGGAAGCGGTTGAAGCTACGCCAAAACGTACTCTGTATTTCGATTTTTCATTAGAGCGGAAATCTCTTGCAAAAGGTGAAACATCGTGGACCCCGGCCTCAACGATTATCGTTGGCCTCAACGCCGCAATCGAAATAATGGCGGCCGAAAAGCTTGAGACGATTTATGCACGTCACTCCCTTTTATCACGCATGGCTCAAGCAGGACTACGAGCACTTGAGTGCCAACTGGTGTCAACGACAGCCCCATCGCCTGCGGTAACAGGAATCTTTGCACCGGACGGGATCGATGCTGATGCTCTTCGGAATGAGGTCCGTAGCCGTTACGCCGTTCGCCTAGCCGGCGGACAGGGTAAGTTCACCTCAAAGATTGTGCGTGTTGGTCATATGGGCCACGTTGACCCGTTTGATGTGGTCGCTGCAGTCTCAGCTATTGGTCGCACACTCTCTCGACTCGGCTATGGCAACAATACACTACGAGCAGTTGAAGCTATGTATGCGGAGATGCCGGTATGACAACCCAAGAGAGCATGAGAGAGCGAACTCAAGCTCTTTTCACTAAGGTGCAAGCAACGATATGCGAGGGGCTTGAACAGCTAGATGGGAAGGCGTCGTTTCGCCGAGAGCAGTGGAATCGCACCGATGTCAGGGGCTCTGAAGGTGGTGGAGGTGAGACCCGGATCATGGCCGATGGCGCCGTATTTGAAAAAGCCGGCGTGAATTTCAGCGCAGTACACGGACACATGCCCGCTGATTTTGCTGCTAAGTTGGGTGGGCCAAAGGAAGAGACACCTTTTTTTGCTACGGGAGTCTCGCTGGTTATCCATCCTCGTTCCCCGATGGCACCCACGACTCATGCGAATTGGAGATTTCTTGAACTGGGAGCAAAATCGTGGTTCGGCGGAGGCTCAGATCTTACCCCCTATTACCTCTTTGAGGAGGATGCAAAGCACTTTCACACCGTGCTCAACCGTACATGCGCTCGTCACTCACCTGAATATTATTCGCGCTTTAAAAAGTGGTGTGACGAGTATTTCTATCTTCCTCACCGCCAAGAAACTCGCGGAATTGGAGGAATATTCTTTGACTATCTCGGCAGAGATGACGGAGCCGATCCTGAGAAGATCCTTCCTTTTGTGAGCGATCTTGGGTTTGCCTTCTGTGAGCAATACCTCCCGATAGTTGAGCGCCGCAAAGATCTCCCGTATGGTGAAAAAGAAAAAACGTTCCAGCTTCAGCGACGCGGACGGTACGTTGAATTTAATCTTCTGTACGACAGAGGAACGCACTTCGGGCTCAACACCGCCGGACGCACCGAGTCTATTCTTATGTCACTCCCACCGCTTGTTCGCTGGGATTACAACGTTACACCAGAGCCGGGTTCTACGACTCCTGAATCACAGCTTATCGACGTTTTGAAAAACCCGCGCGAATGGGTCGAATAGCTGCCGTGAAGAAGACTCCTAGCTCCATCTCAACACTCACGAAGATGACACTTCCAATTGTGTGCTTGGTTGCTATCGGGGCGCTCGCAATCCGAGAGACATCCAAAATACTCTCAGGGGAATCGGAAGATATCTCAAATCAGATACCAGACATCGTAGTGTTTGGTGGATGCCTCGTCGTACTAGCAATAGTGATTGCCCTACCCTCTGCACGACTGCGAATTATCACCATGGTGGGGCTTCTAGCGCTCGGTGCGGCGCTCATCTACCTGAAATCACTACTCCCCATCTGAGAATCGCGGCACCGTTCTCCTAAAAGAATCTTTTGCGCACCAAACTATAAACTAATCTTACGAATTATCCGTAC
>JBIKKT010000100.1:0-5651 GCA_044360195.1 Bdellovibrionota bacterium | reverse complement strand
CGTAGTACCTGGTGATGGATTCGTAGGTCTTCGGAATATGAACTGAAAGCGCCGCCAAAAACTCCAGAGCGTCAAACTCGTGAGCCGCGCCGTCCTTAGTGGTGTAAGTCACGATGTCGTCCTGTATTGAGAGCTTCTCCAAGGATAGGGGAGCGCGCTCGATGTAGCGAGCTACGAACTGCTCGCTCTCTTTGTCGTGAAAGGGGTCTCCTAACCATACGCCAAAACCGGAGTGCTCCTGGGAGAGGATTTGTGCTACGTCATCGTCAGTGATGAGCTCTCGCTTATGGAGCTCGGCGAGTACCCGTTCAGCGAAGGCTTGTTCGATAGCTTTGAGGTCTACCTCAGTGAATCTGCAGAAGGTACCGTCTTTCCAGTACCCATCTGCCAATAGTCCGTGAAGGTGCGGATGATAGTTCAACGCCTCGCCTGCGGTCTGCACCGTAAAGATAGCTGCGAGTTCACGCTCGTCAATGCCGAGTACCTGAGACAGCGCTCCCCAAGCAGCGCGAAAGAGGATGGTATTGAGTTTGCGGTCGTACTTAAAGAAGGCTCGCAAGCGTTTGGGGATGGTGAAGACGGTGTGGCGGACTTCGGCGAGCTCAGTCGAGCCGTGGGGGACATCCTCGATGACTTCGTTGTAGATGTGCTCTGCAAACTTCACCGCTCGTTTCGCACCGCAGGATGGGCATACCCCCCTACGTTTGCATGGTTCGACAGGCTCACCACAGAAGAGAAGGCGATAAGGAGGGAGTGTTTGCAGCCGTCGCAATACACCCGAGCTGCGCCGTGAGCGAGGACTCCGCAATTAAGATATTCGTCGAAGGTCTTTAACACCTCATCGCGTAAGCACCCATACTGGTGCTGGAATCGCTCCTCCCACTGGAACTGTAGGTCTTCCCTGGAGTGGTAGACGAGCTGGTAGAGCACCGAGGCTTCCGGTGTTCTTCTCCTGTAGTGTTGGAGTTTCTGCTTTGCTTTGTCCCACGTGTAGCGCCTGAGCATGCAGGCTGATTCGGGGATTTACGGCTGCTGGTTGTGGCAAGGAGTGGGGATAAGGATTCAGGTGAGTACTGGGTGTTCATTGCATGGGGCTCTAAAGACAGTTCGGTAGAGGCCCGGTGTTTGGGTGTTTCCAAAGTTGGAGTTACTATAAAGGCTTACACTACTATTTCTTTCGCCCTGTCAGGGCTCCGAGTTGGTGAGATGTCAGACCTGGGGTTACGCCTCGCGTCGCTCGGCTAACCCCAGGCTGCGCACTTTGACGCCTTCGGCGTCAGCCAAGATCTTAACTTAATGGCAGTGGGTATCTCCCCAAGATCGTCTTCGGGTATTTTTGCCAACGTCACCTATAACGCCTACCGAGAGGGAGGCAATGGTGAAAGTGCCTTTATAAAAGTCGACGTAGCCACAAAGCAGCTTGCAGTTGCGGCAGTGATTCTCTCCTTAAATTTAAATCACGAGTGAGCTAAAAATATATCCATCACGCGCCCGTATAGGTAACTCGCTGTAAGCCCTCCAGCTTAACGTGAGCTTGTCGATCGGCAAAGCTGCAGGTACTTCTTGTGTCGCAATTGCAAGGCTTCTTTGAAGCAAACAGTTAAAACTGTCCTCACCCACCACTCACCACTCCCCAACGTACCTTTCGCGGAACAATGCGATACACAGCTCCGCGGTCTTTGATGGGGATACGATAGCCGCCAAGATCAACCTCGTGAATCCTGGCCAATGACGCATAGAGCTCCTGCCGCGTGGCAGGTAGCGGTGAAAGCGCCTTTATTAAAGTCGACGTAGCCACAAAGCAGCTTACCGTTGCAGCGGTGATTCGTTCCTTAAATCCCAGGTGAGCTACAGATCTTTGAAGGTCGGGAATATTCGAATCAGGCTCGAAAAAAATTACGGGACTTTCGTTTTTTCCGACAACGCGAATTGCATCCTCTGAGCCAGACCAGAAGTTTGAATACACCGCCCCGTTGTATCCTTGCTCCCATAGAACACGAGTAGACAGTGGCTTACGCGCCAATCTGAACCTGCCGGTGTGCCATTAAAGACACTAGGAATCAACTGCGCAGCTGAAGCAGAGTACTTAAAAGTACTGATTAGAGATCAAAGCGACTAACGTCACCTCTGATGTTGCTCGCTCTAATCGTCTAGGGTAAGTTCCGGCTATTCGCTTATGAGCACTCACGATTTTGTCCTCCAGACCTTTATCATTTACCTCTTCGTGAAGGCGCTGATCTTCTTGCCGCTTGCATGGATTGCGACGGTCATGTGGTGGAGCGATCGCTCATCGCAGACACCTAGCGACAGCTAGTGACTAGATCCTTCTTTCCATGACGGTTTGGTTCTTCGACAGATGGTCGTTCCGAATCACTTGACTAGGCACCAGACCTCGGTAACCTAATGGTATGGAAATTACCTCACGATCGACCGGAGTATTCATCTCGTTTAGGGATGCGTCCCTGCCAGAGCGTCCGCTGACCGCCATAATTCAAAAACGCTCAGACACCAATCAAGATGGAAAGCCGCAAAGCATGCCCGGCGCTTTTCAGCCGACTGCGGCGATGAAGGCTGCGGATCTGAACGGTCTCACCTTACCCTCGCCTGAGTTCCCACCGATTCAGGGCCGTGACATCGAGCTCGCTCTCGCCGCGGTTGACAAGGAGTGCGGTCCTCAGGTTCGCACGCTCGTCGCGGAAGTTCTAGAAGCAAATAGCGAGGCCGCAGCAAACGCTCATCCATCTCGTATTCGGCTCCTGCTTGATCAGGTAAACACCAAAGGGCGCTGGGTAAGGACATTCGTCGTTGACCTCGGCGAGATGCAGCGTGAAGCTATTGAGAAGCTGCTCGTGAAGCCGCGCGAGGTTCGAGAGTTCGCATTCGTGACAGCAGAAGACGCAGAACGGGCCCGCACGTTTACGCCGGACGAGAAGACACCACTACAAGAGGGCGGCAAGGGAGTTCCGCACAACGATATCGCAGGATTCCCGGACGACTGTGAGGCGCTCAAGAGAGTGTTCCAGGATAGGTAACTCGCCCCCCGGGAGCGCGGAGCTCCTGCTCCGCTAAACGATACTTTTACCACCATGCAATCTTTAGCGGAGCGGAAGCTCCGCGCTCTAGTAAGGCTACGACGCGCCCTTCACATACTCCTGCAGCGCACGATACACCTGCGTCAGCTCGTCATCGGTAATACAGTAGGGCGGCATAAAATACAGCACATCCCCAAGCGGTCGAAGCAGCACCCCACGCTGTGCAAAGAAGCTTCGCACATTAACTCCCAACGAAGCCCGATAGCCGCGCTGCCCGTCATCACTGGAAAGGGTCAGCGCTAATATAGTTCCCGCCACACGCGCATCTTTGACTCGCGTCTCGCGTGACAACACCTCGCTACACTCACGGTGCCGCGCCTCAATATGCGCCCGCGCATGCGCGCACTCATCACTGGTGCTTATGCGCAGGCTCTCTATCGCTACCGCACACGCCATCGGATTCGCCGTATATGTGTGGCCATGAAAGAACGTGCGCGAGTGATCGGCCGATATAAAGCCGTCAAATACGTCCTGTGAAACTGCGGTAATTGCAAGCGGAAGCATCCCACCCGTAAGTGCCTTAGAGATACAGATCATGTCTGGCGGGTACTGCAACTCACTTGAGGCAAAGAGCGCACCCGTGCGACCGAAGCCGGTCATTACCTCATCAGCGATACACAGCACATCAGCTTTTCGGAATATCTCAATGTAGCGATCGAGCACTGCTGCTTCATACATCACCATTCCACCTGCGCCCTGCACGCGCGGCTCGAAGATAAATGCAGCAACCTCGTTCGATGCGGCCAAGGCGCGACACCGCTCAAGGTCGTGCTCATCGCCACGCACCGACAAACGGTCTACAGAGAAGAGCAGCTCATCAAACGGCGCAGAGAATATACTGCGTGCGCCGGCGGCCATCGCACCGAATGTGTCGCCGTGATAGGCATCGTGCAGAGCAACGATCTTCTTGCGTCGTGAATCGCCCTGATTTGCATGAAATTGGAGCGCCAGTTTGATCGCCACTTCAACAGCAGTCGAGCCGTTGTCAGAGTAAAACACCCGCACCGGGGCTCCCGGCAGCACCTTCAGCACCTCTTCAGCCAAGGTCACAGCAGGCTCGTGGGTGCACCCTGCAAAGAGCACGTGATCCAGCGTTGCAGCTTGGTCGGTTAGCGCTTTCACTAGCCGGGGATTGCAGTGTCCGTGCGCATTGCACCACCACGATGAGATGCCGTCGATAAGCTCCCGTCCATCCGCTAGCCGAAGACGAGCACCCTGCCCGCCCACAACCTGAAGCAGCTCAGACTGCTTCATTCCCACCTGTGTAAAGGGGTGCCAGACAGCGGCGTGGTCGCGTTCCAGTAGCGACCTCATATCGAAAGCTCTATCGACTGCGCAGCAGCAGCCACGGCTTCTGCGGTGAGCTGCTCAAATCGCTCTAATCGGCCAATAGTAGCTATCCCCGTCATCTTCTGAATGACAGATTCCGTTCCAGGCAACTCGACACTGCCGTTAAAGAGGATTCCTGCAATCGTCACACCATGCGCCTTTAACACCTCACAGGTTAGCAGTGTGTGGTTGATGCTTCCCAAGTAGTGTTGCGAGACAACAACAACCGGCAGACAGAGCCTTTCAATGAGATCGAGGTTTGTCTTCTCTTCGCTTAGGGGAACCAGTATTCCACCCGCAAGCTCTATCACGAGCGGAGCGGATGTAGTCGGAGGCGTTATTCTATCAAGATCAATCCCAACGCCCTCTGCATCCGCTGCCGCATGAGGAGAAAGGCTCTTTTTGAACGAGTACGAAGATGGATGCACTCTTTTCGCTCCATCGCGAATAAGAGCGGAAACCGTTACTGAATCTGGCGCTACATCATCAGTGCCACTCTGCACTGGCTTCCAGTAGTCAGCACCAAGCGCCTCGCACAGCACCGCAGACGCAACTGTTTTACCTACATCGGTGCCGATTCCTGCAACAACTACGCCACGCATAGCCTGTTTCGTCCTGCATAATCAACTGAGTTAGTACGCCAAGTACTTAAGAGTCGGAACCGCACTAGCACCTCCAACGATCTCCGGAAGCGAAGAGCTCGCATCCGCCAACTTCGAGAGGAAACCCTTCTTGCGGTTAATGAAGACAAGATTCGGCAGCTCGTCTGGCTTGAGCTCTACCTTGGCGAGTTCCAATGCACTGCGGCCTGCGTCGTAGACGTCACCGAATTCGTCCACGAGACCAAGCTGCTTAGCCTCAGTACCGAGGATGACTCGGCCATCAGCAAACTGACGATTGATAGGCAAATCGATTGCATTCTTGTAAGTAGCTGCACAGTGGTAGCGCGTCGATGATGGTCCTGCCGAGAGTGATCAGATTGGGGCCGAAATGCGAGGTGTGTAGCTCCCGGGGAGGGTTTTAAGGGTCCAAGGGGAGAGTGGACTGGGAAGCTAAGTTGTGAAAAGTAGCATTGCGGATACACGCCTCCCGCTCCGTCACAGAGGAATCGGATTTTAGAAGTCATCCGGCGATGGCTCGAATGAGTCGTAGGAGGGGATTTCATCGATAGCGAGCGCGGTATCGATGAATGTGGGAATAGGAGGCGGCGCCTGGAAGTCTGGGATTCCT
>JBIKKT010000099.1:0-5653 GCA_044360195.1 Bdellovibrionota bacterium | reverse complement strand
ATGCCGCTCATATCCTTCGATGACATGAAAAATGATTCTGCCTGTTTGCCTGTTGTCGGATTAATTTGTTGATACTGGAAGCGGCACGACTGGATACATCCTCCGCGATTTGAGTCGCGTCCAGCCGTGTAGTTTGAGATAACGCAGTTGCCTGAGTACGCCATACACATGGCACCGTGGATAAACATCTCCATCTCAAGGCCCGAGGCTGCTTTAATCTCTGCTGCTTCTTGGATACTTATTTCACGGCCGAGAACGATCCGTTCGACTCCTTGTGCTTTCCAGAACATGGCAGATGCCGCGTTTAGGCACGATGCTTGTGTGGAGAGATGAACAGCGAGCTTTGAGCTCTTCTGAATGACGTCGATAACTCCGAGGTCCGATACGATGACCCCGCTTACACCCATCGAATCGAGAAATTGGCAAAACTCACCGAGCCCATCGAGGTCATCATCGTGGAGGAACGCGTTTAGGGTAATATAGGTCTTAACGTTGCGGGCATGAGCGAACTCGATGCCCTCACGGAGCTCTTCATCGGTAAAATTATCTGCTCGTGCACGCAGGCTGTACCGTTGCCCACTGAAGAACACGGCATCGGCGCCGTACAGTACAGCAACTTTTAGCTTCTCTAAGCTCCCTGCAGGAGCAAGTAGTTCGGGTCTAAACATGCCTCGAATAATAAACTAAAATTCACGGCAAGGCGAATCGCGAGAGGCAGCGATATTTATGAGAGTTTTTGCGGTACTTATGCCCGCTCAATCACGGTTGCGATGCCCATCCCAAGCCCGATGCACATAGTAACGAGCGCATAGCGACTCTTAGTTCGTTCGAGCTCGTCAACCGCCATACCGATTAACATCGCTCCCGTGGCCCCAAGGGGGTGTCCGAGAGAGATGCCACCACCGTTAACGTTTACCTTTTCGGGGTCGATGGAGAGCTCTTTAATGGTCATAAGAGGCACAGGGGCGAATGCCTCATTGATCTCCCATACATCAATATCAGCAACCGTTAGCCCTGCACGCTTAAGGGCCTGCTTTGAGGCCTCTATGGGGCCGGTAAGCATGATGCGCGGAGGCGATCCGATGACTGCCTGCGACACGATGCGTGCGCGTGGTTTGAGGTTGTGCTGCTTTAAAGCGCTTTCGCTGGCAACGAGGATTGCTGCTGCTCCATCGACTATAGCAGACGCATTTCCTGCTGTGATTATGCCGTCTGGTTTGAAGACTGTTTTAAGAGATCCCAAACCTTCAAGGGTGGTTTCTGGTCGAGGATTGTCATCATGAGCAAGAGTATGGCTCTGTCCATTCTCGTCGACGTATGGGACAGAAACGACGCTCTTTGTGAAGTATCCGGCGTCGATCGCTGCCTTAGCGCGTTTCTGGGAGCGTAGTGAGAATTCATCTGCGGCTAGTCGTGAAATAGAGAAATGTTCGGCTAGGATCTCAGCTGCTATTCCTTGTTGTACGAGGTCCGGATGGTGAAGCTTTAATGCTGGGCTCTCCTCGCCGCCGCCATCGCTAAACATCGGCACGCGAGTCATATGTTCTAGTCCGCCAGCAACTGCGAGGTTGTATTGTCCGCCAGCGATACTTCCAGCTACAAAGTTTAGCGCCTGTTGTCCCGAACCGCAGAGGCGATTAATTGTAGTAGCGGGAACTGAGATGGGCCAGCCTGCGGCGAGGACGCTAGCGCGACCAACGCACCACCCTTGCTCCTGTGTTTGGGTAACACATCCAACGAGCACATCCTCAACCAGCTCGGGCGCTATCTTGTTGCGCTCAGTGAGAGCCTTTAGCGGATGGGTTAGTAAATCAACGGGGTGTACCTTTGAGAACTTTCCCTTCTTCTTAGCGCGTGGGGTGCGAACTGCATCAACGATAAAAGCATTACTCATAGGTAAGTCTCCTTGCATGACGGTATAGAAATTATATCACGGATTAGCAGTGCAGAGCCCGCAAAAAGCGTTACCGAACGAACCATTACCGAGCAATCTGAACGTCAACGCGTCGGTTGAGTTGGCGGCCAGTTGGGGTCTTGTTGGTGGCGATGGGCTTCTGAGCGCCGGCACCTGAAGTCTTAAGTCTGTCGAGCGAGATACCGCGCGAAGCAAGATAGCTCGCTACTGATGTGGCTCGGGCTAGCGCTAGTTTATCATTGTATTCAGAATTTCCGGTGTCATCGCTGTGACCGATCACGGATACTGTTCCGACATATGGGTTTGTTTTGATTGACTCAGCGATAGCTTCAAGATTTTCAACTGCTCCGCTGCGCATGCTGGTGGCATCTTCATCGAAGAAGACCTGATAGACAGCGTTCGTTTTTGGTGCGCCCTGAGGCATGTCCAAACGGGCTTGAATCTTTTCTAGCTCCATCTGGTTAGTGAAGGTTTGTACCTTCAGAGCTGCAAGCTTGCGCTCCTGATCGAGTTGCGTTCCTTCCTCAATATCCTGCTGAGCGCCAGCGACCATACCGGCAACGGCTCCAAATCCAGCTCCCACAGCGATACCGGCACCTTGAGAATTAACCTGATTGCCGATGGCAGCCCCGGCACCAGCGCCCCATGCTGCTCCAAGCACGGTGCCGGCTGCGGTCTTATCGGGGCCTGGGGTTGGTACTGAGCACGCAGTAAGGGCAACAAGAAGCGACCCACACGAAGCGCGCAGGTAGATTGCTGATTTCGAATGGAGTTTGTGGAGACCCTTAACAGCACTTCGACTCTTCATACGGAGCGAACCTCACTTTATTGAAAATAACCTACGCGAAAATCTGACTTGCCATTAGCGGGCAATACTACACCTAACGGCATGCCTTGGGGCAGTGCCGATGTAGCAACATTATCGCAATTAGGTAATCGGCACCGGGTAGGGGAGGAGTAAAGAAGAATCTTTTGGTTGTTTTAAAACCGCGGGGTGTTTTTTGCCGTTGTAGAACATGTCTTTAGGACGCGCCAGTCCACGCAGGTTGGTAAACGGCCTGGCATAAACAACCCTATGAGACCAACGACTGTACGGCTCTCACCCTCAAACTCTAGAAACACTCGTCCCGTATTCGTGTCTACCACGGTGTGGCCAGCGGTATAGGTGCCTGGCTCTAGGGTTTGGGCCGATCCCCCAAGGAATAGATCAGCAGAGAAAGAGACTTGAAATGATGTTCCCTTAGTGGGTGACGGGATACCTTCGTGGACATGAATCGAATCTTCCCCACAAGCAAGGCAGAGTGCTTCTGTTCATTCCGCGTCCATTTCAGGAGTTATAGTTACCGCCGGCGACGATATATGGCGAGCAATCATGTTGTAGTGGCGCACACCTTCAGCGAATAATCCATCAGAGCTGCGCTGATGGTTACGCGACGTTTCGACGCCTTGTTTAAATTGCAACCCACTTGGAGGAAGTAAGCCTGAGATGCCTTGATGGGGAGCTTGATAAACAGGATAGGAGTTGGGGTGCGAATGTCTCATGGCGCACGATGGTACCGGGCCGATCAGCCAGTCTTAAGGGTAGCCGGGAGACTTCTAGTAACGAATTTTAAGATTGCGACTAATAAGGTTAGCTTCTGCCTCGTGTGCCTACAGCTTGGCGAACAACAACGAGTGAAAAGAGAGCCCCTACCACGGTCCACAGCAGTGGAACCGGCAGCGAGGTAAAGAGAGTTTTGGTGGTCAGTAGGTTCACTTCAAGAGGAAGTGCGCCCTCGGTAAACGGAAGAAGCGAAGCCAGCGTTCGACCGAGTGGATCGACGACGGCTGTGAGGCCAGTGTTTGTTGAGCGGAGTAAAAACCTACGATTCTCGACAGCTCTAAAGCTTGCGATCATGTGGTGCTGGTAGGGAGCAACCGTATCGCCAAACCAGGCGTCATTGGTTTGATTAACGAGGAGGTTGGCGCCGGCCGCAGTCGCAGCACGAGGGATGTGCGGAACCACGTCCTCGTAACAAATAAGAGGAGAGACGCGCACAAGCTCACCACTCGATAGTGGGTATTCAAGCACTGCCGGAGCTGCTCCCGCCGTAAACTGGCCCGCGGTCGCGTTGATGTCCTTGAGGAAGGGGATAATATCGCCAAGAGGTGTGTACTCCCCAAAGGGCATAAGGATCATCTTGTGGTACGGAGGTGCAACCGTGCCATCTGGGCGAATGAGAATGGCGCTGTTGAAAAACTCTGTGCGCGAACGGTAGGTCAGGCCTCCTACGAGAAAAGCCGAGCCGTTATTCAGAAAGGGTAAGAAGTTGGAGCTGTAGGCGTCTGAGATGTTATCGGGAAGGAGGTCCGTGATGGTAGATTCGGGCCAGATAACCAGGGTATCTTTGCTGGCTACGCGAGCGCTTGTTTGTAGATACAGTTCTCGATTTACTGAGAAGTAAGAGATGTCGTGCTTCCGTTCGAGCGAGACGTTCCCCTGGATCATCGCAGTCGATACTGCGGTGCCGTACGTTTTGGGAACTGAATCGATGCGGTAAAAACCGTACAGCAGGGTTAACGCGAACGCTGCAATCGCCACTGCTTTAGCGCCGATATGCGAGGTTTTGCGAAGCGTCAGTGCTTCTGCCACCCACATCATCAAAAGTGTAACGCCAGTTACGCCAAGGGTGTCAGCGATCTGAATAAACGGGGTGAAGGCGAGTTGAGTGTGTCCAAAATCCCAGGGGAAGATCTTAATCCAGAAGTGGTGCGCAATAAGCCACGCAGTGGCTGTACGCAGACCTAGCTTCCCAAGCCAATCTGGCAGGTTTTGCCACGCGAAACCCCAGATCGCAAACTGAACAGAGCTACCGACTACGTAGAGTAAAAAGATCGGCACAGCAGCAAACCAGGGAAATCCCCCAAAATCGCTGATGGTCGAATACAGCCAGTAGAAACCACAGGAGTAGGTGATTAGTCCGGCTACAAAAAGTCTACGGATGCGGTTGAGGGGCAGGGTGAGGCTACATGCAAAAAGTGCAACAGAGCTCCAGCCGAGTGCAGCGCACTCGGCTGAGCCCGGGACGCACCATGCAGCGACGTTAGCTATCGCTGCTATAATCGTTGTTATCCAGGCGATCACGCAAACGGGTTCTCGCAGATCGATGCACCGTGCAGGAAGGTTTCGATCCAGAGCAGTCGATTGTACTTCGCTGTTCTCTCGCTACGGCACACTGAACCGGTCTTTATCTGACCTGCTCCGGTTGCAACGGCGAGATCTGCGATCGTTGTATCCTCAGTTTCGCCTGAGCGGTGAGACATAATCGAGCGGTACCCGTTTTGGTGAGCAAGGTTGATCGCCTCGAGGGTCTCTGTAACTGTTCCAATCTGATTGAGCTTTATCAGAATAGCGTTTCCAACACCTTGCTCGATACCATCAGCGAGGCGCTTGGTGTTTGTAACGAAGAGATCATCTCCAACGAGCTGAACGATACCACCGATCTTTTCGGTCATAAGGCGCCATCCATCCCAATCGTTCTCATCAAGGCCGTCCTCGATGCTCACGAGGGGATACTTAGCAGTCCATGAAGCATAGAGATCAACGAGCTGAGCAGAGGTGTACTCTTCTTTGGTGCTCTTCTTGAAAACGTATTTACCTTTCTCCTCGTTGTAAAATTCGCTCGCAGCAACATCGAGCGCGATCGAGACGTGGTTTCCTGGCTCGTAGCCCGCATCGGTTATCGACTCAACGAGCGC
>JBIKKT010000020.1:0-58943 GCA_044360195.1 Bdellovibrionota bacterium | reverse complement strand
AGCTTCATGTAGTGCGTTGCCACAAACGGCAACCCCTCCAAGGCGCGAAAAGTGAGTGCGTAGAGCTTCTGTGATTCGTAGTAACGTGCTGTGTAGCCCATAATAGCCAAGCCTGCGGTGCTGTGGGCGCCGCGCAAAAAATAATCATTCTTCTTTAGTCACGGCTACCTAGCGCACCCCTCCCCACGATGGGTCTTGTTTGCTGGAGCTCTCTGGACGAAATCTCCTTAAGACAAGACCTGCACGAAGGCAGGCGAGTGGAAAAAAACCGCTGCAGAGTTAATCGAAGCTGGTTGAAGAAAGTTGCTAGGCAAGGAAACTCTCGTTCTGCAGCAAACGCGCAAATGAGCCTCTATTAAAGAAATATCGGATTCTCAATGTGTTAGGGGCGGTAGGTTTAAACCGCTTAAAGCTGGGAGGGGTTGCATTGGAGCAAGTGGCATTTCTATTAAAGAAATATCGGATTCTCAATGTGTTAGGGGCGGTAGGTTTAAACCGCTTAAAGCTGGGAGGGGTTGCATTGGAGCAAGTGGCATTACCCAGCTGCGGCCGTAACTAAGCAAGCAATCGAATCAACGAAGCAAAATCATCATCAGAGAATCCCTGCTGAATCGCATCCGCAAATATCGACTGCAACTCCGTCAGAAACGGAGCTTTGGCATTCGCGCACTCGGCTTTCAGCAAGCGTAGATCTTTAGCCATATGCTTTACTGAGAACTGCGGGGAGAAGTCTCCTGTGCGAAGCTTGCTCTCTTTCAACGCAGCAACTCCCGAAAACGATGCATTGAGCCGGAACGCTTCAAAGAATAGATCGTCGGGGATCTCAGCAGAGCGCGAAAGCGTCAGCGCTTCAGCTAGTGCCTGCATAACTGACGCAATCTGCAAGTTCATAGCTAATTTTATCGTTGCAGCCTGCCGCTCTGAGCCTATGGTAATGACCCTCTTTGACAGTCGCGCAAGGTACTCCTGAGCTGTACTAAGGGCTTTCGGGTCGGCTGCTCCAACGTAAAAGACCAGCTCCCGCGCCTTGGCTGCTGGGAGGCTTCCTGTAAAGGGAGCTTCCACGTATGTGGCGCCAGTTGCAGTCACAAGCTCTTTAAATTCAGAGGCGGACGTCGGGTCAATGGTGCTTGATTGAATTACCAAGTGATGTGGCGTTAGTACCTCTTGGATAGCGGTCAGTGTAGACCGGACTGCGGGCGGATCTGCTAGACAAAGATGGACTACTGTGGCTGACGCAGCAGCCTCAGCCACATCCGATGTGAAGCGGGGGACCTCCGGTTTTGGCGAGCGATTCCATGCGGCGCTTAACACACCGTCAGTCTCAAAATGTTGTGCCCACTGCGAGCCGATTATGCCTAATCCAAGAACTGCAACTTTCAAGTGCCCTCACTTTGAGAAAGATATTGCGGTACCATAAATTGGTCACCATGAATTTGCCAGCTACTTTATAACCTAGACTTGCCCTGACTAATCTCAGTCAAGCGTTTCAGCGCAGCGGTGTGTGTGGGGGCGTAGTAAAGAATAGTATTGAAGCAGTGCTTAGCTCCTTCTAAGTCGCCTACAACAAGAAGGGCTTCGCCAAGAGCGCACCATGTGATGAGGCACGTTTCATCGAGTTTAAAAGCTTTCTGTAGCGCAGAGAGCCCTGCGAGTGTATCTCCCATCCGGCACAGAGATAGCCCAAGCTGCCGCCACGCCGGTGCGAATTCGTTGTACTGCCCCAGTGAAGTTTGAAAGCTGGTCACCGCCTCGGTATCTCTTCCCACGCTTTGATATTCAACTCCAAGTTGGAACCATGCTCGCCAATCAACTCGTGCAGAGTGTGCCTTCTTTTCGGCAAGAGCTAGGTAGAGCTCAGCTTTCCTGGCGCGCTCTTCGGCCGGTTCGAGGTTGCCGTAGTGATGCACAGTGAGCTCTGTGCGCGGAAAGGCTATTCCTGCGCGATACACTGCATCTTCAACTGATTCATGAACTGCTCCTGAAAACATAACCTTCGGATCTCGAGGTAGGAGTCTTATGTCGTGAGTTGTAAAATACCCTACGGCTCCCAAGGCACGGACTGGATGGTTATTAGGTAGTAGCGTGGTATCACCCGGATATGAGGGCAGTACGTAGTGCCTTCGGTTGAGTGAGTAGGCGGAGCGCGCACCACTTATGAGCTTTTTCAGAAGGGGGAGAGACTCTGCATCGAGACACTCATCGGCATCAAGCACAAGGATCCACTCCGAGGTCGCGAGCGATAATGAGAAATTGCGAGCGGCGCTGAAGTCGTCACCCCACGCAAACAACTCAACGCGCGCGCCGTAGCTCTTTGCGATCTCTTGGGTGTTATCGCTTGAGCCGGTATCTACGATGATAATCTCAGAAGCAACATCCGCAACGCTTAGAAGCATATTTGAAAGGCAGTGCGCTTCATTTTTGACAATTGCGCAGAGAGAGAGTTGAGGAGAGGGTTCTTGAGAAGAAGATATAGGTGCTAGAGGCATACTGTTTCGTCCAGCGCATGCGCACTATCATGCAAGCGATATCTGCAATTATCTGATCTCTTCGGGTCGATGTACAGACTATCTTTGATGTGGTTAACAGCGCTACTTGCTAGACTATGTTGGGCTCAGATTTAAGCGTATACTGCGCGGCGCATGCTTACCGCTCAATCACAAAATGTCACGTTTTATCGCAGGAGTACTGGTTATGAAAATCATGCACCTGCTCTGCTTGGCTCTGGTGAGGCATATATCAGGCTTGAGGCACTATCTAGTTTAACCGCCCCCCAGAACGCGAGCCGCAAGGCGATGGACCTACACCTTGTAGCGCTTACAGATCCTGACCATGCGGTAAGGTACCAAGCTGCGCTACGTTTGGTTGATGCAACCCTTGCGGACACAGGATGCTTTTCAAGAAGCGGAGGCGCGATAGCCTTAGATGAGGGGTGTGCTTTCGACCAATTCGTTAGGTTCTGCCTCAACCCCCCGATTGTGCTCGAGGTTGATAGTGATCCGCGTTTGGGCAGAGGAAAGACCACTCGCTACGACTCACGACACGCCTTGGCCGCCACAAGGGTGATGGTTCTACGGGCACTTCAGTCACGTAAAACCGATCTTGGGCCGCTCAGAGGTTATCTGCAGCAAGAAGTTGTGCGACTTACCTCTGCTCCTGAGTTCTTTGCATTCGCGCAGGAGTTTTTTGATAAAGCCAGAGATGGCGGTGAACCTCGCAATAATCTTTTAAGGCTTTCTTTGGGCGAGTTGCCACAAACGTTTAAAGATGATGCATTCTCTCCGCTAGCTCGATTGATGTTGTTGTGTGTTGCCGGTTACACACAGTCTACCACCTGGACTGCGCAGAGTCAGGATCGCTTGCCGTACTCTTCAATTGTGCGTGGATGCGAGAGAGCCTTGCAGGATCTAGAAGCACTGGTACCGGAGTTCGCAGGGCTCTCCCAGTGTCTCCGTAATCCTGTATTGCAAACAAGTCTGTCTTGCTCAGCGCAGCACAAAGGTCAATGTGATTCGTCAGTCGAGCCCACGCAAGGGGTGTTGGGGCGTGTAGCCCAAATAGCTGCTGCACTGCGTACGCGTCTTGTTCAACTCTGGCGCTAGCAGGGTGGTGAAAAAACTCCCCTCTTAGAGCCGTGAATGCCGATTAATCTCCTAGCTGCACGTGAGCACGGTGTTCTTATCCGCGGAGCTTACGGTGAAGCCGGTGATATTCCCATCTGCGGTAGTCGCTGTTCCGGTTGTAGCAGTAGTTGTCGTTGCTTTATCTCCTTCGGTGACGGTCACCCCGCCGGAGGCTTTTTCTCCGTCAACCGAGATAGTTGCCTTAACCACAACGTTATCTCCCTTTGTTCCGTCGGAGAGCGTTGAGGTTTCAAAATCAATTTGAAGAGTTGAGTTAGAGGTCTGGGATAAGACCACAGTATCTGCTGTGAAGGTTCTGGCAGTTGTTTCGCTCTGAGTGGTAACCGTATCTGAGAGGGCTAATGTGCACGAGGTGATCGAGCCACCGCCTGTAAGATCTGAACTGAACGCCGCTCCGTTAAGAACCGTTGTGAAGGTTCGATTCGGTCCAAGGACCGTTGCGATGACGGTATAGTTAAACGGAAAGGGGGTTGTCTTGGGATCAACGTCGATCCCAACCGCTCCAGTCAGCTCCTTTGAACGGATCTGCGTTGCAACGAGCGCTCTATTTACAAAGAACTCAAATTTTATCGGGTACTCTGTGTACTCTTCGTTTGCTACGTATGCATCGGCAAGAAGTTTAACAGCGTCGGCTGCTCCTCTACTCACGCCAACTGACAGCGATGGTGCTCGCCGCTTCTTATCGAGGAAACCTGATACCCCTTCGGTAGTGTTCACGGAGCCCGAAACCTGCGCAGTTTCAGCGCTCGCCATCTCAGTCAGACAGCACGCCGCTATTACGAATAGAAGGGGGAGGATAGGTCGCATTTTAAATACCTGTTTTATTTTTGACACTCGCGGTACACCAGTTATCTCATCTGATCGGATATCACACATTCTAACTTGAGAGGAAAGGCTTTCGGTAGCCCCGCAACGTCGCTCTCGCGTTATTCTCTCTTTTGAGGTTGGCCTCTGTAGTGCACCATAGGGTGACGTATGAGGTTTTTATGAATCGCGGTCTCGGTTTCATCACAGCTCAGTTGTTCCAACTTGTAGCTCTCACTACACTTTTATGCGGTTTTGCTGCGTGTGGTGTAATAAAGAAGAAGCCCGCTAGCTCAACCGACGGGTTGGTCTTTCAGAGTAAAGATATACCCCCTGAAAAAGCCAACGAAATTCTAAACGAGGTTGGAGGAAATTTTGCCTACGGACCTGGACTGGGGGACGCGGCAGTAAATATCGGCACAGTAGTTGTGTTTCCGCCCTACGCTGCATATCTGATAGGAAACGCTGTGCTCTCTCTGAGTGGGTATGAACCCGTAACGGTTTCGTCGCTCCTCCCTGAAAAAGATGGTGAACAGTGGTCAGATACCTATGATACGGTTGTCTCTGTTCCTGGAAGGTTCGTAGCCGCGATGGCGGGGCATGAGTACCGTACCCGTGAGGTTGGAGATGAGCGGATGCGTACAGTATTGAGTAGTGGTAACAAAATGCCGATAACACCGGGAGAAACTTCTTAAGCGGCGAGTGTCAGCCGGAGCGAAAGAGAATTAATGAATAGAACTATCGGTCTTGTGGCGAGACCAGGAAATCCTCGGGCGCAGAGCTTGGCAAACGAGGTAGTGGCGTGGTGTGCAGCAAAAAATATCTCAGTGCTGGTTGAATCTCAGACGGCACAGGGGCTATCGCTCGCTGCGCCGGGCGTAACTAGCCGTGAATTAGTTGAGAAGGCCGATCCAATAGTCACCCTTGGTGGCGACGGTACTTTGATAGGTGTTGCACGACATGTGAGGGGAAAGTCACCCCTCTTTGTCGGTGTAAACTTCGGTAACCTCGGCTTTCTAACTGAGGTGCGCCCGGATGAGGTTTTCACTACTCTCGACACCGTGATGGCGGGAAAGGAGAGCAGCGCGGAGCGTGTGCTGCTGTTCGTTCAAGTTGAACGGGAGGGGAAGGTCGTTTTTGAGTCGCAGGCCGTGAACGATGTCATTGTTCAAAAGGGCGCGCGTTCGCGTCTGCCAGAGTTTGATATAGAGGTTAACGGACACGATTTAGCTCGCATTCGCGCAGATGGTGTTATCTTTGCTACGCCGACTGGCTCAACTGCCTACTCCCTAGCTGCTGGCGGCTCGATAGCGCACCCGGCGTTGAGCGTTATCCTGGTTACCCCAATATGTCCTCATTCGCTGACTAACCGTCCTCTTATCCTTCCAGGTTCGAGTAAGATCGAGGTTCGTTTGCCCAATTTTGAGGATGAGGTCTTAGTTACCGTTGATGGTCAGGTCTCTGACGAGCTTCTGCCGGGGGATCTTGTCAAGGTCGTGCAGGCTGAGCAATCTGTTCGCTTCGTTATATCTCCAGAGAAGAGTTACTTTGATATCTTACGCACCAAGCTCAATTGGGGTGTTCCTAACCGGCCGGATTGATATTTCCCATGGACCGCGGACCTTCCAGGTCCGCTAGGGATGTTGGTGGGGCCGCGGTATATTTTGGCGAAGCACCTGTGGTGAGCCTGTCGAAGCACCTGTGGTGAGCCTGTCGAACCACCTGTGGTGAGCCTGTCGAACCACCTGTGGTGAGCCTGTCGAAGCACCTGTGGTGAGCCTGTCGAACCACCTGTGGTGAGCCTGTCGAAGCACCTGTGGTGAGCCTGTCGAACCACCTGTGGTGAGCCTGTCGAAACACCTGTGGTGAGCCTGTCGAACCACCTGTGGTGAGCCTGTCGAACCACCTGTGGTGAGCCTGTCGAACCATAAACCTTCACTATCCAAATCGCAGCCAGCCCGGCATTTTCCCCGTCCCACCGAGACTCCTTTGCGCTATTCTTTTGCTCTTCAAGGCCCGTCGTGGTATCGGATCTCTGTTGGGGACAGTGTTATGTTGTCAGAATTAACTATCTCAAATTTTGCTATTATCGAGCGGCAGTCGCTGACGTTTCACCGCGGCTTCAATGTTATTAGTGGTGAAACCGGAGCCGGAAAATCGATACTCCTTAACGCGTTGGAATTTATCCTCGGAGCTAAAGGCTCTCCAGCGCTTATTCGGTCAGGCGCAGAGCTCCTTGAGGTGCAGGCGCTCTTTGACCTCTCTGTGGTTCCTCAAGATGTGCGCAGCACCTTGCCCGATATCGTAGGTGAGGATGATGAGCTTGTTGTTTCTCGTACCTTGCCCCGTGAGGGCAGGGGGAAGGTTCTTATTAACGGTCGGCTCGGAACCGTGTCGCTCCTAGAAGAGATCGTTCGAAAGTTGGTGAATATCTGTAGTCAGCACCACCAGACCAGGCTGCTGGATGCGCGCTTTCATTTAGAGCTGCTCGACGGTTTCTGTAACAACGAGGCGCTGCGCGAGGAGATGCGAAGTGCACACCGAGTCTGGACCGAAAAGCGAGCTGAGGTAGACCGCATCCGCGCCCTGCATGACCAGGGGAATGTACGGCGTGAGGAGCTTGAAGGGATCGTTTCAGAGCTTGAGGCGCTTCCTAATCTTAAAGCTGGTAGACGAGCTGAATTAGACGCTGAAATTAAGCGGATATCGAATTTTGAGAAGCTGTTGAACGCAAGCGAGAGGGCAATCGCGCTCATCGCTGGGGACGACGGTCTTGCAGAGCGGATGCGAGAGATCGCTCATGCGTTGGGTGACATTGCGCGCATCGACGAGGATGCGCAGCCCTTGGTGAGTGAATTCGAAACTGGGCGACAGATGCTAGGAGATAGCGAGCTATCGCTGCGCAGGTACGTTCAGAACCTTGAGTTCGATGAGGGGGCGCTTGAGAGTTTGCGCACGGAGCTCTCTGAGATAGCCAAGCTTGAGCGTAAATACAAGACTGATGATGCAGGGCTTCTTGCTCTGCGTGAGCGCAGTCAGCAAGAATTGAGCTCTCTTATGAACCTCTCGTCTGCCGCGCAGACCGAGCGCGAGTGCGAGCAGCTCTTGGCGCAGGTTAAAAAGATAGCTGCAGCGCTGCATAAGACGCGTGAGGTTGCTGCGCGAGATCTAGCTGCGGCGGTCTCAAAGGATCTAAAGGAGCTCAATATGTCGCACGCATCCTTTGAGGTGCGTTTCTCACAGACAGAGCCGACTGCGACTGGAACGGATCGGGCCGAGTTCCTTATCTCAACTAATAAGGGGGAGCCGTTTGCACCGCTGATTCAGATCGCTTCGGGTGGTGAGCTTTCTCGGGTGATGCTCGTCCTTAAAAAGATCTTACGTGAGCGTTCCGGTGTAAACGTTTTGATCTTTGATGAGGTCGATGCTGGAATCTCCGGCGGCGTTGCGCGCTCGGTTGGTCTTATGCTGAAAGAGATCTCAACGCAATCCCAGGTGGTGTGTATCACACACCTTCCTCAGGTTGCTTCGCTCTCTGACCGGCACTTCTTGGTAAATAAAGAGGTAGGCGAGCGGGCTGTTACAGTTGTAAAGCAGCTCTCAGAGGATGAGAAGGTAGACGAGATAGCTCGCATGTTGGCAGGCTACAAGATAACCGACGCCTCGCGTGTCTCCGCGCGTGAGCTGATTGCTGGGAAGTAGTGGACCTCTTAGGTCCGCCAGGGATAGTGTTGTGGCGAAGCAATAAGGGACCGCGGACCTTCCAGGTCCGCCAGAAACCTGCGGTGGGCACTCTTGATCTTTTGGCGAAGCCCTTTCGGACCGCGGACCTTCCAGGTCCGCCAGAAACCTACGGTCGGCACTCTTGATCTTTTGGTGAACCACCTGTGGTGAGCCTGTCGAAGCACCTGTGGTGAGCTTGTCGAAGCACCTGTGGTGAGCTTGTCGAACCATAAACCTTCGCGGTCCAGGGGGAGGGCAGTCCGCCAGGGGGTCGCCTATTTCTGAATTCTCCAACCATCTGTAATCATTGCTTTTGTGAGCCAGATCCGGCCTTGTCTCTCTAAGTCTACCTAGTTCCAATCTGTCACCATTAGTCTCAGTCTGCGGCCAAAGTTTGACCCTGCCTGCGGAAATGTCTAGCCTTAGCCGTTGGCGCTAGCGTTGTTGGAACTAGCGGTGGGTAAACGCGGGTGGTTGTCACAGTCGGAATCTCGGATGGACCACCCCAGGATATAAAACTTCACTCGGAACCAGATGACGGAAGCAGCAGTTGAAACACTCCAGTGCGGAACCTCTGAGGCGAGCCCTGATACGCGCCGCTCGGTTGGTCGTGCCACTTCTCGTACTATGCGCAAAAGCAAACGCGCCATTGCTGTTTCACGTCCAGCCCTTATCGTGCTTGGTATTTTAGCCGGAGTTTTCTGTGCCGTATTTGTATGCCTAGCAGGCAACTTCTCAAATATCCTTCTCAAGCAGATTCGCGATGCCTACATCCTGTATCGCGTAACTAATGAGCGCGATGCCATTAAAGCTTCGTTGCGACAGATGGAGGAGGAGGTAGTTTCACTCCGTATCGCTCGTTCAAGGGAGCAGTTAGTTGATAGCAAACTTGCGCAGCAGATGGCGGTGCTTAAAGATGTGGTATCGATGGCTGGGTCGCTTGGGCTGCTCAACCGAGTTGATGACCAAAAGGGGCGACCGAGCGTGGTTGCACGGTCGGGTAAGCGTAATCATCTGCGCGATGTAGCGCGTGCGCTTGTAGGTGAACAAGGGGCCTTGTCGGATGGTAGTGCTGAACAGGTAGCTCAGCTGCGCGAGCTTAACCACGGGTTAGGTGGTGCCGAGGTCGAGTGTCGGCGCGATAAACGGGGTAAGGTTCACTGTGAGGCCGAGGTAGTAAAGCAACCTATCTCGCTTCCCGTTGAGCCTGATTCAGGTGAGCGCATCTCAGCTCAACGCACAATCGCTGCGGTCGCTTCGGGGAATTTTCAAGCTGAATTCGCAACAGAGGAAGAGCGGCGCGGAGCACTTGATACCTTGTCGCACATCACTCAGGCATTGAGGACTCTGCCTGTTGGATCTCCTGTCGCGGGTCGTTTGAGCTCTGGATTCGGGCACCGTCACTCACCGTTTATGCACCGCACATCTTTTCACGAGGGAATCGATATCTCTCTTGCTCGCGGAAGCTCGGTATTGGCTACAGCTGACGGGCGAGTCGTAAAAGTTGATTTCGATGGAACGTATGGCTGGGTGATTGATATCGCTCATACTCCGCATCTGGTTACACGATACGCCCACCTCTCGCGGCCGCTGGTTCGCGAGGGCGCTGTAGTAGAGCGCGGTGATAAGATAGCGCTCTCCGGTTCAAGTGGTCGTTCAACCGGACCTCATCTGCACTACGAGGTGCGATACAAGAACGCAGCTCGCGATCCCAAACCGTTTTTGGCTCTCGCAGATAAGTTGCAAAGTTTTTCCTAAGCAGAGCTGTTTCGCCGTTTTGAAATTCGCGCTAGGTTTACAGGAGCCTACGGTTAGCTACAGACTTTTACTATTCGCTATAATCACCGTATTGATAAGGGCTCTCATGCCGCACTTTTTATCGTCATCCTCAGCCGCCTGCACTTCAGAGCGTGGTTCTGTTTTTAAGGGGCTACTGTTCTTCGTGGTGCTGGTTCTGCTCACCGTAGTGGGGGTGGCTTTCGTCTTTGGTGAGATCGTTCCTGTTGGAAACGTTGGCGTTCGAAAAGTAGCGTTTGGACCGGGGCAGGGGTTGTCACCGCAAATTCTCAATCCTGGCTTTCACTGGACCATCCCCGGGTATTCTACGATCTACGAGATTCCGCAAACTGTGCGTATCGTAAATTTTGACCGTGAAGGCGGGGGTGAGGCAGATACCTTTGCATCCCTTGACGTTCCGACTCGAGATGGGACTACCGTTGATATCGATGCGGCGGTCCTCTATCGCTTCTACGCGGATGGTGGCTCGGATGCATCGGGTGCACACGGCGGCGCAACTGAGTTGATAAATCAGGTCGGTGCAACCGAATCGCAGTGGGGGAAGTACCTCTCGCAGGTCGCAGACAACGAGCTAAAGCGCGCGCTCGGCTCTTTATCAACAGTTGAATTTTACGACCCAGCCGCGCGCGAGCAAGCGGTCAAGGTTGCAGAGGCTAATCTCCGCCAACGGTACGCTCCCGTAGGGGTTAAGCTTGAGGGGGTACTCCTTCGGCGCTACACGTACCGCGAAGAGATCGACCAAGCTATATTTAAAAAGAACCTTCAAGAGCTTGAGTCTTCCTACAATAAAGTAGCAGGAGAGTTCGCCGAGGCGCAGCGTGATGTAAATAAAGTTGACACTGAAGGGAGTGTAGCTATTCAGAATTTAGTTAAAAAGGGGGCAGCCGAGGCTGAGCAGATCCGTTCAGAGGGAGATCTCTACCGCCGTGAAAAGATTGCACAGGGAGACCTCCTGGTAGCTGAAGCTAAAGCAGAGGTAGATCGCATGCGAGCCGAGGTGCTTGGAAAAGCGGGTAGCGATGTTTACGTTGCTCTGCAACTTGCACAGCTGCTCGGTTCACTTAAAGGTGGTGTTGTGTCGAATGTTGACCCGTTTGATTTCGATGCCTGGGTAAAGAAGCTCATTGGTGTACGTGTGCCTGGCAATGCAGGTGCGCCGAGCGAAGGAAGTAAAGGAGGGAGTGAAGCTCCCAAGGTTGTAGCGGAGGCACCGAAGAATGTTCAGTAAGGGTTTCTCCTCGCTTCTTTGTGGTCTTGTGCTTGTGTTTCTCAGCGGGTGCGACACTGGACTGCAACATATGGGCACAACCGAGTACGGCGTCCGTTTTCGTCGCTTGCCAACTTTTATGGGTGGCGGCGTTGGAGATGCAGGCAGCGTAGCCCTTCCACTACAAACGATTGTGGTGATGCCGTGGGAGACAGTGTACCGGTTCGATACCTCTCCGCAGTACCTCAGTTGGGGGAAGGGGATGGGCGACACCGGTGGAATGACTCAGCTCGTTCAGAATGAGGACGTTCATACGCGTGCAAAGGACGGCAACGAGGCGGCGCTAAAACTCTCAGTGCGTTACCGCATAAAGCCCGACCCTGAGAGCCTGGTAAAGATAGTGCAAGGGGTTGCTACTAATGGTGACGGTGTACAGAAGTTCGTAGTCGCTGTTGTGCGCAGCGAGATCCGAACCTACATGAACCATCTGCGAACAGCAGAGTTTCGTGATGATCTCAAACGTAACGGCAAAGTGGATGAAACGTTACGCGCCTCGCAGGCGCGGCTTGGTCCAATCGGTGTCGAGCTTGAGGCTATAAACTTGCGGCAGTACCGATTCGTGCGGCTCTTGAAAGACGGCCGAGAGGATACCAGTTACCAAGATCGCCTACGCGAGATTCAGGAGCTTGAGCAAGATATCGAGGGTGAGCGTTCGCGAATTGAGACCGTGAAGGAGCGAAAGATTAAGGAGAAGCTCGAAGCGGAGAGTGTCTACAACACCCGCCTCCTTGAGGCGCAGGGGTATAAAGAGCAGTCGGTTTTCGGCGCGGATGCCTACTACGCGGCGAAATCAAATGAGGCTAAGGCTATCCGAACTGAAGGAACGGCTGAAGTTGAGGGGTTAAGGCAACAGATAGCGGCTCTTTCAGGTAAGGGTGGTGATGCGCTTGTGCGACTTGAGGTCGTAAAGCAGTTATCTAAGGCAAACCCTAGTTTTGTTGCGGTAAACCCTTCACATGGCTCTCAAGGTGGGGGGCTAGATCTTTCAAAGGTCGACGTCAATCAACTTTTGCAACAATTTGGCGTCGTTGAGGGGCTTGCTGCGTCGCCGCAAGTGGCCCAAACTAAAGGGCAACCTTCCGTACAGGAAACCAGGACGGCTGCCGATAAGACGGTGTCGGTTACAGGGGAGAAAAAATAACGATGGCAAATACTTCTATTCAAAGACGTAAGGTCGCGCTTATCGGCGCTGGACAGATAGGCGGAACGCTCGCTCTTTTATGCGGGCAGAGAAACCTCGGAGATGTAGTTCTCTTCGATGTTGTTGAGGGGATGCCGCAGGGTAAGGCGCTCGACCTTTCACACCTGGCGCCTGTTTTCGGATATGATTTTAAGATTACTGGCACAAACAATATCGCTGATATTGCAGGTGCTGATGTGTGTATTGTCACATCAGGACTTCCTCGTAAGCCTGGGATGAGCCGCGATGACCTCGTTAAGACAAACGCTGATATCGTTCGCAGCGTAGCAAAAGGGATCAGAGAGCACGCGCCAAACGCATTCGTAATCGTCATCACCAATCCGCTCGATGCGATGGTGTACCTGATGCAGAAAGAAACGGGCTTTCCAGCTAACCGCGTTGCAGGAATGGCGGGTGTGCTCGATACGGCTCGCTACCAGGCGTTCTTAGCGGAAGAGCTTAACGTTTCAGTGTCGTCAGTATCGGCGTTTGTTCTTGGCGGCCACGGAGATGACATGGTTCCTGTGCGTTCGTATACAACGTGCGGCGGAATACCGGTTGCGAATCTGATAGCTCCAGAGCGTCTGGATGCGATTGAGAAGCGGGTGCGTGGAGCAGGTGGTGAAGTGGTTGCGCTTCTCAAAACTGGCTCTGCGTTTTATTCGCCAGCAGCTTCTGCGATTCAGATGGCTGAAGCGTATCTCTTTGATCAACGCCGTGTGCTTGCTGCTGCAGCGAAGCTTGACGGCGAGTATGGATTAAAAGACCTCTACATCGGTGTTCCCGTTATCATCGGTAAGGGTGGTATTGAGAAGGTGATAGAGATCGAGCTCAATGAGCACGAGAAGAAGGCGCTCTCTGAGTCGGCTGAGCGGGTAAGACAGCTTCTAGCTATCTTGTAATGATAAACGCTGATTAAGCGAGAGTTGTGTAAATAAAAGCAGGTTAAGGGAATAGGGTATGAACCTCCACGAGTATCAAGCAAAACAGGTGTTAAAAAAATACGGTCTTCCGGTGCTTCCAGGGTATGTGTGTTACACACCTGGTGAAGCTGAAGCCGCAGCCGATCTTCTCGGCGGAGGGATCTGTGTGGTGAAAGCACAGGTTCACGCCGGAGGGCGTGGTAAAGCTGGTGGCGTAAAGCTTGCAAAGAGCTCAGCTGAAGCTCGCGAGCACGCTTCAAAGATCCTTGGGATGACACTTGTGACACCACAAACGGGCGCACAAGGTAAATTGGTTCATAAGGTGTACGTTGAAGGTGGTTGTGCGATCGCTAAGGAGTACTACCTCAGCATCCTCGTTGACCGCGCTAATCGGTGTGTTTCAATCATCGCGTCAACTGAAGGCGGTATGGAGATCGAAGAGGTGGCCCACAAGACACCTGAGAAGATCCTCACTGTTCGAATCGATGCTAAGGTCGGTTTGCAAGCTTTTCAATCTCAGAAGCTAGCTATCGATCTCGGTATTCCTGCCGAGGGGCGCAAGTCGTTTGTAGCTGTAGTTAAGGGGCTCTACCAGGCATTCGTTTCAAGTGACCTTGCGTTGCTTGAGGTGAACCCGCTTGTTTTGACAAAAGATAACACCTTCGTTGTTCTCGATGCCAAAGTTGCCCTTGAGGACAACGCCGCATTTAGGCAGCCTGAAATTCACGCCATGATGGATTACGATGAGCAGGATCCACGCGATTTGAGAGCGCAGAAATACGGACTCAACTACGTTGGTCTCGATGGTAATATCGGGTGTCTCGTAAACGGCGCCGGTCTTGCTATGGCAACGATGGATATCATCAAAGCGTTTGGTGGTGAGCCAGCAAACTTTCTTGACGTGGGCGGCGGAGCTACGAAAGAGAACGTCACTGAGGCGTTTCGCATTTTGCTCTCTGATAGCAACGTAAAGGGTATCTTGATTAACATCTTCGGCGGCATCATGAAGTGTGATGTGATCGCAACCGGTGTGATTGAAGCCGCTAAAGAGGTTGGACTGAAGGTGCCGCTCGTTGTTCGCTTGCAAGGAACAAACGTCGATATCGGACGAAAGCTTTTAGCTGAGTCGGGGCTTGCAATTACTCCGGCTGACACGATGGATGAAGCAGCTCGGAAGATAGTAGAGCTAGCAAAGTAGCACAGAGGGAAAGAGGGATTCACAATGAGCGTTCTGGTAAACAAAAATACTCGCGTTATTACTCAAGGCATCACCGGAAAAACTGGTGCGTTCCACACTCGGGCGTGTAAGGAGTACGGCACTCAGATGGTGGCCGGCGTTACTCCGGGGAAGGGGGGGCAATCCTTTGAAGGGATACCGCTCTTTGACACCGTGCACCAAGCCAAGGCTGAGACTGGGGCTAACGTTTCTATCATATATGTTCCGCCTCCTTTTGCAGCAGATGCAATTATGGAGGCAGTGGATGCTGATCTCGACCTCGTTATCTGCATTACTGAGGGTATCCCTGTTCTTGATATGCTCAAGGTCTCTACCTACATGCAGGGGCGCAGAACAAGGCTTATCGGGCCAAACTGTCCGGGAATTATTACCCCGGGCGAATGTAAGCTCGGAATTATGCCAGGCTTTATTCATAAGCCAGGTCGCATCGGTGTTGTTTCGCGTTCAGGAACGCTCACCTATGAAGCCGTATTTCAGCTATCGTACCTCGGTATGGGACAGTCGACCTGTATCGGTATCGGAGGTGATCCGTTAAACGGCACAAGCTTCATCGATTGTTTGCAGCTCTTTAATGCTGATGCTGATACTGATGCTGTTGTAATGATCGGTGAGATCGGCGGTAGCGCCGAGGTAGAGGCAGCGCAGTGGGTTAAGGCGAACATGAAGAAGCCAGTTGTATCATTCATCGCCGGAGCCACTGCTCCTCCAGGGCGCAGGATGGGTCACGCTGGTGCTATCATCAGTGGTGGCGATGACACTGCTGAGGCGAAGTTTAAAGCATTGAGCGCTGCTGGAATTCATATCGTTCGTTCACCGCACGAGATCGGCGCGAAGATGAAGGAAGCGCTGGGGCGGTAAGTGTTCTCCCTCAGTGCTTGCATAACATGCAGGAGAAGTCTGTATGATCAAACCTAGTGCAATCGTTGAGGGGTACATGTCTGGTTTCGGAAATACCTACGAAACCGAAGCACTGCCAGGGGCTCTGCCGCGGGGGCAAAATTCCCCGCAGCGCTGCGCCTACGGACTCTACGCTGAGCAGCTCTCGGGCTCTCCGTTTACGGCTCCTAATGCGTCAAATGAACGCTCGTGGCTCTATCGGATCTTGCCATCTGTTGCACACATAAACGCATTTCGACCGATTGAATCGTATCCACACTGGCGCACTGCGCCGGTGGTGGATGAGCACTCGCTCTCAATCGCTCCGCTACGGTGGAATCCAATCGCTGCACCAACACAGCCAACGACTTTCCTGCAGGGTGTCTACTCCATGACAACTGCTGGGGATGCTCGCTCCCACACGGGGATGTCAGCAGGAGTCTACTTCGTCAACGCATCGATGGTGGATGATTATTTTTACAACGCAGATGGAGAGCTCCTCATCGTTGCTCAGGAGGGTGCGCTGCGATTCTTTACCGAGCTTGGAAAGATAGAGATAGCGCAGGGAGAGATCTGTGTAATACCCCGCGGGACTAAATTTAAAGTTGAGCTCCTTGCTGGTCCCGCGCGTGGATATCTGTGTGAGAACTACGGAGCCACTTTTACGCTCCCGTATCGCGGGCCAATAGGTGCAAACTGTTTAGCGAACTCGCGTGATTTTAAGACACCAGTTGCAGCGTTTGAAGATAAAGTTGCTCCTTGTAGGTTAACAGTTAAATGGGGCGGCAGGTTCTATGAAACTGAGATCCCGCACTCGCCGCTTGATGTCGTTGCATGGCATGGAAACTATGCTCCGTACAAGTATGACCTACGCACCTTTGCCCCAGTAAACGCTGTGCTCTTTGATCATCCAGACCCTTCAATCTTTACCGTTTTAACATCACCTTCAGGAGAGGAAGGCACAGCCAACGTTGATTTTATCATCTTCCCAGAGCGTTGGTCGGTTGCCGAACACACCTTTAGGCCGCCGTGGTATCACAAGAATCTGATGTCTGAATTCATGGGGCTGCTCTACGGACAGTACGATGCTAAGCCAAACGGGTTTCTCCCTGGAGGGATAAGTCTTCACAACTGTATGTTGCCGCACGGGCCGGATAAAGAGGCTTTTGAAGCAGCCTCCAGCGCCGAATTAGCGCCTCGAAAAATCACCAACACGATGGCGTTTATGTTTGAGACGCGCTACCCGCAACATTTGACATCGTTTGCAGCAACCACTCCTTCGTTACAGAAGGATTACCTTGGGTGCTGGAGCGGGTTGAGACGGCGATTTAATGGAACGATAGAGGGGAAGTAATTAACGACTGTCGCCCCTGTCAGCTGAGTTGCAACCACTTCTTGAACTGCACCAGCAGCCTGTCATACCATTCAACTGTAGGTAATTGATTAACTGATTTAACTCTGCCAGTTGCTATCAGCTGCGGACTTCGATCGAATTGCTCAAAATCAGTCAGATGAACGTGGAGCCGCATGTTTTTGACCTCAACTGCTCCGTCGGATGCTTTTGCTATGCGGTTCTCTGGGATAAGGTTTCGCCCGGTAATAGCGTGATAAAGCACGCAAGCCGTCGCAAGGTGTTCGATGTTCGGAAGTTGTACTTGTTTGCGGCTGAGGAGCGAGTTGAGTTGTCTGCCGCGAAGTGTGTCTGTGCCGGGCACAAATCCGCAGATGCCTATCGTCGTTGGCCACGAAAACGTGTCAGTAAAGTGCTTGGTTTCCATCAGGCGTGAAAGCGTTGCTTGGGTCAGTAGCTGAAGTTGCCGTCCCGCATCGCGTACACTGTAGGCGTCAGCCAGGACCTCTGATAGCGGGGTTCGACGTGGGAGGGTGAAGACAACAGTTCGAGAAGTTTGATTTTCCGCGGCAGCGTATTTTTTCGCAGCTCTTCAGGAGTTTGTGGGCGCGGAGGAGTAGGGACAAGGTTGCGCAGCACAGACCCCTTCTCTTCGACAGGGTCACCTTTATCAACCAGCAGCCCGCCGTCATACACTGGGCCCTTGGGATTGGGGTCAAGCGCAGTAGGAACGCGGTGTAGTTGGTATTGTCCTGTTGGAATGTGTTGCATCATAGAGCGGCCTCACGTCACGCTGTAAGGCTAGACCATAACGGCTATTCAGACAAATGTGATTTATAGCCTGATGACCAAAAACAGCTAACCCATATTTTTCACGAAGCTCGCTGCGCTCGCCGTGAAAAATGCGCGGAAACAGGCCATCCTTGGCCCGTTTCCTTATCGCCTACAATTTGTGTGGGACCCATCGTGCCCACACAAATTGTAGGCTCCAAATTCCAGCGCTGCGCTTCGGAATTTGCAAATGCATCCATGCATTTGTTAGCCCGAACATTGCACTCTGGTGCAATAGTGGGGCTAAGCTGTCCAGGGGCTTCTCTTCTTAGGTGTCGGGGTTTGAGCCGGCGTCTCTGCGCCGTTTTCGTCTGGATAGAGCTCATCCAGCTTCTTTAAGATCCTACGTTGGGCAGCTTGTACATCGGCCAGCTTCATTGGAGGAAGTTCGCTGATATCCTCTTCTATCTTGCGCTGCTTCGTCTCAGGGATATTTTCAAAGATCTTCTCTTTTACCTTGTCCCCTGCTGCTTTAAGCGAGATAGCAACATCGCGTGGCGGGACTTCATGCAGTAGGTTTTGCACTGTGTAATCACGCAGGTCAGCTATCCTATCGAAGTCAAAGATCTTCTCTTCAAGCTTAGCTGCCGTACCTGGGTTGCTCGCCTCAATAGCGCGCAGAAGTCGATCTTGGTCGACCGTGTTCAACCGGCTTAGAATCAACGCCGCTATCGCAGCACCATCAATGGTTTCATCCTGGGACATAAACCATAAGATGCAGCCAACTCTATCTTGGACTCGTTATTTAGCTGTTCTGTAAACTGAAATCCCAAGATGCTAATAGGGTAAGGGGTTGGTTTGACTGTGGTTAGTTGAGTTGCCTAATCCCCAATCTAACGCCTCCCCCTTGATTTTTTTTAGGTGCTAGTGCAACCTGTCGGTCCTTTCGTAAGCCCACGTAGCTCAGCTGGTTAGAGCGCAGAACTCATAATTCTGAGGTCCCTTGTTCGATTCAAGGCGTGGGCAGTATCTCTGCCTATTTCAACCTGGCTAACGCCAGGATTGAAATGACGGCCGGGGGCGGACGCCCCCTGGACCCCCGGGTTACCGCTATTTCCACTTGGCAAGCGCCCGGAGCGCGGACCTTCCAGGTCCGCCAAGCGATGTTGGTACCGCCCCGAAAATTTTTTAGCGAAGAAATTATGGACCGCGGACCTTCCAGGTCCGCCAAGGAATGTTGGTAGCGGCTCGGAATTTTTTAGCGAAGCAATTATGGACCGCGAAGCTTCCGCTTCGCTTGTATGTGTGGCAACCGCACCTCTAGCGGGCCGGAAGGCCCGCGCTCCCAGTTAACATCCCCCAAGACGGTGATCCTATTTTCCACTAAACCCAATCCATAAGCACCAAATACACGCGAACAATTCCATACCGAAACACGCCCACCGATAGTGACCCTACCAAACCTAGCCCCTCTAAATCGAAGATGCTACGCCTTAAACACCAGCTTTTTCAGCTCAGGGGTTAGCGCTATGCCGTAGCTTTGAAGAGAGTGGTTGATAAATTCAAGATTTAGAGATACCGAATTTGTAATCTCCTTTAAATCGTCTAAGTCTTGGAACCGCTCAGGATTTGAGAGCGCTGCTGCGCATTTAGCGACTATCAAGTGTTCTGGAGTAATCGTAGGTAACACGGCGAAGCCAAAATCGATGAGGTTTCCCTGTGCAGCTTTTACCGCATCGTTTACCCAAAACTGTACCGGAAGAAGAAAATCTATCCCAATAAAATTTTTGTCGGTTGAAGTGCGAGCACAGCACAGACCTAAGACTTGTTCGTTGTCGTTGAAAAGATCTGGAACAAATCCGAGATATTCGGCGTATCCTAGGTTTGCTATCACCTGTGAAGCAATCTCTTTGGCTGGCAGCGATGGTGAGTCAGATAAAATAAAATCGATGTCATCTGTGAAGCGCGGCTTCTTTCTGTAGATACTTGCCGCTACTCCGCCGCACAATGCCCAGTGGCCGGGGAAAGCAGCTAGGGAATTGGAGACTCGCTTTAGTTCAGAGAGGAGTTTCAAGACTTCCCTTTCGCTTTGTAGTTATCTTTCGCCACAGACACCATCTCTGCCATCTGCTCAATTATCTCAAGCTTAGCTTTAGCCTGCAGATTGAAAGTCGCTGCCCTCTGTCTAACGAAGTTTAGGTACTTCTCGTCGACGAGCTCGCGTTGTGTCTCCTTTGGCGTGTCCATCCTTTGATTTTAGCATAGTTGGCTTCCTCAAGGCAGGGGCGCTGTGGTTTTGTGTCAGGGGAGTATGTGGTTGATAATATGGCGCAATAGTTGCGATGTGGCTCCTATGGACCTTGGACCGCGGACCTTCCAGGTCCGCCAGGGATTGTTGGTAGCGGCTCGGGATATTTTTTGGCGAAGCCCATGTGGTGAGCCTGTCGAACCATAAACCTTCACGGTTCAGGGGAGGTCCGCCAGGACTGTCGGTAGCATTTCATCTGAATCCACAACACCATCCCCTCTACCTCTTGCATCCTGCGATATAGTACCATCTTCGTCTTAAATGACCTCTTCAATCAAAACTGAAACACTTGCCAGCGTCCGCTCCCAAGCAATCCTCTTCGCCGTCTTATCGAGCATCCTCTCCTCTGTAGCCACGGTTTTTAAAGTTCAGGGTGTTCAAGCTATCCACCCGCTCATAGCTGCATCAACAGGAGTTCTCTTTGCTGGGCTCCTTACACTTGCTTATCTGGCGCTGACTTCAAACCTCCCGTCGTGGAAGAGCATCATGTCGGTGCGCAAGCCGCTATTTATGTTGACCCTGTGTCGACCGATCTTGTCGAACACTATATTTACTATCGGCATCGCTTATAGTTCCTCGGTTGAGGCGGTATTTCTGACTAAGATGGAGCCGTACCTGGTAATCTTTTGGGTATGGCTCTTGGATGGCGTGCGACCGTCGGGGAACCACCTGCTGCTACTCATCGTGCACATCGCCGGTGCGGTTATGCTTTCCGTGGGCGGTGCTGGCCTTGAAGGTGGTGCGATCTCGTGGTTTGGAGATTTAATTATAGTCTGTGCCGTTGTTACAGCAGCTCTTTCATATCGTTACGCGCCCCAGGTGACAAAGTCACTTAAGCCGCTCCAGACCGCAGCGGTCGTAGAAACATTCGGTGGCTTCGTAACTCTGCCCATGGTGCTTCTTGCACCTCCACTTACCTTCTCTCACCAAGAGTTAGTTGGCTGGGCCTACCTCGGTGTGCACTCGATCCTCTTTTATGTCCTTGCGATCTCACTCCTCTATGCATCGCTTCAGGGTATTGAAGGGTGGATCTCCTCTGCCCTGCGCGCGACAGGACCCCTCGTAGCAGCGCCTGTGGCGCTTATCTTTTTTGGCGAAGCGCTAACACTGACCCAAGGAGTAGGGGCGTTGGTAGTTCTTGTTACATCGGCATTAATTAGTAAGCGGGATGGGAAGAAGCGTTAAGCCATTTACACTAGCAGGGTGGTGAAAAAGGATTTCCTGTTGCGCATTTTGATAGTTTGGCTGCAACTTCGTTGGAGACGCCAAAAAAATCCTCAACGTATCTCAGAGGATACGCCTCCGGTTTTTTAGGCATCTCCGCCTCGTTTCGCCTAAACTCTCAAAATGCTCACGACGGAACCCTTTTTCACTACCCTGCTAGATCTCTTGGGCGCCCTCTAAGACGAGTACAGAGGTCATCTAACGCGCGTGCCGCTGAGTCGGGTAGTAACTGATTAACGGCATCGACACCGACGCTTTTAAGTACAGGTCCGAGCGTGCCTATATCAATGTGCTCGTCAAAATAGATCCGTCTGGGGCGATATCTTAGAGTCTTAACGACATCAAGCAGTAGATTTACTATGGATTTAACCAGCACATCGCCGGGCACAAGATCTGTGTGAGCAAGAAGTTCCCCTGAACCCCGATTAGCTAGAACCGCTATACACGCGCGGAAGTCAGGATAGCTCTTCGAACCAGATATCCATGAGGGAAGATACGTCCAGCTTACATCCCACTCTTCGTTTGAACCCCTTACACGCCCTAATGCTTTTGTGAGGTCCATGCGATTAAAGCGTGCTCCGTCAAAGTCAGGGGCAGGCGGATAATCACTCCGCGATGCGCTCGATACGAGTTCCGCAATTGAAGGGGGCAGGCTGGCATAGAGACCTAACGTTTGCTCGCCGTTTCCCTTCTTCCAGGGGTTGTCCCCTGAGATGATTGCCTTATGAAGCTCTAAGCTCAGAGCAACTGCGTGACTGAGATCGATCAGAGACAATTCGTCTGGAAGAGTTGGTGAATACCCTGTGTAATAGCGCCGAATATCAGGAACCAGCTTTCTTGGCCCTATAGGCTCGAATCTGAAGGCAGAGAGCAGGCAGCGACTCTCTTCGAGCAGCTCGGTTATCGGCACGAACTCAAAAGTGACCGAGCGAAATAGTCCAACATCTCGATCGTGCACAACTTTCGCTACCGGGGTATCCTGCATGTAGCGCAGCGCATCCGCTCGCGTATCAAATACATGCACGCCGAAGCACTCTCCAAGAGCACCCATCGTGCTGACTACACGCGGCGCTTTGTTTTCAGGTTGATGTCTAGCGTCAGTGGTGGTTATTTCAAAGGGCATCTCTTCGCCAACTGTCTTCCATACCTGCGCCTCATACCACTGACGTGCTAAGGGGAGGAAAGCTGACCACAGTACTGGTGTCTTCACCACGTCGAGGCGGTGGCGAATGATTGGATCAGAGAAATTTGTGCTATCAATAACTGACCTGATCTCAGCAATTGCGGGAGCATGCTTTGCTGAAGCGTCTATAACGGGAGCGGGTAACAACTGGTCGGAATCAAAATCATCAGGAAGATTGAGATCAATTTCGCCTAATGCATCACTCTCGGCCCAGGTTGGAATAGCTAGCTGAAGGTACCACACCACTTCCGACCGCGACCCCGGCTTGAGCGTACGCGGCAGCTTTTTTGCGGGGCCAGGAAAAGAGCGAGCCCCTATCAGACATTCGTACAGATATTCGTTTCGCTGATGAAGGGCACCGTAGAAGGCGAGTCTTGTTGCTTTAGCAAACTCACTCCCTTTGTCGCGAACTATCTGGAGAAGCCCACGGGTAGCAAAGACAAAAAGTGAGGAGTCTTGTGGCTCATAGGCAGAGCTCAGAAGCTCTTCTGCTTGGTCTAGCTCCTCTTGGCGGATTAAAGCTGTGGCCATACGCCACGCAAGCTCACTGCGTCGCTCAGGGCGTGCATCAATTGCTCCTTGGTAGAAGATGAGCGCCTTTTGCGGTAGGTCCATCTTCATAAATTCATCAGCGCATAGCTCGCACGCGTCACCGTACATAGAAGCCTGAAACCCGAACTGTTTAGGGGAGGGGTGTTTTTTGCGAAACTCGTCAAGCTTCGAGCAGAGGTGCAGGAAGTAGCTCATGTCATCGCTGATATCGAATGTTTTATGGAACCATCCATGCAGGTAATTTGGATACTGCTGAAGTAATAGGTCTACCAGCACGTTCTGCTCGTCGCCTGTAATATGTTGTATCGCTTTCGACAGCGCCCCGACACGTTGGTCATCAATGGAGGGGTCCCCCTTGTCTTTTTTCCTTGTGGCTAGCGTAGAAGGTTGCTGAGTCTTTTTTTCGCGTTTGGCCATAGTCGCACCGTTGTTCTGGAAACGCTACCGCAATGCCTATTTCTTGGCCAGGTTTCATTTGGCCTTTAGGGGGGGAGAGGAGCGGACCGCGAAGCTTCCAGCTTCGCCAGGGATAACTACAAGCACTAAGTCTCTTATAGTAGCACGAGTTCTATTTGATGCGCTTACACTTGGAGCCGCAAGCTCGTCTGAGCTTCTTTACTAGTGCAAGTTGCTTTGCTAACGAGGTAGCCTGGGTTAACGAATTGTTATAATTTTTGTAATCGCTGAATATCAATGCCTCAGCAAAGCTCCCATAAGCATCTATCAACTGCCCACCGGATGCTGTGGCATGAGTTGTCCAGGAGTAATAACCGTCAGACGTGGCGTAGCAACTAACATCTTCGCCGTAGGTAACGGAAAAATACAATCTCTCCGAATCTGTTACATAGCATCCATAAGGAACGACTTCCGCGTCAGCCGTGTTTATAGCTACTAGGGTAAGAGAAAGGGCCACAAGAGATCTTTTAATTCCTATCATTTCATCCTCAAAGCTAAACTCGCTAATTCTCTGACTCCTCGATGAGGGAAGCGAGAGTGATATATATTAGTTCGACTCGGACATTAGCGGGTCAATCGATGAGGCGACAAGGACGTGTACCGTGTGGTGAGTTAGGCGCGATCTTGTAATACCTAGTCACTTCAAAACGGCTGCTAAAAATCTTCTCTCAAGAAAGCGGTCTTACAAGATGGTGCTATCCCTCGCCCCGTCAAACCCGAATATGCCCCTTGGACTGCGAAGCTTTCAGCTTCACCGAATCTCCCAACAGCCGCCATATCTTAGACCAAGAGCACAAAGCTCGACGTGCTGCCGGTATGGCGAGTCTCTCAGGAACTTTCAGTTGGCCGCGATGCCCACCGCTCTAGCGGTCAAGGGGGTGTGTCATGGGATGAGACGGGTGAGGTAGGTTCGCTGGATGCTGGGGATGGTTTGGAATTTCTTTTGGCGAAGCTGCCTTGGACCGCGGACCTTCTAGGTCCGCCAAGGAATGTTGGTAGCGGCTCGGGATGTTTTTTGGCGAAGCCCATGTGGTGAGCCTGTCGAACCATAAACCTTCGCGGTCCCGGGGGGGCGCCCAGGGTGGTAACGGTTAGCTAATCATAAGCAGTTAAGGTTCTTATTGACGAGCGATAATAGCCAGCGTTACTATGGTAATGATTACTATAGCAATCCCGGCGATACGAAAAGTGGTCGAGGAGTATGCTGTAGTGGAACTGTATAAACTTAATAGTTTTGCAAAGTGGGCAAGAGACAATAGTGTTTCCGATACAACTCTTCGAGTTGTAGTGTCTGAAATGAGTCGTGGTCTGTTGGGTGATCGACTGGGAGCTCATGTTTACAAGAAAAGGATGAAAGTTGAAGGGCGAGGAAAGCGGGCTGGAGCCAGAGTAATAGTGCTTTTTCGTGATCGAGACGAGTCGCTTTTTCTGTACGGCTACTGCAAGAACACCCAGTCGGACATCTCCCAAAATGAGGAGAAACAGCTGCGGTTGTTTGCGTTAGAGTTTATGGCGCTGACGACCGTCGAGCGTATTAGACTGAAGAACCAAGGGAAACTTGTAGGGTTAGCATAATAAGGAATCGTCACATGAAGAGAAAAAGTCTTTCACAGACCCTGATCAGCGCAGCAAAGGAGCTGGGCTTTACTAAAGCTACGGTGGCTGAGCTTGAACGGCTTGATATTCCTGAGGCCAAGAGCTTGAGCCCTAAGCAGATTAAGCAGCTTCGCGGTAGGGTGCGAGTGAGCCAGGGGGTATTTGCGGCACTTCTTAACGTGAATCCTTCAACCGTTCAAAAGTGGGAGCAAGGAAAGGTAAAGCCGCAGAACGCAGCACTGCGACTGCTGAATATCATCGACGCCAGAGGGATTGATGTTTTGAGGTAAGATTCGGCAAGAAGCTTCTGGCTTAACGAAGGCGCAATCTGAAATGCGCCCCGTCCAACTACCCCAAATCAAAAACCATAATCTCAGCCCCGGTACTTCCTTTTAGAGTGACTAAAGGTTCGTCGCTTACAGCGGCGCCGTCGCCTTGGGTTAGTTTGATGGAGTTGATGGTGAGGTTGTTGCCCTTCAATACTTGGATCCAGGCGTGGCGGTTTGGGGGTAGCTCTAGAGAAATCTCTTGGTCTCCTTCAAGGATGGCTAGATAAATGCGCACGTCCTGGTGGATGTAGAGTGAACCTTCTGCGCCATCGGGAGAGGCAACGAGTTGAAAACGGTTTATCCTATCGTGCGGAGGAAAGGCTTTCTGTTCATAGCTTGGCTCTAGTCCACGTTTCTCAGGGATAAGCCAGATCTGATACAGGTGTACAGGAGCTGAGGAAGAAGGGTTCCGTTCGCTGTGGGTTATACCGGTGCCGGCTGTCATGCGTTGGAATTCGCCTTTCCGAAGCACCTCTCGGTTTCCCATCGAGTCGCGATGCTCAAGCTCACCTTCAAGGATGTAGGTCACTATCTCCATGTTATCGTGTGGATGGGTATCGAAGCCATGTGCGGGTGCAACTACGTCTTCGTTCATCACTCGAAGAGCTCGAAAGTGCATGTGCTTAGGGTCGTAGTAATCGGCAAACGAAAATGTATGGTAGCTATCAAGCCAGCCGTGATTGGCGTGACCGCGTGCGTGGGATGGTCGGTGAATAATCATAGTGTTGTGCCCAAAAGAGCTTTTAGTACAGTGGTGAATATACTGGTATGGCAAGGGGCGTGCTAGTATCGTTTGCATTAGGTTTCTGTGCACTGTCATATAGAAGGCTCATGCTTTTGGGACTGGTAGGATATAGCCGTCACACCTTGAATATTATTTCTTAACCGTTATGCTTCCGTATGCTTTGTGAGGATCGAAATCCACGATATGAGAATTGTGCGCAAGGAGCCCCTGCGGATGCGGCTCAGTGTGATCAGTTTCGTCGTCTCCATTTCTTTGAGCGAGTGAGCGCTTTGCACGGTATTATTATTTGTGATGAGCAAAAATTTAGATTTACAGATTCTCTGCGAGACACACCGCCCGTCGCATTAGCCGTGCTGATTCCAGATTCAAAGCTCTCTGTGTATGTCCACCATAAAACGCCTCAAAGCGCAGCGGATGTAATTGTGAGTGTAGTTGCTGAGAGGTTTGCGTTGGGTACCGGGTTAGCTGAGGGGATTTCCCAGCAGCTTTGGTGTACCTACTCCTTCCCTGAGCACCTTTTGCAGGGCGGTTCTAGTGGTGGTCGCGCTGAAGCGACACAGGATGGCAGATTGGTGAGTAGCTGTAGTTCTTCAAAAGAGGATTCGTTCATGGCGGAAGCTTTTGTCAAAACGGCACCAGGTTTTCAGGGGCAAGGATACGGAACAAGGGTAACCCTAGCGTGGGCCCGAGAAGTTTCTGAGCGGGGTAAGACCCCAGTGTTTAGTTTTCGTGCCGATAATCTGGGCTCACTCGGAGTCGCTTCGAGGCTTGGTCTTACCTTGGTTTTTAAAGAGATGCGGTTCTGGCGGGCGGGGTAGATAGCACCTATCTCACCCCGTGAAACACCTACCCCGCGCTCTGGCAAAGGGTATGGTAGAGTATGAGAAAGGTGCTCTTTACAGGTGCTATATGCGATTTATCTTATCCCTTCTTATTTTATTCCCCTCTGTTGTCTGTGCTCAAACGTATCCATCGCAGGGTGTGGCCGTGGTTCACCCAGGGGTCGGACAGATAGCGATTGTGCCGCCTGGGGGTGGTGCTGGTGTGTTTGGTAGAGGCGAGCGCAATAGTGCTGGATGGAATACAGGGTATAGCGTTGTGACCTCAACACAGGAGCGACACAACCCGCTTGCCTCTATTTTTGGTGGAAGCGACACTGTCGCGGAGACGCGCACGCAGGTGGTCCCAAATGATGTCTTGGGCCGACCGATACGGGGCGGATTTAGAGCGTTTGAGGAACCAAACAGTGCTGGGTGGAGAACGGGATACAGCGCAGTCACATCCACCTATGAGCGACCCGAACCGCTAGGGCTTGGATTCGGGGGGAGCAAGACAGTTACAGAATCTACAACCAGGATAGTGCCTAACGACCTCTTCGGTAATCCGATTCAGCCGATTTTGCCTGGGTGGCCGTAAGTACTGGCTTGCACCTCCTTTAGAAGACGTTTTAGTAGTGCTAAACTGTAGTCTTCAGTCGTGGTAGCCTATCATTTTGTGCTAAGAAGCCGTTAAGTCGTCTTTATCACTATGGTGGCATAACACCTGGTAAGTTGTACGCATCTTGGCCACAAGCGCATGGAAGTCATTAAGTCTATAAAAGTAAAGCTTGGCATGCCTGCACCAGCAGTAGTGGGTGACAGAAACGCAAGCCCTTCAGCGAGGCAGAACGACTTGGCGTTGTTGGCCGACGAGTCCCTACCTGTCAGACGCGTAAGTGACGGAGAGCTACCTTCCTATACGTGCAATCACGCACGGTGGGTCAAGGATGAAATTACCCCTGGATCCAAACCCGAGTCGATGCGAGTGGCACTTAGCCGTCAATTTGCTCGTGTAATCGGTGAAGAGTTAGGAAGATGTACCTCCAAAGAAAAAGATGCGATTGCAACCCTTCGAGCCGCTCTCCAGGCAAAAACAGAGATCGCAGAGCCGGGTGCGCTTGTTGGAGAGGTAGTCGACGCCATCTATCAATCTAGCGATAGCGCAGCGGCGACGACAAACGTCTTTCGTTTGATGTCTCAACGTCTTTCAGAATTCTCGCTGAATGATCGACTTGCAATTACCGGAGCCCTCATGCGTGAGAGCATGATTCAAATGTTCTCAGAGCTGTTTAAGCCCCCTGGATTAGAGCGCAACGCGATGACTGTCACCGGAGACGGCACCTTCCAAACCGTATTTGGTGTGCAAGGAAATGTGCGAACGATGTCGATAGAGATGGTTTCCGGGTTCCTGGGTAGATATTTCTTACAGGAGCTTAAAAAAGCGCAGGATGAATACCAGGAGATTAAGGCTGGTTTAATTAAGGGAAGGGCAATCAAAGATGATGATGTTTTTGAGGTTAACCTCACGTTAACCGATGGAACTTTCCCTGCGACAACTGGATTTAAGACTACAAAAGAGGGGCTCGTTGAAGCTTATCTTAGTGCTCTTATCCGCTACGCGAGTGAGGGGTATCCCTCGCGTGTCCGGCAGGCAATAAACAGACAAGGAGCCCACCAGGGACCTAAGTAAACTCCTTCTTAACCTGCTCCCAGAACTTAAAAAATCCGCTGCGGGCATGTGGCATGAAGCGGCTATCCCAGGCAGTGCGGTGCCAGGTAATTGCGATTCCAAGTTCTCTTAGCTTTGCAGCAAGCGCAGAGATCTCTGACCGCTCAAACCCGATTGATGGAAGCATGGTGTGAATAGTTGAGGTGTTGTGCTGCTTTGCTAGAGCTGCAATGTCTTCTGCAGAGTGCACTACCTGTGCTTGGGTGCGGGTAGCTGCATCTGTGTGCAGTAACGATACGTGCGTGCGCACCTTATCACTCTGAGAGCTGCGAGGGAGCTTGATGATTGCGTAGCTGAGATCTCGTGCAGCAAACTCAGGCGAGAGGTCCGCTGAGAGGTAATCATCGTGTAAAAGTGCGAGTGCTTTGTTCGGTATGGTGGAATCTGATACCTCCATAATTGGCTCAATAGCATGTGCGCCATCGAAGGGGAGAGGAGTCGGGTTGAGTGCTAGGTCGGAGCTATCGGGAGCCCACAGTCCATCAGAGAACGTTGCGATGTTATCTGGTCGCGCAACGTAGATCTTCCCCGGAGTATGAAGCCCACCAACCCAGCGCCATGATAATGTGTTCGAGGCGGGGTCACCGTCTAGAAGGTGGTGGTACATAAAGGCAGCACCCAGTTGCCACGGAAGCCGTAGGGTAAAGATCCACACGCTCGCAAACCACATGCGGGTGTGATTATGAAGATAGCCTGAGTCGATGAGCTCTTTGACCCAGTCGTTAAAGAACGTAAGCTGAGTGCGCCCTTCACATGCGGCGAGGTAGGCTGCGTTGTTGCTGAATTGATCGGTAAGAGTATGCAGCTCTTTAACGTAGCTCTGCCATACACTAGGGCGCATCTCAAGCCACCCTTTCCAGTAGGTGCGCCACAGTACCTCTTGGATAAATTTCTGAGAAACTGAGAGGGGGTGTTGTGCAAGCACAGCGCGCACGCACTCCTCTTCAGTGATGACGCGGTAGCGAATCCAGGGTGAGAGCTGCGAGACCCCTTGGTTGTTGGGGCGGTTGTAGTTGCGGGTGCTCTCGTAGAGCGGCACTCGCTTAAGGAATGATTCAAGTTGGCTGAGTGCTTCGGTGCGAGGGGACATAGTTTATAAATTAATCACAGGGGGATGGGCCGTGAACCTTTCCTCCGGTAGTGAGCAACAATTGCAGCGATTTAGCTACAGGGTTTTCACTCGTTGTGAATTCATTTGTCAAAAGATGGGCTTTGATATACGCTTCTAATATTTAGGAGGCGTACCTCCTAAAAACACATTTGGCCTCTATATGTCTGAATATAATAGATATTTTACTGATGTTTTACGCGCCCGATTGGCTGAATCGCTCAACTTTATCCAGGTTTTGATTGGTCCGCGGCAGGTTGGAAAGACAACAGCGGTGACCGCCATCGCTGAAGAGTGGAAAGGGCCGGTGCATTTCCAGACAGCTGATGCACCAACGCCACCCGGGCCAGAGTGGCTTAATCTCCAATTTGATCTCGCTGAGCAGCGTGGCGCAGGAACGCTACTGATTATTGATGAGGTGCAAAAGATCAGTGGGTGGAGTGAGGTAGTGAAGTTGCGTTTTGATAGAATCAGAAAGCGGCACTCCCTTAAGATAGTGCTCCTAGGCTCTGCTAGCTTGTCTTTACAGAGAGGGCTGAGTGAAAGCCTTGCTGGTAGGTATGAAGTTATACATGCCTACCATTGGAGCTATGCTGAATGTAAAAATGCATTCGGATGGTCACTTGCAACGTACCTCGCATTCGGTGGATACCCAGCCCCTGTTGAACTTATAGCTACTCAGGAGCGGTGGCGACGATTCATGCGCGAATCGATTGTTGAGCCAGTGCTGGGGCGTGATATTCAGGGAGCAGCGCGTATCGACAAACCAGCCCTTTTCAGGCGCTCGCTTGAGACAGCAATGAACTATCCAGCACAGGTAGTTTCTTTGCAAAAGTTTTTAGGACAGCTTCAAGAAGGGGGAAATGTTTCTACCCTCAAGTATTATATGGAGCTGCTAGAGGGTGCTTTTTTGCTTAAGGCGTTGCCAAAGTATTCACGAGGTTTCGCGAAGACACGGGCGTCAAGCCCCAAGCTACTGCCGTTAGCTCCTGCTCTCATCCATGCGTTTCAATCACCAGAGAGGCTTGAGAGCGATCCTGCGTGGAGGGGAAGGGTATTTGAAGCTGTAATTGGTGCTCACCTAGCAACGTTACCTGGAGACCTGTACTACTGGAGCCAAGGTGCGCACGAAGTTGATTTTGTTCATGAGTATGACGGACATTTAACCGCGTATGAAGTTAAGTCTGGTGTTGCCCGCCGGACATCAGGGCTGACACGCTTTCAGAAGCTGTATCCACATGCCGCCCTTGAAGTTATCGACTGGAGTAGGGGCGAGCAGCTTTTGCTGACCGCTAAGACGCCTTAAAAGTCACTTTGTTTGGGCCGCGAAGCTTTTAGCTTCGCCCGGAACGTTAATAACGGCACTACTACCAGGCGAAGCTGGAAGCTTCGCGTTACCACGGCTGCCCCGATGGTCACTGCGGCAGTATAGCAAACAGCTCCCGACACTCACTATGCGTAATCTCTCTGTTTACCGGCCTACTTTCATCATCAAGGCCCGAGAGAAGGAACCCAGCCTCAGTACGTTCAAGATATATGCAAGGCTTTGCTCGCGCAACACAATCAAGGTACCACGCATTCCTTAGCGCTGTTCGCGTTGATGGTGTTAACAGCAAGTACCCGCGCGTGCGTGCAACAGATAGCCTTTCTAGCTCATCGAGCCTTAGCCGGTGCCTCATCTGACGACTGCCGCAACGGTTGCGTGATGCTTTGCCGCGAGTAAGCCGAGCTACATCATCTTTTGTTATCGTCTGTTCCTCTTTCATCGTTCCTCAATACTATCAAAAAGGTTTCCCTGAATCGCTATCGGTGCAGGCCTTCGTGACGCTTGTGCGGTTAAGCGTTTCTTTCGAGCCTGCGGGCGCGCGCGACTGCCGTGGCGGTTTAGAGTCTCTTTAGCTGAAATTTTAGTCTCCACTTTAGCGCGGAAGTTTCGTACGACCTGCTTCGCCTGTCGCACAGCTTCTTTGTGGTTAACAACCGGTTCAGGGTATGGCGGATGCGAAGTGCAGCGATACTCTTGCAGCTCAAGAGGCGAGAGCTTCCAGGGTTCATGAACCAACTTGTTTGGTATGTGTGCTAATTCCGGCACCCAGGCGCGGACGAACTCTCCGTGTGGGTCGTGGTCGTAGCCCTGCTTTACTGGGTCATAGATCCGAATCGTGTTAATCCCCGTTGTGCCTGATTGCATCTGTATCTGCGGATAGTGGATTCCTGGCTCATAGTCTAGAAACTGCTGAGCAAGAAAGTGAGCGAATAGCCTCCAATCAAGGAAGAGGTCGTAAGCAGCAAAGCTCACCAGCATCGCGCGCATCCGAAAATTAAGCCACCCTGTTGCGCGCAAAGAGCGCATACATGCGTCTACGAACGGGTACCCTGTTGTTCCTTCACACCATGCCTTTAGGTAGCTCGTGTTTCCCTCGCGGCTCCGCATCTCGTTAAATGAGCGAACGAAGCACTCATGCTCAATCTCAGGCTCGCTCTCAAGTTTTTGGATGAAGTGGCAGTGCCAGTGAAGTCGTGAATCAAAAGCCCGCAGTGAGCGCAGCCAGCCGCCGCGAAAGGCAGGGGGCGCCTCTCGTAGCTCTGCCTGTCGTACGCGCGTTGCGTGAATAACCTGCCGCATCGAGAGATTCCCCCAAGCTAGGTAGGGACTAAGTCGCGAGCCGTGCTGAGCGGCTGTAAGTGGACTTGAGATTCCGCCTGAGTAACGCTCTCCGCGCTGGTATAAAAATGAGGTCAAGCACTGCTTTGCTGCACGCTCTCCGGGTAGTTGATGAAGAGCTGATGGAGTAAAATCTGAATTTGATGGACGAGGAATCGTACCACATGCAATCGGAATTTGTTGCAAGTACGAAGGTGGCACACTAGCCGCAGTGCTCATTGTTTCTTCCCACCGCTCACTCCACCGAGAGCGACTTTTTAGTCTACGAATCACTCCGCTTTGACGAGATTCATTCCAGGTAATCCCATGTGCTCGACACCACGCAAGGACATCTCTGTCACGTGCGTAGGTCGCTCCGTTGCCGGTCTCCTCATGTGACCAGAGCACAAAAGAACCGAACCGTTGTCGGATATCCTCGAGAGCGTCTATTACCTTTCCTGAGCGGACAACTAGGGGCTGTCCGAGTGCAGCGAGCTGCTCTTGTACTTCGTGCACTGATTCGGTAACCCACCATAGATGACGGCTACTCATATCAGGCGACTGCCACACATCAGGTTCAAACACAAATAACGGCAAGGTTGGCCCAGCCGCCGCAGCACGCGAGAGTGGCTCGTGGTCTGACACACGCAAGTCGCGTTTGAACCACACTACTTGTAGCTCTGATTTTTGGGCGGTGGTAAGCACAACGGTTCCTGTCCCTGCTTAATACCCTAAGAGAGTACGCTAGGTTCAGAATGTGGTTCAAAAGAAGAGGTGTTTTGGTGTAATAAAGGCCGCTAAATTGGTATCGTAGACGGGTGGGCCCCTGTGATGGCTCGATTTTTACGTGAAATATGAACGTATGATCCGTAACTGGCGAGATATCTCCTACCTAGAGCACGGCACGCCGCGACAGAAAGAGGCTTTTGATTGCCTACATGAGTTAGGGGTTGTGAACATTTTGCGCGAGTTTGACCCGATTGTGGTCAGCACGGTGTGTCTCGATATCGATACTCCAACAAGCGACATCGATGTAGTCTGTGAAGTGCACGATTTAAGTGTATTTGAGGCGGTGCTTCGTAAACATTTTGCCGCGTTGCGTGGGTTTACGTTGCGGCGTTCTGAGAGTGTTGGCGCAGCGCTAGTATGTCAGTTTTTTACTGAATCATTTGAGATGGAGATCTTCGGACAGGCTGTACCAACAGAGCAGCAAAACGCGTATCGACACTTAGTTCAGATCAATCGTGTTCTTGTTATTGGTGGAGATGTAGTTCGGCAGGCGCTTCGAACGCTGAAGCTAGGTGGTATGAAGACTGAGCCGGCGTTGGCGCAGCTACTTAACCTGGGAGGCGATCCCTACCAAGCTGTGCTTGCGCTTGAGGGGGTGGATGATTTGGAGATTCAGGCAAGGGTAGCATGGTTGCAGGTCCGCTAGGTACATAGGGTGGCACTTGTGATATTTTGGCGAAGCTGTTACGGACCGCGGACCTTCCAGGTCCGCTAGAAAATTACGGTGGGCACTTCCAATATTTTGGCGAAGCCCATGTGGTGAGCCTGTCGAACCATAAACCTTCGCGGTCCAGGGGGGGGCGGTCCGTCATTGATACCGTTTTGGCGAAGCTGTTATGGACCGCGGACCTTCCAGGTCCGCTAGAAACTTACGGTGGGCACTTCCAATATTTTGGCGAAGCCCATGTGGTGAGCCTGTCGAACCATAAACCTTCGCGGTCCATGGGAGGGTAGAGTCCGCCAGATAGCCCAACTCATCATCAAGCGCACAGAAGAAATTTACTAGCTTCATCTGCTCGGGCTTCGTGCAACGTACCTTTAAGAGTTGTGGTGATCCGACGACTATCGCCAGAGCCTTGGCGCGTGACAGAGCGACGTTTAGTCGTTGCTGACTGAAGAGGAACTCTAACCCTCTCGGAGCATCCTCCATACTTGAGGTTGTCATCGATACTATCACTACGGCAGCTTCACGCCCTTGAAACAGGTCTATCGTGCCCACTTCAGCATCTGCAAGCGACCGGCGTAGGAGTTGCACCTGCATGTTGTAGGGGGCTATCACCATAATGTCGCGCGCAGTGATCGGTGTAATCGATCCATCCTTGCGCTGAAAAGAGCACGAGAGAAGTTCGTGATAGATGCTCTTAACTACTTCCACCTCTTCGTTTGATGTCTGCGTGTTCCCGTCATGGTGGCAGGGATAAAGGAGGTATCCAGCATCCCGGTCGAGGGAGAACGTGCTCTGAGGGATGATGCGTTGGTTGCCATTATCCATAGGGGCAGTGAGGCGGCTATCGTACACATGGGTTGAGAGAAGGCTGCATATATCTGTGTGCATGCGGCGACACGAGTTGAGGAATACACCGCGTTCAGGAGGAACTGTTGCGTTATCACCTAGAAGGTATTCAAGTGGCGATTGGTCGAGTCCTGCAGGGTGGATTCCCTGGAGAGGTTGCGGGAGCTGGCGCGGGTCGCCTATTAAAATAAGATTGCGCGCACACACACCGGCAGCAGCAAGGTGTGCCAGTGAGAGCTGGGATGCCTCATCAACGATAAGGTAATCAAACTGCTGGTCGTGATCCTCTCGGCAAAATGTCCATGCAGTGCCTGCTACTAAGTGGTAGTTCCCAGATGCGATCTCGTTGTGCTCATAGCAGTCAAGAATCTGAGCTGGTGGATCGCTAGGAGCGCGACTGCTTGCGTAGAGTCTTGCAGTGTCTTCCTTGGTCGATTTCTTTGCTCCTCGAAAAGTAAATCCTTCGCTGTGCGCAACAAGGTCAACTTCAGAGAGGAAGTTGATGATCGCCTTATGCGAATTGGACATCACAGCGAGTCGCTTTCCAGCTTGCATCAATGACACCGCCATGCGAGCACCGTGGTACGTTTTGCCTGTGCCGGGTGGGCCTTGAATAAAGAGATGACTGCGGTCAAGCTTTAATGCTGCATCGACAAGCTGCTCACGAAATTGCGGATGGTCTGCATCAACCGATACGACCTGTTTGCGCTCTCCATCTAAGAAGACCGGAAGCCCCCTCAGGAGGATATCAACGAGAGCAGCGTAGGGGTAGCTGCGCGCGCTCTCGTGTGGTGACAGAGATGGAAAGCTTCCAATTGCTGACAGGAAGCGGTCTAAGCCCTTTTTCAGTGTATCGTTTATATCAGTTGGACGCCGGCAGAGCTCAAGGGATTGAGCCTCTTCAACTTTTGCGCCCACTTTGATGGTAAGTGTGCCTGCATCTGGGTCTATCTCGTATACGCTGCCGTAGGGGCGGTCGTTATCGATATCATGCAGCTGATCATCTGCTGAAATTTTACATTCCTGGGGAGGAAACGTGTAGTAGAGCAACCGACTGCGGGCGATCTTCTGTTCAGGTCGCACGCTATCGCGCACACATCCAGAGAGCACCTCTGGGTCTTCGGCTCGCTCCATCGGAATAAGCTCTCGCTTCCTAAAAAAGTTCCACCACTGAGGTTTCATCTCGCGACGGTAGAAATCAGAGAGGTAAAAGAGCCGCATTCGAAGCTGCTCTGCGTCTGAATACGAGCTCGAGTCGCTGCTTGATTGAAGCTCATCGACTCTAAACAACGCTCTAAATGCATCTACCCGTTGCTCTTCTTGCTCAGCCTTTGATAGCTCGGTACTCGATTGCTCCGGCTCGCTCTTTATTTTTCTTGGCGGAATAATTGAATCCCAGTCGACTCCCAGATCCTTTGCTGACTCGTGCTTTAGCCGAGCGAGCCAATCGTAGAGCTCAATCATTGAGTCACAATCTTTTCGATTGTAATCACAGATAGCTTCAAGCAGGGCCGGGTTCTTAGTTTCAAGGTACTCTTCAAACCAGACGATGCTCGCGCCACCATCTTTAACATCGTGTTCTCGTTTTGCGCTGTAGAACCTCTCGAGGTTCTTTATCGAATAGCGCGGCTCTGAGACGCGAATTGATCTCTTCACGATCGTGTAGAGGTCACAGAACCGCTCTCCTCGTAGAAGGTTGTCGAGCTGCTGAGTGCGGGTGGGGTACTGTGACGAAAGGCGCTTTAGAGCGGCTATCTCGTACGGAGAGTAATGGTAGATCTTAGCGTTAGGGAACTTTGTTGTTCGCTCAACGATAAAATCAATTAACTCTTCAAAACATCTGCGCTCATCACGTTTTGTAAGTGCCCAGAAGGGGCGAAACGAGAATGTGCCATCTGGGTTTCTCCATGAGAACCCGTGCAGATACTCAAGGCCATCGCGGAGCATTGGATTTGCGCCTTTGAGGGACTCTTCTTTAAGGAGTGGATCTCCCTCGATATCATAGAAGATATCTCCCTCATCTAGGGGTGGTAGAAGTGCAAAGCCATTACCCCCTTCTTGAGGAGGAATCACGCGACAGATAGGGGTGTTTGTTTCCTGAGCCTTTTGCTGGAGCGTTGCTTGGTCTCGCAACCGCGCAAAAGCCTCAGGGTGTACATTTTCAGGTGCTGGTGTAGTCGGATTCGCCAGTGCTGCGCAGGTGGTGATACCGCCCTGTTCAAGCTTAATGCGCTGACTGCGGGTGATGTTTGCAACAAGCGACAGATGATCGTCTTGCTGCCACTTCTCCTTGCAAAGGTTACGCCACGAGCACGACGCGCACTTCGGGCACGGCTCAGGGTAGAGTGTGTCCTCTGAGTTTGTTGATACAGCTTGGAGGAAGTCGCGTTTAAGGCGCAGGTAGTACGAGTAGAAGTCTCTCACCGTAAACGTGGAGAGCTTCATTGCGCCATTTACGATGTGAGCATACTCAGGAAGGTGGCCTTGTATGGTCTCAATGATCTCCGAATAGAAGCAGAGTTGGATGATATATGAAGCCTTCTCTGTCTTGCTTAGCTTGGTGTCGATAACTTCGTAACTGAAGGCGCCTAGTTTCGACGGTCGTTCAACCCGCTTTAAGAAGTCAGCGTAGCCGTTAAATGGCTCCTTATACAGGAACGCCTGGTACACGTAGGGCGCGCCCTCACGCAAGATCTCGATTGTGGCATCGAGGGCATTCTCTGGTTGTGCACTGAGTAATGATGGAACAGTGAGGACGGTCTGCTCAGTGCTTTCCAAGGTAGCAAGGTATCGTTGCTCGTGCTCTTCTCCCTTTTTAATAACAAGTTTTGCCTGTTCGTCTTCGTCAGCACGTTGGAGGGGCTCTACCTGATCGCGGAGATCGAGGTGGGTGATATAGCGACAGGCTGCGAAGTTGCACAGGTCTGTAGCTGAATAGAGGTAGCGGTGGCCTAGTCTGCGCATGGTTGTCTTTTACACTGTTTTGCCCCGCTTCCCTAGTGCGTATTGTGGGCTGTTCGACCTATACGGTAGATGTCACAATCATCCGGTTGTAGGCGGCCTAGCTGTCCGGAGATATAGGTTTATGGACTCATCCACGTTTTTAAAGAGGTCGTTGGTATTTCAAGCTGAGCTTCAGCGCAATAGCTATCCTAACGCCTCAATTCTTGCGGACCTGTGTGACTGTTCGCGCAGTACGGCGGTGCGTACCATTGACCGGCTGCGGTATGAGTTTGGCGTGCCGATTGAATACGATGAGTCGAATAGGGGGTATTATCTAACAAAGCCGGAGTTTTCCTTCGCCTCGTTGCCACCGGGCCGAGATGAGCTTGTGGTGATGATTCTGCTTGGTGAGCTGCTCTCGATGATTGACGATGTAACCCTTAAAAGTGCCGTATCTTCCCTTTGGGCACACCTAACTAATGGGCGCTCCGATGTGCACTACGACCTTGAGCAGATTCGCGGAAGGTTCTCTTCCGAGCTCACCTCAGTGGCCAAACTCGCTGATGTTGATCTGTTGTCGCTACTTGATTTAAGCCATAAGGGACAAGCAGTCAGGATTCGGTATCGGTCTCCGTGGCGCCACGAAGAGGATCGCGAATATTGCGGGTTATTTGAGCGATTCCATTTCTCAGATGGTCTCTTGTACGCGATGTTTGAGGACTCTCGCGGGCGGCATATTGTATTAAACGTGTCTTTTATCAAGGGCATTGAGCATATTGATGCTTTGCCTCCGCGTGATCCTGCAGAGCCTGTTGCATTGCACCCTAAACCGCATTGGCTTGAGGGTTTTGGTGTGTGGTCGGGAGCTGAGCCTTTAACTATCGAAGTTGCCATTTTAGCACCGGCGTCGCGTTACTACGCGGCACAGACCTGGCATCCAGAGCAGGAAGATTCGTGGGATGGAGACACGTTAGTGCGCCGATTTCCCGGACTCCCATCACCTGAGCTTAATCGACGCATCTTGAGTTTGGGGCGGTTTGTGCGCTCAGTAACTCCGGCAAATATTCTGGATGAACTTCAGTACGATGTTGAGCACCTAACGACGTTGTGCTCAAAGAGATAGGCTCAAGTCGTAGCTGACAGAAAATCAGGCAAAAGCCTGTATCACCCGATGGTACACATCCTATCCGCTGTACAGAGGCGGTGGTAGCGTGTCGCCGATAGGGCGGACGTGCACGTATTCACTGCGTTGTGCTGCTTCCTATGTCTTGTAACTCACTGGCTGACACACCTCCTTGTTTAGTCTGTGTAGGTTCGCTACTTCGGATGGATGCGTACGACTGATGCGTGTACTCGCTTAGCTGTTTCATGACCAAGAAGACCACTCACAAAAGAAACTCTAGCTTGACCGATATGCAGCGCCGAGACCTGGAGAGTTCAACGTTTCTTCGGAGGTTGATTGCATTCCAAGTTGAGCTTCAGAAGCGCTCGTTTCCAAATGCTTCAACGCTTGCTGCTCTCTGTAAGTGCTCACGCAGTACAGCGATGCGTACTATTGACCGCTTGCGGTACGAGTTCGGGGTACCGCTTGAGTATGATGAGTCAAGCCGTGGGTATTTTCTTACCGATAAAAATTTCGTTTTTGAGCCGATGCCCCTCAGTCGCGACGAATTTATCGCTTTGGTCGTTGTGTGTGAGCTTAGTCAGTTAATAAATGATAAGAACCTCCGGGGTGCGGTTGAGGCACTGTGGGTTCGTAGTACCAACGCGCGCACCGAGCTGCGGGTAGAGCTTGAGCGCATGCGCAAGCGCTTCTCTGCTTGGATGTCGCAGTCAGCAAGTGTTCCGAGCGTAGATGTTGTGACGCTACTTAGCCTCTCTCATCGGCATCAGCCAGTAGAAGTGAAGTATGAATGTCCGTGGAACGGCGGTGGTTGCGAAGAATGGCAGGGGGTGTTTGATAAACTGTATTTTCGTGATGGGGTTTTGTGGGCATCGCTTCTCTGTACAGGGGAGGTTTCCCGGACCCTTAACGTGTCATTTATCCGTTCTGTGAGTGAGGTGTCACTGATAGCTGATGGGGGTAACCTGCCAACGCAAGCAAAGAAGGGGGAGCAGCGCGATTTAACGTGCGACGGGGTGTGGTTTGGGGCAAATGCAGTCACGGTTGAGGTGCGGATACGCGCTCCGGGTAGCCGGTTCTACTCAGCGCAGCGCTGGCATGAGGCACAGGAGGATTACTGGGAGGGAGATGTTCTTGTGCGGCGATTTCCGGGAGGGATAGGATTTGAAACAGCGCGTAGACTGCTCTCTTTGGGGCGAGACGTTGAGTCGATTGACCCACCGAGCATCCTTGAGATCATGCGAGCTGACGTAGAGAACTTGGCAGCGCTTTTTGGCGCGGGCGTAGGTGTTTGAAATGTCCAGCGATTTTCCGCTCTGACGCTGGTACATGGTAGAAAATAGTCTGTTTTGCGAGATCGTTATAGATGGTTTGGGTAGCGCAAAATTCTACCATGTACCATTTTTGCCGCCATTTCTGCAGCTATGATAACAACGGCCGCCGAGCTCTGACGCTGGTACATGGTAGAAAATAGTCTGTCTTGCGAGATCCTTATAACTGGTTTGGGTAGCGCAAAATTCTACCATGTACCATTTTTGCAGCTATGATTATAAGGGCCGCCGAGCTTGCTTCATGTATAGACTGAATGTTCTGTTATCAGCGTTGGGTAAGAGGATATGCCGCTCGGCTGCTAATTCGCCGTATGGATCACTTACCGCCAGCGTAACGGTAAGGGCTCCACGAGAGTCTCGTTCAACCTTAAAACCCTGCGCACAGCTCCAGCCGAGGCCTGCGATTATATCCCCATTCTGATGTTGGAAGAGCGAGCGCGTCCCGGCAAACTCTTGCAGGTGGTTGTAGCCAGATGACAGCACCCTTTTTGAATTATTTGACTGTTCTAAAGTCAGTAGCCCTTCCTCTGCTAAGAGCTGGCCCACCATATTAATATGTATTTGTGTTTCTACCAACTTCTGACCATCTGCGGCGATGCGCATCATCGGGACAAGGCCGGTTCCCCTCACATCAACGCGAGCGAAGTCTAGAATCGCCATTGCATACGGCGCTTCATTTTGGTCCAACTTGGACGTGATACTGAGAAGATCGTCGTTCGTACCGAGAGGGTACGATACAAGCACGTACCGCTCCTTCAGCACCTGGAGGGATCGACCTGAGATATAAGGGATCTGAATTTCTGCAGGAGATAGTCCAACCTTAACCCGCAAGGTGCTCGTTTCTGGTGAGTAATCCTGCACGGTGCACTTAGGGAATTGGCGCGTAATCCACGGGCTCCTGCTGCCGATGCGCGTACGGATTACCTCCAAAGGGTCTAGCCGCTCTTGGGCGGTGGCTAGGAAATCAGACGCTTTTGGGGGTGCTTTAGGACTTGTTTCTAACATAGCTTGATTGGGCTTTTCTGTATCTATTAGACAGCCAATAAGTGGCCAATAATTGTGGCCGGATAGTGCCACAGACGCAGCACTTACTCCAGTATGGGGCCAGCGGAGCAGACGAAGGGGGGGTGAGAAGTAGGCCGACAATGGCACGAATGGTGGCACGAATGGTGGCACGAATGGTGGCAAGAATGGTACATGGTAGAAAACGGCGACGGTTTGAGAGGGTGAGAAGCTTAATACCAGATCTTTATAGACTGTTTCTGTGTTGGGAAATTCTACCATGTACCATTTTGGGCTCGATTTCGCCCTACACACTGGCCCCGGAAGCTGCTAAGCCGCTAGTTCTTCCGCTAGCCCAGCGGTTGAGTGCTGGTGGTGATAGAGGCACGCTGGTGTGCGGTGGAAGTAGTCCTTTTTAATCATCAAGTAATCGAGGCCGCGAATGAAGAGAGAGAAGCGCTCGCGTAGGTGATCCATAACGGCACTGAATTGGTTGTAGTCGCGTGCTTCAAGCACGAGTTCCGCCCTACAGTCCCCGAGTTGCTGAATGTACTCAAGTACCTGCGGGTGCGCGCGGCAGTAGTCGAGAAATTCCCTCTCTTTGGCGGCATCGTAGTCACGGGGTTGAATCTGAACATTGAAGAGTGTCATACCAAGAAGCGAGCGATCTATATCAACTCTGTATCCCGCCACGACACCGGTGCGCTCAAGTTTCTCAAGACGATACTTCACGACAGCAGGGGTGGCTCCAAGCCGCTCTGCAAGTTCAACGATAGTGAGGCGAGCATTACGCGAGAGCAGGGCAACAAGTTGTGATTCAAGTGCATCTAGCTCGTGTTGAGCCGGAGTCGTTCCGAGGGTAAGAGTTGGCATTTGAAAGTTCCACCCCTGCACATCCTTCAGCGAGGAACCGAGAAGGTGCTTCTTTGGAAACCACCAGTTGTTGACGAAGGTATAGACGCTGTAGTGGGGGATGACGTCGTGGTACTCTGAGAATAATGAGTTCTGGATATCAAACGCCTCCTTTGGCGAACGCGCAGCAAAACACCAGATCAGGTCCCACCTGCCGTATGATTCAGCAAGCCAAAAGGTGTGATGGTGGCGATTGAGAGTCTCAATCAGTAAATTCGCGCGCTCGCGGTTGGCTTCGAGCTTGAGGTATACTTTATAAAGGGTAAATCCTAGTTTATAGGGATTAATAAGGGCAGAGCAGCCGCGCAGCACTCCCGCTGAGTGCAGGCGCTCTAGCCGATAGGTTACCAGGTCGCGACCTAGTCGTACGCTGCGGGCTACTTCAGAAAGCGGACGCCTAGAATCGCAGTCTAGTTCGAAAAGTATCTTCCTGTCGTAGGAGTCTAGTTCAACTGTCATGATTGAGCCCTTAAGGTAGCTCCGCGCCTGCCTGACGAGAGCTTGAATTTATTAGTCACCGGTGTAGCGAATTTCAAGGGTAGGAGAAAGGATAGCTCTTCATTTACGCAAGTCAGAGAAAATCTGGCCGAATTTTCGGATTTCTGGGTAGTTGTAGCTAGTCGATGTGTGCTGATACTCTTACAAGTGTCTGTTCACCTAAAAAGAATATTCCGTCCCAATAAATTGCTCTCAAATGGGGAAAACACATCACGCTCTTGTTGCCGAGGAACACACTGCGGCACTGTGGTAAGGTGATAAGCGTGGAGGAATTATGAGAAAGGATCTTATGTTGGTTGTTGGGGCGTACATCTCGTTTGGTGTGCTACCTGTATTTTGGGCGCTTCTTGGCAGCGTTGAGCCGACTGTTGTGGCGCTTCACCGAACGGTGTGGGCGATGGTGTTTCTAGGAGTCGTTCTGCTTGCGCGTGGGGAGCTTCTCGGAGCGCTTAGAAAATTACAAAACCGTCGCTACCTGACGGGGATACTTCTTTCCGCGAGCCTGTTGGCCACTAATTGGATTACCTACCTTATTGCATTGCAGCAAGGCGACCTCCTCTCTGCAAGCCTTGCCTACTATATTGCTCCGCTCATGACGATTGTAGGTGCATCTCTCTTTTTTGCTGAGCGGCTAGATATGGTCAAGAAAGTGTCCCTGTCTTGCCTGGTCGTAGGCGTTATGCTGCCAGTATTTATAACCGGGAGATTTCCGCTTATGGCTCTTATAATAGGTGGGTCATGGGTCGGCTATACGCTAGTGCGTCGCAAGTTTGCGGTTGCGCCGGTGGAAGGGCTCTTTCATGAGACCGTTGTGTTGTCAGTCCTGATTGCGATTGGAGCGCCTTTCTTCTATGGAGCGTCTACTAGCGCTCTGACGGAGCTATCCTCGACCACATGGCTTCTGTTGCTAGCAACCGGCCCCGTAACAGCACTTCCTCTGCTGGCGCTTGTAAGCGGTATGAGAGGCGTGCCAATGCAAGTGGTCGGTATTACGCAATACGTGGCGCCAAGTGTAAAACTTCTCTTGTCGGTGGTTTACTTCGGCGTGTACCCAAGCGCGATACAGCTCTCTGGGTTAGGATTTATATGGCTTGGCATTGCGATATTTTTCGTGGGCAATGCCGTAAAGATGCACCGGCTGTCGATGCAACCGGTGCCAGTAGCGCCTAGCGCCTCACTTGGGAATTAATGAACCGCGAGTTTCCTGCAGCTATCTGCGCAGCGTTTGCAGACGTCAGCGCAGTGTTGCATGAACTGTTCATTGCCTGTCGCTTTGCAGTCGTCTGAACACTCGCGGCATATCTCAGCACAGGCGTTGCTTGTGTAGGTAGATTGGCGCGCACCGCTTAAGACTACTTTTGCATTTGTCTGGCAAATGCGTGCGCAGTTAATAAGCAGCATGATGTGGTCAGCCTTAGCGTGTTTACCACCTGCATCGAGGCAGAGTGGTATAGTTTCAAGGCACACCTTGGCCGCCTCGGCACAGAGTCGCATACACTCTTCCATCTCGCTCGTACGATGTCGGGTAGTTGTGGTCGTTGGGGTGTGTCCAGTTGATCCAGTTTGCATAGAGTCCTCCATAAAAGTCGCCACTCTTGTAGCCGAGTGGAGATCTAAGCTGCATGGCTCGTGTCATGGGGTGAAATAAAAGGCGTGTAACGTACTGTGTGAAGAGGGAAACAGGTTGCTGAGGTGAGGATACAGTGGATGGACGCACTAGCAGGCTCAAGATATAGTTCGCCACGTACGACAACTACCCTATTATGAAACGCCTCGCCGTCTTTACTGTTTCAACAGGTGCGCTTCGCAGCCTGACAGAGCCATTCGTAGCTATGGAGCGCTATAGCGAGCGTTGCGGTGCGCAGTTTGTCCGCCTGCGGCACAATACAGTTGGGTTTCATTCTGAGTATTTCGAGAAGATGTATTTCGTTGAACTACTAAAAGAGTATGAGCGCGTGCTCTACCTCGATGCAGACATCCTTGTTACTCCTCATGCCAAAAATATATTCGATGCGTATCCGGACCCTGGAATGCTGTATGCATTCAACGAAAACTTACCGACTGAAGCGATGAACCGTGATCCGTATGTAGCACCGCTGCTTGAGGCGTGCCCGCATTGGCCGCTGGCCTCGAATGGACGGCTACGATATTTTAATTCAGGAGTTATTTTAGTTTCTCAAGGACAGCGCGAGGCCTTCGTAAACTTTAGGGATGTTCCTGTGGGGCTTGAAGTGATCGACGAGTGGTTCCCAGATCAAACATACCTAAACTATCTTGCTGTCAAAAATAACGTATTGTGTGGTGAGCTTGATTACTCTTTTAACCGGATGCATATGGGTGAACGAGATACTGATGGCGAGCGTTTTCGAGCAGATTTTATCCATTATGCGGGTCCGGACGGGTATGGATTGGGGGATAAAGCTGAAACCATACGCGATGATTTTTATCGCATGTACGGTGGCTAAGTGAAGGCACAAGATACTTTCAACTATTTTGTGTCTGGCGTGTTCGCTCTGGCTTTGATGGGTTGTTGCGACAAGGCTTCAGTACCTGAACACCTTCAGAAGCTCTACAGCTCTCAAGCCAAAGAACGTAATGTGTCAGCGCTAGCGCTGGCCAAATGCGGTAAGCTAGCCGAGCCGGGTGTGCCGCGTCTGATATCGCTGATGTATGATTCCAACGTTGGTGTACAAAGCTCAGCGGCCTATGCGCTGCGTGAGATAGGAACCCCTGAGGCGCTCAAAGCGCTAGAGCGAGCTGAAGCGGCCCGAGCGGCCAGGCGTGCAAAGCCTACTCGTTAATCCGGTTGCGGCCTGTTGTTAGCTGCTTGGAATCGTGTGCCCGCGTGGTTATATAGTATAGGATGCTCTCTAACGAGCCCCGTCTGTCTGTTCTAACATAGGGAATACACTGTGAAATTTAGAGATTACTACGAGTTGCTAGGGGTAGCTCGAGATGCCTCTCAGGATGAGATTCAAAAGGCTTTTCGTAAGCTGGCTCGGAAGTACCATCCCGATGTCAACAAGTCTAAGGAGGCCGAGGACCGCTTTAAGGAGATTAACGAGGCGAATGAGGTCTTAAGCGACCCGGAGAAGCGCAAAAAATACGATATGCTCGGTGCTAATTACCGTGCTGGACAAGACTTCCAACCTCCTCCTGGATGGGAACAGGCGATGGGAGGGGGAGCGGCCGGTGGAGGTTTCCACTTCGGAGGTGGCGCTAATGGCTTCAGTGACTTCTTTGAAGCAGTGTTCGGTGGCGGATCACCGTTCGGTTCGTTTGCTTCTGGTGGAATGGGAGGCGGCTTCGGGCAAGCTCGGCAGCCGCAGCAGCAGCGACAAGAAGCTGAGCTAGTTATATCGGTTGAAGATGCATTTAATGGCGCTGCGCGTTCTCTACAGGTGAGCGAGCCGACTGGGCGCACCCGAAGTTTACAAGTTAAAATTCCGGCTGGCTCAGGTGAGGGAACAGTTATTCGTCTTGCAGGGAAGCAAGGTGAACCAGATCTTTATCTCAAACTAAAGCTCGCACCACATCCACGCTATTCCGTGACTGGTTCAGATCTCACGGTCAAGCTCCCCGTTACGCCGTGGGAAGCAGCGCTCGGCGCTAAGGTAGATCTCCCCCTTCCTGACGGAAGCATTATGATCTCGGTTCCGGCAGGAGCGCAGTCTGGAGCAAAGTTGCGCCTTAAGGGGCGTGGTTTTCCGCTCAAGAAGGGTGGACGTGGTGATGTGTTCGCCGAGATTCGAATCGTTGTTCCAACCGCACTGTCAACGAAGGAGCGTGAGATATTTGAGCAACTTGCCACCGTTTCGCAATTTAATCCGCGGAGCGCCGCATAGAAAACTCGATAAATGAGAAGAGCGTGGTTATCTACTTCTTAAGGTAGGAAGACGAGGAGACGAGGAAGCATTATGGACTTACAACGTTTTACGCAGAAATCTCAAGAAGCACTTCAGGACGCTCAGTCAGATGCTGTTCGTCGTGGTAATACCGAAGTTGATGTTGAGCACGTTGTAGCGGCGCTGCTACGACAGGAGGGTGGACTCATCTCGCGCCTCTTTGAGAAGATGGAGGTCGATGCTGGTGCATTTTCGCAAGCCATAGTTCAAGAATTAGAAAAACGGCCCCGTGTCTCTGGGCCTGGTCTTGAGGCTGGTAAGGTATATCTCACGCAGCGGCTCGGCAAAGTATTCGTTAAAGCAGAAGAGGAAGCAAAACGTCTAAAGGATGAGTACGTATCCGTCGAGCACTTGATGCTTGCTGCTTTAGACGGTGACACAAAGACACCGCTTGGAAAGATATGCGCAACGTTTAATCTCTCTCGAGATCGCTTCGTTGCAGCCTTGATGGTAGTGCGAGGAAATCAACGCGTGCAGAGTGCAAATCCCGAAGCAACCTACGAAGCTCTTGAGCGCTACGGACGTGACCTCGTTCAGGAGGCGCAGAAAGGGAAGCTCGACCCTGTTATCGGAAGAGACGGAGAGATACGGCGGGTAATCCGAATACTCTCCCGGAAAACGAAGAACAACCCTGTGCTTATCGGTGAGCCAGGAGTTGGAAAGACCGCTATCGTTGAAGGTCTTGCTCAAAGAATAGTTCGTGGTGATGTGCCTGAAGGGTTAAAAGATAAAACCGTCTTCGCTCTTGATATGGGCTCACTTATAGCAGGAGCTAAGTATCGTGGTGAATTCGAAGAGCGCCTTAAGGCTGTACTTCAAGAGGTAAAAAAATCCGAAGGACGTATAATTCTCTTTATCGATGAGCTGCACACAATAGTCGGCGCAGGTAAAGGCGAAGGTTCGATGGATGCCGGTAATATGCTCAAACCGATGCTTGCACGCGGAGAGCTGCACTGTATCGGAGCAACTACGCTCGATGAGTATCGACAGCACTTAGAGAAGGATGCTGCCCTTGAGCGCCGCTTTCAGCCCGTAACAGTAGACCAACCTTCGGTTGAGGATACGATTTCGATTCTGCGCGGAGTAAAGGAGCGTTTTGAGGTGCACCACGGTGTGCGTATTCAGGATAACGCTCTGGTTGCAGCAGCAACCCTGTCTCATCGCTACATCTCTGAGCGCTTTCTGCCGGATAAGGCGATAGATCTCGTTGATGAAGCGTGCGCTACGATTCGTACTGAGATCGATTCGATGCCGGCAGAGCTCGATGAGGTTACGCGCCGCATTATGCAGCTTGAGATAGAAGAGGCTGCGCTCAAAAAAGAAACTGACCGGGCGAGCTCAGAGCGCTTAAAGGCTCTTACCGAGGAGCTTGGTGAGGCACGGCTGGAAGCAGACGCGATGCGTTCGCAGTGGAAGCGAGAGAAGGAAGGTATCCAAAAGCTGCAAACTCTGCGTGAGCAGATCGAGCAGGTGCGTCGAGATGTCGAGAAGGCTGAGCGGCAGTACGACCTCAACAAAGCAGCTGAGCTTAAGCACGGAAAACTCCCGCAGCTTGAAAAGCAGCTTAAAGACGAGGAGCGGGAGGTCACTGGTGATGACGGTGCTCCGCGCTTGCTGCGTGAAGAGGTGACGGAAGAAGAGATCGCGTCGATTGTTGCACGATGGACGGGAATCCCCGTAACGCGCCTCGTTGAAGGCGAGCGAGCGAAGCTGCTTAAGCTCGATGAGATCCTTCACCAGCGGGTTATCGGACAAGATGAAGCTGTACAGGTTGTTGCTGATGCAGTTATCCGTGCGCGTGCCGGAATTAAAGATCCGCGCCGTCCGATAGGGTCGTTTATCTTTCTTGGTCCAACAGGTGTCGGAAAGACTGAGCTTGCGAAAACCTTAGCTGAGACGCTCTTTGACAGCGAGCAGAATCTGATTCGTATTGATATGAGTGAGTACATGGAGAAGTTCGCCGTGTCTCGTCTTATCGGAGCGCCTCCAGGGTACGTGGGCTACGAAGAGGGAGGGCAGCTCACTGAAGCTGTGCGACGTAAGCCGTATAGCGTGGTGTTGTTCGATGAGATCGAGAAGGCGCATCAGGATGTTTTCAATGTACTCCTTCAGATTCTCGATGACGGGCGTGTGACAGACTCTCAGGGTCGAACGGTTGATTTTAAAAATACCGTTATCATTTTGACCTCCAACATCGGTTCAGCGCACCTCTTAGAGGGAATATCTGCTGAAGGCGAGATCGCTGAGGGAGCGCGAAGTAGCGTTATGCGCGAGCTGCGGGGTCACTTCAGACCTGAGTTTTTAAACCGTATCGATGATATCGTGCTCTTTAAACCACTAGCGCTCGAGGAGATAACTCGCATCGTTGACCTCTTGGTTGCAGATGTTCGTAGGCGGCTTACCGATAGAGAGATCTCGCTTGAGGTATCTACAGAGGCTAAGGAGTTTATTGCGAAGAGTGGGTACGACCCGATCTACGGAGCGCGGCCGCTTAAGCGCTACATTCAGCGCGAGCTTGAAACAAGGATCGGTCGAGCGTTGATCGCTGATGAGCTACTGCCTGGTTCTGTGGTTGAGGTGTCAGTTAAGGATGATGCTTTAGCGGTGAAGACGGTGTGTGTATCGTAGACCAGATCACGGGGAAGAGTTCTGTGTTAACTCATTTTATGATGAGCCCTCTGCAGGAAGGACTCCCGCGTGCTCATTAAGCTTGCGAATTCGACGTTGCAGCATCTCGTCTGAGAGAGGCTGCGGTAGTACGAAGCTATCGAAGACCGTGCCTGGTGCGCTCCCCTGGGCGAATTTCGCTGTAACAATACCGGGGAATAGTGCTGCTAGAATGCTCGCAAGGTGTTTTCTGTCGGGCCCTCTAACAGTTATCTCAGCTCCTGCTGTAGTAGCTTGTTGTTCGACCTGGTATGAAACCACATCTGGTTGAGCACCTTTGTTCTGCAACACCGTGCGGTAGCTTTCCAGAAAAGTGCGCGCGGGGGGTGGTTTTACAGTAAGTGCTTTCTCTAAGCCTGAGGAATATCGTACCAAGTCAGATTGGTTTACAGCACGGGGCACTGCGACCGTTATCACGTTACACGCCAGTCCGCTTTGGGTGGTAAAAATGCGGGCCTCTTTTATCGGGAATGCGGATATCCCTCCGCACATGCGCGAAAGGAGGCCTGGCTTGTCGGGTGCTACGATTACTACACGTTGAGGACGAGACCCATCAGTCAATTCAGTGTTTGGTTCTCCTTCATTGATCCAATAGATATAAGGATGCTTGGTTTGAAGCGCTCCGACTAGGTGATGAACTATCTCTTCCGGTGACGTTTCACTTGCATATGAACGCGGAAGTTGCGCTAGGTGAGCAGTGACTGCTTCGAGAGCCTCGCTATCCGAACTTTTGCTTACGCGTCCAAATGCCTGCGCGATGCGTCTTTTAAATGAATCCTGATCTGGTAATAAGCCGTCCAGGTTCATGGCAGACATGCCGGCTTCAAATGCTTCTCTCAGCCACACGTGCGATGATGATTCGTTTCTGCGTCGCGGGGTGGCTAACGCATCAGCGGCACTTAGCGCATGCAGCATCACTAACATGTCAGGAAATCCTACTGCACCCATTACCCGTTCCCCTAGCACCGCCTCGCTAGGGGATGCCCTACGCGATAGCGCTCGGAGCTTGTGGTGGTTTCTGACCAGCCATTGTACGCGATACGCATCGTATTCCGAGTATCCAAGTGATCGAGCCGTACGGTAGCTGAGCAATGCCCCACGCTCTTCATGGGATTTATTTTGGTGTTCAGGCTTTGCTGCGGGAAGGTGTCCTAAGTCATGAAAGAGTCCCGCCAGGTACAGGGTTTCGGGCTTTTCTATGAAGAGACGAGAAATTCCGGAGAATGGATGGTTCTCCTCAAGAGGGAAACTATGGCCGAGGAGTGAATCGAGTATCTTCACGGTGTCGAGACCGTGGCGCGACAGTGAGACGGGGTCTTCCATTTTGCTGGTATTCATCCGTTCTCCAGCGGCGTGTTCGGGTATGATTAATCCTAGCCATCCTGCGCGATGCATCAGCTCTAAAATCGGAGCACGAGGTCCTGGACCTTCAAGGATGCTCCGCATAGCACGGGCTGTGGATGGTGAGTGAGGGAAGTTGGTAGCATCAAACAGCTTCCCAAGTTCGAGTACGTCATCCAAGACTTCGTGCTCAACAGTTGACAGAGCGCGGAGCACTTTGCGTGGATCGATGGGCCCCAGCTTGACTCTCCATGCAGCAAAGAGTCCCATCACTGCGGCAACAATACGGTCTTCGGCTAGTGTTTCAGCGTAGCATTCGGCTCTGAAAGCGGCGTACGCGCGCATGAAAGAGTCTTCTCTGAGTTCAGAGGGGTCAGGCGGCTTTACATCGTGGATAAAGTCGGCTACTCGGCGATTAACGCGAGCAGCTAAAAGCTTAAGCTCTGAGCGGGTGTGCGCTAGTAGGTAAAGCGCTTCGTTCCGTTCGCTAGAATCTGGGAGTATCTGGTGTAGCTTCTGTAATGAGCAGGCAGTAAATTTTCGATCTTCGGGGTTCGGGGGAGCTCCGTCTTCCGGCAAAAGGAGGTGTAATCGGTGCTTCAGTTTAAGGAGAGGTTCCCTAAGCTCTTGCACGGTTGCTGCTTCCGCATCGGTTATAAAAACTCTAGATATCCCTGCCGCATGAGTGAGCTCTCTAAGAGCTAAAAGGGTGTCGCATTCACGAAGGGCACCAATCGAGCCCTTGGAATCAAACGAGGCAGAATCAGGAGGCTCTGGAAATGTTTCCCAGCGAGTATGAACACTCTTCTGCCAGAGCGCTAGCAGATCTGAGCCAACGGTTGCGAGGTCGTCTTTGTAGTTTTTTAAAAACTGATTGAAGGTTGTAGTGGAGCCCGCAATACGCCGCGCACCGAGCATCGATAGGTGCGTTTCTGCGAGTTTTATCTCCGCAAGTTCTCTACGTTTGGGATCTTTTATTCTTGAGAGAGGGCTACGATCAAATGATATCTTTGCGTCTGTGTATTGAAGATCGAAGTGAAATCCGGCGGTCTGAAGGGTATCTCTAAAGTGATTGAGTGCATCTCTAAAGCTCTCGTTGTTGCTTTCGTCGTTTAAGGACATAACAACGATGTCAATATCAGAGAATCGAGCCGTGGTGCGGTTGGCTGTACCGCCTACGGCCGCTAACGCAATCTGCAGCTCGGGAATGAGTGGTGCAAAGGAGTCGTTAAACGCGGCGTGAAGGAGTCCCTCGCGAGCCATCGTGAGTCGCGTGCTCCAGTCAGTCGCTTCCTTGCTGGACTGGTCCGTTAGCGAGAAAGTCGCGGCGCGGCAGCTCTCGTACTCATCGTGAAGATGTCTGGTAGCCTGAATCGTTGCTTCAGAAGGAGTACTTGTTGGAACTACACCTGTTCCCAACATCTTTACACGCTATTTCCTCATTCAATCGGCTCATCCGCAAAGTTATCCATCAGCCGCTTCTTCATCAGAAGCTCAAAGCGATTGAGGAGCTGTGCTTTAGAGATTGTGACCTGTTCCTTGGTGCAGTAGCGCCTGAGCGTAACCGTTCCCTCAGCAGCTTCTTTATCACCAATTATGATGATGTTAGGGATCTTGGCTGTTACTGCTTCGCGGATCTTTTTGTTAAATGAATTGTCAGTTGTGTCGATTTCAGCGCGCAAGAGGTTGCCGCGTAGCTCATTGAGTAGGTCTTGAGCATACGCAGTAGCAGTCTCTTTAACCGGGATAATCATCGCCTGAGTTGGTGCAAGCCACGTTGGGAATGCGCCACCAAAATGCTCAATCAGAAACGCAATGAAACGTTCGTGAGCTCCAAGTGGAGCGCGGTGAACGATAAATGGCCTGTGCTTTGCTCCATCCTCTCCGATGTAGTTGAGGTCGAATCGTAGCGGTTGACCAAAATCGAGTTGGGTTGTGCTGATGGTCTCCTCGCGACCTACGACAGAGGTTGCTTGAAAATCGATCTTCGGACCGTAGAATGCGGCTTCGCCTTGCCCGTGGATGTAATCAACCCCAGATTCATCGATTACCTCTTTAACGATCTTTTCAGAGAAAGCCCAAAGCTCAGGATTATCTACGTACTTCTCTTTGTTCTCAGGGTTGTGAGTTGAGAAGCGCACCTTGATATCTTTAAAGCGTAGCTTTGTGTAGTAGTCGAGACACATCTTCATTGTGGCTTTGAGCTCAGTTTTAAGCTGCTCAAGGGTACAGTAGATGTGCGCATCGTTTTGACAGATCGACCGCACGCGCAGGAGTCCAGAGAGGGTTCCTGATGCTTCGTAACGATAAACAGTGCCGTACTCTGCAAAGCGCAGCGGGAGCTCTCGGTAGCTACGGGGCCTGTGGGCATAAATCTGGTGATGGTGAGGGCAGTTCATCGGCTTTAGGTAGTAGCGCGACTCACCCTCAAGCTCCATCGGTGGGTACATCGATTCTTTGTACATCGCCAAGTGCCCGGACTCTACGTAGAGCGTCTCTTTGGCAAGATGCGGAGTTGCAACGCGTACGTACCCAGCGCGCTGCTCAATTTCTTTAGCGAAAGTCTCTAGGCTTTCTCGGATAGCAGTGCCGTTTGGCATCCACAGCGGGAGTCCTGGGCCAACCTTGTCAGAGATCATAAAGAGCTCAAGCTCTTTGCCTAGTTTTCGGTGATCGCGCTCTAGGGCGAGTCTGCGATTCTCTACGTATGTGTCGAGCTCTTTGCGATTGCTAAAGGCTAGGCAGTAAATTCGAGTGAGCTGCGGATTCTTCTCGCTTCCGCGCCAGTATGCGCCGGCAAGTGAGTCGATCTTAAAGCAGTCGGGTGGGATCTTGCCGGTGTGTTCCACGTGCGGGCCTGCGCACATGTCCGTGAAGGGACCGTTTTTGTAGAAGCCAATTGTTTTCTCACCACCTGAGGCGAGCTCTTTGCAGTATTCAACTTTGAAGTTCTGTGCGCTCTGATCGAGGGCTTGGATAGCATCCTCAACAGAGAACTCAGAATGCTCAAACACCTGACGGTCAGCGATGATTTTACGCATGCGCTTCTCGATATCTTCGAAGTGCTCAGGCGTAAGCGGCTCTTCAAACTTGAAATCGTAGTAGCACCCGTTGTCTACCGGAGGCCCGAAAGCGAGCTTGGCAGAGGGGCGAAGCTGCAAGACTGCTTGTGCCAGTACGTGGGCAAGTGAGTGGCGGAGTCGGTAGAGGGGGTCGTTATTGAGTTCCATATCTTTGATACCTCAGGGGCGATAGCCGCATCAGCTTAACGTACCGGCGTAAGTTGTTCAATCCATTACGCTATAAGTGTCCCATTTTTCGGTCATGTTTCTGAAGGAAAGGGCCGATTACCACTAGGTACATTGGTGCACAGAGCACGGGAGATTGTATGTCAGAGAAGAAGGCTGAAGGCGAAGCAGGGGAAGCGGAAGCGAAACCCAAAAGCAAAAAGATGCTCTTTATTATCCTCGGGGTGGTATTGCTCGTAGCCGGTGCTGGCGTTCCTATGTTTCTTATGGGAGGTGGCTCCGAGGAGGAGCTGGTGGTTGAAGAAGAGCATGAGACTCCAAAACGGCTCGAAACAGCGGACCTCGAGGTTTTCGTTGTAAACCTCTCGGAAACCTCAGCATTTGTGAAGGTGCACATCGTTATTGAATTTGACGCTGCCCTCGTAGAGAAGCAAACGATGGGTGAAGGGGGCGAGGGCGGAGGCGGCGGTCACGGTGGTGGACCGAGCGGTGGCGGAGGCGACGCAGGACCCACGATTCCACCGCACTTCGTCAAGCGTATGAGCCAGATTAAGGACGTAATCATTAAGATACTGTCAGCGAAGCGGTCAGATGACCTGCTCACGGTAGAAGGAAAGGAGCGACTCAAAGATGAGCTCCTTGAAGGAATAAACGAGGCCGTTGGTCTTGAAGAGCCGCCGGTTACTGGTGTGTTCTTTACAGAGTTCATGATTCAATAATCGGAGTAGTTCCTGGAGGTGTGCGTGCGGTTCGTCGTAGCGCTTGTAGTTGCTCTTTGCGCGCTCACGGTCGCTGCACACGCCGACAGGCGGGTTGCTGAGAATCCAGCACCGTGCCCTGCGGATGTGACCTACGACCAGTATCCTGTATCGGGTACAACTCGTGAGGAGCTCAAGAAAGCACTCCTATCGCATGGGCCAACCGACCCCTTCGGAAAACGCCGATACGCGACTGCCACGTGGCACGTGCGCTGGAAGTGGGAGCTTACGCAGCAGGGTCTCGTTGACGTATCAACGCTTGAGCTCTCGTGTTCGGCTGTCGTCAAGATGCCGAAGTTAGTCCCTGTGCATGGCATGTCCAAAGAGCTGCTCGAACGCTGGCAGGTCTTCATGGAGCGGCTTCTTAAACACGAAATGAACCATGTCCGGCACGCTGAGGAGCGAGCCGGCCACGTGGCGCTTGCCCTGCGCGCAGCGACTGCTCGGCGCGGGATGCTGACCCCGACCCAGGCAGATGCCGTTGCACAGAAGGCGCTCCAGGAGATTCGCGAGCTTGATAGACTGTACGACGAGCGCACTGATCACGGTAAGACTGAGGGGGTGTGGGAGTTGTAGGGTAGGCGGTTTTATCCTTGTACCCGGGCTACTTTCTCCGCCCCCCGACACAACATCTGACCGGCCCCGCCGAATAGATCTGCATGACATGTAGGTCAAAAAACAAAATGAAGTATCATCATCACGGAAGTGTTCTGTTTTGCACCTTCAGCATGGAGGAGGGATTGTTGCTGCTCGCAAATCCCGGGATGCAGTACTTCGGCCGACTGAACGCTACGATCGAATCGAAACGACCTGCTTCTCGCCGTTTCGATTCCACAGCTCTAAGGTGACTGTGACGCTTCGGTGTTCGGTTCCCTTAAACGATAGTGTGGTCTCCCACGCATCCCCGTTTCTTACAACTGAGCACACGAACTTTGGATAATCATCCCATGACTGATATCTCTGCTCACCGTCATCCAGAAGCACCACACATTCAGCCGACGAATCAATAAAGCCAATCATGCGGTACTCCGAGGTAGGCTCATCACCTGTATGCAATGGCGGGTTAACCATTGGAATTAGTGCTCCGAGTCGCAGATACAGCGGCACTTCGTCCAGCGAAGCGTCAACATACATGTCGCCACCCTCTTGAATACCTTCACCGGTTAAACCGGTTCCGCTTGCACGAACTTTAAGCCACGGGCCGGCTGGAAGGTGAACCATGCGACCGTGTGCCGCTGATTTTACAACGGGGGCAACCAGGAGGTGGCGACCGCATAGAAACTGGTCATCGTCTAGGCGTCTTTCGGCTTCTTTGAATTCATAGAAGAGACCACGAATGAAGGGCTCAGCTTCACTGGCGCTTCGAATGAATTCACTATACACGTACGGCATAAGAGCGTACCGCATCCTGATCGCATCCCGGCAGAGAGCAAGGGTTTTATCATCAAAAGCCCAGGGCTCCTGACTCCGTGCCCACATCGCCGCATGGTTCCTGAAGAAGGGCGCAAACGCGCTTAGCTGAGTCCAGCGCACCAGCATCTCCGCTGTGCAATCGCCACCAAATCCTCCAGTATCTGCCCCAACGAAGAGGAACCCAGAGAGATTGAGCGTTATGAGCTGTTGGATATTGAGCGAAAGGTGCTCCCACCACGAATGGTTATCGCCGGTCCAAATGGCAGCATACCGGTGCATCCCAGGGTAACTGCTGCGCGAGAGTAAGAAGTGGCGTTTGAGGGGCTCTCCTTCAGTTAGGGCATCAGAGACCGCCTTAGTCATCTGAGTACCGAACAGATTGTGCACCTCGCGATGAGGAACCTCCGCTCCATTCACCGAGTGCACGTACTCGTCGTAGTAGGACTCTCGATTGCAGATACTCTTATCCCACAGTGCATTGGCAACTGCTTCACTAAAATCATCTGCTTCATCAAGCTTGCGGATATGTCTGGCGTAGTCCTTAAATGCCGCTGGGGTATAAAATATAGAGGGCTCATTCATATCATTCCAAAAGCCCGCTATCCCCTCCTGCATCAGTGGCTTATAGAGCTGTCCCCACCACGCTTTCACATCTTCGCGAAAGAAATCTGGAAATACTGATGGGCCTGGCCATACTGCGCCAACGAATTCACCTTCTCCATCGCCTCGTTTACAGAAGTACCCGTTACGCATGCCCTCTTGGTAGATCGGATAGCTTTCGTCAACCTTCACACCCGGGTCGATAATTGAAATCACACGAAAGCCTTCCTTACTAAGGTCGCTTGTGAGCGCGGGTAGATTGGGAAAGCGTTCCTTGTTAGTCGTAAAAACTTTGTAATCCTGCATGTAGTGGATATCCATGTGGATAACGTCACATGGGATGTCGTGCTCGCGCATGGTACGAGCTATCGAACGTACCCGCTCTTCTGTTTCGTAGCTCCAGCGGCTCTGGTGGTACCCGAAGGCCCACTTGGGCGGGATATACGCAGTGCCGGTGAGCTTGATATAGCGAGTCACTATCTCTGCAATCGATGCACCTTCGATAACAGCCAGGTAAAATCCGTTGTTGTGTATGGTGGCCCCTAAAGCGTTACTATCACTAGCAGCTACATCAACCACGACCTCTCCTGGAGCATCGATGAATATCCCAAGGGGCTTCTCGCGCACGATTATCATCAATGAATTTGCGCCGTACATCGATTTAACTGCTGGGGTGTGAACTGGAGAATCTGTGTTAAACAGGCGGAAGGTATTCCCACGGCAATTTAGCTGCCCCATATGAAGCCCAAGGCCAACGACCGCATCACGTTCCCCCAATCCAAGAGAGAGTTGATACCCCTTCGCCTGAGGTGTTACTGACAGGGCCGGTGGAAGATGAGCTGTTTCCCATCTCCATGTAGTCGGAGAGAGGGTAAAGGCGCCCGTATCGAAAGGCGTGCCAAATGAATAGACCACGACATGAGGATTTGGATTTGCAGCATTAATCATGTAGCGGTTGATAGCACGGCTTTCGACAGTCGAAACGCTACGGTGGATTCAGAAATGAAGTAGGATGGAGGGCGCGGGCCCAGCTCCCTTCAGCGGACCCACCGGTTCTTCATACCCCTGGATGTGTGGTGGCCAACACAACAGCATATGGGCATTCCTTGTGTGCGCTCTTGCGTCCGCTTGATAAGAATGCTCAGCCACACATCAAAGTGTAGTGTGTGGTTGAGCGCTGGTAATCCCGCTGATATCAGTCTCTTATGGAGGCCACATAACGCAATCCGTCAGCCGACGGAAAAGGGAAAGAATGAGACGGTAAACAAGCTTTATGAGCAAGCCTTACACAGTTTTACCCCTTGCTACTTGATGAGCATGAAGCTCCACATAGCGCTCACTATCCACACCGCAATACCGAGCAGGCAGGGGCGGGCACCGAGCTGAATAATTTTTCTTACATCAATCGTGGCGCCGATGTAAAAAATGCCTACGACAAAACCCATTCGCGCTGCAGTAGTGAATAGAGCAGTGGTAGTTTGCGGCAACGCTACACTACTGTTGAGGAGCGCTGCGATAAGATACCCCCAAATAAACCAGGGCAGTGACAAAGCGTAGCTGCGCTCTTGTGGTAAAAAATATCGCGCACAGAGCACCGTAAGTGGCGCAATCCAGATTGCGCGTGCAAGCTTCACCGTTGTTGCTGTGTCCACACTTGATGGGTCGTAGCTTAAAGCCGCCCCAACAACGGAGCTTGTATCGTGAATTGCAAGGCCTGCCCAAACGGCAAATGATTCTGAAGATAAAACACAAAGGTGACCGATAAAGGGGAAAGTAATCAGTCCCACGGCATTGAGCATTAACACCACACCGAGCGCCATTGATACCTTCTCAGCCTGCGCTTTTGTAGCAGTTGCAACAGAGGCGATAGCGCTTGCACCACATATGGCTGTGCCTGAGCCAATAAGTACTGCCAGCAGGGCATCAATCTTTAGTAACCGTCCAAGAGCTATCGCAGCGGTCAGCGCTAAAATAATCCCGCTAAGCGTTGCTGGCAGATAATCGATCGATAATGCAACGATAGAATCAATATGCATTGATAACCCGTACGCAACGATAGAACACCCAAGCATGCGTTTGGAAAGCCTACTTACAATTGCTCGATGATGTTCTTGATTTATGAGTAGCGAGGCGCATGCACCAAGAAGCAGTGCAATACCAGGGTAGACCTGAAGCAGCAGCAATAGCGGCGCGGCTATAGAACAGATGAGTGGATAGAAATAACTGGCCATAGCAGCTAGCTGAGCTTCTCCCTGTAGCCGGGCTACTTTTTTCTCCCTTTAGCCAGGCTACTTTTTTCTACTGCACGACACAACATTTAACCCGCCCCGCCGAATAGATGTACATGAAATTCAAGTCAAAAAAGAAAATGAAGTACCATCCTCACGGAAGCGTGCTGTTTTGCACCTTCAGCTTGGAGGAGGGATTGCTGCTGCTCGCAAATCCACTGTGCCAGGCGATCGTTAAGAGCTGCCTTGCCCGAGCATGCGAGCTGTACCCGGTGCGGATCTGCCACATGATCGTTGAGGCAACCCATATTCACCTGGTCCTAGTGGTCATAGACCCCGACCACGTAGAAGCGTTCTTTCGGTATTTCAAGACCGAGTCAGCGCACATGATTAACGGACTCTTGGGT
>JBIKKT010000098.1:0-5701 GCA_044360195.1 Bdellovibrionota bacterium | reverse complement strand
CCGTCGGACATTACCCATGTTGAAAAACGAGCGGTGGTTGATGCTGCACTATCGGCCGGAGTGCGTCAGGTTTACCTCCTTGAGGAGTCGATGGCTGCCGCAGTTGGTAGCGGCCTACCCGTTGAAAAACCGATCGGTAGCATGATTGTAGATATCGGCGGTGGAACAACTGAGATATCGATCATTAGCCTTAGTGGCACGATATACACACACGCAATTAGAATAGCTGGGGACGAGCTCGATGAAGCAATTCAGAGATACCTCAAGGTCAAGCACGGTCTAGAGGTAAGTATCTTTGAAGCTGAAAGGATAAAAATTACGATCGGCTCACTCCTCAAGCACTCCCCTCCGCTTACCATGACCGCCTTCGGTCGTTCAGTAGCTGATGGATTACCCAAGGCTATGCGGATCTCAAATGAGACATTACGGCCGGCCTTCCAAGAGCCACTGTGTGCGATGGTCAAGGCGATCTACACAGCACTTGAGAATATCAACCCCGAAGTTGCACAAGACATCCTCGCCAATGGCGTGCACCTAGCTGGAGGAGGCGCCCTTCTGCGCGGCCTGGCAGAACAGCTTACAGAGAAGACTGGAATCACGTTTACCAGGGACTCAGATCCATTAACGTGCGTTGTGCGTGGAGTTGGCAGAGTTGTTGAGAACCTTGAAGATTACCGCGAACTGTGTGCGGTTGGTTAGCGGGTGCGGCAGTTTGATACTGGGGTTTCACCCCTCTTACCGCGCAATTTCCGCCGCACGGTAACCCGCCATAGCGAGTCTACACAGCCACACGCCGCATAGCCCCAGCACCACCGCAGCCCCTATGCGCCATACACCAACCGGTTGGTAAGCATCTCCAAGCACGCCATCAGCCGCAACCACCATCCACTCAGCGATGAATTCATTGATCACCACCACCAGGTCGAGCACACCGGCCATCCAGTCACCTGCAATAAGAAGCGCCAGAAAGCCTAGGCTCCCAACAACACAGTTGAGCACCGACCAAGGCGTGGCAAGGATAATGTTAAACAGAAAACCTGCTGGGGCAACTGCACCGCCCCACGCCGCCAGAACGCACCCAGTAAAGAGCCACGTTCCCAGCGCAACCCAAAGATACGTTGCAATGCGCCGCCCCCGACCCAAGGTTGTCCCTACTCCGATACCCGCCAAGGCAGCGAATGTGAGTTGCACACCCAGATCAAAAACTGCCCAGGGCATAAAAATCTGAATAGCAAGGAGGCTCACCGCCCAGCGCTGCGAGAAGCGCGCCCCAGTCTCACCGACAACTGCAGCGCATACACAGCCAGCAGCCAAAAGCGCTCTCGATGCAGAGGCTTCAAGGCCGACAAAAACAACGTACAGCGAAGCTAAAAGAAACGAGAGCAACGGTACAACCGTGCGCACGTTCCGCCCAGGTAGCGCGAGGATAGCACCACGCGTGAGGCACCACGAAACACACAGAAAAACAAGCGAGACCTGGTAGCCCGATACTACCAAGAGGTGGGTTAGCCCTACCCGTTTAAAAGCTCCCTCAAGATAGCTACTGAGCCTATCCTGATAGCCGAACGCCATCGAAAGAAAAAGCGCCCCGCCACGCCGTTCACCGTAGCGCTGAGAAATAGAAGACTCAACCCGCTCTCGCAGCATCGCCCAGAGCCGCTCCTCTAACTGCTCGGGTTGGGATAACCAGCGAACTTTTAACTCACCACTTATCCCTCGACGATACAACCACCCCTGCCATGAAAACGGGTTAAGTGGTCGCTCAGCGCCAACTAGCTTGCCGCGCAACCACAGCAGGTCACCTTCCCTAAGCAGAGCACTATTGCGCCACGGAAGCTCAACGGCGCGTGCACGTATCAGCGGCTCTCCGGCGATAGTAAGCGCACGCACAGTAAACACAACCTCTCCCGTCTTCGGGTGCCGAGGCTCTTGGATAATGACTCCCTGAAAAGCTACGTCATCTGAGCTAAGCACAGCAGTACGACCGACAACGCTACACGCCCCTGAGATCACTCCGCACAACACACCCGCTGTCACGACACGAGCAGATTGCGGGGTAAATAACGTGGCCCCACCAACCACAAGGGCTACTATCGCGGCCTCAGGCAAGTGCAGGAACCACACCACTAGCTGCCCAACCGCAACCGTGACCGCTAAGGGTAGCGCGGGGCAAAGCTGCCTGACACGTACTACTTTCTTTACTAGATCAGTATTTCTCATATGGACCCTCCCTGAGTAATCGAGCGAATCACCAATTGGTTGCTTTACCGGCCCACAAAGAGCACGTATCGTAGCGAGGATGGTCACAACACCGGCCCCCGTAAGTCTCAATGACTCGCCCCTCACGGGGCGCAAGCGGCGCTATGCGCTAATGTATTGCCTACGTACCAAGATGCTCTCACTTGTGGGGCTACTTTCGCTGGTAGGGTGTACCTTGACACCACGCGCACTCTCACCATCTGAACACGCTGCAATGTTGATAGCAGAGTACGGAGAGGTACACGTACAAACCTGCGCGACTACCATCGAGCGCCTGGCACGGAAGGCCACACCGAGCGAGCACCAGACCCCTCGCATCCTCGTGTTAGATACTGAGACCCCACTAGCACTCTCTCCCACTCCCGGGCTGCTAGTATTATCCAAGGGTATGCTCCTGCTCCTGCCAACTGAAGCCGAAGCCTTCTTTATTATCGCTCACGAGATTGGCCATGCTGAGCTTGGTCACCACAGATCGTCTTCAACCGATATACCTTCGAAATCCTCTTCCTTCATACGCGAGCTTGAACTGGCAGCAGATACGTATGCACTCAAACATCTACTTTCAGCTGGATACCCCCTGACTGCCGCGGTAACGGCGCTACAACGTGCCGATGTGGCAGCAACAAACGGTGCAACTCAGGATGGTAGAATCTCTGATTATCCGTCTCTCAACGAACGCACGCAGTCGCTCGTCCAGCTCTCTCCAGCACTCCTCGCCGAGCAACGCAAAGCGCCACTAGCCTCCCTTGAGCATAGGGATTACCAAGAGTGTCGCGGAGCGCTAAAAACTAGCAGCGCGCTTCGTAGTGCTTTTTAATCGCTCATCGAAGGAACTAATGGATACTAGCGGCTACTGGACTGCGAGGGTTTAGCTTTGCCCGGAGCTGCCGAGGCAGAAGAAACAGAACCTTTCTTCACCACAGCAGATTGTAATTCTTAAGACTCTTCGGGGATTCGGGTACGTTCACGTGCACGTCAGGATAATACCGAGTGTTACCCACTTGAAAACCCATAGCGCCTTTTTAAAATCGAACAGCTACTCCACTCGAAATGGATCTAAAATCGATAGAAACCGACAGGGTGTTAGAATCCTAGGGAATCCAGCATAATGCATGATGAGATTCGCTCATCGACCAACGCCTCAAGCAGAAAGTAGAAGCTTGTAGAGGCGCGTTTTTTTGAATGGCACGAGAGGAGTAGTAGTTAACATGCGTCAGAATCAATTACCTAGGCGAGGAAAAGCCACAACCGGGCTGGAGAACAACAACCCCTCACCTACCCTAAAACGCCTCACACTCCCGCCAAAGAGCTCTCCACAAGGACCAGTAGTCTCGAAGAACACGGCTGTTAATGGCGTCGCACCTACGCGGCTCAGTAGCATTCAAGAGGGACCTACCGAAAACGTCACCGAGAGCTTAATCAAAAGTGCTGGCGGCATCTTTATAGGCGAGCAGCACTTACTAAAGCTCGGCATAATCAAACCGGGCACTACCGTGCCACCTATCCCACCGATATGGTCGCTGAAGTTTCTCAACGCGACGAATCCGCTACGAAGAGAAGCGGTAGCAAAACAGATCATTTTTGGCTACGACCCAGAAAGCCAGAAGTGGCACTGTTTTGAGAAGAGCATCATACCGGGATCGCTTGGTCGGGAAGACAGAGGAATGACAGGCATGGAACAGGATCGGCTTCTCTTTGATAGCGCCCACAGACCGAGGATGATTGAAGGATTGTGGTACACGTCGCCAAGCGACCATCGACCGATAGTGAGAGTCCTGAACAATGCTATTAAAATTCTGTTGCAAGAAGGCAAGCGACCAAAAGAGCTCCCGTTTTTTAACGAATGGGGCCGCACAGCTGATGTCAAAAATGCCGACGCCCACTGCCGTGTTTTGATAGGATATCCTTGTCGTGAGGGTGTGCTCGTCAGCAAAGGCTGCCGCGCTAGCAATGCTCATTACGGCCGGCTCGGTCTCTTGGGCAGCTTTGAAGTACCACCGGAGCGAAAATAAACTATTTCTGGGCTCAGGAGAGCTCTACCTGGGAATTACCGCAGTCCAGCCGCAGCTTTCACGTTAGCCTCGCTCTTCAATCTTTGTGGGCCCCTGCTAGAAAGGCCTCTGAGGGTCCGCCGCCAGGTGCAGCTAAGAGACTGACCCGCATCGTGCTGCTGTGGCCAACGCACTGCTTGGAAAATATTGGCGCGCAAATCCCTCATTCCTCAGGCATCAGGTGTTGTGCTTTAATCCCCGCATGAAACCTCAGCTGCCGTGCGCTCTCTCAGATAAGCAAAGCCGTGTAATCCGTGCCGCGGTTTACCCTTGGTCAGGGTTTCAATCGGTGTACCGTTCTGAAGCAGCCGTTCTGTATGCGCTTAGGGGGCTTGCCCCAGCATATGGTAACTTTGTCGTAGCATTACTCGAAGTATGAAGAACGTTTTCGTTGCATTGCTGCTGGGTGCTACCCTTACAGCTTCAGCTATCCTAGTAGTCGCTACAGCGGTAACCTATCCTCTCTCTGTAGCTTCACTCAGTGCAGTAACCGCCTACCTGCTAGCGCTTTCTTTTCCGCGGGTCGCTATTTCGCTCGCATTAATCGGTCTGCCTCTTGGGGGAAATAGACCTGGCACTCCGCATAGCACCGTGACTACTCTGGTGGGTGCTGCGCTCTTACTGGGCCTCGCCACCCGTAGCCTACGCACCAAGGCGAGCCGAGCGGTCCTCTATCATGGCATCTCCTCAACCCCGCTCCTTTTAGCCGGTTGCATCTACTGCGCCGTTTCCCTCGCTAGCCTCTCATCTCTCCCGATTCCGTATCTTATCGATGACATCCGCAACTCTTTTGATCGATCTTCTCTGTCGTCAGTAGCTTTCTCAATTACCTCTATGTTGGCAGGAAACGAGCACACTCTGATCTACTCAGTCCTCTCCTGCTACCTCACCTTACTGGCTTACTTCCTAGGGGTCTGCGTGTGGCGTGAGTGTACGAATACGAAGCGGCAACACACCGAGCAGCAGCGCACTGGAAGGTTATTTCTCGTATCAATACTGCTCGGCCTACTTTGCAGCTTGGCAGCTGGACTCCTCGATTACTATGATTTTATTAATCTGCGCACATTCCGCCCGCTCGATCCGATCGTTAACCCTGACGACAAGCAGTTCAGGTTGCAATCGTTCTTTGCTCACTCGGGCTGGTACGCTGAGTACATAACACTGACAATCCCCAGTGTGCTGGCGCTCTTGGGGCTGCGCGCTCCGTTTTGGGTGCGTACTACGTTAATTCTCCTCTGCCTTGCCATCGGTGAATTTGTTCTCCTTTTAACCTATCAACGCGGCGGATGGCTGTCGTACCCGATAACCCTCATAGCAGTGTGGGCAGCGCTCTACGTTGTGCGATTGATAGAGCAGCAAAAGGTTGATGTTCTCCCTGCCCTGCGCCGATC
>JBIKKT010000019.1:0-59854 GCA_044360195.1 Bdellovibrionota bacterium | reverse complement strand
TTGAGAGTTTAGGCGAAACGAGGCGGAGATGCCGAAAAAACCGGAGGCGTATCCTCTGAGATACGTTGAGGATTTTTTTGGCGTTTCCAACGAAGTTGCAGCCAAACTATCAAAATGCGCAACAGGAAATCCTTTTTCACCACCCTGCTAAGTCTCCGAGAAACAGATTACTAAGTGGGGCATCCGTTTAGTGGGTGTTGCGGAGATTTGGTGGGGCATGGCTTGGTTGGCGGAGCCAAGTTCTTCACAATCCATAGTATTGCCATCTAGTCCGCGAAGTCGGGCTAGGATAAGCTTTTAAATGTGCGGTTAGAGCTTGAGGGCACTTCGGCATTAACCATAGAAATAGGCCGGAGGTCACCAAGAAATGGATAAACCCCTTAAGCTTGCCATTTGCAGCTGGTGCTACGGAATCGGTGGCGGCGCAGCTCGGATGGAGGCCTATTATCATCGATTTTATAACCGCGAGCTTATTGAGCCACATATTATTGGTCTGGTCAGCAGGCCATCCTCTGGCCCTGAGTATGATAGCTCCTTGCCATTTATTCAGCTCGATCAAAGCCGACGTTTCGAGCACCTTGTCGCCTTGTTGCAGAATTTTGATGTAATTCAGTTCCAGGGAAGCTTTGATCCTCTGGTCTGTGAAGCTAGCAAGTTTGTCAAACGGCCGCATGTGCTCCTGGAGGTGTTGCATAACATTGAGCAGGGAGGCATGTATGAGGAGATCGACGGCATTATTGGCGTTTCTGAAGCAGTTCGCAAAGTGCAGCTGCCCGATAGGAATTACAGAACAATTCTGAACGGCATTGATCTGGATCTTTTTCCGTTCTCGGATAAGGAGAAGTCAAACGACAAGATTATACTGCTACAGGTTGCAAGAAGGTCCAAGATGGCAATAAATCTGGACGAGCTGGCCGAAGATCTTGCAGCCATACACCCTGCAATCGAATTGTGGATCGCCGGAGACTGGATTGGACAGTCAACTGAACGGGTGAAGTTCCTTGGGATAAGGCAGGATATTGCGGATCTGTATCGCCTTGCCCATTTTACCGTATTGCTGAGCAAGGAAGAGCCTTTTGGATTGGCGGCCGTTGAGAGTATGGCTGTAGGTACTCCCGTAATTCTGAGCAACTCCGGCGGCTTTGTTGATATCGTTTCTGATCCGTCCCAGGGCTTTTTGGTTGATGGCCCTGACCGGCAGCAGGCGCTAGCGGCTATCAGCCAGGCGATTGCTTGTGTGGGCACTGATAAATACCGACAAATTGTTGATGCTGGCAGGAAACGGGTTGAGGAGAGGTTCGGCATAAGGCACTGCGTGACACAGTATGAAGATTTTATTCTGGAGCTATATGCTGCAAAGGGAAATTCATCACCAGAAATACCGGGGCCGTTAAAAGTGCCGGCTGCAGCACTGGTGGGTGAAGCACTCTACGATTTGCATGCAAACGATTTGCCCATGATGGCAACGAGGCTTAAGGCCTTGTCATGCTCGGACGAAGCGCTTAGGCCAGAACGGATTCTGATACAGGCTCACCAGTTGGGAGCCTATCTGAAACGTCACAGACCTGACTTATTGCCAAGGGAACTTGGGTTGTATCTATACTGTTGCGGAGACAGAATAGAAGATACGCTGGAAGGTATGATCGATGACCTCGATCTGGTTCGAGAAAAAGGGCTGTACGAACATTTCTATAATTATCTCTGTCAAACCAAGGATCAGTTTCCGCAGCGCTGGAAAAGATTAAATGCAGTGTGATCTTATCACGCTGTCGGAGCTACTGCATAAGAACCGAACGCCGGGCGTGCCAAAGCGACGACTGCAAGACATCGAAATACGAAACACGCTTGCCACCCGTGTTTTCATTCGGCAAGATCTGGCGGTACCAGATTCTTTTCGCGGGAAGCTTCTCGCTGTGGTGTTTCTGTAACCGTTTAGGAGGGTAAAGTATGCGCGTAGCGATGTGGGTAATTTCAGGTGTTGCAGCAACAACCGTGTCAGCTATCTGCTGCGCCGATACGCTTCCAGAAAGACGCCCAGGGCTGTGGGAGATAAGCGCTCAGGGGATATCGATGAAGCAGTGCATCGATAAAAAGACTGACCAAGAGATGATGAAGCGTGCCGCAGAGTTTAACGGGGCGGGCGAATCCGGGTGCTCAAAGAATGAATTTAAAGCTACTACGTCAGGGTATGAGACTAACTCGGTGTGTTTAGTTTCTGGTTCGACTGTGACCTCTCGAGGAATTTTCACAGGGGATTTCTCAAAGCAGTATTCGGGTACTATAACGACATCGTTCAATCCTCCTCTCTTCGGTCAGAAGGAGAGTCAGGCTACAGTCGCTGCTAAATGGTTAGGAGAGTGCGGCTCTGACCTCAAACCTGGAGACATGGTGATGCCAAATGGCATGAAGATGAACATGGAGATCGCTGCTCAACAGGCGAAGCAAGCAGCACAGATGCTCAACAACCCAGAGTTTGGAAAGATGGTCGCTGGTGCTCAGCAAGGGCTCTCAGCCGAGCAGAATAAAGCACTCGCTGAAGCGATGCAGAAGCTGGGCAAGGAGTGGGATCGGTAAGATTTCTCTATCCCGCGGTACCAAATCGATAAAGAATGCTCGCCGTATATTCCTCACCTGGCCGCAGAATGGCCGAGGGGAAGGATGGTTTATTGGGCGCATCGGGAAAATTTTGTGCCTCAAGGCAGATGCCTCCGTATTGCTGATACCTCTTTCCATCCTTGCCCTTAACATCCTTCAAGTGGATACCAGAGTATACCTGAATACCGGGCGCTGTTGTTAGAACCTCAAGCGAGCGACCACTCTGTGGATCGGTCAGGAGAGCTGCTGAACGAAGCTGTCCGGGTATACCGCGTACTACGAAGTTGTGATCGTATCCAGGGAGCTGAGCGGGCCACAGATTCCGACGCGCACCTACCGCATGTGGTGTAGTAAAATCGAGGTACGTGCCTTCAGTGGTGCGTATCTCGCCAGTTGGTATGAGCGCACTGTCGGTCACTGTGTATGTCGCTGCATTAAGTTGCAACTCGTGAGAGAGCACGTCGCCTGAACCAGCGCCCGAGAGGTTAAAGTAGGCATGATTTGTGATGTTGATTACGGTAGGCGCAGTGGTTGTTGCGCGATAGTCGATGCGCAGTGTGTTATCTGCTTGCAGCGTGTAGGTAGTAGAGACAGTAACGCTTCCGGGGAACCCCTCTTCGCCATCAGGGCTCACCAGTGAAAAGACAACCTGCGGTTCAGCGCTAGACGAAGATATTTCAGCTTTCCAATTTTTTGTGTGGAAACCTTTTCGTCCGCCGTGCAGGTGGTTGGCACCTTCGTTTTTATCGATGGTGTAGCTCTTCCCATCAAGCGTGAACGTGGCGTTAGCGATTCGATTCGCGTACCGACCGACAGTGTATCCGAAAAAAGATTGGTCCTTGGTGTACTCTTCAGCAGAGTTATATCCGAGCACTACATCGTCAAATTTTCCCTGCCGATCTGGTGTCAGCACTCCTACAATCGCAGCCCCAAGTGAGGATAGCTTGACCTGTACCCCGTTTGAATTCTTAAGGGTAAAAGAAGTCACTGGTTCACTCAAAGCGGTAACCCCCCACGGATTACTTGTTACGGAAAAGTCTGAGGTCGAGCAAGCAGTCATAAGAAGCACCATTAGTGAAAAAGGGATGGATAACCACTTCATATTCATAATAATGTGGCATTAAAGCTAACGTGATGGAAGTAAAATACCGTACAGGTAGAGAGATGGGACAATCAGCTTCTGCGCACATAATTCAGTCATTGATTGCAAATTCAGTAGTTGCGGTAGCTAAAGGTATAGCCGCGGCGTTAACCGGCTCAGGGGCGCTACTAGCCGAGACCATTCACACGGCGGCTGACTGTGGTAACCAGGTCCTTCTGCTATTTGGGGTAAAGAGGTCCCAGAAACCACCCACGCAAGATCATCCCCTTGGGTACGGTCGGGCGATGTATTTTTGGTCGTTCATTGTGGCGCTGATGCTCTTTAGTGGCGGCGGTGTTTTCTCTATTTATGAGGGTTTCCATAAGCTTCATCATCCAGAACCTGTTGAGCTTGTAGGAGTTGGTGTTGCAATATTGCTCTTCTCGTTAGCAGTTGAGGGATGGGCAACGCTTGGGAATATCGCTGAGCTAAACAAAAGAAGGGGGGAGACCCCGTTCCTGACTTATCTTCGCAAAACAAAGGATTCAGACCTGATCGTTGTCTTCGGTGAAAATGCGGCTGCCTCGCTGGGTCTTGTGGTTGCTTTGTTTGCGCTGCTTCTCGCCTGGATTACAGGCGATAGCCGTTATGACGCTTTAGGGTCGGTCGGAATTGGGGTCATTTTAGTTGGCGTTGCTGTCTTTCTTGCCATCGAGATTAAGTCTCTCCTGTTAGGGGAGAGCGCTGGCGGAGACCTAGAGGTGGCGATTAAAAATGTGCTCTCCCGCGAGCCGCGCGTGACTAAGCTCTTGCATTTTATCTCCTTGCAGCAGGGGCCTGGTCAGGTGCTTGTGCTTATGAAGCTTGGGTTTCAAGAGGGGCTCCGGTTTGAAGAGATGGCAGACGTTATTAACACGGTCGAGCAGTCGCTACGAAAGGAGCGACCTGAGGTGCGGTGGTGCTTCATTGAGCCTGATCGACCCAGAGCAGTGGCGGCGGCGTGACGCGCAAAAAGCTTATTTTTGGTCGCCGTATTTTGCAAAACGGTGCGCGTGCGGTACACTAGATCTCATAGTATATGCAAACAGGTTTAGTAACGATCGCTGACTATCTTCCCAAACGCGAGGCTCTCCTCGTGCAGGTCAACATGTCAGACTATTTGTTTGACTATTACCACCACCGACAGACCTATGCACCGAACACAAACCCTGAGCACGATGCAAAGCTTAAGGATCTTATAGCCTGTTTCTCGATCTACCTTTCAGCTCGCACGGCTCAGGAGACCCATGCGTGGACCGTACACCTAGTTGCCGATGAGCCGTATTCTCTTTTCGTAACGGGAACCACAGGTGAGCTCGATGAAACCGGAGTCGCTAGGGGTTTTATAGTAGGGAATATCCTAACGGAGCACATTCGCCACACCGACGTAAATTCAATTCACGCGCAGTGCACGCGGCGCGGTAAGACGCACACCAGTCTTGTGCAGTGTGATTCAAGTGACATTCGTCGCATGGTAGAGCAGTTCTACGAACAGAGTGAGCAACATCCTGCGCGCTTGCTATTGTCGGATGTTAGCGACACGGCGCTAGGTATCGTTGCGCTGCCTGAGTACGATGAGGAGTGGATACGTTCAGCAGATGTTGAACAGGTGCACAATGACGCTTCTATCGAACGGAGTCGGATGCGTACTTGTTCATTTGCGTTTTCCTGCGATTGCTCGCCAGAGAAGCTGCTTCCGTACTTTCGTGGTTTAAACAGCGAGGAGCTACAGGATCTCTATGGTGCTGACCAGGAGCTTCTTATCACCTGCCCCCGGTGTAGTAAGCAGTTTGCAATTACTCGTTCGCAGGTTGAGGGGGATAGTTAGCCGTCTTTTCTCCCGGGCTTCTGTATTTCACTTAGTAATCGCACAGTTTGTTCTACGAAATAGAGAGGCAGTGAAATTAACTCACTATTTTGAAGCTGTGTACGTACTGGTGCTGTAGTTGAAAACCGCACGGCATAGGGTGCTCTTTTTTCGCTCAAGAATACACGTAGAGATTGCATTCGTCCTGTGGAGCCAGACTTTACTTCTATGGGTACTATGAGAGCATCATGAGTAATCAGATAGTCAATTTCTGCTGATGCGTTTCTCTTGGTTCGTTCCCAATAATATAATTCCGGTTCGATATAGGGCGCTTTTGCATACAGAAGATGTTGCCCAATAAACTGCTCTGCGAGAGATCCACCATTTATGAGATTAAGATCTTCTACCTGTTCTAGTGCTAAAGGACCCAGGTCGCAGAGCGTGAGCTGTAGTCCAATATCAACGAAGATATACTTACACAGTGTGTTGTGAGCCTCTGCTCCAAAAGGGATGCCATTTCCTGAAGTATGGCGAGCTCTTGTGAGTACCTTTGCTTGAGTAAGAAGATCGAGTGCCTTGTTGATTTGAGCCGCCGGAGCTTCTCTTGAATACTCTACAAATTTGGCTCGTTGCCCAACGAGCGTGGGGGCTCGTTGATATACTCGCCTTAAGAGCTCGTTGTTAATTTTTAAACCATATTTACGAAAATCGTCTTGGTAAGTCGCTACTATAGAGCGCTTTATTTCCTCTACTGGGCTGTATGCTTTCTGAGTTGCAAATGTGGATACCGCTTCTGGCATACCTCCCACAATCCAATAGTCCTTCAGGTGACGGAGGAGCTGCTTGTGAATGCTTACTGGCCAGGAATCACCCCAGTGAAAATTTTCAAGAAGTATCGCAAGCTGCTCTTCTCCTACACCACCTAAGTATTCGCTAAAACTAAGTGGGCCTAAAAAACAGTACTCAACCCTTCCTACGGGCATAGAAAACTCAGCGGTGCTTAGTGCAAATTCAAGGAGAGAGCCCGCTGCGATAATATGAAGATTGGGCACCTCTTCATGCCAATAACGGAGCGCCGCGATAAGTTCTGGACGTGCTTGAATCTCATCTAGAAATAGTAGTGTCTCGCCTGCAACGATCGGGGTCTTGAGCCGAGCAGAGAGTAGCTTGATACTTTCAGCAGGTGAGTTTGTTTTTAAGATCAGATCAGCATCTTCAGGGTGAGCTTCAAAGTTTAGTTCAGCAAGATTTTTAAAAGACTCTTGTGCGAATGCTCTTACAAGGGAGGATTTCCCTACTTGGCGAGCGCCTCGAAGGATCATGGGCTTGCGGTGAGGTTTGTTCTTCCAAATCTGTAGGTATGACAGCATGTTACGCTTAATCATGCCTTAATTATACATTCAATCGCCTTGGATTTCAATTGCTTTTCTATTTTATCGCCTTGGATAATATCTAATATGTGCATAATAAACCCGTGTCAGTCATGACTGATGCACATTTCCCGTTCACCTGCCCGTGGAGGGGAACTTTACGGTGTAGTAAGCAGTTTGCAATTACTCGTTCGCAGGTTGAGGGGGATAGTTAGCCGTCTTTGCAAGAGTTCTGGAGCGCTTCAAGCTCTTGCCACCGAGCGTACAGTTTATCAACTGCTTTTTGTCGTTCTTCGATGAGAGCGCAAAGCTCGGTTAGTTTGGATGCATTTGTGGCGAATTCACCGGAGTTCATCGAGGCTTGCGCTTCGGCTAACAGACCCTCTGCTTTTTGGATCTCATCTTCGATCATCGAGAGATCGCGAGCGTCTTTGTACGACAGCTTTTTCTGCGATTTAGACGGGGCTGGGGCCGCCGGTGTCTTTTCCTCCCGCTTTGCTGGTTGGGCTTTAGCAGAGCGTGAAAGATCATGACGAGCCTCCTCCCACTGGTTGTAGTTAGCGCAGATAGTTGAGCTGCCGTCTGCTATCCCTACGACAGTGTTGGCCGCCCTGTCGAGCAGGTAGCGATCGTGGGTGATAATAATTACAGCACCTGGAAAGGTATCAAAGCTCTCTTCGAGGTTTTCTAGGGTTGCGATATCGAGGTCATTCGTTGGCTCGTCGAACAATAAGATGTCGCACTCCTCTGCCATGCTGCGAGCAAGGAGCGCGCGAGCGCGTTCACCGCCTGAGAGCGCTTCTAGGCTTGATGCAAGATGGTTACGAGAGAAGAGAAAGCGCGCCGCCCAGGCAGCTACATGGATAGATTCGCCTCGGTACACAACCGAGTCTCCATGTGGGCAGAGAAAGTCCTTTAGTGTGCCGCCATGTGCAAGCTCACTTCGAGCTTGGTCCATATACACCGTGCGCAGGTTAGGAGCCCTGTAGATTGTGCCACGAGTAGGAGGTAGTTCCCCGAGGAGGGTGCGGATAAGAGTTGTTTTGCCGCTCCCGTTTGGGCCGACGATGGCTATGCGGGAGCCTGGAGAGAGGACAAGGGATAGATTGCTGAACAGCTCTTTGCCCGCGATTGACTGTGCAACCCCCTCAGCCCGCAGTAGCTCCTTGGTTCTACGCTGAGTTGAGGAGAAGTCTAAGTCAGCGCGTCGCTGCTCGCTTGAAGGAGATGTTGCTAGGGTATCAATCAGCCGGTGAGCTTCATTTATGCGGGCGCGAGATTTAGTAGTGCGCGCTTTAACGCCGGCTCGTAGCCAGGCAACTTCGCGCCGCACTTTGTTAGCAAGCGAGCGGCGCTGCTGCTCAAGGTTCTCAAGGGCCTTTTCCCGATGTTCGAGGTAATCCGAATAGCCGCCGTCGCAGGTTAGGTGGTTTTTTGGAAAGGAGCGGCTTATCTCGATAACTCGACTGGCTAAGCGTTCGATAAAATATCTATCGTGGCTTACAAAGACCAGCGCGCACCGCAGCTGATCGAGGTGCTCTTCGAGCCACTGAATTGAATCGACATCGAGGTGGTTAGTGGGCTCATCAAGAAGGAGGCAGTCGGGCTCAAGCGCCAGCGCGCAGGCGATTGAGAGGCGCTTTTTCCAGCCGCCTGAGAGCGTTGCAACGAGAGCAGAGCTGTCTTCGAATCCTACTATGCCGAGAATCTTACTGCTCTGCTTGGCTATCTCATGCTGATCGAACCCCGCTGCGTGAAGAAAGTTGTCGATCGTATCGAGGATAGTCAGAGATGGATCGAGAGCCTCCTGTTGCGGAACGTAGGCGCACCGTAGCCCTTTGCGAATCGTGACGGCTCCCTGATCTACCTCTTCAAGTCCAGCCAGTATCCTTAGCAGGGTTGATTTTCCGCAACCATTGTTGCCAATGACAGCGAGTCGTTCCCCCTCATGAACAACCATAGATAGTTCAGAAAAGAGCGGGCGCTGGTGAAAGCCCTTGGTGATCTCTTGAGTGCTGATAATTGGAGTAGGGGGCACGGATTGTTAGGACTCAATAGGGGTGTACGACAGCTGCCATCTTACCGTGGAAAGATTCAGGTTTGCTACAGTGATTCTCCGCTTTTGGTCAGATATTCTAGCATTTTATAACTGCTTCAACTATTCTATCCTAATGTCCTTATTGGACCTTCCACTACAGAGGGTGTACTTTTATGAAAACACCGACCTCGAGCGTTGCAGCGCTCAATTCCGAAGCCATAAACGGTGCTGTGCCATTCTCTCGCGAAGAGCGCGATGCGTGCGGCGTAGGGTTCGTAGCCGACCGTAAGGGACGAGCGAGCTTTGAGATCGTACAGCAGGCGCTGGCTGCTTTGCGCTGCGTGGAGCATCGTGGGGCGTGTGGCGCTGACCAGGTTACTGGAGACGGGGCCGGGATTATGACCGATATCCCTTTTGAGTTCTTTGGATACTCGAAGGGGGCAGTAGCGATCGCGACCCTCTTTATGCCAAAGGAGCCTGAAAGGCTGCGACGCTCGCTTAAGATCTTTGAAGAGACTTTTGCTTTTATGGGGGCAAAGGTTCTCGACTACCGAGATGTGCCGATGGATACGTCGGTTCTTGGACCCGAAGCGCTTGAGAGTTTGCCTGCTATTCAACATGCGATCATTGAACGACCGGCTCACTGTCGAACTGATGAGTCTTTTAACAAGGTGCTTTACGCTGCCAAGCAGGCCACGCGAACGAAGCACCGCGAGAGCGGATTCATCAATGAGTTCTTCTTTACCTCTCTTTCAACGACGACAATCGTATATAAAGCGCTTACCAAGGCTGAGCACCTCGAAAAGCTATATCTAGATCTTCAAAATCCGAGCTTTGCGTCGCGCTTTGCTCTCGTGCACCGACGCTTTAGCACCAACACGCGAACGTCGTGGGATAAGGCGCAGCCGTTTCGGCTGATTGCTCACAACGGCGAGATAAACACCATAGCTGGAAATAGATCGTGGGCTTTCGCGCGAGAGCACGCTCTAGGGTTGCCATTCGATGAGCTGCTAACCCACGCGGGGATCAGTGATTCAGGAAGCTTAAATGAGATGGTCGAGGCGCTGAAGTATCGCAGTAGTATTCCGCAGGTTGAGGATATTCTCGCAATTATGATCCCACCAGCCGATCAGCACAATTCGTTCTATCGCTTCTGGAGTAGGGCGATGGAGCCCTGGGATGGTCCGGCATTTATCACCTACAGTGATGGTGAAACGATCGGAGCACGGCTTGATCGAAATGGTTTTCGACCTGCAAGGTGGACGATGACCGAAGACCGCTTTTACCTGTGTTCTGAGGCAGGTGCATTTGCGATTCCGGATGAAGCTGTCGAAGCGAAGGGCACATTGCGTGCTGGATCAGGGGTAACTGTTGAGCTCAGTAGCGGAGCGGTCCACTTTGATGACCCTAGCCGCTCTGTTGATAATCACGATGCCCGTTTTGACGCGCACCTCCTTCCTATCGATGGCGGGGCACGTCCGAGTGAGACGCCGGACCTCTCGATGCAGTACCTCTTCTGTTACACCGAAGAGGATCGCGAGCGGCTGCTATTCCCGATGATACTTGAAGGCAAAGAACCAATCGGATCGATGGGGGATACAGCAAGGCCAGCTGTTTTTTCAGAAGAGCCGCGTAGCTTCTTCGATTATTTCTACCAGGAGTTTGCGCAGGTCACGAACCCACCCCTTGATTATCTGCGCGAAAGTATGGTCACTGACCTAACGACCCATCTCGGACGACGGCCCAATATCTTTGCGCCGAAGGAGCTTATCCCACCTCCGCGAGCTATAGAGGTGCAGAGTCCAGTATTAAGCCTCGGGCAGATGGAGTACCTGCGCCGACTTGGGGATAGTGAGGGAGCTGCTTCGCGAATAAAGACTTGCGAGCTGCATATGACGTTCCGGCGTGATCATGGTGTTGTTGGGTTTCGCGCTCAGCTACGTAAATTGGCAGCAGATGCTGTCACGGCTGCTCAGAATGGTTGTGGCATAATTATTATTTCAGACAGGCTGGCAACATACGAGCATCCCCCCATACCTTCGTTGCTTGTGCTGCGGGCTGTTAGTAAGGCGCTTAATCAAGCGGGCGAGCTCTTAAGCGCCTCTATCGTGGTTGATTCAGGCGAAGTTCGTAGTACTCACCATGTTGCAGCGCTCGTAGGGTTTGGTGCATCTGCTGTATGTCCTCGATTGGCTCTGCAGGTTGCATGTTTTGATCCAGATCCGAAGCTTCAAGCTGTGACAGTCGATCAGAGAGAGAGGAATTTAATCAAGACCTTCGAGGCAGGGCTGCTTAAGGTGATGGCTAAGATTGGCATCTCAGTGGTCAGAAGCTACCACGGGGCACGCCTCTTTACGGCTCTCGGTTTGGGTAAAGAGATTATCAAAGAGTATTTCAGCGGCATTGCAAGCCCGCTAGGTGGGATCGGCATCGATCAACTTGTAGCGAAAATTCTCGCAGACACCAGCCATGCTAAAGAGATTTCGCAGAGCAGTAAGTTCCACTCAACCTACATCTTTAAAGAACACAATAAGGGTGTCACAGGAGAGAAACATTCGATGACCAGTGCGCGCTCTCGTTTTCTCCACAAGTTGGCGCGAGAGCAGGGAGCATGGGAGGTGTATGATGAGTACCTTAAATCAAATGAGGCAGATGCTCCCGTAACGATTAGGCAGTTGTTAAAGCCTAAGAAGAGTGAACAGCCGCTTGCACTTGAACGTGTACAACCCCGTGAAGAGATAACCAAGTTGTTTGGTTCGGGGGCGATGTCATTCGGTGCGATTAGCGCTGAGTCGCAGCGAGATATTATCGCTGCGATGAAGATCCTTGGTGGACGAAGTAATAGTGGTGAGGGAGGTGAGAATCCCTACTATTACATCGATGGTTCAACAGCCAGCACAAAGCAGGTTGCTTCCGGTCGTTTCGGTGTAACGGGGGAGTATCTCAGTAGTGCAGATGAGTTCCAGATAAAGGTAGCGCAAGGCGCAAAGCCTGGTGAGGGTGGTCAGCTTATGGGCGTCAAGGTAAGCCCTGAGATTGCGCGTGCACGTCACTCAAATACCAATGTTGACCTGATCTCGCCTCCGCCACTGCATGATATCTACAGCATTGAGGATCTGAAGGAGCTTATTTACGAGCTCAAGCAATTTAAGCCAACGGCTCGTGTGAGTGTTAAGCTTGTTGCTGGATCAAACGTTGGAACTATAGCCGTTGGTGTTGCAAAGGCTGGAGCGGACATCATTCATATCGCTGGAAGTGATGGTGGAACAGGAGCCGCAACGCTTACCTCGATGAAGCATGCGGGTCTGCCGTGGGAGCTTGGTCTCTCTGAAGCGCACAAGGCGCTAGTTGCTAATGGCTTGCGGCGTCACGTTACAGTACGGGTCGATGGCTCCCTTCAGTCGGGGAGAGATCTCGTTACCGCTGCTATCCTTGGAGCAGAGGAGTTTGATTTTGGAAAGCTGGTCCTGGTTGCTCAAGGGTGCATAATGGCTCGCATCTGCGAGAAGAACACCTGCCCAACAGGAATCGCAACGCATGATCCGAAATTTAAAGCGAAGTATAAGGGCACAGCAGAGGATATCGTTCGAGTGCTCTCGTTTATCGCTGATGATGTGCGCTTGCACCTCGCAGCGCTTGGGGTTTCTCGCTTGCAGGACCTTCCTGGAAGAACCGATCTGCTAGAGGTAGATGGTGCTCGTCAAGCGTTGATTGATATGCGCGGTATTGATTTAACGGGACTTCTAGAAGGCAGCACCCCGGTCGGCGCAAAGCTTGCTGCCCTTTTTGATGTTGAGCGTAGTGTACTTAATCAACTGCTGCTTACTGATTGTCAGAAAGCGTGGGAACGCAGCGAATTGGTAGCCGCGCAGTACGACATATCTACAAACGATAAGGCAACACTTGCGTCGCTATCAGGGGTGCTCTCTGAGCGGGTAGTGAGCCGCCGGCTGGCATTGATCGATGCAGCAGGTAGAACGCGAGATACCTTTAATGATGGTATTAGCGTTGCTGCACCGATACAGGTTTCGTTTACTGGAAGCGCGGGACAAGGTTTTGGTGTGTTCCTGTGTGATGGCATTCAGGTGCAGTTGACCGGCGAAGCAAATGATTCAGTCTGTAAGTCGATGTCGGGTGGTGGAGTAGTTATAAAGCCTAACCCAAAAGTAAAGTACGAGCCTGCAAAGAACGCGATTATTGGAAATTGTGCTTTGTACGGTGCGACAGGTGGTCGGCTCTATGTTCATGGGCGAGCTGGAGATCGCTTCGCTGTGCGTAATAGCGGAGCTGTTGCTGTTGTTGAAGGAACAGGTCTGCATGCGTGTGAGTACATGACAAACGGCACTGTCGTTATTGTTGGAAAGACGTCGTTCAATATCGGTGCCGGAATGACAGGTGGTGAGGTGTTCACTACAAAGGAGAACCTCTCGTTTGTTAACTCAGAGTACGTGGTGCCTGTGGATTTCAATCCTGAATCGGCAGCGAAGTTGCAGGGGATATTGGAGGACTACTCGCAAGCTACAGGAAGCGCAACAGCACGCGCGCTTCTTGCAGATTGGGGAGCAGCTTCCGAACGGTTGCTCTGGCTAGTTCCTAGAAAAGTAGCCGCGCAGATGAAAGTAGCTGCAGAACCAGCCGCAGCGTGAGACAGATTTTTTGGACCGCGGAGCTTCCAGCTCCGCTAAAAACAGACGGATGTCACTGAGGCATCGGGGGAAGCGGTGTATGTGGTGCTTCGTGCTCAGTCCAGAAGTTATTTTGTGGGGCCTGAGGTCTTCTCGCTTGTTGTAGTGGATGGAGTGGTAGTTGGGAGCATTTCTTCGTGGCGGGGCTTGAAGGTGCGTAATGTCAGGCCTTTTCCATCAATGGGATCAAGACGCAATTGATTGAAGTTGAATGGTGGCTGCTTGCCTTCGCGGGATAGTTGCAGCTTTCGAGTATCAGCTATCATTATTACAGGCTACGGAAATTGCATGATCTAGTCAAACACGCAGAGCGTGCGCCAAATAGCCTGCCGAAATAGTAGGCTAGCCTGTTTCTGCGCATTTTTCTCGGCGAGCGCAGCGAGCTTCGTGAAAAATATTGGTTAGTCGCGTTGCCGCGCGAGCTGTAGCACTGGCAAGAATAAATTGTAGCAGCGGCAGTCATGCTTTGGTGTTTTAGAAATGCGACAAAGAAGGCAGAAAGGTAGATCATGTTTGTGGATAGTGCATACTCTGCGTTGTTACATGTTTTATAGGGACCATCGATGTGTGCCGCAGCTTCTCAAAGTATTCTGAAGGCAACTCCAAAGATACTTGGAGAGGGGGCGCTACGTTCTTCTAATTCAAGCCCAGCTTCGGAGAGCCCACTTGATCGACTTGCTTCAGCCGCTGGCTCAACGCTTTACCGTACAAAGGTTCATGCCATAGGTGAACTTTTGGTGACAGCAGGAGTGGTTGCCAAGGATGCCGATAATTTGGAGAGGATGGAGAAGGTTTTTGCCGCCTACCAAGAGATTAGGAGGTTGCAACGCAGAAATCATGGTGCGGATTTGCAGGGTGTCTTGCTAGCCCGATTTGAGCTAGGGAGACAGTTTCAAACACCCGAAGAGCATGCTTCGGAGCGCGGTTCACTGATAATGGCTTTTTCAATGTCCGCCTATGTTGAACAAGTATTGAGTGCGCAGAGTGTGCGCCAGATGCGCCTAGCGACTGATCAGGCTCGATGTTTTATTGGGGAAATGAAGGGATCCTAGCGAGTGCTGATACTGGAGCTGCTATAGTAGTGTGAGTTTTTCGTTAGGGGTTAAAAAGAGTGGAGCGGGGACCTGCTTTTTGATCTATTCCCTGTGGTGACCGGGCTGGGTTTGTCACAGGAGTTGTATGAGTACAAGAGTTGATGGATTTTTGGCTGAGCGTAGGCCGGCAAGGAGCTTCGCGGAGCTTGAATATCGAATCGCTTGCATAGAAGCAGGGGCTAAGGGTGTGGAGCCTCCCCCTGCTCCTTGGGCGCATGAGCTCGCGGTACCTACCGGGGAGAGTTCTTTTGAGGAAGAAGCAAAAAAGCCTCGCCAGCCCCGGTCCAATCCTGAGCCACGCCCGGGTGGTAAATTTAACCGCATCAGTGCTGTAAAAAGCGTCAGCGCTTCGCAGTTGAGACCGAGTAGCGGTTGGAGGGAAGTTGCACCACAGGCTCTTAATCATGATGTGGCAGCTAACCCTGGAAAAATAGCGACAGCGACTATCGAGGCTCTTTCCGTTGGCAAGTCGAAGCTCGCCCGGCCTGTTGTGGTAATGCTAAAGGCCAGGGGTAACGCGCCAATTGCGTTGCGTGCTGACAAAGAAAGCGCGATTGATGAGCTACTCAAAGTCGCTGGTGTTCCATCTTCAGAGTATAAGTCTCTGCGCTATAGGGTTTTCGAAGCGTATGCGCAGTGTCCCGAGAATAGTAACGGCCCAACCGATCCAGTTGCTCAGTACAATCTGGGGCGTATCTTCCAAGTAACCAGCTCAGCCGTGGCTGCAGGAAAGAAAATCGGGACAGCTTTAGAGGCACTGCTTAATTCTGCAACGCAGGAGCAGTTGTCTGCTTCTGCAAAAGCCGTGGAGCAGCTTATTAGAGAGCAGGGAGCAGCTTAGGCGTCTGCCATGTTCTGATGATGGGGATTGGCTTAAATGTTGAATTGCTCCTCAAGTTAGCCCCTCGGCTGGAAACTTGGGTAGGGGTGCCGAAGTTAATCCGACGGCAATTTCAAGCTTTGGGGGCGTCGAAAGAGAAGGCGGTGACTCTAGCGCAGATCTGACGGCTTTCGCGGCTTTTGTGAGAGAGTGTGGTGTATTGCCACCACCCCGTTCCCAGTTCTGTAGGGCTAGTGTTACGGCTCTAAATCGGCCCGCTGCTCGGTCTTCTCCTCTTAGTAGTCTCTGCAGGAATTCCGTTGCGTGCGGATTTTCATTATTGAAGGCAAACCCGAGCAGTAGCTCTTTCTGTTGATGCTCGCGTGCCGGCGTTGGTGAGGAGGCCGGGAGGCTGAGGGAGCTTAAATCGCTCATTCCTTGTGGGCTTCTCGATGGTTCTCTACCTAACATGACACACCCTACCGTTGGGCTAAATCAAAAGACTGCACGGCCGAAGAGTAGCATTTTCGAGTGCTCTAAGCCAAGTTTCTGGCGCCAGAACGAACAGATGCTATCAGATGAATTCTCAAGCACACCTCAACCCGCGCGCCTCCCGCGTTTTCTCAGAGACCGCGCGGTAAGTCTCGCTCGCGCGCGCTATCTGAGAAAACGCGGGAGGCCGGGAGGCTTGATAGATAGCGGTAAGGGGAGGCGGAAGCTCAATATCCTCGCTGCCGGGAGCTCCAAGCCCCCCAAAAAAAACAAAAAAGCCCCGCACGTTAGTGCGAGGCTTTAACTTTAAGGTAACTGGTCCGGTACAACCGCTGCCCCCGCACTTACTGGCCGGGAGCCACGGTTGTCGGTGAAATTACATCATTCCACCCATTCCGCCCATGCCACCCATTCCACCCATGCCGCCCATTCCGCCGGCTGGGCCAGATGGCTCATCCTTTGGCTTGTCAGCGATGAGTGCCTCAGTTGTGAGCATCAAACCTGCTACAGAAGCTGCGTTCTGAAGGGCTGTACGCACTACCTTGGTTGGGTCGATGATTCCAGCCTTAACCATATCCTCGTAGGTATCAGTTGCAGCGTTGTAACCGTTGTTACCCTTGCTGCTGCGTACCTTCTCGAGAACTACAGCTGGCTCAGCGCCTGCGTTCGAAGCGATCTGCTTGAGGGGAGCCTCAAGAGCCTGACGAACGATCTTAACGCCGAACGATTGAGCCTCATCTTTGAGCTTGAGGGAATCAAGCTTCTCGATGGTGCGGATGAGAGCTACTCCACCGCCAGGAACGATACCTTCCTCAACCGCTGCGCGAGTTGCATGGAGAGCATCCTCTACGCGAGCCTTCTTCTCCTTCATCTCAACCTCAGTTGCAGCTCCAACATGGATTACTGCAACACCGCCGACGAGCTTAGCGAGACGCTCTTGGAGCTTCTCACGATCGTAGTCGGAAGTTGTATTGTCGATCTGAGCGCGAATCTGGCCAACACGTGCCTTGATGTCTGCATCAGAGCCCTTACCATCGATGATGGTGGTGTTGTCCTTATCGATAACGATGCGCTTAGCCTTGCCGAGGTCTTGAAGCGTGATGTTCTCAAGCTTAAGTCCAAGGTCCTCAGTGATGCACTTACCGCCGGTGAGGATTGCGATATCCTCAAGCATCGCCTTACGACGATCGCCGAAGCCCGGAGCCTTAACAGCGCATACATTGAGAGTTCCACGGATCTTGTTAACTACGAGAGTTGCAAGAGCCTCGCCCTCTACCTCTTCAGCGATGATGAGGAGTGGCTTGCTTGACTTAGCAACTTGCTCAAGAACAGGAAGTAGGTCCTTCATGCTCGAGATCTTCTTCTCGTGGATGAGCACGAGTACGTTGTCGAGCTCAGCTTCCATTCTCTCTGCGTTCGTTACGAAGTATGGAGAGAGGTATCCACGGTCGAATTGCATTCCTTCAACAACCTCGAGAGTTGTCTCAAGACCCTTAGCCTCTTCAACAGTGATAACGCCTTCCTTACCAACTCGCTCCATCGCCTCAGCGATGATGTTTCCGATCTCGCGATCCGAGTTAGCAGAGATAGTTCCAACTTGAGCGATCTCCTCTTTGCCCTTGGTAGCACGGCTCATGTCCTTGAGTGTCTCAACAGCAGTCTTAACAGCTGCGTCGATTCCTCGCTTTAGGGACATAGGATCGTGGCCAGCAGCAACGAGCTTAAGACCTTCGCGGTAGATAGCGTCAGCCAAAACAGTTGCCGTGGTAGTCCCGTCTCCAGCGATATCAGAGGTCTTGGAAGCAACTTCCTTAACCATCTGAGCGCCCATATCCTCGAAGCCGTCGAGCTCGATCTCTTTAGCAACGGTCACGCCGTCCTTTGTGACGGTTGGAGCGCCGAAGCTCTTCTTGATTACAACAACGCGACCCTTAGGTCCCATCGTAACGCGAACTGCGTCAGCCAACTTCTTTACGCCCTTGAGGATCTCTTCGCGAGCCTCAAAGCCGAACTGTAAAATCTTTGACATAGTATTTCCTCTGGTTTTTATTGGTTATCTAATTGAACTACAGCACTACGCCGAGAACGTCGTCCTCGCGCATGATCAAAAGCTCGCTGCTTTCGACCTTAACCTCTACTCCGCTGTACTTGCCGAAAAGGATCTCATCGCCCTCTTTGACATCAACTGGAGTAACACTTCCGTCGTCACGAACCTTACCCTTTCCAACAGCAACTACACGGCCACGTTGTGGACGCTCTTGTGCGTTGTCAGGGAGGATGATTCCACCGGTTGTCTTCTCCTCTGGGGCGAGACGCTCTACGATGATGCGGTCTTGTAGGGGCCGAATCTTGCTCTTCTTGCTGCTCATAATGTTTTTACCTCCGAATGTAAAAAAGGTCCTGGGCTTCCAACTAAACCCAGAAAAGCAACTTTTCTTGCGCTTAGTGTGTGCACCGCGGCGAGAGAATACCCGAAAGATGCGGGTAAACAAGCCGCGTAGCTCAGTGCCGATGAACTTATGCGCACGGGTCTGGTTAATTTCAAGGGCGTGTTGTTGTTTTTTTATCGCGGACGCAGTGCGGCATGAGCAAGCTTGGCTGCGGCCGGTGTGGATAGAGCTAGTAATTTACGGGATAATCAATGGTAATGTATTGGATACTCTATATTATTTCCCCCTTGGTAGCTTCCAGTATCGAAGCAGGCTATAGTTTTGCGGCCTTGAGAGAGGTTGCAGGTAAGCTGGCCATCGATAAATCTTTTGCGTCAGCGGGTATATGTAATGGAGCGGTACAGTGACGAATCAATTAGCAGGCTCAAGCTGCGGTGTGGACCTAGCAAAATCTGAGCAGGTTAACGAGCGCATTAGAGCGCTTATTGCGGCTGAAGTTGAGGGTGATGTCCTTGGGGGAGGTGTTTTAATCGCTTCCGAACGAGGTCGCATTAAAGCGCAGACCGCCATTGGCCAAAAGCTTCCAAAGAGGCTTTTAGGTGACCAGACCCCAGAGTCGATAACGCAAGATACTGTGTTTGATCTCGGAGGGCTTACTGAAGCAATCTGCACCGCCACGCTGCTTATGCGGTTAGCCTCGGCCGGAAAGATTGAAGTAACCGACCGCGCATCGCGATTTCTCCAGGCTCTCGGAGTTGGTCAGAAGTCATCAATTACTCTGGCGCACCTTTTGGCCCACGTGGCGGGATTTCCAGCCGCTTCTTCTGTCTATGATGATCTTGTTAAGGCTAATGCCGGTCCGCGACTTGGGATCTTAACCAGTAGCGGAGCAAAGCAGTACGCCTACAACTACTTTCGCAACTTGCCGCTCAAGTACGAGCCCGGTCAACGTCAAGTGCACAGCGATGTGAACTACATTGTGCTTGGCGAGATCTGTGAAACCATAACTGGGGTTCCGCTTGAGAAGGCATTCGCACGCTACGTAGCGGCGCCGTTGCAGCTTCGCAGCCTCAATTTTATCGATTTGGCGCTGATGCGGCGCAGAAATCTCGCACCGATGGTTGAGCTTTTTGCTCCGTCGGGCGAATGTGCGAAGCGGGGCAAGGTCATTGCTGGTGAAGTCTGGGATGAGAATGCGTGGGTCATGGGCGGGGTGGCTGGTCACAGCGGTCTATTTGGTACAGCGCTCGATATGCACACATGGGCAGTAGCGCTTATGCAGGCCTATCGAGGTGAATCCGAGACCTTTTCGAGGGAGGTTGTCCGTACCTTTTGGAATCCGGAGCCGGTTGGTATAAAGAACGGTTGGAAGTTGTGCTTCAATCCGTCATCAAAAGAAGCCGGTTTCGTGGAAACGAAGGCGGCTCCCGAAGCGGTGTGCCTCGCAAGTGAGGGTGGGTGTTCGGTTTACATCGACCCCGCGCGCGAGCTGGTCGCGGTGTTGCTCTCAAATGCTGGCTTCTCAGGCTCACAAAGCCGCAGATTTCTCTCGCTCCGTTCGGAGGTTCATACGGCGCTGTTGGAGGTTGTGTAAGTAGATAATGGCTATGTGGGATAAGTTAAAGGAAGTCGAGGAGCGCTACGAAGCGCTGTCGCAGCAGTTGTCAAAACCGGAAGTCATCGCTAATCGCGAGAATTTTCAGAAATATTCAAAAGAGTACAGCTCGCTCACAGAGCTTGTCACTACCTATCGCTCGTTTAGTAAGGCACAAGAGGAGTTGCAGGGAAGTAGAGAGCTGCTACAAACCACAAGTGATCCTGACCTACGCTCCATGGCTGAGGATGAGATGAAGGTGCTGGACGGAGTAGTTGCAGATCTCGAGAAGCAGCTTCAGATCCTCCTTCTTCCTAAGGATCCAAACGACCACAAGAACGTTGTGCTTGAAATTCGAGCCGGTGCTGGCGGTGATGAGGCCGCAATTTTCGCTTACGAGCTCTTTCGTATGTACTCCCGCTACGCTGAGGGTAGAGGGTGGCGGCTTGAGGTGATGAGCTACAGCGATGCCGGTCCCAAGGGCTTAAAAGAGGTAATCGCGATGATTAACGGCGAGGGGGCCTTTAGCCGACTCAAGTACGAGCGTGGTGTTCACCGCGTTCAGCGGGTGCCAGAAACTGAGGCAGCGGGTCGTATTCATACTTCAACGGTGACGGTCGCCGTTCTGCCAGAGGCAGAGGATGTTGAGATACAGATCAGCGAAAAAGACCTGCGCATCGATGTGTATCGCTCAAGCGGACCGGGAGGTCAGTCTGTAAATACAACCGATTCAGCCGTTCGAATTACGCACCTTCCAACGGGGCTTGCTGTTGCCATGCAGGACGAGAAATCGCAGCACAAGAATCGAGAGAAGGCTATGCGAGTTCTCAAAGCGCGCCTGTACGAGATGAAGCAGGCGGAAGCCGACGCTGAGCGTCGCGAGGATCGTCGCAGTCAGGTGGGCACTGGAGATCGCTCAGAGAAGATTCGCACGTATAATTTCCCTCAATCGCGAATCACTGATCACCGGATTAAGCTGTCGGTGAGTGACGTAAACGGCGTATTGGCCGGCAGTCTTGATCAGTTGATCGACCCTGTGGTCGCCTACGTCCAAGCAGAGGCTTTGCGTGGAGAAACAACTGTTCAGTAAAGACGAAGCCGTTTCGTTTCGTGATCTTATAGGGGTCGGAGAGAAAGCTCTGGCGGGGTTATCTCCGTCAGTGCGCCTTGATACTGAGATTTTGCTGGGTCATGCAAGTGGGCTCTCGCGTAGTTCACTGCTCGCACGCCTTCCTGATATTTGTAGCGATGTGGTGCGGGACCAGTTTCTTAGCTTCCTTGCGCGCAGAGAGAAGGGAGAGCCGGTAGCCTACATTACAGGCCACAAAGAGTTCTGGGATCTCGATTTCACGGTAAATTCCTCGGTGCTAATCCCTCGTCCAGAGAGCGAGCTTGTTGTTGAAGAGGCGCTGAAAGCTTGTCTGGGTGTGAAAGAACCAAAGATAGCTGACCTTGGAACGGGGTCTGGTTGTCTCGCAATAGCGATAGTGCACTCGTTAGTACAGAGGGGGCAGCACCCGCGGTGCACAGCGGTTGATATGAGCGAGGCAGCGCTCGCCGTTGCGCGCGCTAATGCAGTTAAGCAAGGGGTTAATGACCTCATCGATTTCAGACAGAGCGATTGGTTCTCGGCGGCAGATATATTTATTCCGCCGTACGACGTCATCGTGGCGAATCCCCCTTATATTGATCCCGCAGAGCTTCTACCCCGCGATGTTGGTTTTGAGCCTCGTGGCGCGCTCTTCTCTGAAGAGCAGGGGTTGCGCGATACGTATGCAATCATCGAGCAAGCGGCATCGATGCTAAAGGTAGATGGAGTAGCATTGATCGAGGTCGGCGCCGGGAAGCGTCCGCTGCTCAAGGAGTGGTTTTCACGGCACGAGGTGCCATTTACTCATGAGTTTCTTGGTGACGACAGAGAGTGCGACAGCTTTACGGTGGTGAAGCTTGTGCGGTGATGAGCTCTTGTTTTTTGTTCCCTAGTTATCGGTTGGTGAATCGTCGCGATAGCTCATGTGCCGACTCTGGGTGGGGTGTTAGCGTGCTGGTATGTTAAGTCCGGCATGGCGGTTTTATTTCATCGGTAACGTGCACCCCCTGTTTAATAAAGAGATTTATTGCAAGTTTGATTAAAGCATTCCGCGCTTCGTTACAGGGTGTATCGGGTTGTCTTTTTGTAATTCAACGAGTTGTTTGGGAGTGTCAGGATGGGGAGGAAGCGCTGCGTTTTTGTTCTAGCTACTGCAGATTATCGGCCGGAGCTTTGCGCACTTACCTTACCCAACGTGAAACGTTATGCTGACAGGCTGGGAGCCGATTTTGTTCGAATTCAAGAGCGAAAACTTCCCAACTGTCCCCTCACGTTTGAGCGAATGCAGATTTACGAACTTGGGCACGGTAACGAGTGGAACGTCTGCATAGATGCGGATGTTATTATGAGCCCTCACCCGAAGACTTCCCGACAAGTATGCCACCAAATACCATCGCCAACCTCGGATTTTATGATCTGCGAAATCTTTTTTACGTAGACACCGACCCGGTATTTCAAAAGGATGGGCGTTTTTACGGAATCTCCGACAGTTTTGTAGCAACCACTGCGGCTACGCATGAGCTTTGGCACCCGCTTGAAGGGACAATAGGGGATTATCTTAGTCTGTTTCGATTTAAGGATGACTGGGCGCAGCGACGAATATCGGAGTTCTGTATTTCAAAAAATCTTGCCCAGTATCACTACGAAACTAAAGCTCCCGTAAAGTACGTAGAGGACTATATTCACCTTGAGACCACTACAGGCTCAATCCAAAATCCTGAAGAGCACATATATAACAAACTCAAGGAGTGGGGTGAGGTAGCCTAGTAGGTCGTTGTAGCCGATGGTTGACCTCACACCTGGCTTGTAGTGTCTTTCGAAAGTCCTCAGATTTGCAGATACTGCTCCATGGTTGAAAAGTAGCAAGTGTCTTTAAACTGCTACAACAGATATGTTTTTTCTAGAGACAGTGCCCCTATGTTTAGTGGCGACAACTTTAGAAGCGCATTAGAGTGTTCAGAACCATGGCTTATACTCCTATCCACCTCCGCAACGTTCCTCCACCACATGAAGTGTTCAATCACATCACGTTTATTCTTAGTTTAGCGCAGATTATACGTCCCGAGGTCTATCTGGAGTACGGCGTTCGCGATGGGCGCACGATACATGCCATGAGCAAATATGCAAAACGTGCGATAGGTGTAGACACTTATGAAGATGAGCATATAAGGAAAATGCCTATAGAATTTTTTAAAATGTCCACGGATGAATTCGCTGCTCAGTTGCCATCAATGGGGGTCAATTTCGACATGGTTCTTATCGATGCCGATCACCGCCATGAATCCTCTCTTAGGGATTTTGACAGTGTATTTCCGTATGTGGTTGAAGATGGGCTTATTTTTATTCACGACACCTATCCCTACAACGAGGAATACACACAGGGTCATTTTTGTGCGGATTCATGGAAGACAGCGCGTTTCATACGAAAAAACTACGCAGCGAAATGTGAAATAGTAACTATCCCAGTCCAGCCTGGACTGAGCATTATTCGGAAAAGCACCCGCCAGCTAGCGTGGAACCCTGATTCGCAAATATAGCAACCTTTTAAATGTCCTGCATCATTTCGCCCGGATTATTCGTGTTGGGCGTCTGCGCTGCTTAGGGCGCTCCAAGGCTTCCCAAATCAGTAAACGCAGACACCACAGCTGCCCTAATTTGAGAACCTATTAATTATCCTCTGCTTCATCTGGTCTATCTTGTCGAGCAAGCCAGAAAAGAGGCTGTACACCTGTGAGGAGTGCTGAAATCTTTGCTCTGCTACAAGTTGCAGTGAGCGCAAGTTTGCGTTTGCGGTACTAACGCCGAGTGCCTTTGCTAGAGCTTTCAGCTGTGAGTCACTTGCGCCTTCCTTTAGGCTGTAGGCTTTAAACAGGTTTTCTTGTGCTTTGGTGACGTTCGCGCCGACTTGTAGAGCCGCAGCGTCGACAGTAGTTGCTTTAGTAGTTGCCATAGTCCTCCGTAGTTTAATTGAATTGGTGCGCCGGTTTGGGGCGCGAAAAGTTCTTAGATATAGTTCGCGCGAACTCGAGCCGAGTTGCGGTTTATTAACGTACTGATCTGGCGTTTGGGGTGTGTCCTTTAAAGAAATAAAAGTGCCGTCCTGCCCATAAAAACTCCTAACGGCCCTGGATCTTCGATGCCACTGCCCTTATAGTTTGAAGTGTTGTTGGTCGGGGGATAAAAGCGCGATGTCTGAGTATATAGAGATACTGGGTGGAGCCCCGTTACGCGGAAAAGTTCGTGTAGGTGGTGCAAAAAATGCAGCTTTGCCGATTCTTATTTCAACGCTCCTTACCAGCGAAGAGTGCGTCCTTCAAAACGTTCCAAACTTAACCGACACAAATCTTGTTATTCATCTCCTTGAGCAATTCGGTGGAAACGTCCACTACGAGGGTGGAGAGGTTCGGGTTCGAACCGAGAAGCTAATTGCGACTGAAGCGAGCTACAGCCTTGTTAAGGCACTGCGCGCTTCTTTTTGGGTGCTTGCGCCCCTTCTTGCCCGCGGTCGCGCGGCGCGTGTGGCACTTCCGGGAGGAGATTTAATCGGAGCCCGGCCAGTTGATCTGCACCTTGAAGGGTTAGTGAAGATGGGTGCTGATATCTCCCTCAAGCACGGTGTTGTGTACGCCACTGCCGTGAATGGATTGAAGCCTGCAGTTATCGACTTACGTTTTCCTTCTGTGGGTGCCACGCACCAATTGGTTATGGCTGCTACGCTGACACCTGGTATTACCGCCATAAAAGGATGTGCGCGTGAGCCAGAGGTTATAGCGCTTGCAAATTTCTTAAACGGTATGGGTGCAGATATTCAGGGCGCCGGTGGGGATGTCATCGAGATCCGTGGACGGAGCGAGCTGGGTGGTGTCACTGCGAATCTTATTGGGGATCGTATCGAAGCAGGGACGTACCTCCTTGCAGGTGCCATTACGGGTGGAGAGGTAACAGTTGAAGGTGTTGATCCGCTCTTCTTCGGTTCGTTCCTCGATATATTGCACGAAATGGGGCTCGCGGTTTCTGTTGGCCCCGACTCCGTCACCGTTAAAGCACATGGACGACTTAGGGCTGTCAACGTAAAAACAGCCCCATTTCCTGGTTTTGCAACTGATCTTCAAGCGCCTCTCATGGCAGCCTTAACTGTCGCTGATGGTCGCAGTACTATCGAAGAAGGGGTATACGAGGGCAGGTTCGGACATGCATCTGAACTAGCACGTATGGGGGCTTCTATCCACGTCGCCGATCGCTCAGTTATTGTTGATGGTGTTGATAAGCTCACCGGCGCTCCAGTGGATGGTCTCGATATTCGGGCCGCTGCTGCGCTCGTCCTTGCAGGACTCGCCGCAGAGGGAAGGAGTGAGCTACACGAGCCACACCACGTGCGTCGCGGTTATGAGCAGCTTGAGAAAAAGCTGACAGCCCTCGGTGCCCGCATCTGGCCGCGCGTTGTTGACGCCGATGATTTCAGTTTCGCTGGTTGTTAATTCGTTTGTAGTTTCGCTTCCGTAGTTACCGCATGGCTGCACAGATCCCTCTTAAGCTTGAACAAGCGCTGCGCTATTCGTCGGCGAGCTTTGTCCTGCACTCGGGTGTAAGTAGCGTTGTCTATGCCGTAGAGACGCTCTCGCGTAAGAAGATATTCTCCTTGGTTTATATCCAAGGCGCGCAATCGTCGGGTAAGACCCATCTCGGAGTATACCTTGTTGGAGCTGTGCGACAGGAGGGGCGGTGTGCACGGATGATCTCAGGAGTAGAGTTTTCAGAATGGGTTGCCACTAGCCTACCTCACGAACCACTTCTTCCCGGGGAGCTCGTTATCGTAGACGACGCAGATACGCACCTAGAGTCAGCGAGCGCTAAGAGAGAAGAAGGGTTGTTCGTTGATCTTGTTGAGCGGGTGAGTGCGGTTAGTGGCACGCTTGTTTTGCTCGGCCAGAAGGCCTCTGAGTCGTTGCGTTGCAGTAATCAGGCTCGGAGCAGACTCGCTGCGGGGATGGCCCTCTCACTCGGTGATCCAGAAGAGGAGGTGTTGGATAGCATCCTCGACTCGGTTGCTAAACAGCGCGGGCTCGCCTTGAGTGACGCTAAGAGAGGCTATCTTTTAAGGAGGGTTGGACGCACCGTGTTAGGGTTGGTTGAGTGCGTAGCGCGCGTTGAAGAGGGGGCTCTTGATAGCATCGGTACGAGCACTTCATTTGGGATATTGTCTGAGGCGGTGGCATTGGGGCGTACTAAATAGCAACTTATGTCACGAAATTAATGGGTTAGCCTCACTTTCCCGCTTGAGCCGCCTATGGTAATAGATCCGCCGGCGGTTCGGCGCGAAGTATGTGCAGTGCAGGAGTGGGTCGCCTAAGGGATTGAGACCATGCAGAAACGAAGAGTTGTTGTCACAGGTATTGGAATTATCAGCCCGCTCGGAAACACCCGAGAAGCAACGTGGGTTGCTGCTCAAGAGGGGAAGTCGGGCGTTGGGCCGATTACTCGCTTTGATGCGGCTGCCTTTACAACGCACTTTGCTGCTGAAGTAAAAGGCTTTAGCGCTGACCCTTTCATTGAGGTTAAAGATCAGAAGAAGCAAGATCTCTTTTCGCAGTACGCTGTCGCTGCAACTCATGAAGCTCTTGCGGATGCAAAGCTCCTTGAAGGTGCGCAAGCCCAGGGGCTTGAGGCGTCGCGCATGGGGTGTATCCTTGGAGTTGGTATCGGTGGTCTCGGAATTCTAGAGAAGTATCACCAGGCCTACCTAGAAGGTGGACCACGCAAAATATCGCCATTTCTTATTCCAGGAATGATCAGCAACCTTGGACCGGGTAACGTTGCGATTAAGTACGGACTTAAAGGGGTAAACTACACCGTAACAAGTGCCTGCACCTCGTCAACGCACGCAATTGGTGAAGCTTTCCGAATGATAGCTGATGGATTGCAAGATGTTGTTGTAACAGGAGGGTCTGAGAGCGCAGTAACGCCGATAGGTATCGGTGGCTTCAATTCTCTGAAGGCGCTTTCAACCAGAAACGACGCCCCCGAGAAAGCCTCTCGTCCATTTGATAAAGACCGCGATGGATTTGTGCTCGGTGAGGGGTGTGCAATTCTTGTGCTTGAGTCGCTTGATTCTGCCAAGAAGCGCAACGCTCCAATATACGGAGAGGTCCTAGGATACGGCTTCTCGTGCGATGCCTACCACATGACCGCTCCAAGCGTTGGTGGGGAAGGGGCAATAGCGTGCATGAAGATGGCGCTCGATTCGGCTGGGCTTGCACCGAACCAGATCGGGTACTTGAACGCTCACGGAACTTCAACGCCAGCTAATGACACCTCCGAGACGGCTGCAATCAAGAGCCTCTTTGGCGAGTGGGCTCACAAGGGGCTTCTTGTAAGCAGTACCAAGTCGATGACCGGGCACCTTCTTGGAGCTGCTGGTGCTATCGAAGCTGCCTTCTGTATCCTAGCTATCCGTGATGGGGTTGTGCCTCCAACGATCAACCTTGATAATCCTGATGAGGGGTGTGACCTGGATTACGTTGCGCACACTGCGCGGCGTCAGCAGGTTACTGTTACGATGTCGAATAGCTTTGGCTTCGGTGGTACAAACGCCTCGGTGGTAATTGGTGCACTGAAAGAATGAGCAAAACTATTCACCAGGTCTCTAAGTTGTGAATGAGTTTTTATTGTTATCCCCTGGTCGGGGATGGCGTTTCTCTGGTGAATAGTTGTCCTTCTCACCCCGCTTTGCTGTGGAAAGCCGCCCCTTAATAGGGGCTGAGGTTAACGAAACTGCGTGTGCTGAGTAGTTACGAATGAGCAAAAATCGCGACGATCTCTCCCCCCGAGTAAGAGCAGAGGACATCCTGCTCGGTTCGCTCGGGTACGGTGAGGATGCGCGGATTGTCTCTGTTGAGCGAACTCCAGAAGGTTATCGTGGCATCGCCACTTGGGCAGATGGCGAGCAATTCTCTTTTGAAAGTGAGGATGAGGTCGACGATCTCACCGAGTGGGCGCTGAAGGTGTTGCTTGAGCCTCAAGGGGCACCTTCATCTCGTGTGGCCTAATTTCACAAAGACGTGATTGCATAGAAGAAATCATCGCTGCTTAGCGTAGGCGATCGATCTAATCAGGTTCTTGTCACCCCGTTGCTTAAGCTTTGCTGCTCGTGTAATCGTGTTTGCATGTCGCAAGCGGTTGTTGTTCACAGAAGCTCTCTCGTAAGCCCCGAATTTGTGCCGACTTTCTCAGGAGGTGCAAACAGAGCCGAGGTTACGGCTCACCCCTGGACCATCGAAAATCGGCTTAATCTATCAGATGAAGAGCTATCGCGGTCCTGTGTGCTGTTAGATTACGCACGGCACCAGCAGTATTTTGCCTCTGCGCCACACCTGAGTAATTTTAAGGTCGGAGCTAGCGTACATTGCGGTTACGATCGAATCGCCTTTGGAGCAAATGCCGAATACGGAGCAGGTGCAAACCGTGCTTATGATGAGGGTATTCATGCAGAGGAGGCTGCCGTTGGATCCGCACTCAATCTCTATGGAAGAGGTTCTCGTATCGAGATGCTCGCACTAGCCTCCGATGCTGCAAATCCTTCAACGGCGTGTGGTAAGTGCCGCTCGCTCTTAGAGACCTACGCGTCTCCTCACCTTGTTATTTTATCGGTGGGTGCAGATGGGCTGGCTACGATGTGGAAGCTTTCAGAGCTTTTACCTGCAGACCTGAGCTCACTCGATAGATTCCCAGCGCCTAGTTTGCAAGACGCAAAATTGCGCGCTCTCTTTGAAGCAGCAGAGCAAGCTCGTGGGTGTGGTTTTATCCCCTTCTCGGAGCAGGTATTGGGCAGGAGTGTCGCAGCGATAGCTGTTAATGGTGCGGTATTCTCTCTTCCGCGGGTTGATTCGCTTGCCTTCTACGGTACCAGCTCCCTTAGAGCAACGATATCGGCAGCCTGTCTGTCGCAAGCTCATAAACTTGAAGCTGTGCTTCTGTCTTCGAAGTCAGGGCTTCCAACAGGAGAAGACAGACAACTTCTTTTTGAGTATGCGAGCCTCCTTGGGCAGGCCGAAACGCTGCCAGTGTATCTGCACCGGGAAGGGTCAGAGGGCGTTATCGTCACGACTCCAAGTGCGCTTCTACCGCATGGCTTTGGGCCTAAAGATCTCAGTATTAGTCTATTGCCGCCCAATACGAACTAATTTTTTTCCTGTAAATTAAAACTCAACTGAGCTAATTTTGGTTGTATGCATACCGCAAATGCAAACACGCCTGCGCAGAGCGCTTCGGGTGAGCGCCGCGATAGCTTTGGTTCTGACGGTCCTTCAGCACCGAGAGTGCTTTTGCTTGAGGGCTCCGCTTACAGGACGGAGAACCCGTACCAGAATCCTTACATGCGGATCGGGGCTGTGGGGTTGAACGCCCGCGAGAGAAATATGGTTCTTGAGGAGAAGTCACCGCTTAAGATTTTTGGGGCGGGCTCTGAAGAGATGGAAGCTCTATTGAAAGGAGTGGCCCACAATCCAGCTACCCTTCAGTTACAAGATTTTCATCTTTCTCCGTTTGTTTTGGCGCCGAGGCGGTTTTTTGGGGCACTGCATGCGCATGAGCTGCAGAGCTTGCCGAGCAACTGTCGAGTTATCAAAGCACCAGGTGTTATCCCACTGGTATCACCAGCCTTCGTTGATGCTCCATATGGATTCGCTCTTTTTTATCGGGGCGCAGTTTAGCTTGTTGCTTCCTATTTTGCGGCGGATAACGATTCGCTCTTTGTTGCGCAAGCGCAGGGTGTGTCGCAAAAGATATATCAGCGGCAGGATAGATGCTTGGCGAAGATAGCTTGGAAAGATTTAGTGTTGCAGATATGTGAGGCTGTTGGAAAAGAGCTTGGGTGTTCAGCGCTCGTGTATCAAGGGGCTAAAAACAATCGCTGGGTTAATACTCTAGAGGCTCAAGGTGATGACGATGGATATTCAACCACGTGTGAGCCTAGACTCCCTTTGCACAAGTGCAAAGTAAGTTACGATGATTTCTGTCTAGGCAGGGGGTTTAATCTCGATAGCAACGGCAACTTTGTGAAATCGCTCCTTGAGGTAAACAAGTGAGCCGCTCGTTGCGTTCACCCTTTCCAACTACATACCACCCGCAACTCGCACGCCGCACAGTCTGGATTCACAGCCTTGCACACTCTCCGTCCGTGAAAGATCAATCGATGGTGCAGCCCACGCCACTCCTGCGGAGGAAACTCTTGCTTTAAGTCTTCTTCTACGGCATCAGGGTTTTTCCCCTTGGATAGTCCAAGTCTATGCGCCAACCTGAAGACGTGTGTGTCGACTGGAAAGGTAGGCACGACCCCGAGTTCGCTGAGCACTACATTTGCAGTTTTGTTGCCTACACCAGGTAGCGCAATTAATTCACCATGCGTTCGCGGAAGCTGTCCCTTACATTCGTTGGCTACAACCTGCGCCATAGCGATAAGGTTTTTTGATTTCGTTTTGAAGTAATTTATGGGCCGAATTATGGCCTCAACATCGGCTAGAGCGGCCTTGGCTAGGGTTCTAAACGAGCGATATTTTTTAAATAAAGACGGCGTTACCTCATTTACTTTCTTGTCGGTGCACTGTGCAGATAGCATGACAGCTGCAACGAGCTGATATTCATCAGTAAAATCAAGCTCAGAGCGGGGGTTGGGGTAGAGCTTCTCAAGTTTAGTTAAAAGCAACTTTTTATCTTTAGCGAGCATCGAAGAGTCTTGTTGGGGTAATCTAAGTATAAGGGGTGTATGGTTTCACCCACGCCCGTATAAAACGAATTGCATGGACTTGGAAGCTTTAATCGCTGGGATAGTGAGATTTAGAAGTGGTCGGCCTGGTGCCGAGCTACAGATGCTCTCTGTCTTGTCGGCTACTAACCTGTTCGCGGTAGTTGACGAGCAACCCGCAGCCGGTCAGGGCGAAGGAGCCTCGGTCTCGATACGTCTCGGAGCTGCGGATGGGCGTTCGAGCGCATATCTCTTCACATCTGAAACCCTTCTGAATTCATGGTGTGCACGCCAGGCATGGCGCCCAGCGTATGCCTGTGTAAGTGGTACAGAGCTGTCGTTGTCGCTTCCTCAGGGAGCGTGGGTTGAGATTGATCCTGGAACTCCGCATCACGTTGTTCTCAGCCCTAAACAATTAGAGCGCCTCGGCCAGCCGTTTGAAACGGACGCAGCCGGAAGCGCGTCAGATGACTCAGGCTTTACAAGATGGACAGATAAAGAACAGGGAGAGCCAATAAAGCAGAGTTTGCCAGCAGAGATGTTTCCTGCAGAGACGAGTCAGGCCACCTCAACTGGTAGTGCCGCTGATGCGACAGGAGGTTCTGGTGAGTCGCAGCAGCCAGCCAAGAAGCGCCCGTTTATGAGGTCAAATCCAACGACCATCTTCGCCGCCCCGACCCTCGATAAGAAGACCGATCTTGAGTCCCGTCCCCGTACTTATACCTCCTCAAACCTTAAAAAGATTATTAGGCCCACCAAGCCAGACGGTAGCGAGTAGCTGTAAAAGCTGGATAACAGCGCTGATTCGGGTTACGATCGCCGTTCGTTATGACAACTATACCTGCAAAAGTAACGGTGCCGATGGTAAGGGCGCGCAAGAGCACAGCCTCGAACGCAGCCGATCGAATTGTTGCACTCACAGCGTACGACTTTACCATGGCACGCCTCCTTGATAAGGGCGGTGTCGACGTTGTTCTAGTGGGAGATTCCCTCGGCATGGTTGTGCAGGGAGAGTCAACGACGCTCCCAGTGACTCTCGATGACATGGTGTACCACACACGCTGCGTTGCGCGCGGAGTTTCGCGAGCGCTTGTTGTTGCTGATCTTCCTTTTCTCTCCTACCAGATATCGCTCGAGCGAGCTATCGAATCAGCAGGGCGGCTTCTGAAAGAGGGTGGAGCATCGGCTGTAAAGCTTGAGGGTGGGGTAGCCGTTGCGGCAACTATTCGGCGTTTGGTTGAACTTGATATCCCGGTTATGGCGCACGTTGGAATGACGCCACAATCAGTGCACCGCATGGGCGGATTTAAGCAGCAGGGCCGGGGACACCGCGATGGAGATTCGTTTACTCCCGGAACCTATGAACAGATCCTTGATGATGCTCTAGCCGTCGAAGCCGCTGGTGCTTTTAGTGTCGTGCTTGAGGGGGTAACAACTGAGCTTGCTGCTGAGATAACATCGAGGCTCTCAATACCCACTATCGGAATTGCAGCCGGGGCTGTGTGTGATGGGGAGATACTAGTCAGCTACGATCTCTTAGGGTTGTCGCACGACCTCTGTCCGCCGTTTCTGAAGGAGACAGCTGGGCTTGGTGAGCAAGTGATAGAGTCTGTAAAGCGTTATGCTACAAAAGTTAAGGGTGATGCTTCAAAGAAGGGCTACAAGCTAGTAGCGGGAAACGATGAGTGAGCCGCACAAGGTAGTCGCCACCAACCGTAAGGCGAGATTTAACTACCACATCGTTGAGACCTTTGAAGCTGGGCTCGTTCTAACAGGAGCTGAGATAAAGTCTATCCGTAATGGTGAAGCAACGATTAGTGAGGCATACGTGAGGCCAGAGAAGGGCGAGCTCTTCCTCTTGAATGCGTATTTCACCCCATACTCGCACTGCGCGGATAAAGAGTACGATCCCCGTCGTCCGCGAAAGTTATTGATGCACCGCAAGGAGATATCCAAGCTCCAGCACAGCTTGGAGGCCAAAGGCACAACGATTGTGCCACTTCAGATTTACCTCAAAGGTGGTCGCGCAAAGCTAGAGATAGCCCTCGGAAAGGGTAAGGCGGCACCCGATAAGCGTGAAGACATCAAGAAGCGTGAGGGGCAACGTGAGATTGCGCGTGAGATGTCGCGTCGGATGAAGTAGGTTGGGTACGCCGATCAGTATATCTCTCTCTAGAGCTGGTATTTCGTGGAAAAAGTGCCCGGGTGTAGTTATAATAGGTAACAGAAGCAAAATTTGTAGAGAAGATTTTTTTAAGGGGGTGTAAAGGTTTCGACTAGATTCGTGATTGACCCTATTCGAACTTGGCTAGCGCCAAGATTCGAATGACGGCCAAGGTCTCGAGTCTCTCGACCCTGGACCCTTCGTAAAGATGTATAGGCAATTTTAAGGGGGTGTAAAGGTTTCGACTAGATTCGTGATTGACCCTATTCGAACTTGGCTAGCGCCAAGATTCGAATGACGGCCAAGGTCTCGAGTCTCTCGACCCTGGACCCTTCGTAAAGAACAGATTTTAAGGGGGTGTAAAGGTTTCGACTAGATTCATGAACGATACGTCTGCATGTCCAGGGTCCGCTGGCCTGGTAAAAAAGCGGAAACTAATAACTGCAAAAAGCAATGTTATTAACGCTGCTGCACGTTTCGCACGTCCTTCCATGCCAATGGCAATGGCTGCGTAATGTCAGTAGCACCTAGACTAGCCACCACAAGTGCCTAGTCGGCTGATAGGGGACGCGCCCGTAATTCCCTAAAAGCTTAAACTTCTCGGGCTCTGGAATAGCGCGCGCTGCGGCGTTGTTCCGAAACAAACAGGAGCTGGTCGGATGTAGCTGTGTGCGTTGATGCTACACCGATGAGATTAACAACGCTCTAAACATGTAGAGGGTGTATTGTGACGCTTCTAGGACGCGGGTTCGATTCCCGCCACCTCCATTTTTCCCGCTCGGCGCTCTGGCCCTTTGCTCGCCTAGTCGGCGGCAAACCAGGGGCAGGCCCCTGGACCCCGTCGTAATTCGGAGTGCCGTACTCGGTTCGAATTGGCGTATACCATGTTCACTCGACTCGCTTCGCTCGCTCGTGGCAGGCCACTTGACCCCTGAGCGAGTCGAGTGCCCTGAGCGAGGGAGCTTTGCGACCGAGTCGAACGGGCTTTTAATAAACCCGTCTCCTGGCAAGCTCCTTAAGCGCTTCCAAGTTTCCAGAAATTAACGCCAGCTTCTTCTTTCCGCTCCATCTCTTGATCTGTTTTTCCCTCCTCAGGGCTATTTCTTGGGATTCGTGGTGCTCCTGATATACGAGCTCCCATGGTCTGAACTTCGAAGTATGAGGTGATTTGCCTTGATTATGGGCAATCAGGCGAGCAGCTAGATCATTGGTGCTGCCGACGTATAGCTGTCTCCGCCACCCAATGCTTCTTAAGATTTACAGTTACGCCATTCCCATTTAATCGATATGGACGCATGAAAGTTGCTACAGCAACATAAGTCTTCAGATTTTCTTCCTCATAAGAATCATCCGACCTCCCACCGCACCATAGGTATCTGCTTGCGGGTGATATCCAATTCTTTCGTAGAACGCTTTGGAGGTAATGCTCGATCGCAGAGATACTTCAGTAGCCCCTCGACTCTTTGCAAGATCCTCAAGATGTTTCATGAGGAGCTTGCCATACCCCATGCCGTGCTTGGACGGATCTACGAAGACAGTCTGGATCTCATGTCCTCGAAGTGTGCCTGTAACAACTATCGAATTATTCGACACCGCAACAAAGGCCTCCGCCCCCTCAAACCATTTAGCTAAATTAGCGGGCGCGAAAGTGGGAAGCATCTTGGCGATATGTTCCGCTCCGTACTCTCGAATGTTCACCTCGGTGAGGCAGCGGCAGATTACATCGGATGTGCGATCATAATCCGATGGGTGATCGGACGAATTTCGGCTAGTTGGGGTGTAATAGATTCTTTGGTGAGTATTCTCGCGATGGAACCTTTTTCCTTACCCCTTGCGAGGCGAGAGTGTTGTCTGAATCTCACCTACATCAGAAAGAGGAGCCCCGTGACCAGGACAGCCGCGATCGAGTGGCACGTCTGTATCCGCTGCGCTGTGCTGCACGAGCGACTGCGCAAGAAGATACTGCTCTAACTCTTCACCGCTAATATCAGGAAGCATAACACCATTCACTTCAACGCATGGGCTGAGAGTCTGGTTGCTCTTTTGAATCATCTCTTCTCGTTGAGCAGGATCGTTTATGATGTCTCGATCTTCGTAGTTGAGTTTGTATTTATCAAAAATAGCGCGTACTCCGCGGCTCCATCCACAGTGCGGCTTTAGGTAGGCAATTATCTTTATTTGAGTGGTTGTCATAGAGCTCCTGGGGGTAACAGCACCAAGCGATTGGCGATAATACGATACTTTGCCGCAACCCGAAACCCATCTCCACGTGAGACAGCTCACGAGTGCGTCGCGGCTTGCGGAGCTAAGTCAAAGCGGTGGTAAAGGATGGAACTATCGTAATCTTAAATGATAATTGTGCAAAAACAAATGTTTAGCTCCTTATAGGATGTTGAGAGGGGCTGCGGGTGAATCCCTATTCCCGTAGGCAGCATCCTAACTCTGCTTCCTGCGGTGTTGGGAGAAGTAGTGTGCAAGTGGACCCTGGTTTGCAACTGGATGTTTCAGTTGGAAAGAGTAACCACTGCCTGCGCCGAGGTTGTAGTCTCACCCGACTCTTGTGTCGTACATGGAGTTACGCTCGGAGGGGCTGTCACACACGTTGTCATTCACCAGAAACTGGGTTGCTCTGCCCTGTAAAGTAGTAGTGTTCCAGGCCCTCTTCTACAGGCCTTATATTAGAATCTTTTCTTTGAGCAGGCGCTTCTTATTACCTTGAGCCCAATTGCCGGTTGCGTGTTGAGGCTACTACAGTAATTGGAGCATCGCCCCATGAACACCGCCCATAAACTGATCGATACTGCACTTCAACTCATCCGTACAGGCGAGTTGGCGCGGGCGTTTGAAGTTCTTGAAGCTACAACACGTGATTACGCGGGCAGCCGCGATTTGAACCTTTTGTGGGGGATGTATTACATTAGAAAAGGTAATGCGCAGCTGGCGCATCAGGCGCTAGAAAAAGAGCTGTCAATCTTTCCTGACCATCAGCTCGCAGCTGATCTTCTTATAGAGTTGCGTCAGGCGATCTCTGCGGACACGCCCACTGAAATTTCAGCTAAGCGGGGCACAGTTTTGGTTGAGAAATTAAGGCGTGCGATATCTTCAGAAGCGGTCAAGAGCCGAGTGCTGCAGGTTCTGTCGCGACTTCAGCCTGACTCGTCGCTACAACTTGAAATCGAGCGAAACAGGTACGCCATTGAGCATAAGAGCTATTGGTACGAGCCGATAACGGCCATCGATTGGTTGGCTGCAGCGCTCAAGCCTAGCAGCTACCTAGAGCTGGGAGTCAGCAGGGGCCGATGTATGGCGCAGGTGGCTGTGCAATCTCCAAGCACTAAGTTGTTCGGGGTATCACTCTCAGTGCCTCACGAAGCCGGTCTATTAGTTGACCCTACCGCGGGAAGTGATGCAGTCAAGCACGACTTGGCTTGTGTGGGAGTTAATGCGGTACCGACACTACTATGGGGGGATTCGAAGGTGACCCTCCCAGCTTTCTTGCTGGATAAAAACACCCCACAAGAATTCGACGTTATTTCAATCGACGGTACGTGCTCGTACACTGCAGTAAAGCAGGCCCTCGAGAAAGCATTCGCTCATCTCGCTCCTGGTGGAGCGCTGGTGCTGGGAGGGATTGTTGAACGGGGCGAATTGCATAGGTTGTGGAACGAGTGCAAGACGCAGTATTCGGAGTTCCTATTTCTTGATCAACGCTACAATCACGGTACTGGAATCGCTATTCGTCCTCCTTTTGACAGTCTGGAAAAAGCTCTCCATAGAATTGAGCTTGATAGTGGCTCAGCGGGTCAGCGGAAGTTAAGGTTGCTGATGCCGTACTCGGTTAAGAGGAACTATGGGAAAATTACCCTTCCGGAGTGGTTAAAGGATTCCTTGCGAGCGTACTACTCGAATGAGGTTGAAGTATTCGCGTGTGGGCCCGGAAATGAGATTGATATTCCCGACGGCTCTGATTTTTATCAGAGGGTAGCTCCGCTCATTAAGGAGCTTGGTATCGACGCACTGCTCGATGTAGAGGGAGGAGCTGAGACACTGGATTTCATGTTTAAACGTTTCCCGCAGGGTATTTCTATACCCAAGGTTTTCTGGGCGATCGATACGCATCAGTTTTTGCCCCTCCAAATCGAGAAAGCTAAGCACTATGATGTCGTGTATTCGGCGCAACAGCGTGACGTTGAGGCTCTTGGCGCCAAAGCACAGTGGTTGCCTGCAGGGGCGTCACTACATGAAGTTGACCTTCTACGGGAGCGCACTATCCCGGTGGCATTTGTCGGATCGCTAACCTCAGCTCATGCTCGTCGGACCAGGACAGTTGAGTACCTGTCTCAGCGACTACCGGAGCTGCATGTGCAGAGTAACATTTTTCTCGATGAGAAAGCTGAGCTTTTAAGTAGGGTAAAGATTGCTATTAACGTCAGCCTCAACAATGACGTTAACTTCCGCGTGTTCGAAACCATGGCAACAGGAGCGATGTTGCTAACAGACCGTATCACCGGAAACGGGATGGAGTCACTCTTTGAAGAAGGGGTTCACTATGTCGCCTTTGACTCCGATGAGGATCTTTTGGCGAAGATTCAATTCTATCTGACACATCCTGAGGAGCGCGAAAAGATCGCTCGAGCAGGGCAGCTTCTGGTTGATAGCAAGTACCGACATCTTCACATCCTAAGAAAAGTTCTTGATGATATTAGTGAAGTCGTTCGGCAGAACGTACATGATGTGAGTGCGACCGCCGCTGAAAGCGTTGAGCGGAAGTGTTGGTGCGGTGGCGCTCTTAACCCATCCGTACATCCTCTGTACAAGCAGTGTGGATCTTGTCACACCCAAGTGCTGGATAAAATTTATACCGATGAAGAGTTAAAAGCATTCTATTCAGTTCAGAGTTACTGGCGCGATCGTCAGATGCAAGTGTTTAACTTTCCTCCTATTGAGGAGCGGGCAAATAATGATTTGAGGGACCGCATACCGGTGTGGTTTAGCACCCTCAGTCGTTTTAAAAAGGCGCCCAACCGACTGCTTGAAATTGGCTGTGCCCATGGAGGGTTCTTGCATTACTGCCGTGAGCATGGTGCCAAGTCTATTGTTGGAGTCGAAGTAGATGAGGCGACCTGCCAGTTTGCTCGTAAACGTTTCAACATTGAGCACGTGGTGCCCGGGTTGTTCCCGAAAGTTAATCTACCGTTTGAATCGTTCGACGCGATAACTGGTTTCGATGTTATCGAGCATTTTCTTGATCCCGTTGAAGGGCTGCGAGGGGTAGCTGACCGGCTTGCCGACGATGGGATCTGCTTCTTTCAGACGCCATGGTATCGCGGGGAGGGTGGTGATTGGGTCCAGTTTAAGCCAGCCGAGCACACCTTTCTCTACACTGAAAAAGCTATTCGACAGCTCTTTGAGAAGGTTGGGCTTGAGGTGATTGATTTGCACCAAGGCTATTTTCGTGACGACATGTTCGTTGTTGGACGAAAAAAAGCGGCGCGGAAGCGGGTGGGATTTGTGCGAACCGATGCTATTGGCGACGGTGTTATGGCAACCGGTATGCTGGCGCCTATCGCTCAAAAGTACGATACAAAGCTGACTGTGATCTGTGTTGATTCTACGGCTCCACTTTACGAGAACCACCCGGCTGTAGAGCGTGTTGTGGCATTCAGTAGGCTACAGTTGGTAGGTGATGAAGGATATCGAGAGCAGTTACAGAAGATTCTAGCGTCCCTAAATCTAGATATTGTTCTGAATAGTGTTTATTCACGAGATATAATCGCCGACTACATATCGTTAGCCTGCGAAGCCAAAGAGAGTATAGCCCTGCATGGGAATCTCTCAAATATTGATCCAGAGATGCGAGCCAAGAATAATGCACTCTATACCCGTATAATTGAGACCAGTGCGGAATCGCTACCCGAAATCGAGCGACATGAGGAGTTCCTTAAGGCGTTATCGATAGCTTCTCCCGAGGTGGTACCAGTAATTAGAATTCAGGAGGCAGATAGAGTTGTTGCTGATAGAATCTTAGCGCAGCATGGAATTTCTCCGGAGGGCTTAGTAGTTCTTGGTTCTCATACATCAGGTCATTACAAGAACTATCCTTATTGGTCGGATGTGCTCGCGGATGTTTGTCAGGAGCAAGGATTGGTTGTTGTTGCTGTGGGCGGCGATAAAGATCGTTTTGCGGTTCAGGAGATTCTTGACCGGCTGCCTGTAAAGTCGCTTAATCTGTGTGGTCAGACGAGCTTGATGGAGAGTGCTGCGATAATTTCCAGGGCTAAAATAGTAGTTGCCTCAGACACATCAATTCCGCATATAGCGAGTGCTCTGGGTGTTCCGAATGTTGTTGTCGTTGGCGGAGGGCACTTTGGACGGTTCTTCCCATACTCAAAGAGCACCTCGATGGTGTGTTTGCCGCTCGACTGCTATGGATGCGAGTGGCGGTGTAAATATTCTTCCCCCCACTGCGTCAAGAGCGTTGATCCGCAAGTTGTAGCTGAGGCTGTTCGCTTTACACTGGAGGGTACGGGAGCAAAACCCCGAGTGTTTATGCAAACTTCTAGTGTTAAGCTAGTCGAGCCGCATACAGCTCCTCCTCGTTGGAAACCGTTCAATGCTCTCCTCAATCCGGAAAAGCTGGAGCTTGTGCTGGTGTCGGTGGCGGGGCGCTCGGACATGGTGTCTTCGATCGGCAGGTCTTTGCATACGCAAACAGCTGTGGGTCAGATAAGTGAGATAAATTAGGCTCCGCAGATGGCTGTTCACTGCCCTTGTTCTGCTGCCTGATACGGGGTGTTAGGGTTTATAGTCGCCCCGCATTATCAAAAATCGTGTCGGAGGTCTCGTAAAGACTGCCTGCGTTAAGTAGCAAGCGATCAAACCACGCAGCCTTCTCAAGGGGTCTATTGCCGTCGGTACGTGCACCCTTCTTTATGCGCACAACACCGTAGTGATCGGGGCCGCACAAAGTTGAGTCTATTCCCTGTGGCCCCTTTTCTGCCGGGATGATGACGCGGTATCCAGGTTTCATCTCGCCCCCCATCTGGAACAGAAAAGCAGAGTATTTTATGCGGTGTTTATTGAACCCCAACATGTCATCTAGCTGCGCGTGTAGGGCGGGCTGACGCCACTCGATTGTGCCGTGGCACCAATCGGTTGCTGAGGACTTTAGCATAGGACAGGGATCTCTGCGTGTGCATGGGAAAAGAGGCATTAGGGAGGCGTTCTTGGCAAGCAGTTCGTCGCGCACGGTCATCAGGCGTCGGGTGTGGTGGTGTTGGCCCGGTTCTATAAGAAGCAGCACTCCGCCAGGAGCTAGAAGGGCGCATAATCTATTAATGGTGTCGTCCATGTGCTGGTCAGTAAGTTCAGCAAGTGAGTTGGCAGCGCATACCAGATCGTAGCTTCCAGCTTCTTGGGGTGGGATTTCTGTGTGCCGGCGTACCACACCGCGAGCTTCGGTTGCATTCCAGGAGGTTATGAGGCGCTCTGCCAGCGTAAGCATATGGGGCGACTTTTCGATAATGGTGAAGTCAAAATGAGAGGAGCTGCAGGATAGTAACGAGAGCGGAAGTGTCCCCGGACCAGATCCAAAATCTGCCACTCGGATGTGAGGTCGGTTGAGATTTAAGAGGGGAGCAAGGTGCAGTGCTTTTGCGGCATTAATCGGTACGTAATACAGAGCGTAGGCAGCCGCATCTTGTGGGGAGGCAACTCTGGGGAGCTGAGTTTTCCCCACAACATGCTGAGTGTAACCCTCCGAAAGTGTCTTAATCGATGTGGTAAAGCGTTGAAGTTCGGCTTTGCCAACATCACCCTGCTGATATTGGGCCCATGCTTGGGGTGAGAGGAGTGATAAGGCGAGGTGCCTTTCGATTGTCTCAAGGGGGTGGGGCATATAGTGTGGCTGGTTCCGTTGGTGCTTTTGTGCTCCTGCGTCATTTCCAGTCTCCTTAACTGCTCTTTTTAGGATTAATTGAGGCCCGTTTTCAAGTGCAAAAACTCTCTGAAAGGGGTACTAGTAGTGGTGCATGAACGAAAAGGTAGCAAGTCGCGGGCAATTGGCGGCGCTCAGAGAGCAGTATCGGAAAGACGGTAAGACGGTTGGATACACTTCAGGTGTTTTCGATATTGTGCACCCTGGGCACGTCCAATACCTTGAAGACGCTAAGAGCCTCGTTGATATCTTGATAGTCGGAGTCAACTCTGACTCGTCTGTAAAGGCTAATAAGGGGGACTCTCGACCGGTATGCTCGGAAAGCGACCGCGCGCGGGTGGTGTCTGCTTTTGCATCAGTTAGTCACGCATTCATATTCTCCGAGCTCAACAATAATCAGAATATTGAAGCTCTTAAGCCGGATCTCTACATCAAGGCTGGAGACTATTCTCTTGATAGGCTCTCTTCAAAGGAGCTCGTTGAGCGGTATGGCGGTAAAGTTGCGATCGTACCTTTTACTGAGGGGCGCTCAAGCTCTGGGGTTATTGAGAAGATTGCTCAGGCGGCGATTACGCATGAGGGGGAAAGCCTTGCGCACGAAAGAAGGCCAGCGGTCTTCGTTGATCGAGATGGAACTATCATCGAGCACATCGAGTACCTTAGTGAGCCGGGAAGACTAAAGGAGTTGCCGGGAAGTTTCGAGGCCCTCAAAAAAATGCGTGAATTAGGGTACCGCATCGTTGTAGTTACGAATCAACCGGGAATCGGGCTGGGCTATTTCACAAAGGAAGATTTTTACGCAGTTAATCGGGAGATGTTGCGTCAAGCAACTGCAGCTGGGTGTGCGATCGACCGAATCTATTTCTGCTCCCATTCTAAGAGTGATGACTGCTCGTGTAGAAAACCCTCTCCGTATTTGCTGCAGCGTGCCGCGCGTGAGTGTAATATTGATCTCTCAGCAAGTGTTGTTATCGGAGATATGACCTCTGATATACAACTTGCAAAGAACGCAGGGTGCAAAGGGATCCTCGTGAAGACGGGGCGCGGAGGAGATGATGGGCTTTTTCCGGTCATCGCTGATGTAGAGGCTAGAGATCTGAGTGAGGTCGCTACCTATCTCTCTGCTCTTGGTCCTGTGGCGGTTGAAGGTGACGGATCTCCGATTTCGCGTAGATCGGTGGCTATTCAGCAGTCGGGTGGTGTCGCAGCGGAGCGCATGTCTCGAGATCTATCCACGGTTCTTGGGGCCGCTCTGGGGTGTGCGGCGCTTATCGACCAAAGAACCCGCGATGCCGCTGGGCGGTCTTCTATAGAGGGGTGTCTTGCCGTACTTCGAAAGACGATCGAGCGCGGGCTAGCAATCCCCAAATCACAATCGGACAGCGCGTCGCTGCTTTTCTGTGCGGAGGTTGTCGCAGCGATCCTTAAAGCTTCACGCAGTGCGGCTGTAGCCTTAGAGGTTCACTGTGCCCAGGATTCGTTGGTGCCGTGCTCAGAGGCGGCTTTGAGCGAGCTTACGTTAGCGCTTCTTGAGAACGTTCTAGAGGGCCAATCGGCTGGAGAAGAGAGGTACCTAGCTGTACACATCGGCGTTGCCTATGTTGATCAAGAGGGCAAACGCCTAGGTCTAGCTCCCGGCAAGTATGCGCGAATGAGCGTAACCGATATGCGCAGCGGGCCTGCCTTGCTAGCTGAAGAGGAATTATTTAATCCTTTTCTCTCCCAGAGGTTGCGTAGCGCCGGTAAAGGATTGGGAGCAACCTTGGCAGATGCTCGAACGATGTTGAAAGGTGTGGGCGGCAGTCTTAGTATTGCGACAACAGCCGACAAGGCGAACACGATTTCGTTCTATTTTCCGCCCGTGTAACGTTTGTGGGCAGCGTCAAACTACTTAACGTACCTCTTCTTACTCTTGCTGCTTCGGCTAGCTGATGAGGACTTCTTTGATTTCATATACCGGTTTGCGTGGATAAACTTCTTACTGCTCTTTGTTGTTCTGAGCGATGGTTGCTCCGACGGAGCTACATTGAAAAATTTCTCAAACATGCGCCGACCAAGGGCAGAGGCTTTGGACGCTCGGCGCGCATCGACGGTTATCACTGCTATTGAAATTTGGGGGTTGGATATCGGTGCTGTAGCGATAAACCAGTTGTTAAGCCCTTTGGGATTTGTACCGTTGAGGGTTCCGGTCTTTGCTGCGACCTCGATGTTTCCAAGAATTGGACGTTGGCCGCGCATGAATTCCCTGCGAGAGGTTCCGCTGGTGGTTGTGTAGTGCATCATGTCGAGTAATGTCCGCGAGGTGCTTTCATCCACTACGCGGTGTAGTACTTGAGGTTCTGTCTTTTGGAGAACTGCCCCATCTGCATCAGTAATTTTCTCTACGATGTAGGGCCGAGGAAGCAGGCCCCCATTTCCTACGCTGGAAACCATTGCCGCCGCGTGAATCGGACTGAGTGTAACCTTACCAAACCCGGCGGCTGTACGACTAAGTTCGAACGCATCGTCGTCTGGAACGAATGCCGTGCTTGTCTCTAGCGGCGCCTCGAACCCGAGTGGCTGATTAAATCCAAATTTTCTAGCGAACGAGGCCAGTATAGGAGCGTTTAGGTATTTAAGACCAATGTGACCAAAAACTGGATTACACGATTTCCCCATAGCTTCTCCGATGCTCATGAGGCGGCGGTCTCGGCGAGCATCGGGGAGGTAGTTAAATTGGTTGAGCGTGTAATTTCCTCCGCGGAAGGGAATAAGAGAGTTCGTTGAGAGGCCGGCATTCTCGACAGCAGCGGCTGCGGTTACTACTTTGAAAATAGAAGCGGCTGGGAAGTTTGCATGGTATTCCACATTACTAACGGAGAATGACTTGCCCGCTAAGGCGAGGACCGCACCGGTGCGAGGGTTCATGACAGCGATAGCAACGTGGTTCGCTTGGGCGGAGCGAACGAGATTCTGAGCGAGCTGCTGGAGCTCGGGGTCTATTGTGTAGAAAACGAGATTGTTTTTATCGGTGACGGCTGCGTACTTATAGCCTAGGCGTCCGTGAAAGTGCGGTGCGTGCGAAATGGTTAGCCCGCTATTTTTTGTGCTTATGATATCAACTTTAGGAAGTTCCGGCAGTGGATAAACAACTCCAGATTCCGGATTCTTTGGTAGTGAATTCATCTCAAGGGTTTCAAGGTTAACCCGAGCCAGATCGTGTGTGTGTTGTTGAGTAGGTGGGCTTGAAGGCTCATCAAAAAACCGAAACGCCTCTTTTGTAGTAGGGTCGGCAGCAAGCGCGTTGTCAGTGGATGCAGGGAGAAATAAGATAGCGGCGCCGAAAGAGGTAGCACACAGAGTAGCTGCAAGCCCCAGATAGTCGCGCATATTCAATAGACTGGAGAGCCTGCAATTGCGTCTGGGCTTTCGTCCCGGTGCGATTGTCATGAGAAATGTCCCCGCCTTTCAAAAAACACGCAGCTCTTACCCCCTATCTTTATTATACAACCGATCCGTGCAAACTGCTCTATCTACCAACGTAGGATGCCTAGAAACAGCATCTGGAGCAGGTGCAAGACGTAAGTTTTTCCAGCTAAGGAGGAGGATGATCCTTAACCTCCAATAATTGGCTGATAATCAAAAGTTGAACAACCCCTAAAAATCGAACCAGAATAGGTGTTTGCGGGTCTGAATTAGGTGGTTTTAGAGAAACAGGTCCTTGTCCAGCCGGGCCTAGTGCTGTACACCCAGGGGTATGTTGTGGCGCTCAAAAAAACAACCAGGTCAGGTTGCTGTAGGCTCAGCTTCCTTTTCATGGGGCAACACCCCAGCGAAAGCCGAAAACCAGGACGTTAATTCAGTCGTAGGTGGGCACGTTTCAAACCATGATACTGCCCAGCGCAGTTCGGTGTCGCCTGAGAGCGCTATAGTTAATTCGTCGCCTCAGGCCGACGCTCCACCTGCTAAAGAGGGGGAGATCGCTTTTTTACCTCGTCCTTTTGTTGTTGCAGCTGGGTATCGAATTTCAGCAGGAGCTATCATTAGCCATCGACCAATCGTTGTGCAGGGGGATTTGCACGGGCGCAGTATGAGCGCTGGGGTTGTGATTGTTGAGAAATCTGGAGATCTTCGAGTTCCTGTAGAGGTAGAGACCTTGCGCGTTTGGGGAAAGGTCTCAAGCCCTGTAAGGGCTACTACGTTGGTGGAAGTGTTAGCCGGCGGCGATGTAAAGGACTCTCTTGATACCCCTGCTTTACGTGTCGCCCCGGGTGGCCGAATCTCGGGTGGCCACCTAGTGATTGGTCAACGATAGCTAATAAAAAAGCTCGTCCCCGCTAAGCGCTGACGAGCTTTTTTGTTTGTCTATGCCTTATTGCTAAGCCGCCTGATTGCTGCCGCCTGAGCCTTTAGGTGTTGCATTAAAGAGCGTCTTCATGCGAGTTGCCTTGCCACGCAGCGGACGCAGATAGAAAAGCCGAGAGCGGCGCACCTTGGCGCGACTGGCAAGCTCAATCTTCTCGATGCGTGGGCTGTGAAGAGGAAAGGTTCTCTCAACGCCGATGTTGTATGAAACCTTCCGAACGGTGAATGTTGCATCTGGCAAGTGTCCGTTCGAGCGCTTCAGAACAACGCCTTCAAACACCTGGATACGCTCTTTCGTTCCTTCGATGATCTTTGCGTGAACACGCACGGTATCTCCAGGCTTAAAGTCTGGAAGGTCGCTGCGTACGAAGCTAGAGCAGATCGACTTAATCGCCTCGGCAAGGTTTCTTGGGGAGCGAGCTGCTATCTTCTCTGGTATTACTGTCTCTGTTGGTGTGCTTTCAGTTGTTGTGGTGGTGGTTTCTTCGCCGGCTGACATGTCCGTTCTCCGAGATACTGCAAAAATAGTCGTGACTAAATACCGCTGACTAAGCGATTTTCTTCAGAAATACGTCGCTTGTAGTCTTGCCAAAAAGCCACAGTTCAATCAAACAATGGAGAGCGGTTGTAGCACATCACCGATGGTAGTTCAATGAAGTGGCCTGTGTCATAGTTGATACTGGTGATGTTGATGCATAAACCTCGGTGGTTTGCCCGGTCTCGCAGTCGTGCGGTCGCCGAAGCTGCCGTATAAGTTATTGATTTTACTAGTTGGTGCGCATTTGAAACCTGCTTTAGTTATCGGTCGTAAAGTAAAGCGAAGAAAGAGTTCCCGCCCAGCGTGGTCGAAGGAACAAGAGAATAGCTACCGGGAGTTTGCAGAGATTCTGGCAAAAGCCGGTCTCCTGGTACGCCGAGAAGAGCTTAAGCGCGGCCATTGTTGGAGAGCCGTTAGTGGTGCATGTCGATCAATGTCGCAACGGTTTGTTTTTGTTGATAGTCGTTTAAGTCCGAACGAGCAGGTGGCTTTCCTTGGGATGAAGGTTCGGGAGCTTGATATCTCCAGTGATCCCGACGGTGGCTCAGTGCCTGTTGCTGCGTAGCGCACCTTTTTCTGTCCACCACCTTTTTTTGTGCGAAAGGTTGCCTTTCAAGGCTGGCAACGTGATTATTATCCTTTACTGAGTGCTGACACGGTTGCGTGGGTTAGGCGGTAAAAGATCCATCCTCGGCTCTAAATGGTAAAAATCGCAGTGTAGTTTTGGCGGTATAGTTTTAAACGGGTAGCTATGATCTTTGATTCTCTCCTCGGACTTTTTTCGAACGATCTTGCAATAGATCTGGGAACAGCAAACACCCTCATCTATCAGAAGGGGCGCGGAGTTGTATGTAATGAGCCCTCAGTAGTTGCTGTGCAAAACGATCATGTCAGTGGCCGCCGACGTGTCGTAGCCGTGGGTGCTGAGGCGAAGAACATGCTCGGCCGCACGCCTGAGTCGATCTCTGCGATTCGTCCGATGCGCGATGGTGTTATTGCTGACTTCGAGGTGACCGAAGAGTTGTTGCGCTACCTCATCCGGAAGGTGCACAACCGTCGCACGCTCGTCCGCCCGCGAATTATCATCTGCGTTCCGCACGGGATTACAGAGGTGGAGAAGCGCGCTGTGCGTGAGTCCGCTGAGTCTGCTGGTGCTCGAGAGGTATATCTCATCGAAGAGCCGATGGCAGCTGCGATCGGAGCAGGGTTACCTGTAACAGAGGCGTGTGGCAGCATGATCCTTGATATCGGAGGAGGAACAACCGAGATCGCGATCATATCTCTAAAAGGAATCGTTTACTCCCGCTCAGTCCGCGTGGGTGGTGATAAGATGGATGAGGCGATCGCAAACTTCGTACGCCGTCGTCATAATGTCTTGATCGGTGAGCGTACTGCTGAGCAGATAAAGATCGCCGTCGGTAACGCCCTTCCTTCCGGCGATGGCTTGCAGATAGAAGTGAAAGGGCGGGATCTCTTGCAAGGGGTTCCTAAGGCCGTCGTCATCTCAGAAGAAGAGGTGCGCGAAGCGCTCGTTGAACCGATAAATCAGATCATTGAAGTTGTGAAGATGGCGCTGGAGAAGTGTCCGCCCGAGTTGTCGTCGGATATCGTAGATCGTGGAATTGCTATGGCCGGAGGCGGTGCGCTTCTGAGAAATCTCGATAAGTTGATAACGCTTGAGACAAGCATACCCGCAACCGTTGTTCAGGACCCATTGTCGGCGGTGGTTATAGGCTCTGGAGCGGTGTTGGATCAACTTGATGTTCTAAAGGATGTGGTTATCCAGTAACTGCGATGGCGATTGATCTCTTATCACGTACTAGGGTCGCTTGTTACTCATTTGTTCTTTCGTTCCTTTCACTCTTTCTCGCTGCGTACTCCAGCCGTCATCCAGAGGCTGGGCAGCTCGGTCGTCTGGTGGTTGCTGAGGTCACCAGCCCGATCCTCGGGCTGGTAGATGCAGCTCGCAGGAGTGGCCTTTCGGTGATTGATGGTTACATAGTGCTTGTCGGCGCCAAGAGGGAGAACTCTGAGTTGCATACTCGTGTAGAGCAGCTTGAAAACGATCTGCTCGCGCGGGAAGAGATGCGTCTTGAAAATGAGCGCCTGCGATCGTTGCTCGGACTCGCTGAAGAGCAGAAACTTGTGGGCGTAAGCGCTAGAGTCATCGGAAGCACGCCGAGTGGTTGGGTTCAAGGTATTGTTGTTAATCGCGGTAGCTCTCATGGAGTGCATCCAGGTATGGCCGTTGTTAGTTCGCAGGGTGTTGTTGGGCAGGTTGTCTCCAGTGCTCCGCATGCCGCGCACGTAATTCTGGTAACAGATCACTCAAGTGGAGTTGACGCACTTGTTCAAGATGGTCGTGTGCGTGGAGTTGTTAGCGGAGTGGGTTCAAGGAAATGCGTTCTCCGATACGTTCGAAAGGAGGAGCAGATCCAAGTTGGTGATCTTGTAGTTACCTCTGGTATGGATCGTGTTTATCCCAAAGGGATAAATGTTGGTCGAATCTCGGCTATAGAGGAGAGCGGCGGTGCTCTGTTTAAGGAGATATCTGTTTTACCCGCAGTTGATTTTTCAAAGCTTGAGGAAGTTTTTGTGGTTGCCGTTTCAGCGCAGAGCTCGGTACCTGAGAATACGGTGCCTCTCAAGAGAGATGGCGATGTGTCGGCTGTGAGCGGGCGTTCGGGGAGAAGGTAATATGGTATTAGCAGGAAAAGCTCTTCTTGTCGGATTCGTCTCTCTATTAGTGCAAGGGATTCTGCAGCGCTGCGGTGTGGCAGACTACTTTATTCCTCAGTGTATTGTTGTGGTTGTTGTTTTTCTCGCCTTTTACGAGATAAGCCTGGTGGGCGCTTCGCTCGCTTTTGTTCTCGGATTGCTGACCGATCTCGCCGCTGGTCACTCCTTGGGCCCGTGGGCCGGTGCATGTGTTACCGTGTACGGGGTATTCGTCCTACTATCACAACGTTTATTTATCGACTCGGGTCCGGTAGCGATGGCAGTTTCTGCTTTATCGGTTGTGCTGGCGCAGCTTCTCTACCTCAGTATTGAATCCAACCGTCCGGAGTTTTCGTTGAGTTTGTTAGCAGAGATTCTCGCAAGTGCAGTGTGCTCAGGGCTGTGTGCGCCGCTTGTCTTTGCTCTTCTCGCTCGTCGTGTCGGAAAGGTATCCTCGCCCGTCTCTGGACGGTCTACAGTGCTCACATCGTTATAGGAGAGCATGCCAACTATCGAACGTGCCCCGCTCAATTTAACTGTTAGGGTGTGGACGTCACTCGCCGTCTGCGCTTTCTGTTTCTTTGTGCTAGTGGTGAGGTTGTGGTACCTCCAGGTAATACAGGGGGAATTCTTCCGCGATCGCTCCGAAAACAATCGTTTGCGAACGATCTATGTTCCCGCGCCGCGAGGTCTCATTACGGATCGTCATGGAGAAATTCTCGTCGGCAATCGACCCTCGTTTAACGTAGATCTGGTTGTAGAAGATAGCCCCGACCCAACGGCAACTATCAGGTCGCTTGCTGAAATTATTGGTGAGCAGCCAGACGTCTTACTTGAAAAGTTATCGAATCAAAATAAGCGGCGTCGTTTTGAGCCTAAGCTACTCCTGCGTGATGTGTCGCGTGACACGGTTGCTCTTATAGAAGCGCAGCGCCATAGGCTTCCGGGTATAATCGTAAGCGTTGTGCCTGCTCGTGAATACGTACACGGCACGTTAGCCGCTCACCTTATCGGTTACATTCGAGAGATATCGGGAGAGCAGCTTAAAAATCCAACCTACAGCGGTTATCGCGCTGGCGAGTTGGTTGGCCAGTACGGCATTGAAGCAAAACTTGAGAGATTCCTGCAAGGGGAACGAGGTTCCCAGACGGTGGTTGTTAATGCGACGGGAAATAAGATCGGTGAGGGCTTTCATAAGCACGATATTCCCGGGAGTAATATCACACTCACTATCGACAAACGTGTTCAGGCAGCAGCCGATAAGGCTCTTGAGGGGAAGCGGGGGGCTGTAGTTGCTATACACGCCACGACTGGCGAGATTTTAGCGATGTCATCCGCACCGACATTTGCCCCCGAGATGTTCACCTCAGAGATATCCAAGGACCAGTGGGCAGATCTCATTGATACTTCGCACAGTAAGTTGACTAATCGTGCGATCCAGGGCGTCTATCCCCCGGGGTCAGTGTTCAAGATATTTGTCGCTATCGCTGCCCTTTCGGAGGGGGTAGTTACACTGAATGAGTCGACTAACTGCCCTGGGTTTTTACAATTTGGTTCGCGCACTTTCCGGTGCCACAAGCACTCAGGGCACGGAGCAACCTCGCTCTTTGAGGCGATGGTGCAGAGTTGTGATGTGTATTTCTACACCGTAGGTCAGCGCCTAGGGATAGACCGGATCTATCACTATGCGCACGATATCTTTCGATTCGGCGAGATTACGGGAATCGACCTTGCTGAAGAAAATCCTGGTCTCATCCCATCTCAAGAGTGGAAGCAGCGCTACTTTCGGAAGAAGGAGGATCAGAAGTGGTATCCTGGTGAGACGCTTCCGGTAGCTATTGGGCAAGGCGCTGTCACGACAACGCCTCTACAGCTTGCCACCGGTCTTGCAGCGGTCGTTAATGGCGGCAATGTGCTCCTCCCCAAAACAATCAAACGGGTCGTAAGTTCAGATGGTAGAGAGCTGCACACACTTGACGCAAATGCTGAGACTCTAAGACGAATCGACATTGAGCCATGGGTGCTAGCTGCTGTAAAGAAATCGCTTCAGGGGGTAGTTGAAGATCCGCGTGGAACTGGACATCGGGCGGCGTTGCCGAAAGGGAGCAATATCACTGTAGGAGGAAAAACAGGAACTGCTCAAGCAGCCTCGCGTGAGGCGCGACTTCGTAATGAGGACCATGCGTGGTTTGCTGGTTATGCTCCTGCGGAGAAACCCGAGATAGTTGTTGTTGCGCTTGTAGAGAGCGCAGGCCACGGGGGTTTGGTTGCAGCGCCTGTGGTGCGCGATGTGATGGCAGCTTACTTTGGCTTAGCAGAAAGCGCAGCAGCCGTAGGTGGTGTGTCGGCGGAGTAGAGAGGGAGGAAACAGAGTGCTTAGAATTGACCGTAGATTGTTCCTGCACTTTGATTGGGCTTTGCTGGCCTTTACCTTTTTCATCCCGTTATGCGGACTCGTTGTTCTCTACAGTGCAGGGTACGATGAAGATGCCGTTGTGGATCTTTTTGGGTTTATCTCTGTGCCATTTGCCAGCGCGGCTTGTTTGAAACAGCTGGTGTATTTTGCGATCGGCCTGGTGGTGATGGTTGTAGGTATGAGTATCCCGACTCATATATTTCAACGGTATGCGTTTGTCATATATGCGCTCGGGGTGCTCTTGTTGCTGGCGGTAGATACAGTAGGCGTCGTTGTAAAGGGCTCGCAACGGTGGCTTGATCTGGGTGGATTCAATCTGCAGCCGGCAGAGTGTATGAAGTTGGGGGTGCTCCTTGCCATCGCACGAGTCATCGCCAAGTCTCCACCGCGTGAAGGACAGCTCTATTCGTATCGGGGCCTCGTAGCACCCTGTGCGATCATCGCTCTCCCTATGGTGCTTATCATGAAGCAACCCGACCTCGGCACTGCGCTCTCGCTTGCGATAGTGGGGTGTGGTCAGCTCCTATTTGTGGGGATTCGACCGCGCACGCTGCTTGCCTCTGTGGTGTTCCTGTCGGCGTTGGCTGTGCCGTCGTGGTACATGTTGCACGATTACCAACAGCGTCGAGTATTGGTTCTGCTAGATCCCGAGTCCGACCCACAGGGAAGTGGGTATCACATTACGCAATCGAAGATAGCCGTTGGATCGGGAGAGTTTCTTGGAAAGGGATATCGTGAGGGAACGCAGACGCAACTGGAGTTCTTGCCTGAGCACACCACAGACTTTGTGTTTTCCGTGTTGGCGGAGGAGTGGGGATTTGTGGGGTGTTTCTTTTTGCTCTCGGTGTTTTTAGGTTTGTTAGCGGTGATGCTTCGAATAGCCCACCGCAGCCGAGATCTCTTTGCGTGTATGGTTACTATCGGGGTTGCTACACAGCTATTTGCCCACATCTTTATTAATATCGGTATGGTTATCGGTCTTATGCCGGTGGTAGGCATACCTCTTCCCCTGGTAAGCTACGGAGGCTCCTCGATGCTCTCGTTAATGTTTGGTATCGGTATTGTGCAGGGCGTTAGTATGCGGCGAATGATGTTTCGTCCGACGTGAGCAAGGGTGGTGTAGGTGAAGGCTAGTGGGGATACAATAAGAGAAGGGATCGAAAAGTTGATCGTCAAGCTTGGTGGTCGAATAGTGCGAGGCTCTGTGTTCGCCGCGCTAGCTTGGTTGAGCGCACGGAGTTTTGGGTTAGCTATCGCTGAGCCTCAACCATCACCATCGCAACCATCAGCTCAGTTTACTCTTCCCCCATTAACAGAGGCGGAGCTTGATGTTTTTCGGGACAGTCTTCGGGTGGGGCATCCTTTTGCGCCGGTGGTTACAGAGGTGCAGGAAGACGTGGACGACGCCGGCCTCGCTATGTGGGCTGGTAGTCGCACTACAGTTGAATCGGATGTTGACTCGGTCGTGCTTCGTTTCGCTCCAAAAGTGGATGGTTTGACCGAGCTTAGCAAAACTATCGCCAATCCTGCCGCCACGCCGCTGCCCTCGTTCGATGTGCAGATATCGCTTAAAAATAATCGCTTTGAATTGCAGCACAGCGCGGGAGACCGTCGCTCTGGTGGTGGCTTTGGTATGTTGATAGATCAACAAAATGCAGTACGGTCGGCTTTTGTTGGTGGAGAGCAAGGCTCCAGCTTGTATGCCGCTATTCCGCTCATCGCTGATGGAGATCTGGGGTGGGGGGTGTTGTTGTGTCCTCGGGTCGTCTCGCAGGTTCGGCGTGGCCGGTCGAACGTGCCTATTCTTGCCCCGTCGGTTTATGGGCTCTCGGAAGTTAAGGCTATTGTTTCGGTACGTGGCGATGCTAGGGTCTCAACCGCCGGAGCTGAGGGGCGATCTCGAATCTCTGCTGCTGTCACGCAAGGGTTTCCGGCCCCTCGCCCTGATTACGACCAAGCTTCCTCCGCCCTGCCGCAGGTGGACCTCTACTATAATCCGGGGAACAAGACACCTTTCTTTTCTTTGTTGGGTTTAGCCGGTCGGCAGGAAGGAGTTCGCATGCTGGTAGAGATGCAGAATGCCGCGGGCTATGTGCGCAGACAGTACTTTCTGCAAGCTATTTTGATACAGCGAATCCATGAAGCAGCACTGGCGCAGGTTTCAGTTGAGGGCCGTAACGTTGAATCGGATGAAGGGGAGTGTTACGTAGTAATAGTTCGGCGCCATCGATGGTCAACGTATGGTCGAGAGAAGCCCCTGTTTTGATTGAAAACCGCTATTTTGCCTCGATTTTGCGTGTTTGAAAAAAAACGCTATGTACGCTAAAGTCTTCCGACGGTCAGCTTTTCGTCCTACGTTCATCGGAATCTTAGTTGCACGTGATTACCGTACGTGTGGCTGATAGAGATCGCCTCTGACGAGGTGCCGCTAGGAGCATAGGCGCTTTCACCCACAATCGGTTTGAGGAGGCACTGTGGCAATTATCATAGACGACGTTTCACATACTTTTCACGAGTATCTTTTGCTCCCAGGTCTCACTAGTAAGGAGCACATTCCGGGAAATGTATCGCTCAAAGCGCCGATCCAGCGATTTCGTCCCAAGGACGGAATGAAAGGGGCTCTCAATCTCCCGTTTGTATCTGCGGCGATGCAAGCAGTATCCGGTCCTGAGCTTGCTATTGCTCTGGCTCGAAAAGGTGGCTCAGCTTTTATCTTTTGCTCTCAGTCGATTGAATCTCAAGCCGCAATGGTGCGAGAAGTAAAGGAGCACAAGGCCGGATTCGTTGACTCAGATTCTAATCTTCCGCCGACTGCTACGTTGAACGACGCTCTTGCACTTCGTCGAAAGACCGGACACTCAACGATTGCCATTACCGAAGAGGGTACGCGTAACTCGAAGCTTCTTGGATTGCTTACAAGTAAGGACTTCTGGGAATTTAAAGATGACCTGACTCAGTGTGTGAAGGGATTCTATACCCCCTTAGAGCGGTTGGTGCTTGCTGAAGAGGGGGTTACTCTTCAGGAAGCTACGAATCTGTTGTGGAAGAATAAAAAAGAGTGTCTTCCAATTGTTGATAAGCAAGGGAGTTTGAAATCGTTGGTCTTCCGCAAAGACTACTTTGATCATCACTCTTATCCCGATGAATTGACCGATGGTAGAAAGCGGCTTTTTGTCGGAGCTGCTCTCAACACTTATGACTACATGGAGCGAGCAAGTGCGCTCGTTGAAGCAGGTGTTGATTGTTTGTGCCTTGATTCGTCGGATGGGTATAGTGAGTGGCAGACAGAAGCTTCGGTAAATCTACGCAAAAAGTTTGGTGACTCCATCATACTCGGAGGCGGTAATATCGTATCGGCTGATGCCTTCCGCCACCTCACCGAGAAAGCTCAAGTTGATTTCGTGAAGGTGGGGATCGGAGGAGGTTCGATCTGCATTACTCGCGAGCAAAAAGGTATAGGTCGTGGGCAAGCGAGTGCGGTAATGGATGTGGCCCGCGAGCGGGATGCCTATCTTAAAGAGACCGGTACGTACATACCTATCTGCTCAGATGGTGGTCTCAACTCTGATACACAGATGATAATCGCGCTCGCTATGGGCGCTGATTTTGTGATGATGGGTAAGTATTTTGCGATGACCGAGGAGAGCCCGACATCGAAGATTAACTACCGCGGACGGCTATATAAGCCGTACTGGGGCGAGGGCTCTAACCGTGCTCGCAACTGGCAGCGTTACAAGCAGAGCGAAGCGGCGCACTTGATCTTTGAAGAGGGGGTAGATGCTTACGTCCCTTACTCAGGGACTCTCGGCGACAAAGTTGGTGTTTCATCTGCTAAGTTGAAGTCGACGATGTGTAACGTGGGTGTGTTGTCACTCAAGGAGTTCCACGAGAAGGCCCGGCTGACGAAGGTTTCTGAGATGACCGTCGTTGAAGGCGGAACCTCAAACGTCGAGATGCTGGATCGCTTGCAACAGAAGGCTGATTAAGAAGGGCCTGGTATGTGGTTCTCGCGGGAGCAGTTTCGGGTGTGCAATGAGCTCAAGTCTTGGGGGCTGCAGCCCCGGTTTGAGATCGGTGATGTTGTTGCGCGTGGATTTGCTGACCTGGGCTTCGAGGAGTTTCAGGTGCTCCCCGGCAGTAAGGTCCTTTCGCTTACAGCGGGAACGTCGACCCCGTTTCCTAGCGATCATCTGCATCATTTTTTTTGGATTCCGTCTGTTGATGAGTGTATTGATCTCCTTGAGCAAGCGGGTGCTCAATGCATTACTTCAGAGCGAATTGAGCAACGGCAATGGCGAGTTGAAGTGCAGGTAGGAGACTATGTTTCTGTATGTAATGATCAATCCCTCCATCTTGCCCTTCTACTTGTGCTTCAGAGCGTGTACCGCGAGCGGTATAAGGCAGCATCATAGGGAGTAGAGAGAAAAGATGTTCGAACAGCCATTTCCTATAATTCTTGCCTCGGCCTCTCCGCGTAGGAAGGAGCTGCTTGAGCAGGCAGGAGTGCGTTACTCGGTGGTTGTATCGGGGTGTGATGAAACCCCCATAAGCGGAGAAACTGCACAAGGGATGGTAGAGCGACTCGCTCTTGTAAAAGCTGAAGCAGTAGCTGTGTCTCATCCAGACGCATTTGTGATTGGTGCGGATACAACGGTAGAGGTGGACGGGGAGTCTCTCGGTAAACCTGAATCCCCTGAGGATGCTTGCCGTATGTTAGGGATGATACAGGGGCGTTCTCACAACGTGTGGGGTGGTATCGCAGTTCTGCACCGGGGTCGGCAGATTTCTCGCATCTGGTCGCATGTCACCGAAGTTCACATGCGTTCTATGACAGCGCGCGAGATTGCGCGTTACGTCGAAACGGGTGAGCCGATGGATAAAGCAGGCTCGTATGCTATCCAAGGGATAGGTCTGCAATTTGTTGATTCTGTGCAGGGTTCGTATTCTAATGTTGTAGGGCTTAACATCGCAGCGTTGATGTTAGCTCTTGTTGAGATTGAGGCACTTCGGAAGCAGTTGTAATCTATGGAAGTTCAAGCCTCGCCACTTGCTGTTGTTGTTCAGAGGATCGCAGAGGCAGCGCAGCGGAGTAAGCGAGATGCTAATTCAGTCCAGCTTGTAGCAGTGACAAAGACCGTTCCGGTGGATGTGATGCAGTCCTTCTCCCGCGACGCCGGCACTTATAATGTAAAAGTCATTTTCGGCGAGAACTATGTGCAGGAAGCGCGTCAGAAGAAGGTAACTCTGGATGCGGAAAAAGTTTCATACGCTGAGCTGCATCTGCAGGGCCCACTTCAGAGTAATAAGGTTAAGGATGCTGTACGGACCTTTGATGTAATTCAATCGGTTCACTCGCTTAAAGTGTTACGCCTCATAGCCCAAGAGGCAGCACGATTAGGTAAGCAACAGCACATTTTTTTACAGGTCAATATCTCAGATGACCCTGCCAAAAGTGGTTTTCGAGAGGGAGAGATTGACAACGTTGTTCGTGAAGTTGCATCCCTCAAAGAGCACATCGCGCTTGAAGGGCTAATGACGATAACTGCGTTCCATGACAACCCAGAGGATAATCGGGGCGATTTTAAGAGGATGGCGCTGCTTCGTAAGCGACTCAGCGATGAGGGTCTTCATGCGGCCTTTGTCGATGGCTGCATAAAACTTAGTATGGGGATGTCAGCTGACTTCGCCGTGGCAATCGAAGAGGGTGCGGACCTTGTGCGAGTTGGAACCGCTCTTTTTGGTGATAGGGTATAGTCTCTCCTCGCTAATCACTATCATATCAATCCTTTCCGCAGCTCCCTAGGATAGTGGCAGGGAGCAACGACCATGGAAGCACATGAGATAATGCAACGGCGGGTGACATGCCTCGATTCGCACAGCTCGATACTCGATGCAAATGATCTCATGCTATCGAACTCTATTCGCCACATTCCCGTGATGGAGCGAGGCGAGGTTGTAGGAATTGTGAGTGACAGAGATGTGCGCTCGTATCTTCCTGAAACCGCACTCTCTCTTGGAGAGAGCACGAGCGAACGGCGGAGGAAAGAGACGACGCTTCGCAACGTCATGCAAACGCAGCCGCTCACAATAGATCCCAGCACCGAGCTTGATGAGGTTATCGATGCGTTGCTTGAAAATAAGGTGGGTGCACTGCTTGTTGTCGATTCAGAGGGTACTCTTCGAGGAATTATTAGCTACGAGGATATCCTGCGCTGGGCACGCGAGAAGCTCTTTGATTAGGTAAAGGGAAGATTATATGGCTACAAGTTCAATCAGCGAGACAGTTGATAAAAAAGAGTGGCGTCGGTTTTTCGACACGGTGTCTTCAAGCCTGCGCGGAAAAGGGGCTGATATAACCCTTTCCTCAGTGACTGGAGATGTTCACCAGAGTCGGCTCTGGCAGTTGCACGGAGTCTCGTATGATCCGCATGATGATGCTCTCATCGTTTCATGCCGCCAACAGGAGCACGTCATTTCAAATCCTGAGTCGATAACGGTAGAGAGACTTGGCCCTTCTATCAGCTCAGTTGAGGTCGCTATGAAGCAGCAGGGAGAGCGAGAGATAATTCGCTTTGTCTCGCCCGTAATGCTTTCGGCGCATTGAGCAGAATAGGGATAGTTTTGAGCTACCAAGAGGAGCATGTATATGAAGACTGACAAACAATTACAGCAAGATGTTCTCGATGACTTACGGTGGGACCCAAGCGTAGACGCCTCAAAGATTGGTGTCACTGCTAATAATGGGGTCGTCACCTTGACTGGATCCGTTCCAACGTATTTTCAAAAGCAGAATGGTGAGCGGGTCGCCAAGCGAGTCTCAGGGGTTCGAGCGGTAGCGAATGACATCGAAGTTCGTCTTCCAACAGCGACTGAGAAGACAGATAGCGATATCGCATCTGCAACGCTGCATGCGCTTAAGTGGGATGCGGCAGTACCTGATGAGAAGATCACGGTCGGCGTTTCTAAAGGCTGGGTAACTCTTGATGGTAGTGTTGACTGGAACTATCAACGCGAAGCGGCAGAGAAGGCGGTTGCTACCTTAGTGGGTGTGAAGGGCGTATCAAATCGCGTATCAGTTGCGCCGCATGTAAAGAGTAAAGAGGTTATGTCTGAGATCAAGGCAGCGCTTCATCGATATGCTGATGTGGAGGCACGCAACATTCAGATCGACTCAATCGACAGCACTATTACGCTCCGTGGTCAGGTGCGTTCGTGGGCCGAGCGTAAAGAGGTTGAGAGCGCAGCTTGGATGGCACCAGGCGTCACTCAAGTTAAGAACGAGATCGTCGTATCGGTCTAACGCGGTGCGTTAGTGGCAGCCACACCCGGAACCGCAAGCGGCCTTCTTGGGTGTGGTATCAGAGGAGCTTGCATCTGAGCTACCTGATGAGGAGTCGGCTGTTTTCCCCTTGGGCTTGGAGGATCCGCCGGAGGAGCTGGACCCTGATGAGTAGTCAGTCTTGTACCATCCTGAGCCCTTTAAGTGGAACGCCGAGGCGGACACGGCTTTCGTGACGGTATTCGTCTTGCCGTGCTCTTTGCAATTCGGGCAGTGCTTCAAAGGTTTAGCACTGAATTTCTGGATAACTTCAAAACGACCGCAAACAGGGCACTCGTACTCGTACAGCGGCATATGACTCTTCCACTCTCTCAAAAAAAATTACTGGTCCAATATTACAAGCTTCCTCGGCGCTTGTCGCTAGTGGGGCTAGAGATTTAATCAGCGCGACTACCAAGTTTATATTTAAGACTGGATAGGTAGTTTTTCAAGTGCTGTAAGCTACTGAAAAGACAGCGTATGGAGTACTATCCCCTGGTACAGGGTACCAGGGTTACCTTGGCAGTTTTGATAAGGTTATTTTTAGTCTGGCGGCATCTTAATTAGTTTAGAGATCTACCTGGAGGAAGATCTTAGTCCTTACTGAGTGCGGTTTCATTTGGGAATCGGCAGGTTTGCATCCAAGAGGTGCCCGGAGACGCCGCGATTGTCGCAGCTTGTCAGCTTTTTCAAACCCAAAGACAATTAAGTGACGTTCTGCTAAGCAGCAGCCGCTTACGGGAAGGCAAATCCTGGCGGAAACCACGGTATAAAGGTCCCTGGCGGCCAATCGACCCGCAAACCTTCCTTGGCTTTTTTGTAACACTCCTTACAGCGGGCGAATATCGCTTTGAATTCTCTGATTATCTGAATACGCAGCTCTTTATCGCTGCAGAGGATGTAGATCTTGCGCTCTTTTTTCTTTGGGTTATGCGGCTTCATGTATGGCTCTCGCAACTGAACAGCACGAGGCACGCAGCGGGTATTGGCAGTGGCTCGTTGTGCAGCGTTCAAGCGCTCTATCTCTCTAACCCGAGCAATTATCTGCTTGCGGATGTACTCAATCCTTAAAGGTGAGGTAATCCCAAATTGCTCCAGCCACTTAAATGGTTTGATAACGATTGGATGTGAGTGTGCTTTCTTCGACTCTAGTAGTGCTCTGTGTAGAGAGTTATCTTGTGATGGAGAGAGCGAGCGTGCTGGCAGTTGTGGTATTTGAGAGACAGGATACCAGCGCGCCTGAATAGTCACCTCAGCGTCTACGGAAGGCTCAGCGCTTAGGAAGGCATTCCAGGAGCTTATCCCCGCATACTCCTCAATGGAGTCGCAGAGCGCAGCGGTGGAAGGATTGGTGTAGATATAGACTATTCGGTTAATGACTGCTTGTAGGTCCACTACCCGAGCAACCGTTGGACGGTCTTCCCAAAGAGATAGGTGCTGGAGTCCTACGAGCGCCTTTACGGCGTCGGTAGTCTTTTTCTGTGCCTCCATGTAAAACTTGGATAATTGATCGCCCGTATGACACACCGCTAAGGTATGACCGTGGCTATTCATATCCACAAAGTGGCATAGGTCAACTTTGTTAT